>JAPLOF010000015.1 GCA_026692665.1 Planctomycetota bacterium
GGCGGATCGAAAGCGGCGGAGTTGTGCCTGGCTCCGTACCCGCTACTTCAGCTTCTTCAGCGCAGCCTGCACCGGGGCCCAGTTCCGCTCGTCGCCGGTCTTCTCCTGGACCTCGGCGAACGCGACCTTGCCCGTCTTGTCGATGACGACGGTCGCGCGGTGGCTGATGAACTTGGCGGGGTGGACGAGTCCGAACTTGGCGGTCACCTCGAGCATCGGATCGGCGAGCAGGTCGTGCGCGATCCCCTTCGAGGCCTTCCAGGCCTTGTGGGACCAGGTCGAATCGCGGCTGATTCCGACCACCACGACGTCCGAGCCCGCGAGGACCGGCTCCTTGCTGATCTTGCAGTTCTCCTTCTCGCAGGTCGGGCTCCAGTCGAGTGGGTACCAGAGCAGGACGACGTTCTTGCCCTTGTGGGCGGAGAGCTTCCAGTCCTTCTCGTCCTGGGTCTTGAGGGTGAAGTCCGGGGCGGCGGTGCCGACGTCGATGGGCATGTGAGGTTCTCCTGTACGGGGTCGTGGAAGCGGCAGTCTAGCGGCCCGGAGATCGCTTGACAGCGCGCGCCGCACCTGGGAGGACACCGGTCCATGCTGCCGCACGACCTCCCCGCACACCTGCGTTCCGACCTGGAGGCCGTGATCGGCGCCGCGCGCACCGCGGGCGAGCGCGCCCTCGCCGTGCGGGCGACGGGGCGCTGGAAGGAGGAGGGCATCCTGGCCGACGTCGGCGACCAGGGTGCCGACGGCTTCCTGCAGGGGTTCCTGCGCGGCCGATTTCCCGACGACGCGATCCTGTCGGAGGAGACCGCGGACACCAGCGCGCGGCTCGCGAGCCCGCGCACGTGGATCGTCGATCCGCTCGACGGTACGCGGGAGTACAGCCAGCACCGCTCGGACTGGGCCGTCCACGTCGCGCTCGTGATCGCCGGCCGCCCGGTCCTCGGGGTCGTGGGTCTCCCGGCCCAAGACCGGATCCTGTGGGGCGCGATCGGCAACGGACGCTCGTGGGGCGGAGTCCTCGGCGCCGGGTCCGTGGCGCGCGGAGACTCGCGCGAGCCCGTTCCGCCGCGCATCGCCGTGTCCCGCAGCCACACGCCGTCGTGGATGCCGAGTTTCGCGGCCGAGATCGGCGGGACGCAGGTCCATTCGGGCAGCGTCGGCAACAAGGTCGCCCTGCTCCTGCTGGGCGAAGCCGACGTCTACGCGCACAGGAAGGGACTGAAGGAGTGGGACACGTGCGCGCCCGAGATCGTCGCGCGCGCTCTGGGCTGGAGCGTGTCGCGGCTCGGCGGCGCGGAACTGGTCTACAACCAGCCCGATCCGCGCGTCGACGAGTTCCTCGTGTGCCGGCCCGCGGCGCGCGAGCGCGTGCTCACGGCGCTGCGCAACTCGGGAGCGGTCGCGTCGGCCTCCTGAACTCGGCGCAATCGGTCCGCGGTCAGCGCGTCCTGGCCGTCAGGGGAAGAACGGCACGAGCAACGCGTTCGACACGCTGAAGCCGGCGCCACCCGCGGCCGGGTCCCGGAACCAGAACTGGAACGCGGCGCGGGATCCCGGCGCGAGCAGCGTGCCCGGGAACGTCGAGAAGTCGATTCCACGCGACACCGTTCCGGCCGGGCTGACGGACTGCACACCCAGGCGTCGGAACGGGCCGGCCACGCACAGGATCCCGTCACCGAAGGCGACCGCGCTCGCGTCCCGTGGTCCGAAGAAGAACGTGCCCGCGCTGCTCACCGGCAGGCCGCTCGCGAGCAGCGTGAACGCATTGGCGGCCACGCTCGTCGTCCCGCTCGACGCGATCGAAGCCGGTCCACCGGTCGAGTTCGCGTTCGCCGGGCAGAACGTGCTGGGCTGCGCCCCGGGCGCGAAGTAGGTCACCTGGAGCAGCGGACGCGCGTTCGCGTTCGCGGCCGTGCGGCTGTCGAGGCGCTTCGCGCTGCTCGCCGTGGTCTCGTTCCCGAGCAGCGCCCAGCCGAGGTTCAGGGCCGGCTGGTCGACCCAGGCCTGGATGTCCGCGAGGCCGGCCGCCGTCGCGTCGAACCCCGAGGTCCCGCTGTCGCTCAGGTTGCCGCTGAACGAGTTCTCGAGCGCGAGGTCGCCTCCCGGCGCCGCCCAGGCGAGGCCGGCCGCGAAGTCACGCAGGGTCCACGTCACGTCGGAACCGCTCGCGGCCGCGCCTTGCCCCTCGGAGCCGCTGGGGTTCGCCGGCCCCTCCGCCCAGCTCGCGAGAACGCGGCGTGCGCGCAACGGCTCGGGCCCCGGGTTGCCCTGGTTCACGCTGACGCTGAGGTACGCGCCGACCACCACCGAGCCGGGCGGTACCGCGGACGCGAGGTCGAAGCGCACGAGAGATCGGCGCACGTTCCCCGCGCTGTTGGCGCCCACGAACAGGTTCTCGCCCGAGCCGTTCGCGACCGCACCCGATTCGGAGTAGATCGCGGCGTCGGCCACGCAGGGCACGGAGGCGAGTTGGATCTGCGCCGCCGCGGGTGCGGCGCCGAGAAACAGGGCAGCCAGGAGCTGCGCATGGCGAAGTGAGTTCATCGTGTTCCCCTCCTAGCCTACTCCGGAATGCGGCACCCCGGGGCGAGGGCGAAGGCCCGGGAGACGCGGCCGTCTCGAGGCCGCTCGAGCGCGATCACTTCGACTTGGGCAGCTCCATCGCGCGCACGAACTCCTGCCACGCGAGGTCGAGGGCCTCCACGTCGACGCCCTGAAATGCGGTCTCGCAGGCCTTTTTGCGCGCGGCGAGTCCCGATTCGAAGCGCTTGACGCGATCGTCCTTCTTGCCGGAGGCTTCGAGCGTGGCGAGTTCCTCGGACCACGCGCTCTTCAGGGTGTCGAAGTACGTCGGCAGGATCCGGGCCCACTCCGGCTTCTTCGCGACGACCGGCGACGTGCGCAGGAAGTAGATCATCGCCCAGCCCTGCGCGTAGCACAGGCCGACGCGGTCGCCGCGATAGTAGTCGGCCTGCTCGAAGTGGATGATCTCGCCCCACGGCACGCTCTGGCGCGCTTCGACCATGGCCTGGATGTACGCGGCGCGCCACGGATTCGGGCCGATCCCGCGCACCTTGCCGTCGCGCACGCGCGCGCCCGAGAAGAAGTCGCCATGCCCTTCGTTGAACCACGAGTGCGGCGGCAGCTCGCCCGTCGAGTAGTGGATGTACTGGTGGAAGGCCTCGTGGTAGAGCACGATGAACGTGTCCGCGTCGCTCTTCCCGCCGCCCTTCACCACTTTCTCGGCGTCGTAGAGGACGAGTTCCTCCGTCGCCGAGTTCCAATAGCCGGCGGATCCCGGGATGCCGCCGTACGTCATGTACTCGTCGCGGTTCTTGCACACGCGCACGGTCGAGATCGCGGTGACGGGCTGCACCGAGGGAAAGAGCTTCTCGTACTCCTTCCGGATGACCTCGAGGTCGCCCAGGAGCTTTCGCACGAGCGGGACGTCGGGCGTGTCGTAGACGACGATGAAGTTCTCCGTGTCCTCGGCTTTCCAGCCGCGCACGAGCTTCTTGCGCACCTCGATGCGGAACGGGATCTCGCGCAGCTTCGTCGCCGCGTACCGCTTCTCGAGCTTCGCGGTCGAAGCCTCCTCCGGCTCGTCGAGGTCCACTTTCTCGGCCGATTCGCGCCAGATTTCGACGTGCTTGTCGTAGTCCTCGGAGTTCGCGAAACCGACGAAGGCGACCGTTCGTCCCGCGCCACGCCAGGCGTAGACCCAACCGCGCGCCGAGCCCGCCGGCCGGCCCTTCACGGGCTTGGCGCGCAGCAGGTACTCGCGCGCTCCCCAACCCTTCTTGACCTTTCCTTCCTTGCCGTCGACGAGTTCGAATCCGTTCAGCCGCTGCTCGACCCACCGCTCGAGGCTGTTGATCGGCGGCTTGGCCTGCTTGTCGCCGGGCGCCGTGGAACCGCCCTCGGGCTTCGTCTCGCCCTCGGGGCTCGGCGGCGGGGGGGGCGCGTCGGCCCCGGCGCCCGTCGCGGGCTTCTTGTCGGGGACCTCGTCGATCCAGACGACGTTGAGCTCCGGACGCGCGCCGTGCGCGCTCTTCTCCACCTTCTGCGCGTAGTAGAGGACGACGAAGGGCTCGTCCGGCTGCGTGGGGATCTGCTCGTAGTCGCGGGCGCGGGGGAACGTGAGGCCGAGCTCGGGGTGCTTCTCGGTCGTGTAGCCGCCCTGCGGCACAGGACGCGCCGCGAGGAACGGGAGCGGGGCGAGCCAGATCAGCGCGGCGAGCAGCACGCGTCCCTTCTAACGGGAGATCGCGACTTTGCGCAACGCCGGGGTGCGCTGGATCGCCGCGCGCGATCCGGAACGGCCCCCTACTTGGACGCGCGCACGAAGTCCTTCCAGGCCGCCTCGAGCGCCGCGAGGTCGACACCGGACAGCGCCGCTTCCAGTGCGGCCGCGCGCGCCTTCTCCTCGGCCGCCGCGCGCGCGGCCGGATCCTTGCCCGCCTTCGCCGGATCCAGCGCGCCGACCTCCGTCCCCCACGCCGTGCGCAGCGTCGCGTAGTAGCGGTCGAGCAGTCCCTTCCAGGCCGGCTCCGCCGCGGCGCGCTCGGACCGCTGCAGGAACCACACGAACGACCACGCCTCGGCGTAGCAGGCGTCGACCGTGCCCTCGTCGTAGAACTTCGCCTGGTCGCGCCGCAGCAGATCGGCGAGCGGCACCGGGAACTCCTTCGCGAACGCGTCGTGCGCGTACTTCGCGCGCCACGGGTTCGGGTCGATCGCGACGAGCTTGCCGCCTTGCACGCGCGCGCCGGCGAAGTAGTCGCCCCAGCCCTCGCCGAACCAGGCGTGCGGCGCGAGCTCGCCCGCCGCGTAGTGCACGTACTGGTGGAAGGCCTCGTGGTACAGCGCCAGGAACGTCGGCGCGTCGCCCTTGCCGCGGTACTCGGGGTTCTTCTCGGCGTCGTAGAGCACGAGCTCGCGCGTGTTCGGCTGCCAGTAGCCGGCCGTGCCACCGGGGCCGCCGTACGCCTCGTACTCGTCCTTGTCGCGGCAGATGCGCACCACGCCGATCTCGGTGATCGGCTTCTCGGCCGGGAAGAGGCGCGCGTACTCGGCGCGCACGATCTGGAGGTTCACGGCGACGCGGTGCACCAGCGCGGTGTCCTGCGTGTGGTGCACGACGAGGTAGTCCTCCGTGTCCTCGACGCCCCATCCGCGCAAGAGTCGCCGCCGGACCTCGATGCGGCGCGGGATCTCGCGCAGGCTCGTGCGCGCGTAGCGCCGCTCGACCTCGGCCATCGACGGCTCGCGCGGTTCGGAGAACGAGCAGCCCTGCGCGGCGCGCAGCCAAGAGACGCGGTGATCGTTGAAACCCTCGTAGGGCGCGATGCCGACGAACGCGATCGTGCGCTCGGCGCCCTTCCATTCGAAACCCCAGCCCGTCACCGGCGAGTCCGAGCCGTCCTCCGGACGGAGCTCGTACTCCTGCGCTGTCCAACCCTTCTTGCCGGGCCTCTCGTTCGACGCGCGCAGCTTCCACTTCGGCATCCGGTCCGCGACCCACGCGGAGAGCGACGCGTGGAGTTCGGGCGGAGTCGAGCCCTTGCCGGTCGACGCGGCCACGGGCTCGAACCACAGGACGATGAGCTTCGCGCGGCCGGGGTCCTCCTCGAACATCCCGAGCGGGCGCTTCCGCGCGGTGGCGCCGTCGACGAAGTAGAGCACGATCTCGCGCTCCGTCGGATTCGTCGGAACGGGCTCGTACGAGGCGGGACGCGGGAACTCGAGGCCGAGCTCGGGGTGCTTCTCGGGACGGATCGGGGCCTGGACGAGGGCGAGCGCGAGGAGTGCGGCGATCACGCGCCGAGGCTACGGGGTCGTGCGCCGCGCGGGCAAGCCCGAGGCGCTCTCGACCGCGAGGAGCGCCGCGCGCAGCTCGGCCGCCAGGCGGACGTCGCAGCGCGCGGCGATCGCGTCGACGAGCTCGCGCGACATCGCCAGCGTGCGCTCGCGGCCGCCGCGGAACCGCCCCCACACCGTCGCGGGATCGGCGGCCGCGCGCAGGTCCTGCGCCAGCGTGCACAGGTTGTGCAGCTTGTCCGCAGCCTTGACCGCGAGCGCGTCGGTCGAGAGGTGCTGTGCGTGCTCGACCTGCGCGTGCTTGCGCTCCTCCCACGTGCGCGACTTGTCCTCGGTCAGCTCGGCGACCGTGCGCGCGACGTCGGGGCCGAACCCGCGCTCGACGCGCGCGTTCGACCAGCCTTCGCAGTCCTCGACGACGTCGTGCAACAGCGCCGCCTGCAGAACACGCGGCGGCAGCCCGAGTCGCGCCAGGATCAGAGCGACGTGGAACGGGTGCGCGACGTACGGAACGCCCGCGTCGGACTTGCGCATCTGCCCGGCGTGGGCCTGCAGGGAAGCACGGATCGCTCGCTCGGTGTCGGGATCGAACACGCGCACAGGATCCCCCGCCGCGAGCGTTTCGCCAAGCTCGTTCCCGCGGGCCGCCACGAGCGGCACGATATGCGCGTGGTGCCCGAGGACGATCCGCGCGACCCGAAGCTATCCGTCTACGGCGACGCGGAGCACGCGCGAGCGTACGCGACGCGCTGGGACTCGGGGCGCGGCCGGGCGCGCGACGCCCGCAAGCAGCGCGCGCTCGAAGCGTCGTTCGAGCACCTCGGCGCGTTCGGGTCCGTGCTCGACGCCCCCTGCGGAACTGGACGGATGACGAAGTTCCTGGGCACGCGCGGGACGTACATCGGGATCGACCTCGCCCCCGCAATGCTCCGCGAAGCGCGCGCACGGCATGCAGACGCGCGCTACGTCGTCGGCGACCTGACTCGGCTGCCGCTCGCCGACCGGAGCGTCGACGTCGCGGTCTGCATTCGCCTCATGCACCTGGTCCGCGATCCGGTGCTGCGTGTCTCGTTCCTGCGCGAGCTCGCGCGCGTCTCGCGCGTCGGTGTCGTCGTCGACTTCCGCCACGATCGCGCGCTGCGCACGTGGTTCGGTCGCGTGCGCGCGCGCCTTGGCCTGCGCGCGCGCGCACACAACGCGCACGCGCGAGAGACGGTCGCCGCGGAACTCGCGCAGGCGGGCCTCGTCGACCCGCGCTTCGTCGCGGTCCGCACTCCGGCCGCGCTGTCCGACAAGATGGTCGTCGTCGCGCGCCGCGCGGGTCCGAGCGCGCGCTGAACGATCCGCCTCGAACCCAGGGCTCAGGTCCGCGCGGCCGACACCGTCTGGAGCTCGGCCAGTCGCGCACGCAGGTCGACGAGGACCTGGTCCTGCCGTTTGCGCCGCTCGGCGTCCTCGGGCTCCATCGTCTGCGCGCGCAGCTTCTTCAGGCGTTCGTTGATCTTCTTGAAGCCGGCGATGCGGTCGGCCGTGAAGGT
The DNA here is from genome assembly GCA_026692665.1 of Planctomycetota bacterium. Taxonomy (GTDB): domain Bacteria; phylum Planctomycetota; class UBA1135; order UBA1135; genus JAEUHZ01. The sequence goes on from JAPLOF010000015.1 coordinate 7,359, forward strand.
GTCTTCCTGGCCGCGCTCGACGAGGACGCGCGCGTAGCCGAGCTCATCCATCTCGCGGCCGGCGACCGACTCGACGATTCGCACCTCCTCGTCAGCCAGCTCCTCGCGGAACTTGTCGTGGTTCGTCGCGATGATGGGGCGCTTCACGTTCTCCCACAGAGAGCTGGCTGCGGCGGTGTTGCGCGCCTCCTCGCTGTCGTGGCATTCGAGCATCCGCGGCGAGAACTCGATCCCGAGGAAGTCGCACAAGCGCCTAAGCGTCGCCTCGGGCGACTCCGTCAGCTCGCGGTACGAGACCGGGTGGAACCGCTCCGGCCCGAGCCGCGCGGACGTGTCCAGGCAGAGCCGCTGGAGCTCGGCCCACTGCTTCGCCAGGAAGTACACGTGCTTGTCGCCGACGACTGCCTTCGTGAACGAGAGCGCGACGTCGCGCGGATCGCGGTGCAGGTAGACGTAGCGGTTCCTCCGCAGATAGCCGTCGAGCGCGGGCGCCCAGCGGATGTTCTGCATGCTCTTGCACATCCAGGCGGGCGCGCCGTTGGCGGCTGCGTGGATCTCCATCACTGCCGCGAAGATCGCGATCACGTGCGGGGCTCGGCACCGGCGCGCGACCTCGCTGCGATCGAGCCCGGTGTTCGCCCAGGGCACGGGGTTCGTCTCGACCAGCCGGCACACGGTCTCGACGAGCAGCTGGAAGCGCTGCGGGTCGAGCTCCCCGCCCACGGGCACGATCGGGTCGATGCGCTGAAGGACGTGCGGCGGATGCGGCGCGGCGATCGCGCCCGTCCCGGCCAGCATGATGCGCAGGAGGTTCGAGCCCGACCGTTGTTCGCCGACGAGGAGGATGGATTGCATGGGGGGACGCCCGCAGGCTTTCGGGATCACGGAAACAGGACCCAGCCGAGCAACCCGCTCGCCGGGACGACCCAGACGACGTCGACCTGGTAGCGCAGCAGCGCGACGAGCGCGCCCGCGAAGAGTGCGACGGCGACGGCGATCGAGCGCGCGTCGCCGAGGTCGGCCGGCAGCCCGCTCTTGAACACGACGAGCGCTGCGACCGCGATCATCCCGACGACCGCGCAGCGGATGCCGCGCAACGCCGACTTGGCCGCCGACGAGCGCTGCACGTGCTCGAGCGCCTGCGACGCGACGACCATGACGACCGCGGGCGGCGTGAAGATCGCGATCGTCGCCACGAGCGCTCCGGTGAACCCGGTGACGGCCCAGCCGATGAACGTCGCCGCCACGAGAATGGGCCCCGGCATGACCTGGCTCAGCGCGATCGCGTCGACGAACTCCTTGGGCGTCACCCACTGCAGCACGTCGACGACGTGGTGCTGGATCATCGGGATGAAGACGTACCCGCCGCCGAAGAGCATCACCGAGAGGCCGCTGAACGTGCTGGCCAACGCGAGGTCGCTGCGCGGGTCCTGTGCCGGCTGCGCGAGACCGATCACGGCGAGCAGGACGGCTCCGGCGGCCGTGACGGCCAGCTTTACGGCCGGAAACCGCGTCTTCGCGGCGGTCTTCGGCGCCGCGCCGCCGGGGAAGAGCGCGCGTCCCGCGATGCCGCACACGACCACGAGTCCGAACGTGACGTACAGCTGCGCCGAGCGCGGGAAGCCGAACAGGCCGAACGAGGCGATGCACAGCGCCACCGCCGACGCGCTCGCCAGGACGACCTCGGCGCGGCTCGTCAGCGCCTTCCGGGCGAGCCTCCAGACCACGCTCGCGATCACGGCCGCGACGGCCGGTACGAAGCCGTGGAAGAGACGCGTGACGGCGTCGAGCTTCCCGTAGCGCTCGTACAAGATGCTCAGCGCGAGCATCGCGACGAAGGACGGCAGGACGACCGCGAACCCCGCGACCCAGGCGCCGCGCCAGCCGCGCAGCTTGTAGCCGCAGTATGCGACGACGTTCACCGCCTGCGGTCCGGGCAGCAGGCTCGCGAGCGACACGCCGTCGAGCACCTGCTCGGACGTGAGCAGCCTCTTCTGCTTCACGAGCACGGTCTCGACCATCGACATCAGCGACACGAAGCCGCCGAAGCCCAGGCAGCCGGCCTTCAGGAAGGCCCCGAACAGGAACGGGAGCGATGGCCCGCTCGCGACTCTGGCGGACGTCGCCTCGGGGTCGTGGACCTCGGGGATGGCGGAGGGCGGGGTGACGAGGACCATCGCTCCCCTCCGCCCGAGCTGTACCGCGCGTTACACGCCGGACGCGACATTCCGTGGAACGGCGGCGCTCACGACGCGCCGGGACAGCGGGGCGTTCCAGGTCCCGGATGCTCCTCGAGCTGCCTGCCTGTGCCCGGTCGGCCGCACCGATGCGAGCACCCAGCTGCGCGTCCCTGCGACGCGGCCGGGCCGATCCCCGGTCAGACCCTCTTCGGCGGCTGGAGTCCCGCCGCGGCCGATTCCCCGCTGACGAGAGACTTCACCATCTCGTAGAGGAGGCGCACCGGTCCCCCCTCGGGATTCCAGTACTCGCCGCGCTCGACCTGCATCTCGATCAGCACGATGCGCGGGTCGGAAGGTCCGTCGGGGAACCAGAGCTTCCACGCGGGCTTGAAGAGCTTCTGGATCAACTCGGCTTCCCGGCGGATGTCGGCGATCGCCGAGATCGAGAGGTAGGCGCGGTCGCTGCGCCTGAAGCAGCGGTGCGCGACGGGGTCCACGCATCGGCCGGATTTCCGGAAAGCGCGCGCCCGGCCGCGCCTCGCGGGCTACGCCGGTGCTCGCGTACCGGACGAATCGCCCCGCAGCCGGTCCACGGAGCCCAAGCTCCAAGCAGGTCCCATGTTCCTCCTCGTGCGTCGCTCGCATCGCCTGTGCCTGTCCTGGATCGCGTGCCTCCCGGCCATCGCCGGCGCGGGTTTCCCGGCGCTCGGGGAGAAGGTCGCGCACCCGCTGCCGTCCGCCGAGGACGTCAAGACGCCCGCGCCGCTCGCGAGCTCGGGGCCGAGCCGGATCCCCGCGCCCACCTTGCGGCCGAGCGCAACACTCTCGCGGCCGAGCGGGGCGCCCGCGGGCTCGGGCGCCGCGACCGCGTCGTCCGGCCCCAAGCCCGCGCCGCCGGACGCTCGCGCGCGCGATCGGCGGTTCGAGCGCGTGCAGGTCGCCGAGCCCGGCGACGGCGCGATCTGGGCGCGCGGCCGCCAGTACAAGGCCCGCTTCGCCGCGGACGGCGTCACGTTCGTGCCGTTCTTCGGCTCGAAGGCCGAGACGAATCACCCCGTGCGCTTCTCCCTCGCCGCGGCGCGCATCGGCGCCGACGAGCTCGAGATCGACGCCTCCGCCGCACCGGAGTTGTCCGCGGATCTCGTCGAGTTCGAGCGCGGGCAGGTCGTCGAGCGCTGGAACCTCACGGTCGACGCGATCGAACAGCAGTTCGTGATCGAATCGCTCGCGCCGACGGGCGACCTCGTGCTGGAGATCGCGGTCGAGACGGACCTGACGGCCGCCGAGCAGCACGGGGCGCTCTCGTTCGGGTGCGCGCTCGGACGCGTCGAGTACGGCGCCGCGGTCGCGATCGACGCCGCCGGCCGCCGCTTCCCCCTCGCCAGCACGTGGACGGGCACGACGATCGACCTGCGACTCGACCGGGCGGCCCTGCAGACAGCACGCTTCCCGCTGGGGATCGACCCCGTGGTCTCGACCACGACCTTCGACTCGTCGCTGGCCGACGACCACGCGCCGGACACGGCGTACGAAGCCTCGAGCAACAGCTACCTCGTCGTGTACGAGGAGGACTACTCGGCCACGGACCACGACGTCTATGCACTGCAACTCGACGCGAACGGGACGCCGCTCTTCGGCGGATACCTCGACTACACGACCGATGATTGGCGCCGCCCGAAGGTCGCGAGCAACGCGCTGGGGCAGAACTTCCTGTGCGTCGCCGCGGTCCGGCCGGTCGCCGGCGGACTGCGCGCGATCCGCGGCGCGACGTTCGCGGCCGCGACGAGCACGCCGGGCCCGCAGTTCACGATCAGCGGAACGGAATCCGGAGACAAGGTGAACCCCGACGTCGGCGGAGATCCGGCGCTCGCAGCTCCGACCTACTACTTCGTGGTCTGGCAGCGCAACTATTCCGTCACCGACGAGGACGTCCACGCGCGGCTCGTCAACGGCAACGGCACGACGGCCTCGGGCCTGATCCTCGTGGACAACTCGACCGGGACGATCGACACGGTGCCCGCGATCTCGAAGTCGGACGGACGGCCGCCCTACAACACGCAGAACTGGACGATCGCGTGGCAGCGCCGCGACACCTTCACGGGGGAAGAGCGCATCTGGGGCGCGCAGCACCTGTGGGACGGCTCCGTGACCCACGCCACCTTCCCGATCGATCAGGGCGACGACTGCCTCGCTCCGACCGTGTCGTCCCTGCTCGACTTCGGCGGCTTCGAGCGCACGTACATGGTCGCGTTCCAGGTGCGCGGCCAACAGCAAGTGGACTGGGACGTCATCGGCGCGGTGTTCGAAGGCACTCAATTCCAGACGGGCACCGACATCGGCAACCAGATCAGTTTGGTCACGCTGCCGGACGATCAGATCCGTCCGCGCGTCGACTCCGACGGCTGGCACTTCACCGTCACGTGGGCGCAGGAGTACGCCGGCGGATTCGCCGACTGGGACATCTTCGTCGCGGACCTGGTCTACGCGGGCGGCTATCCGTACGTCGCGTCGTGGGACACGTTCGCGTACACGTCGCTGCAGGAGCTCGCCCCGGCGATCACGTCGACGTACAGCGGCGGCGGAGCGCGGAGGCGCTACCTCGCGGCGTGGGACGTGCTCGACCAGTTCACGCCCGGCGCGGTGCGCGATGTGTGGACCGGACTGTGGGACGGCGGCGAAGGCGGCTTCGCCGAGCCGTTCTGCTTCGGCGACGGGACGGCGAACGCGTGTCCGTGCTCGAACTTCGGTTCGGCTGGCAACGGCTGCGCGAACTCGGTGAACGCGAACGGCGCGAACCTCGCTTACGCCGGCAATCCGTGGGTCGGCAACGACACGTTCACGCTGCTCGGCAGCGGCATGCCGGACACCGCGACGCTCTACTTCCAGGGCACGGGGCCGGCGGGCATGTGGAGCGGCGTCGTCTTCGGCGATGGATTGCGCTGCGTCACGGGGAGCACGATTCGCCTCGGCGCGAAGCTCAATGTCGGCGGAGCGTCGCAGGTCCCCGAGGCAGGCGACCCGACGATCTCGTCGCACCTGATCATGCCGTCGACGGGAGTCGAGTACTTCTATCAGGCCTGGTACCGCAACGCGGCGGCGTACTGCACGACGTCGACGTTCAACCTGACGAACGGGTTGAACGCGGTCTGGGCGCCGTGAGCTCGAAGGACGCGGAGGCGCGAGCGCGCGTCCTCCGCGCCGCGACCATCTTGGTCGCGCTGCCGAGGCCGGGGATCTCGACCACGACCTCGTACTCGCCGCTCCGCCGCGCGACGAACTCCTGGAACGCGCGGCCTTCGCTCGGCCTCCGCGCACGCGCGCACAACGCCCACGCACGCGAAGCTGTCGCCCGGGAGCTGGAGATCGCCGGTCTGCGCGAACCGCGATTCGTGGCCGTCCGCACGCACGTCCTGCTCTCCGACAAGATGGACAAGATGGTCGTGGCCGCGCGCCATCGCGACCGCTCAGGGCGGTGAGTTCGCCACCCCTGGGGCCTAGGTGCGGGACGCGCGACGGATCACTTGCCGACCGTCGAGCGGACGGCTCCATCGACCGTCAGCTCGCGGAGGGAACCCTCGACCACGAACCGGACATCCTGGCCAGACTGGATGGGACCCAGGCTCTTCCCGTTGAACCACAGCTCTCCCGCACGAATCTCGAGCGCATCGCCGTCGACGGAGAGGCTGGCGCCCTCGCCGTACATCTTGGCCTCGGTCCGGGTCGTCCCGTTCGCCGAGGAGGTCTTGACCATGGAGTACGAGGAGTGGTCGCAGGAGGCCAGGGCCGCGAGCGCCAGAATTGCTGCGAGGAAGGTGCCGTTCGTCATCGGGAGTCGCGCCGTGAAGGGGCTTCGTGAGGAGGTCGGGCGGCAGGATACGTGCGCCGGACCCAGGAATTTCCGAGAAGCGACGGGCCTCGACCGGCGCGTGCCCGAGAGCGAGGCGACGCGGAGCGCACGCCTCCGCGGCCGACCTCCAACTCAGATCGTGACTCGGAGCGGCTTGATCGCCAAAGCCCCGAACACCATCGACGCCACCAGGAACGTCAGGACGATGCCGCCCGGCCCGCCCGGCAACCAGCCCAGGTCGCGATCGGGATACGTGAACGCGACCTTCTGGAACGGCGAGCCCGATTCGAACGTCGGCTCGGCCGGCCACAACAGCGCGTCGAAGAATCCACTGCCGCGCGACGGCTGCAGCGTGCGCGGGCTCACGTCCCCCGCCGCGACCATCTTGGTCGCGCTGCCGAGGCCAGGGATCTCGACCACGACCTCGTACTCGCCGCTGCGCCGCGCGACGAGCTCCTGGAACGCGCGGCCTTCGCTCGGGATGCGCACGAGGGGCGACACGGCCTCGAGCCCGTCGGGTATGCGCACGACGATCTCGCCTGCGCGCGACGCGGCCTCGTCGGAGAGCTGGACCTCGAGCGTCGTGCCCTGCCCGGCCATCAGCGCGCTCTTCGCCGCGCGCAGCTCGAGGGGCTGGTACGCGTAGCGCACCACGAGCTGCGCCAGCACGAACACGAACGGAAGCGACAGCGGGATGAACGGCAGCAGGTTCAGGCCGAGGTACTGGAAGTTCCGGAGCAGCACCTTCACCGTCGACTTGCCCACGATGGCGAGGTCGTCCTGCCAGATGCGGATCTCGATCAGGTGGCCCTTGATCCGGTCCTTGACGTACCGGATGCGCTTTTGCGCCGAGACGTGCTTGAACAGGAACAGCGCGAGGATGCCGAAGATCCCGCTGACCAGGATGAGCGACCAGCCCATCCCGAGCCGCTCGAACGGCCAGAGCACCGCGTCGAAGGCGGCGGTGACGGCACGGTTGAGGGCGTTCATGCGGATGGAGCGGGCGTCGGTCGCGCGCGAGCAGGATTCAGGAGATGTACCCGAGCCCCTTGAGCTTCTCGACGATGTCGGCGTCGCTCTGCGCGCCTTCGAACTTCGAGATCTCCTTCTCGAGCACGTGGACGATGAACTCTTCGTGGCTCGCGTAGCCCGCCGCGGCGCTGATCTTCTTGATCCGCTCGAGCAGGTCCTTCTCCAACTTGATCTTGTTTCCGCCGCCGAACATCGGGTTCTCCTCTACTTCGGGCCTTACTTCAGGACGGGCGCGCCGCGCATGCCGGCGACCGGTTCGATGCCGTATTGCTTCAGGATCTCGACCGTGAGGTCTTCGAGCCCGTGCGCGCCCTCCCGCACAGGGCGCGTCGACAGGAGCAGCCCCGGCACGACCTCGGGCGCCATCAAGTGGCTCCCTTGGAACGTCCCGCCGAGGTTGTCCGTCAGCACGTCGTGCGGGATGCGTCCGAGCGAAGACTCGTCCGAGTTCCCGTAGTTCGCATTGTATCCCACGATGAGGTCGGGAGCCTCGACTGCACGCTCGCCGTGGTACGCGAGCACTGGACGGTCGTTGCGCAGCACGGGGCGCGCATCGCCGTCGCGGATCGCGAGCAGCTTCGCGTCGATCTCCGCGACGAGCGCGTCCGCTTCGGCGCCGGGAGCGACGATGCCGCTCTCGTCGACGTCCGCCGTGTGCGGATCGTCGAGCTCGCGCCCCTTCAGGTTCAGGTACAGGCCGTTGAATCCGACGCCGTAGGCACGCGTCTTCGTCCAATCGACCGCGTCGAAGATCACGACCGCCTCGCGGGCCGGATCGGACTCCGGTTTCTCGCGCTCGCGGCCTTCCTTCAGCACCAGGTAGCCGTTCTCGAGCAGCCACGTGTTCAACGAGAACTTGCGCCGGTACGACTCGAACCCGTGGTCGCTCATGACGATCACGGTCGCGTCGGAGCCGGCCTCGTCGAGGAGGCGCCCGACGACCGGATCCATGCGCATGTACAGGTCGAAGATGACGTCCTTCCACGTGCTGCCCGGGCGATGCGACCAATCCGCCGTGGATTCGGCCGCCATCTGCGCGTCGTGGTTCGGGTGACCCGCGTCGTGGTGGCGCCAGAGCATGTGACCGCACAGGTCCACGCCCGAGAAGTAGAAGAAGAGGAAGCCCCCGCGCTCCTTCCAGCGCTGGAACCCCAGGTCGAGCATGCGCACGCCCTCCTGGTGGACGACCTCGCCCTGCGCCAGGAACTCGGCGTCCGTCAGCACGCCTTCCTTCAGCGCGTTGACGTCCTCCGGCATGCCCTGCGTGTAGTAGAGACCGATCCTTCTCGCGACCTCGGCGCTGGCCTTCGCCGGCTCCGACACGGGCGCGATCGGCGCGGTCGGGTCGATGTTCACGGGCGAGGCGTAGAGCTCGAACGGCGACAGGCTCTTCACGTGGAAGCGCACGATCCCGTGCACGGACGACATTCCGAGCGGCAGGAGGTCGAACTTGACCTGGACCCAGTCGCTCCACGCGCCCTTCGGCACGACGACGACGCGGCCGGCGAGTTCGATCGCGGCGGCGCCGGCTTCGTGATCGACGAGCACGCGCAGCGGGATCGTCGCGGGCTCGCCGTCCTTCTTGAACGGGTTCGCAGGGCCCGACAGCGACGTGTCGATGCGGCCGTCGAACTCGCGCACCGCGACGATGCGCCCTTCGCTCGCGATCGCGTCCGGATCCGGCTGGCTCGTGTAGTACGTGTACTTGCCGTACGCCGAGTCGATCGCGGGCGTCATCATCCCGCTGAACGACCAGCCTTCGGAACCCTCGACCGGGAAGTTCGCCGGCATGCGCCAGATGTCGGCGGGAACGCCGCGATCGCGCAAGACGCTCCAGAATGCGGCCCCTGTGCGGTTCGATTCGGAGTTGCCACCGACCGGGAACTGCCAGCCGTCGGGCAACGGCACCGCTTTCGCCGCGCTGGCTTTCACCGTCGACGGGATCGGCATGCGGGTCGTCGGATCCCGGTGGATGAAGTCGAAGATGCCGTGCCCGCCCGGATCGCGGCCGGTGATGAAGTTCGACCACGCGACGGGCGACTGCGGCGGCACCGACGTGCGCAGCGAGTGGATCCCGTTCGCGTCCGCGAGACGCGCGAAGTTGCGCATGCGATCGGGGAAGCGCTGAATCGCTTCGCGCAGCAGCTCGGGGTCCATCCCGTCGATGCCGAGCACGACGACGCGCGGGGCCGTCTTCGGCGCCTCCGGCGCGCGGCGCGTGACGCCGGGCACGAGGAACGCCGCCAACACCGCGAGCGCGGGCCACACCGTCCAGCGCGGGAGCCTCACGTTCCTTCGCTCCGTTTCGCCGGTCCGCCCTTGCGCGCGGCCGAGTCCGGCGGCGGGGTCGTGCCACCGATCACCGCGCCGATCGTGTCGCTGCTGGCGCGCGGGAACGCATGCTCGTGGGAGTGACCGTGTCCGTGGTCGTGGTCATGACCACCGCGCGGCGGTGCGACGTCCAAGCCGCGCCCAGGCTTCGCACGCTTCTCCGTGCCGTCCGCGAAAAGGGCGCGGCCCTGCATGTACGCCGGGATCTCGAGCCCGAAGAGGTCGAGGACCGTCGGCGCGATGTCGACGAGCGCCGGCGACGTGATCGCGGGCTTCCTGTCGCAGTAGAAGACTCCCGGCACGAGGCGCGGGTCGACGCAGTGGTCGCCCGACCAGCTCTTCGTGTTGTCGGTGAACACCTCACGCGAAACGGAACCCGTCGCGCAGTCCCACGAGTGCCGGAAGCCCTCGTGGTAGCCGATCAGCAGTTCCGGCGCCGCGTCCGCGTACGGCCCGCTGTGGATCTCGCGCGTGAGGAACACTTCGCGGATGACCGGCTCACCCGTGACGGGATCGCGCAACGCTTCGAGCTTCGTCTTCAGCTCGTGGCACAGCGCGTCGAGCTCGCGCTTCTCGACGATGCCCTGCGCCTCGCGCCCCTTGCGGTTCACGAAGACACCCGTGAGCCCCAGCGTGAACGCCTTCGTGCGCGACCAGTCGACCTGCGCGAACCAGTCCGCCGAAGTCTCGTGGCCCGCCTTCAGGAACAGATACCCGTTGTCCTTGAGCCACGTGTTCAAGTTGACGCCGCGGCGGAAGTTCGTGAACCCGTGGTCCGAGATGACCATGAGCATCGTGCGCGGATCGTCGCCGAGCTCCGCGACGACCTCCCCCACCAGGCCGTCCATCTTGGCGTACGTCTCGGGGATGACGTCCTTCCAGCGCTCGACTTCCTTGCCCGGGTTCGCCGGATGCGTCGGATCGAGCGTGCGCCAGAACATGTGGCTGACGCGGTCGCTCGTGTCGAAGACGACGGTGACGAAGCCCTTCTTGGTCTTGTCGAGCGCGTCGAAGAGCTGCTTCCGGCGCTCCTCGTAGTAGAACCAGGCCTGCTTGAGGAACGCCTCTTCGTCGATGACGCGCTCGTTGAGCGCCCACGTGTCCTCGGCGAGCCCCAGCGTCCCGAACTGCCCCAACGTCTTCGCCAGGTAGATCGAGTAGACGAACGGGTGGCTGATCGGCATCGCCGGATCGTCCGGGTTGATCTGGACCGGCGTCGCGTACAGCTCGAACTCCGCGCCTTCCCAGGTCTGCACGTAGAAGCGCACGATGCCCGTGACGCCGCCGAAGGACGCGACCAGCCAGGGCGTGTACTCCTTCGCGCCGACCTCGACCGTCTCGGTGCCGACCGTGACGCGCGCCTTCCTGGTCTTCTCGTCGAGCTCGACGACGAACGGACACTTCAGATGGTGCCCGTCCTTGCCCGCTGGCCCCACGAGGTTCGACTCGACGCGCCCCTTGCGCACGACCACTTGGAACTGCTGCCCGCCGATCTTCGCGCCCGCCGGACGCTGTTTCGTCGAGTAGAACGAGAAGCTCCCCTGCGTGCCCTGCAGGTCCGGCACGCACATGCCGCTCAACAGGGTGCCGTTCTTGAACGGCTGCGGCGGGAACGTGATCGGCACGCGGATGATCGACGACCACACGCGCGTGTCGCCGAGCAGCTTCCAGAACGGCTGGCTCTTCTGCAGCGAGCGGTAGACGAACTTGGTGCCCAGCGGGATCTCCGCGAGGCCCAGGTTGAGCGTCTTCGGCACCGCGCGGATGTCGCTCGAGCTGAGTATCGGCGCGTAGCTGCACGGATCGCGCGTGAGGAAGTCGTAGATGTTGTGCCGCGACGCATCGGTGCCCGTCGCGAACGTCGACCACGCGACAGGCGAGATGGACGGGCAGGCCGTGTCGAGGTCCGAGAAGAAGCCCCGTTCGGCCAGCTTCGAGAGGTTCGGCAGCCGCCCCGCCGCCATGAGCTTGCGCGCCATGCGCGGATCGAACCCGTCGAGCCCGATGACGACGACGCGGTCGTACTTGGACGGCCCGCGCTTCTTGCCCGTGACCGCCCGGATGACGACCTTGAACGGCCAGATCGCGATGATCCCGAACGCCAGGAAGAAAGTTCCCAGCAGTACGAGGAGCGACCCCGCCGCCGCGAAGCCCGCCCCCGGCCCGATGTAGGCCTGGGCCGGCAGGGCCAGGGTCGCGAGGACCACGCCGGCGGCGAGCCAGCGCTGGATGGGGCGGGGATGCACGGGTCGGAGAGGCGCGAAAGGGCCGGTACGAGGCCCGAGGAGGCCCGGTTGGCGCGGATCGAGGCGACCACTCTATCGTCCACGGGCAGGCCGGCCCGCAGGGGCTGTCGGGCAGTTCGGAGGCCCTCGCGCCGCGGTCGAGCGCGCAACCAGGCGCCCAGCCTCGCCGCCTGCGACCGAGCCGGGTCCCGATCGGCACGTCTTCGGGCTGGGTCCGGGGGCAGGGGCAGCAGGCGCCGCGCGCCGCTGGCCACCAGGGCGGTGCGAGCACCCACACCGGCAGCTCCCCTCGCTGGCCTCGCGCGTCGTTCTCTTCAGCTGTCGCGCCGCGCCGCACGCAGCGCATGGGCGCGTTGTGTGATCCATTCGTCGCGGTCCCGCTGCGCATCTTCCGAGCTCCGGAACCTGCGCACGCCGCGCGGCGCAGCGCCCGGGGCGAGGCGCGACGCGAAAGCCCACAGACTCCGGATGCGTGGGACGAGTCGCGGGTCGTCGCGGCGCACCCACAGCGCTTCGCGCGCGTCCTCCGTGTTGTGGAATCGCTGGATCGGCATCAGAGCCTCTTCTCCAGACCGTAGATCTTCGTCAGCGCCGCGGCGTCGGCCTTGTCGATGGGCCGAACCGTTTCCTGCTTCATGCGCACGAGGGTCGTGGGTGTCGCGACGCGAATGGGAACGCTTTCCACGGTCAGGCGCTCGGCCTCGAGGTCCTCGTAGCGGAAGGCGGTCCCGAGTCGTGTGAGGATGTCGATCACGAAGTAGCCAGCCGGAGGCCCATAGCGCAGCGTCGGGTAGAGCTCGAAGTCCTCCGCGCTGATCCCGTCGATCTCCGGGTCGTCCCAGACCGAACGCAGCGCGACTTTGAGGCGTTCGACATTCTGGCGCTCGGGGCGCACGAAGAAGTCGACGTCCTCGGTGGCGCGCACGACGCCGTGCAGGCTCATGGCCACATCGCCGACGAGGATGGACTCGACCTCCGCGCGCTCGAGGGCTCGGACGACGTCGAGGAACACGGAGAATTCCATCTCGAGACGGTAGCCGCTGAGGCTACCGGCGGTCGCCGGTGCAGTCCGCCCCGCGCCGGCCGCGTTGCTGCCGGCGCGAGGCTGTGGCGTGGGATCCTAGGGTCACCTCGACCTGCCAAGCTCCCCGCTGCCGATCGCTCCCGCCAGCGCGCCTCCCGAACCCGAGTTCGCCTGGTAGCCCCGAAGGGAGTGAGCTGAGCACATCCGAGCGGGGCGCGGTGTGGCGGCGCCATGCCCAGGGTCCGCGGCCAAGCGACTCCGACAGCCTCGAGGTGGCTCCCGAGGCTCCGCAGACCTGCAGGACGTACGTCCAAGCGAACGGATCAGCTCGTCCGCGGGCTCGAGACCTACCGGGAATCGGCACGAACCACCTCCCTCTCCCGGCAGGCATCCGCTTGGAGCTCTTATCCACCTCGACAAGTCCGGCCGCGAGATCCTGCGCGCGTGGGGCGGGCTGCAGGAGGAGTGAGATCGGGCGCGAACGACTCCATGCGCCGCCAGCCCGGATTCCGCGAAAGATCCGGCGCGGGGCCGGACATCCGGTCTCGCGGGAGCGCGAAGGTCGCCTCCTGCTCTCCCCATCTCTCTCGCGAACCACCATGCGCACGACGTCGCTCGCTCCTCTCCTCACCGCACTCACCACCGCTCCGGCCGCGGCCTGCATCCTTGCCGCGCTCGGAGCCGGTGCTCTGGGGTGGTTCTCCCCGATCGCGCTCCCCGCGCCGTCGACAGTCGCGCTCGTTGCCCAGAGCGGGGCGGGCGCTCCCTACGACCTCGGTTCACTCCAGGGTGCCCACGGCTTCTCGTACAGCGGCACGCGCGTCGGCGTCGGACCTGTCGCGAGTAGCGGACGCATCGAGTTCGACGGAGCGGGCGGCCTCTCCGCCTCGTTCACGACCGCGGTCAACGGAAACGTCTTCACCGGTCGATTCTCGGGTACCTACCTCGTGCGCGGTGACGGCACGGGCTCGGTCCTCATCAACTTGCCTTGGCTCGCGACGCAGGCGCACGGGGGCTTCGTGATCATCGACGACGGCGCGGGCACGTACTTCACGAGCACCGACGCGGGCTACTCGGTCACCGGTACGACCCGGCAGATGTGAACCGATCCGGATCGCGCGGACGGCATGGGGGAGCGCACGCGGCTCACAACCGCCACACGACGCTCGACCCGGTCGTCAGGCTCCACGCGGTACGGCGGGGCCCTGAACCTGAACCTCCACTTCCATGCGCTGGTCCTCGACGGCGTCTACACCAGCCAGGGCCTGCTCGCCGCGCCCCGCTTCCAGCCCGCGCCCGAACTCCGCGACGAGGACGTCGCGCACGTCACCGCGCTCCTGCACCGCCGGATCGTGCGCTATCTCCAGCGTCGCGGCCGCTTGCCGCGCGAGCAGCACGCCGAGCACGACGAACCCGTGCCCGACGAACCCCTGCTCGCGCTCATCAGCGCAGCCTCGGTCGAGGGGCGCGTCGCGCTCGGACCGACCAGCGGCCAGCCCCTGACGCGCCGTGGTCGCAAGCGCGACCGCCGGCCGCACTTCCTTCCCGGCGAGCTGTGCTGCGACCTCGAGGGATTCTCGCTGCACGCCAAGGTCGCGATCGAAGGCCACGATCGCGCCGGACTCGAGCGGCTCTGTCGCACCATCGCTCGCCCCGCCATCGCCAGCGAGCGGCTCTCGATCGACCCGGACGGTCGCGTGGTCTACCGCCTGCGGCGCCCTTGGAGCGACGGCACCAGCGCGATCGTCTTCGAGCCGCTGGCCTTCCTCGAGCGACTCGCCGCGCTCGTGCCCAGGCCGCGAGCGCACCTCCTCACCTACCACGGCGTGCTCGCACCCGCGGCGCAGTGGCGGGACCGCATCGTGCCCGGCCCGCGCGCGCCGACCGAGTCGCACCACGGAACGCCAGAACGCAACGCGGTGTGCTCGCGACCGGTGTCGGCCTCGACGGACTCCCCCGCCGCGCTCTCGAGCCCAGCCAGAACAGGCAGGCTCCGTTGGGCAGAGCTCTTGCGCCGCGTGTTCGCCGTCGACTTCCTGACCTGTCCCGACTGCGGCGGGGCGCGCAAGCTGATCGCGATGATCACCGAGGGGCTCGTCGTGCGCAGGATCCTAGGGCCACCTCAAGCTGCCCAGCTCAACGCCCCCGATCGCTCCCGCCAGAGCGCCTCCCGAGCCCGAGTTCGCCTGGTAGGTCGCGACGGGAGTGAGCTGCGCGCCTCCAAGGGCGCGCGGTCTGGCGGCGCCGTGCCACGGGCCGCCCTCCCTGCGCGTCCGACCACCTCCAGGCGGCTCCCGAGGCTCCGCAGGGCAGCAGCACGGACGTAGGAGGGACCGGATCCACTCGTCCGCGGCATCAATACCGACGGGGAATCGGCCCGAACCGCTACCCTCTCCCGGAGGTCATCCGCTTGGAGTTCCTTCCATGAGAAGGCACCCAGCAGTCAAGGGGAACTCGTGAGTTGTGGCCGGTCGTGACCGGCGCGGTCTGTTCGAAGCACGCACGCTCCCACCCTGCTCCGCTGGCTTCCATTCGCACTCGACGAGGCGCCTCGTGTGGGCGCGGTGCATGAGGGGGTCCGTCCGACCAGGTGCTGCGATCTATCCGGCGTGCTCGAGGCACAAGGAACTCCGCGCAGTCACCCGGACGGGCGGTGAACAGGGTGGGACCGATGCGTGATTCGAGTTGTTCGAGAGCGGAGAGCAGGCGTTCGAAGGCGAGCGCGGATCAGGCCGGCACGGCCTCACCGCGCTTCTTGGCCAGATGGAATGGGTCGTACACCTCGCCCGTCTTCCAGAGATGGTGCAGCAGCACCGCCAACTTGCGCGCGACCGCAACCTTGGCGCGCTTGCGGCCGTTCTTGCCGCCCTGCGCCGCGAGCCTCAGCCCAAAGCGCTTGAGATCGCAGTCCGGGCCGAACGGTCCGAGAATGCGGTTCGCGGCGATCACGAGCAGTCGCCGTAGCCCTGGATCGCCGGCCTTCGTGATGCGCAGTTGCGGTGAAGACGCGCCCGAGTCGTGCGTGCGTGGCACGAGGCCGAGGTACGGACCGACCTGCCGTGAATCCGACACGCGTCCAGGATTGTCCAACGTCAGCACGAAGCTCAGCGCGGTCACGGGCCCGACGCCACTCACTTGGCGCAGGGCCTTCGTCACGGGGTAGCGCTCGTCCGCCAGCTCTTCGATTTGCGCGTCGAAGTTCTTGATCTCGACCGTGACTTGGCTGATCAGGCGCACGATCGGCCGGAGCGCGGGCGCGAGTTCCACGGGCAGACGCGCCATGACTCGCGTGTGGAAGCTGTCCGGCGAACACGTCGGCAACCGGTGTCCGAACGACTTGATCGCACCACGTACATGGTTGATCAGCGCCGTGCGAGACGCGACCGCGGCGTCGCGTGCTCGTTTCACGGCCAAGTCGGCCTGGTGCTCCACGGAGCGGTGCGTCACCGGCGAGAGCAACTGCGGATCGACGCGCCCAAGACGCGCGAGCAGCTCGGCGTCCGTGCGGTCGTTCTTGCGCTCGTTGCGCGTGATCAGCTGCACCCGACGCGGGTTGGCGACGAGCACTTCCATCCCGGCCGCCTGCGCCAGACGGCTGACCCAGGGCGACTGCCCACCGACTTCCAGGATCAGGCGCGCCGACCCGAAGCGCAGGAAGAACGCCGTCAGCTCCGCGGGCGACATCGCGACACGGCCCTGCTCGAGCGGCCGACCACAAGCGTCGAGCACACAGAAGTGGGAGTGGCGGTCGCCCAGATCGAGCCCGACCGTGATCGAGGTCGCTGACGTCGCGGCCGACGGATCCTGCGTCGAGGCTTCCTTCTTCGAGGTCATGGGCATCGCATCCACCTTCGTGGCGCGGGCGGCGGACGGGGTCTTAGACTGCTTCATGGTCGGCCTCCTTGTGGTTCGGGGTTGGCTTCCAGCCCCCCTACTACCACTGAGGCGCCTCAGCGCGACCTCGCGTGGAGGCCGGCCTTCTCATCCCATCTATTCCATCTCCCTCAGCCTGCGGGCCCACCCGCTTCGGCTCGGCGCGCGCGGGTCGCGTGATGCCCGAGGAGCGCTGCGCTGGACCCAACGTGTCGATCCGCGTCGCCGACGAGATCCGATCGCTTGGAGACGCGCGCGTCCCGATTTCGCGTGCGCGGCCTGATCTTGATGCCGTCTGGACGTGACTCGCGAAACCGGCTCGAGCTCGAGCGCGTACGAAAGGGAGCTGAGAATCCGCCGCGAGTGTGGCGGCCGGGTTCCCGCTTGGCGTGTCCTCCGCTCCGAAGGCAGGTTCGAGCAGATGTCCTCGATTTCGACTCCCTGGCTCCTCGTCCCGTTCCTTGCCGCAGCCGCGGCGCCGGCGGTCGCGGAACCGCGATCCGTCGACGAGATCCCCCTGCCGCGCGTGCGCGAGGGCGGCACGCCGTACGACCCGCTGCAGTCGCTCGTGCCGCGCACGATCCGACGTCCCGCCGCACTGACCGTCCCGGGCACGGGCGTGATCACGTCGCCGGCCGAGTACGAGCCCGTGCAAGGCGTCCTGTTCCGCTACAACTCGTCGTCTTTCGCGAGCGTGGTGCGCGACTGCGTCGTCGCGCTGACGTCGAACCCGGCCTACGACGAAATCGCCTACGTGGTGGTCTCGAGCGCCACCCAGCAACAGTCGGCCACGAACGCATTCGTGGCCGGCGGCGCGGACATGAGCAAGGTCCGCTTCTTCGTCCAACCCACGAACTCCGTGTGGATGCGCGATTACGGACCGCACTTCGTGTGGCAGGACGGCGCGCTGGCCGTCGTCGACAGCCACTACTACCCGACGCGGCCGGACGACAACTTCGTCCCGACGCTGCTCGGCGATCTCGACTTCGGCACGTCCACGTACGACATGGGCGTCTACTACTCGGGCGGCAACTTCCAGCCCGGCCCGAACCGCTCGGGGTTCAAGACGGCGCTCGTGAACGTGGACAATCCGGCCAGCGCGGGCTTCGACGCGAACTCGATCGCGGCGCTGTTCCAGGACTTCCAGGGCATCGACACGCTGCACGTCTTGCCGCAGCTCCCGCCTTCGGTCGACGGCACGGGCCACATCGACATGTGGATGTACCTCGTCGACCAGGACTCGGCGATCATCTCCGAGTTCCTGCCCGGATCGAACGCGACCGCGATCTCGGTGACGAACAATGCGGTGCCGTTCATGCAGAACTTGGGGTTCACCGTGTTCCGCACGCCGGCATTCAACGTCGGCAGCACGCACTACACCTACGCCAATGCGTTCCGCGTGAACAACCGCATCTTCATCCCGACCTACGGTCAGGGAAACGCGGCGTACCTCGACGAGGACGCGGCCGCGATCGCGGCCTGGCAGGCCGCGGCCGGGCCGAGTGTGCAGATCGTGGGCATCAACTGCTTCTCGATCATCCCGGCGGCGGGCGCGATCCATTGCATCGTGAAGCAGGTCCCGCGCTACACCGCGGCGGTGCCCGCGGCGCACGTCTCGGCGCCGAGCGGCGGCGAACTCCTCGCCCCGGGCGACGTGACGACGATCACCTGGCTCGCCTCGGACACGTTCAACGAGCCGCTTCCGACCGCGACCCTGTCCTGGTCGCCGAACGGCGGCGTCACTTGGCTCTCGATCGCGACCGTGGCGAACACGGGCCGGTACGACTGGGCGATTCCGGCGACGTTCACCGATCGTGGCCGCGTGCGCGTCGTCGTGACGGCGAACGATGGCGACCAGGCTACGGCGGTGAGCACGGGCTCCTTCCGCATCGTGCCCGCCGTGCGCAGCGTCTACGACTTCGCGAACGGCGCGGGCGCGACGCAGATCGTGCTCGGCACGCAGACCTCGAGCTGGAACACCGCGGTCTCGGGCATGCGATCGCCGGTGGTGGCGCAGATCTCGGCGGCGGCCTACGCGGCTCTCGCCACCTCGAATGCGACGGGCGGCGACGGCGACACGAACCGCTACATCTCGCCGACGGTCAGCAGTGGATTCGAGTCGACGCACCTGTTCGAGTTCACGCTGGCCGAGGCGCGCGAGGACATCGCGGCACTCGACGTGCGCTGGGAGGGCTACGCTGACAACTGCACGCAGGTCGAGCTGTACGTCTGGGACATCGTGCTCGGGCAGTGGAGCGACGGTCGCGGCAACGCCGGTCAGAACCGCTACCTCGACGCGTTCGCCGGGAACCGCGACGAGGTGCTCGCGGCGACCCTCGTGGGCGACATGGCGCGCTACGTCGATGCCAGCGGGCGCACCGCGTTCCTCGTGTATGCCGAGCGGGCGAACGACGAGACCTTCCACGACGTGATGCGCGTGACCGTCACGCGTGTCGATGAGACGGGCCTCGCGTTCTGCTCGGGCGACGGCACGAGTACGCCCTGCCCGTGCGGCAACGTGGGCGGCGAAGGCCGCGGTTGCGGGAACTCCGCGGCGGGCGACGGCGCGCGCCTCGAGGCCTTCGGTGTCGCGAGCGTTACGAACGACGCGCTGGGCCTCGCGGTGTCGAGCGCACCGCCGGCCGCCGCCGTGCTGTTCATCCAAGGCAGCGATCGGCAAAGCGGCGGCTCGGGCGCGATCTTCGGCGACGGCCTGCGCTGCGTCGCCGGGAACGTGATCCGTCTCGGCTTGCGCAACGCGACTGGTGGCACGGCGCGCTACGGCGCGCCCTACGGCGACGAGCCCGTCTCGACGCGTGGAGCCGTCGGTCCGGCGGGCGGCACGTTCCACTATCAGGCCTGGTTCCGCGACCCCGCGCCGTTCTGCACGAGCTCGACCTTCAACCTGAGCAACGGAACGAGCGTCGTCTGGGCGCCGTGACATGGATGGACCTGTCAACCCCCGTTGACGGGTTCGTCTTCCGGTAGTTCTTGCGAGGCGTGCCGCTCCGAGCGGTTCGCCTCGAGCCTGAAGCGCTTCCAACGAGCGTCACGAAGACTGCCCCGCGCCCGTGGGGCTCGCGATGAGGACGTCGCGCACGTTACCGCGCTCCTGAATCTCTGCATCGTGCGTTGCCTCCAGCGCAGCGGCCGTTTGCCGCGCGAGGAGCAGGTCCCCCGCTGGCGCATCGGCGCCGTCGGGCTCGTGGCCGGATTCGCGTCGGGAGACTCGGGAGCGGGCGGGGGACCGATCGGCGTCAAGCTCCTGCTGCTCCCGCGCATCGAACCGCGCCACGCGATCGGCTCGTCGCTCCTCGGGCGGGTGTTCATGGCCGCCTCGGCGGTGGCCGCGTACCTGCTCAGCGCGACGGCGCTCCAGGACGTCGACCCCGACTGTGGCTGATCGTGCCGCTCTTCGCGGGTTCGATGGCCACGATGGTCCCGGGCGTGTTCCGGGTCAGCCGGCTGCAGCGCGGCAAGGCCGTGGTCGTGATCACGCTGCTCTCGATCGCGCTCGCGCTGCCGACGTTGTACGGCTGGCCCTGATCCGAGACATCGTGCGGTCAGCGCGCGGCGGAGCAGGACGCCCCCGTGAGGGTGCGCGCGGCGCCGACGTCGACTTCCGACGGCTCAGGGCGTGCGCAGCAGCGCGAGCGCCTTCTGCTCCTGCTCCGGCTTCGGCCAATTCTCGGCCTTCGCGCGGCGTTCCGGCGTCTGCGCGCGCCACCAGGCGAGCGTCGCTTCGGCCGTGTCGGCGAGCGGACGGTAGCGCAGCCCCACGCCTTCGGCCTTGCGGCCGTCGAAGTGGCCGTTCACGGTCACCGCGCCCGGCGTCGCGGCCTGGCGGACGAGAGGCTGTCGGATCCCGGTCTCCTTCAGCACATCCGCCGTGGCCCAGCGGAACTGCACCGGCTTGTCCGACAGCTTCGTCAGCGACTGCAGGACCTGCCCCCAACTTGCCGACACGGTGGGACCCGACGCGTTGTAGATGCCGGCCTGATCACGCTCGCCGAGTTGAACGATCCAAGGGCAGAGATCGCGCACGTCCACCCACTGCAACTCCGCCTTCGGGTCCGGAGGTCCGAGCACTTCGCCGCCGCTCGACACGCGGTCGACCCAGTACGTGAACCGGTCCGTCTCGTCGCCGGGCCCGAAGATGTAGGTGGGGCGCACGATGGTCGCCCGGGCTCCGAGTTCCTTCTGCACGATCCGATCGCACTCCGCCTTGAGCGGGCCGTAGGTCGCTCCGGTGACCTCCTCGACCTCCGGGCTCGGCGCCGGCCACATGGGCGAACTCTCGTTCATCACGCCCCCCGCCGACGAGTCGTAGACCGCGACGGTGGACACGTACACGTAGCGGCCGACGCGGTCCTTCAACAAGGCCACCGAGTCGCGGACGTGCCGCGGCACGTAGCCCGAGTTGTCGATCACGATGTCCCAGCGCCGATCGCCCTGGAGCGCCGTGAGGCCCGGCTCGATCTTCGCGTCGCGATTGCCGATCAGGACCTCGATGCGGTCGCCGAGAAGGCCCTTCGCGGTCTGCCCGCGATTGAAGATCGTGACGTTGTGGCCGCGCGCGAGCGCGTACTCGATCTGGTGGGGCCCCAGGAACCCCGTGCCGCCGAGGAAGAGGATGTCGAGCGGTTTCTCGGCGCGGCCCGCGTCCGGCGCGGTGTCCGCCTGCTCCGTCGCGGTTCGACACGCGGCCGGGAGCGCCAGCATCGCGACCGTCCACAGCAGCACTGCCCGTCGTGTCGTCATGATCCTCTTCCCTGCGCGATGCGCGCGTCCGGCTCGACCGATTGGGATGCGAACGCGCGGATCGTACTCGTCGTCCGTCACCGATCACAGATCGCCAGGATTGCCAGCCGGATGCGGCTCGACGCGGCCGTGGTCGCGATCCCACCTGCTCGCGCTGCCGATGTTCCCCGGCCGGCGCTGATCCGCGTTCTCGTGCGATCCGCGCGCGGCCATTCCGACCAGGATCCGCCCGACGACGAAGGGATCCACCGAGATCCCCGCGGGGCTCATTCCCACGGCGGCGACGCGCCCGTCGGCGACCAGATGGGCCGCAGTTCCAGGTAGTACGGCTCCTCGTCGCGCCAGCGGCGGAGTTCGCGCGCCAACGTCTTGTCGGAGGAGAGCGCCGCCCGATCGGCGGACAGGGCTTCCCACAGGAGCGGGTGGACGCGGTGGCGATGCGCCCTCATCGGGTCGGCGTGTCGCGGCCGCGGATCGACGCTGGCAGCGTTCTCGACCCGTTCGACGAACCCCAGGATGGCCTCGCGTGCGATCGCGGCCTTCTCCTCAGGCTTCGACGCGTGCCAAGCGGCCCAGAAGAGGGTCTCGGGCTCCACCCAGTCGTCCTTCACTCGGCCGCGTGACGCCTCGAGGTTGGCGGCGCGGGCCTCCTTGCGCAGTCTCGCCATCAGCTCGGGGTCGCGACGCTGCACCGTCGCCTCGCCGTCCTTCAGGATCGCGTCCTGCGCGAGCCCCGACCTCACCGTGACGTGCGGACGTCGCGACAGCCACTCGGCGTGGTGCGCCTCGAGGAGGAGGGCTTCGACGAAGTCCTCGGCGCTCGTGCGCGACATCTGGGCTCGGCACTCCCACGACGCCTCGTCGTACAGCATGGACAACTCCAGGGGTGCGTCGAACTCGGGCACGTCGGCGACGTCGAGCACCTTCCCGCTCTTCACGTGCAGCTCGCCGGCGATCTGGAGGCGATTCAGGTTCCCCTCGCTGTAGCGCATGATCTGGTCGCCGCTATAACCGTCCTCGTCGGGGTGCTGCGCTTGCCAGTACCCCGGCGTCACGTTCTGCGCGCGCTGGCGCACGGCGCGGCCGAACGCGAAGTTCGTCTGGAACACTGCGCGCGGTCCGCCCCGGGGCCCGCGCGCCTGGTCCATCGCCCCCGCGGGCGGCGCGTGCGCGGGCTCGAACCCGCGGTCGAGCAACGCGCTCCGGACGCGCAGCACGCCGATCGCGTCCGGATGGAAAGCGCCGGCCCAGTACTGGTCGATGACGCGCTGAAACGCCGCGAAGCGCTCGTTCGTCGCGCGGAACGAGCGCGCGTCGCAGTTGGGATAGTCGCTGATCCACGTGGCGAGCTCGGGATGGTCGAGACGGTCCGCGATGTCGTCGGCGAGGAGGCTGCCCTGCAGGAACGTCTTGGCCGAGAAGGAGAACTGGCCGCCGCCGTGCGCCATGGACGCGACGAGCCCCAGCTTCCGCGGGACGCGCCACACGAACTCGCGCAGGAACCGCACGAAGCGCGCGTCGTGGAACCACGCGAGCGGCACGGGCTTGATGCTGTACTCGAACGTCTCTGGATCGAGGCCGAATCGCACCTCGAAGTCCGGGCCGCCCGCGGACCCGGTGGAGAAGCGCAAGTTGACGCGTTCGACGTCCCAGGGGTCGCGATCGAGTTCCAGTTCGACGTCCGGGAACACGCACCCCGCGTCTCCGCGATCACGGCGCCTCGCGTACGAATCGCGGAGGCGGCGACCGACCTTGTGGAGCTTGCGCAGCAACCAGCGGTCGCGGAACCAGGCGTCCTCTCCGCCCTCGCGGGGCGAGAGGCGCTGCCACTTGCGGATCGCCTTCGCGTTCGAGAACGTCGGCTCGATGCCGACCCACGCATCGGCGAAGGACTGGCGTTCGGGGCGACGGCACTCCGTCAGGGCCTGGAACGGGAATCCTGCTCGGTTCTTCGTCACAGTGCGCGTCCTCCCTGGTGCGGAGTCGATGCTAACCGCGGCTACGCCACCGCGCGTGGGTGCTCTCCTTCCCCTACCGCATCCGCTTCCTGCTGGCCTTCGACCCCGCCCTGTGCAGCGCGGTGCTCGGCATCTTCGTCCGCACGATCCTCAAGTGGCTGAGCGAGCGCGCCGCGGCGGCCGGCGCTCTCGGCTGCAACTCGGGCGCGGTGGTCCTCGCCCAGCGGTTCGGCGGGGCCCTGAACCTCTACCTCCACTTCCACGCGCTGGTCCTCGACGACGTCTACGCGAGCGAACGCCCGTTCGCCCCGCCCCGCTTCCAGCCGGCGAGGGAGCTCACGGACCAGGACGTCGTGCACGTCACCGGCCTCCTCGTGCGCCGCATCGTGCGATACCTCCAGCGCCGCGGCCGATTGCCGCGCGAGGAGCATGTGGAGCTCGACGAGCCCGCGCCCGACGAGCCCCTGCTCGCCCTCATCAGCGCAGCCTCGGTCGAAGGACGTATCGAGCTCGGACCCTAGAGCGGCCAACCGCTGACGCGGCGTGGTCGTCAGCGCGACCGCCGGACGGTCTTTCGGCGTACGTGAGGGATGGCGACCGATCGGCCACGACACTCAGGTTGCGATTCCTGACATCGAAGGGCCGTCCGAGGTGTGCTGAGCACCTCGGGCGGCCCGTTCTCGTTCCAGCTTCGGGCTATGCGCGCGCCGGCAGCGTGTGCAGCACGACGAGGAACAGGATGAAGCGGTACAGGAAGACCGACGCGAAGAAGACGACGATCAGGGCCAGCGCTCGCCAGACCGCCGCGAGCTTCGGGTAGCCGAACGCGGCGCGCAGCGAGAGCGCGATGTAGATCCCCAACGATCCCACCGTCGGGATCATCATGAGCTGGTCCACGTCCTGCCACGACTGCGCTCCCGACCAGTTGCGCCTCACGGCGCTGGCCAGCGGAAGCAGGACGAGACCCTGGAGCCACAGGAAGAAGGCCAGGAAGTGCAGGGAGAAGACGAGGCTCGGCAGGTAGCCGCGGGCACGTGATCGCGCGATGAGCGCGACGCCGACCGCGAAGATGGGCACGAGCAGGATCACGAGCGACTTCGAATACGTCCCGACGCGCCCGTCGAACGCCTCGGCCAGCTCTTCGAATGTCCTCCCATCGCGGAGCACGAACGACTCCACGTGGGAGCGGGCGAAGTGACGGTAGGGCATGCCGTCCAGGTTTTTCTGCAACGGCGTCGACAGCGTGTTCCAGCCCAGCCAGCTCTGGAGGACGAAGTAGACGACGTTCGCGACCACGAACAATTGGATCGGCGTGAGGTACTGACGCCGCGCTCCGCGCAGGAATGCGGCCGTCAACTCGCCCGGACGGACGACGAGCGTCCGCATGGATCGCACGAACCTGCCGTCCAGGTGCGTGAACGACTCGAGCAACTCGGCGAGCAGGTGTCCGACCCCGTCGTGTCGCAGGTCCGCGCGCATCTCGCCACACGCCGCGCAGTGACGCCCGGAGATCGGCGCCGAGCAGCTCGGGCAGGGAACCGTGGCGAGTCGCTGTCCGCTCTCGCGGGATCGGGATCGGCTTCGACGCAACGGGAGGATGATGCGGGCAGCACGCCCGACGAGACGGCGGCGACTGTAGAGCGCGCGGCGAAGTCCGGGAATCGGAATCCGGCCCCGTAGCTCAGCGGGCCGCCCGGAACCGCGGCGCAGGCAACTCGATGATCCGGATCTCGACCTTCGCGCCGCGCAGGAAGTCCGCGAGGATCGGCGGTACTCCGGCGACAGCATCTCGATCGACTCGTGCCCCGCGTCCATGTGGACCCCGAGGCCGCGCTGAGCAACCGGACGGAGGTCCGGGGGGACCGGACGCACACCTCCGTGGCCTCGAGGGGCGCTCGGATGGGCTCCGAACCGCTACCCTCGGCCGGGGTCATCCGCTTGAAGCTCCTATCGCCCGACTGCGGCGGGGCGCGCCAACTGATCGCGACGATGACCGACGGGCTCGTCGTGCGCAGGATCCCAGGCCCACCTCGACCAGCCCACCTCGCCGCCGGTTCTCGCTCCGTGTGAGAGCGCCTCCCGGAGCCCGAGTTCGCCTAGGAGTCCGGGGCGAGAGCGAGCTGCATGGCTCAAAGTGGTCACGGTCTAGCGGCGCCGTGCCGCCGCCGCAGTGCCCAGATGTCGATGAGCCTGCAGCGGCCGCAAGCGGCTGCGTTCCATCCTGCCGGACTACCGGCGTCGCGAGTAGTAGAACCCGCCGCCCCCGAAGACCAACAGGAGGACGACGATCAAAAGGATCAAGCTTGTGCTGCTCATCGTAGTTTCTTCACTTCGTTGAATGGGCATCAGCCCTGGAGTCATGTCGCATGGGTGGAAAGCAGCGGTGTGCGAGAACCAGCACGCGAACGAGCGCTCGCCTGCGCGCGACATGAAAGTCGGCGAGCGCCCGAATCGCCGCTCCTACACCTTCCAGTAGGGGGCGTAGCCGTAGTAGGTGTGAATGCTGCTGCCCCACGTCCTGTCAGCGAAGTCCGGCCACTTGCCGGCAGGGTCGAAGCCAGGAGCCGACTTCAGCTTCTCCTTGTCCACGTTGAGGATGAGCTTGTTCTCCGTGACGGAGAAATCGAACGCACCCCAGGGCATGGCGAACAGCTTGCTGCCCATACCCAGGAAACCGCCGAAGGAGAGCACGGCGTAGGCCACGCGGCCGCTCTTGGCGTCGAAGACGATCTCGTTGATCTTGCCAAGGCTCTCGTTCTGGCGGTTGATCACGGCCTCGCCGATGATCTTGGACGCCGATACGACGCCGTACTTCTCCGCTGTCATGCTGGTTGTGTCGGTCATGGCTTCTCCTGTGGCTCGCGTCTCAGGCAACCGACGACGATCTGTCTGTCGGGGCGCTGGAAGCGGGTACACAGTCCGTGAGCAAAGGCCATGCCCGCCCAGGAACAGCCAGGGCAGGCGGTGGTAGGGCCCAAGGCTCGGCGGTTGGTAGAAAACGCCAGCACATTTCGCGCTTCCTGCCGGCGCAGTGGCGGGACCGCATCGTGCCCGGACCGCGCGCGCCGACCGGGTCGGACCACGGTTCGACGGAACCCAGAGCCGCGTGCTCGAGCCGACCCGCGACCTCGAGCTCACCCGACTCCCCTGCTGCGCAGGATTGGACTGCGCGCGCAGCGCAGCATGGTCGTGAGCACGCGGATCGACACCGTGATCGTGATCGACCTCGCGTTCTGCGTGCTGCCCGCGCTGCTTGGGCAGGGACACAGGAGCGCGGGCCAGGCGGCCGTCGTCTCGCTCACGAACCATGTGCACAAGTTCGTACTGGCCGTGGTCATGACGCCCGTGCTGTGCCTCGTGCACGGAGCCGTGCGGCGCGGGCTCGGCGCGCACGAGGCCGAGCACTTCGCGCGCATCGCCCACGCGACCGATCCGCTAAAATGAAGGGCGATGGCGCTGCCCCTTCGCGCGCGCGGAGGGCCCGCCCGAAACGAGGATCCCCCATGTCCGCACGCACCGCCACGGCTCTGTGGTCGCTCCTCCTCACTGCGTTGTGCGCCCCGGGCGCGCGCGCGCAGTGCCCCCAGTGGTCCACCGGGTTCCAGATCCCCGGCGTCGAGGGCGTCGTGAACGCGTCCGCCGTGTTCGACGACGGCAGCGGACCGGCGCTCTACATCGGCGGCTCGTTCGCCTCGGTCGCCGGCGTGCCGGCGCAGAACATCGCGCGCTGGGACGGCGCCGTCTGGTCCGCCTACGGCGGCGGGATCCCCGCGACCGTGCGCGCGCTGGCCGTGTACGACGCCGGAGCGGGCCCCGCCCTGTACGCCGGCACCGACTTCCACTCCGGGCCCGAGGTCGCGCGCTGGAATGGCTCGAGT
This sequence comes from Planctomycetota bacterium, assembly GCA_026692665.1. Lineage (GTDB taxonomy): Bacteria > Planctomycetota > UBA1135 > UBA1135 > JAEUHZ01. The sequence continues at coordinate 34,489 of JAPLOF010000015.1, forward strand.
TGGGTCGGCGCCGACTTCAACGGCGACGTGCGCGCGCTGCGCGTGTTCGACGAGGGCGCGGGCCCGCGGCTGTTCGCGGGCGGCGTGTTCTCGAGCGCGGGCGGCGTCCCGACGTCGTGCGTCGCGCGCTGGAATGGGACGGCCTGGAGCACCGTCGGCACGAACCTGCCCATCGCCGTCAACGCGCTCGAGGTGCACGACACGGGAGCGGGGCCGCGGCTGTACGCGGCCGCCTCGACCATCGTCGTCTGCTGGAACGGGTCGTTCTGGCTCAACGTCGGCTCGTTCGACGCGGACGTCTACGCGCTGCGCTCCCACGACGAGGGCGCGGGCCCGCGCCTCTTCGCCGGCGGCGAGTTCTCCAATGCGGGCGGCGCGACCGCGCACACGATCGCGCGCTGGAACGGCAGCACGTGGTCGGCGCTCCCGACGCCGTGGACGCCGCCCGTGCACGGCGCGTGGCGCATCGACGCGCTGTCGGTCTTCGACGACGGCGGCGGTCCGGCGCTCTTCGCGGGCGGCACGATCCCCGAGGGCGTGGCGCGCTGGAACGGGACGAGCTGGCTCGCGACCACGCCGGGCGCGAGCGGCGTCGAGGTCGCCACGCTCACGCCTTGGACCGGCGCGGGCGGCCCCGGGCTGTTCGCGGGCGGGTCCTTCGAGGCGCTCGGCGCGGCCGGCACGCCCGGCGTCGCGCTGTGGCGCGCCGGCGCGTGGCAGGGCACGGCCACGGGCCGCGGCCTGACGAACGTCGCGTTCGCCCTGGCCGCGCACGACGAGGGCTCGGGCCCGGCGCCGTACGTCGGCGGCCGCTTCCGCGCCGCGGGCGGCAACGTCGTCGGCCGCGTCGCGCGCTGGAACGGCGCGGGCTGGTCGGCGCTGGGCTCCGGCATCGCCGACGACGGCGACGTGCTGGCGCTGGCCTCCTTCGACGACGGCGGCGGGCGGGCGCTGTACGCCGGCGGCGTGTTCTCGACCGCCCCGATCCAGGACACGTTCGTGCGGCGCTGGCGGTCCGGAGCATGGAGCGTGCTTCCCGCGCTGACTGCCGCGGGCGGCGGGCAGGCGCGCGTCTCCGCGCTCGCCGTGCACGACGACGGCTCCGGCCCCGCGCTCTACGCGGCCGGCGTGTTCGCGCAGGCGGGCGGCGTGGGCGCGGCGAACATCGCGCGCTGGAACGGCAGCGGCTGGAGCGCGGTCGGGGCCGGCCTGCCCGGGCCCGTCACCGCGCTGTGCGTCTTCGGCACGCGGCTGTACGCGGCCGTCAGCACGCCGTCGCAGCTCCACGCGTGGGACGGCCTGGGCTGGACCGCGATCCCGATGGACGGGCCGGCCAACGCGCTCGTCGTCCACGACGACGGCACCGGTCCGGCGCTCTACGTGGCGGGCCAGTTCGGCGTGCTGAACGGCGTGAACACGGGCAACGTCGCGCGCTGGGACGGCGCGACGGCGGCCAGCGTGGGCGGGGGCATGAACTCGGCCGTGTTCGCGCTGGGCGTGCACGACGCGGGCGGCGGGCCCGAGCTGTACGCGGCCGGCCTGTTCCTCGTCGCGGGCACCCAGCCCGCGAGCCGCCTCGCGCGCTGGGACGGCAGCGCCTGGGGCGACGTCGGCGGCGGCACCGACCTCGCGCCGCGCGCGCTGCTCTCGTTCGACGCGGGCGGCGGCGCGGACCTGTGGGTCGGCGGCACGCTGCGCACGGCGGGCGCGGAGCCCTCGGGTTTCGTCGGCCGCTGGGAGGGCTGCGGCCCCGGCTCGCCCGCCGAAGTCGTCTGCACCGGCGACGGCGCCGGCACGCCGTGCCCGTGCGGCAACCAGGGCGCGCCCGGCAACGGCTGCGCGAACAGCCTCGAGCCCGCGGGCGCCCACCTCGCCGCGACGGGCACGGCCAGCCTCGCGAACGACACGGTCGTGCTCGCGGGCAGCGGGATGCCGATCGTGTTCGCGCTGTACTTCCAGGGCAACACGCTCCTGAACGGCGGCGCGGGCGTCGCGTTCGGAGACGGCCTGCGCTGCGCCTCGAACCCGGTCGTGCGCCTGGGGACCAAGCTGAACGCGGCCGGAGCTTCGCAGTACCCAGAGGCCGGCGACCCTTCCGTTTCGCAGCGCGGGCTGGTCACGTCGCCCGGCTCGCGCACCTACCAGTGCTGGTACCGCAACGCCGCGAACTTCTGCACGCCGGACACGTTCAACCTGACGAACGCGCTGCGGATCCAGTGGGGGCTGTGAGACGGCGTCGGCGCGGCGTCCGCCGCGGAACCGGGGGGCCGTCGAAGGCCGAGGGCTTCTTCGTGATCGCCTTGCCCTGCGTGAGGAAGAACTCGCCCGGCCTGCCGCCGGCGTAAGGCACCTCGAGCAGGTCGACGCAGCAGCGCGACGGCACGCTGCTCGGAGCGCCCGACCTGTTCCACGCGCCACTAGGGCCCGACGAACGGCGAAGCCTGATCGTGGCACTGCGCGCACAGGTCCTCCATGCGACCGCCGCGCGTGTCCCCGTTCTCCGTCAGCGCCCCCCGTCCCGACCGGAAGATCAGCCCGAACGCGTTGTCGTTGCCGTGGGCCTTGTGACAGGTGATGCAGGTCGGGGTCACGCCGACGCGGGGCGCGCTCCAATTGGCCGTGGGGCTCATGACTTTCACGCGGTTCACCCGCGAAGCGAACAAGCGTTCGCTCGACCAGCCCTCGCCCGCCGCGCCGATGTCCACGCCGGCCGCCGGGTGCCGCAGGAACTGGGTGTAGGACGCGCCCTGCCGCTTGCCACCCACGGTCCCGGACCCTGGCTGGCCATGGAAGTCGCCGTGACAGCCCGCGCAGTAGCGCGCCATCGCCGAGTCGCGCGCGTCGGGCTCGTTGAAGTCCAGCGCGGACTCGTCGTAGTCGCGTGCGCGGCGTACGAACACGTCGGCGGTCGGGTCGTAGCTGCCTGGCCGGCCATCGTTGTACGTGACGAGTCCCTGGCCGGGCTTGTTCCGACCGGCGTCCGTGCGCAGGTTGCGGAACGCGGAGCGCGGCCCCGGCGTGCCGTGGTTCGTGTGGCAGTGCAGGCAGGTGAGGCCCGTGCCGGCCCCCCCCTCCTGCTCGGCGCTCCAGGGCGGGTTCGAGCCGGGCGCGGGATCCAGGGATCCCAGCGTGTGCCCCGTGCTCGTGGGCTGCGGACCGCCCAGGCGGTTCAGCGACCCGGCCTCGCGCACGGCCAGCGGCGAGCGACCGCGGTTCGGCCCCAGGACGTCCGCGGCGGTGGCCGAGTCGTCGTGGCACGACAAGCACAGGTCGTTGACGTCCTTCTTGAGGAGCGGACCGACCTCGATCCCCGCGGACGGAAGGCCCGGGCGCGGCGCGCCGCCGCCGATCCGCGACGGGCTCGTGTGCATCACGTGGCACTCCCCGCATTCGAGCGTGCCCCGGTCGTGGTAGTCCCCGGCCAGGCCGAGGGGGGCGCACAGCACCAGAGCGGCCGCGAGGGCCAGCGGACGGGGGAAATGCAACATCGTCGATTCCCAGCCGGGGGGGGCGACTGGACTGGGAGAGTCCATCGGTGGCGCGCGCGGGCAGTCTTGAGGGCCTCCGGAGGACCTGGGGGAGACTGACCCCGTTGCTTGTCCGTCCTCGCCACGGCCCGCCGACACGCGGTGGGCGCCCGCCCCGTGGGCAGCGCGCCCCCGCGCCGGGTCCGAACGTCCACGCAACGGGGTCAGTCTCTATGCACCCCGCGGCGCCCGACTAAGCCCTGGGGCGTACACCCCCCGCACGCGGCCACCTCTAGACTGGGCACCATGCGACCCCCGTCCTACGCAGCTGTGCGTGCCCCCCGCGCAACCGGTCCCCGAAACGGCCCCGGCACGAGGACGCCCGGAAGCCGAGGGCTCGGGTTCCTCGTCGCCGGTGCAGTCCTCGCGGCCTGCGGCCCCTCGGGCCACGGTCCTTCCGAGATGCGCGCCGCCCAGACCTACGAGCCCGTCGGGCGCGCGATCCGCTGGGACGCCGACCCGGCCCAGCGCTTCGGCATCTCCGCGCGCGACTTCGCCGGGGCCACGGCCCAGGGCGGCGGTCCGCAGGCCTCGGGCGGGCTCCACTGGCAGACGCCGCCCGGCTGGACCGAACTGCCGCCGGCGCAGTTCCGCGAGGCCAACTTCAAGGTGGCGGGCAACGCCGACGCGGACTGCTACCTCACGCGCCTGTCCGGCACCGCCGGGGGCCTCGAGGCCAACGTCAACCGTTGGCGCGCGCAGGTCTCGCTCGATCCGCTGACCGCGGCGCAGATCGCGGGACTGCGGCGGGTCGAGTGGCTCGGCGGCGAGGCGGTGTACGTCGACTTCGACGGCCAGTGGAAGGGCATGTCGGGCGACCAGGCCGAGGCCGGCTGGCGACTGGTCGGTCTCCTGGCCGTGCGCCCCGACGAATCGCTGTTCTTCAAGATGGTCGGCCCCGCGGCGGTGATCGGCGCCGAGGTCGAAGCGTTCCAACGGCTGGCGCAGTCGCTCCACGGCGGCGACGGGCACGACCACGGCAAGGCCCAGCCCGGCTCTCCGCTCGTCGACCCGGTGCCGGAGGCGCCGGTCCAGAGCGGGACCACGCGGGCGAAGACGGGCTCGCTGCCGCCCGACCACCCGCCGATCGGCGCGGAGCCGAAGCCGGTCCCGGTCGCGGCCGAGGACACGCTGCGCAGCGAATCCCTGACGTGGATCGCGCCCAAGGGCTGGCAGCGCGCGCCGGACAGGACGATGCGCGAGGTCACGTACCAGGCCGGCGGAGCGGAGTGCTACGTCACGCTCCTCGCCGGCGACGGCGGCGGGGCGCTCGCCAACATCAACCGCTGGTGCGGGCAGATGGGGGCCGATGCGCTGGACGACGCGCGGCTCGCGACCCTCGAGCGCGTGCCGATGCACGGCGCGGAAGGCCGGATCGTGCGCCTCGCGCGCGGCCCGAGCGCGACCGCCGCGGCCACCCACGAAGCGCTGCTCGGCGCGGTGTGCATCCTCCCCGAGCACTCGGTGTTCGTGAAGATGGCCGGGCCCGCGGCCGCGGTCGACGCCCAGAAGGCCAGCTTCGTCGAGTTCTGCAAGTCCCTCCAGCCGGTGAACTGACCATGCGCCTCCTCGACAAGTTCGCCAACGCCCTCTCGTCGCTGTGGCTGAGCTGCACGCTCCTGGTCCTGCTCGGGTTGCTGACCTGGCTGGGCACGCTGGAACAGGTCCACACCGGCCTGTTCGAAGTGCAGCGCAAGTACTTCGAGTCGCTCTTCCTGGTCCACCACGCGGGACCGGTGCCGATCCCGCTGCCGGGCGCGACGCTCGTGCTAGGCCTCCTGTTCGTCAACCTGGTCCTGGGCGGGATCGTCCGCATCCGGAAGACCGGTGCAACGGCGGGCATCCTCGTCACGCACGTCGGCATCCTGATGCTGATCACGGCGGGTTTCGTGAAGGCCTACTTCTCCGAGGACGGGCAGGTGACGCTGTACGAGGGCCAGCGCGCGAACGCCTTCGAGAGCTACCACCACTGGGAGATCGCGATCACCGAGCAGCTGCCTTCGGGCGAGTTGCGCGAAGTGGTCGCCGGGCAGTCCCAGTTCGATGGGGCGGGCCCGGGACGGTCCGCCCTCCTGCGCTCGAGCGACCTGCCGTTCGAAATCGAGGTCGCGCGCTTCATCCCGAACTGCGGCGTGCTGCCCAAGGGACCGATGGTCACGACCACCGTGCCGGTGGTCGATGGCTACTTCCTGCAGTCGCGCCCGCTCGAGACGCAGAACGAGCAGAACGTCGCCGGCGCCTACGTCGCGCTGGTCGAGAAGCAGGGCGCCACACGCAAGGAGGGCATCCTGTGGGGCGGCTCGCGCGCACCCTGGACGGTCGAGTCCGGCGGCCGCAAGTACGGCGTCGAGCTGCGTCGCGAACGCTGGGTCATGCCGTTCACCGTGGCGCTCGAGGAATTCACGAAGGAAGACCACCCGCGGATGATGATGCCCAAGTCGTTCTCGAGCGACGTCACGGTCGTCGAGAAGGGCTCCCAGCGCCCGGTCAAGATCTCGATGAACGAGCCGCTGCGCCAGGAAGGACTGGTGCTCTACCAGGCCTCGTGGGGGCCCGCCAACGCGCGCCCGGGTGAGCCGCTGTTCTCGACCCTCGCGGTCGTGCGCAACCCGGCCGACCAGTACCCGCTGTACTCCTGCATCGTGATCGCCGTCGGGCTCCTGATGCACTTCTCCCGCAAACTGTTCAAGCACATCCGCGCCGAAGCGCAGAGGGCCCCGTGAAGAACCTGATCCGCATCCTGACTGTGGCCATTCCGCTGCTCGCGCTGATCGGCGCCGCGTCGGCGCAAGGCCAGGCGCCCTTCCAACGCGGCGCGCCCTGGTCGGCGCGCACGCTCGAGTTGGCCGAGCATCTCCCCGTTCAGGACGGCGGTCGGATCAAGCCGCTCTCCACGTACGCCGCCTTCACGCTGCTGCGCCTCAACGGCCGCCGCTCGGTGACCACGCCCGCGGAAGAGAAGCTGACGCCGACGGAGTGGCTGCTCGATGTGTTGTTCGTCCCCGCCCAGGCCGCGGACTACCCGGTGTTCATGGTCTCCGACATGCAGGCCGTCGAGGCCATCGGCGTGTCGGTGGCGGACAAGAAGAAGCGCGACCGCTACTCGATGAACGAGCTGCGCCCGGCAGTGCGGAAGCTGTTCGAGCTGGCGCGCGACTACGAGCAGATCGAAGAGAAGGCCCGCTCGACCGTCCAGAACCAGGTCTTCGGTCTGGCGACCAACGTCGATTCCTACCTCCGGCTGGAGACGCACTTCGACTACGCGCGTCAGGACCTGGACGTGTCCGAAAGCGCAGGACTGCGGCGCGTCTTCGGGGCGGACCGGGCCCGGTTCAGCCAGGTCCTGGCCCAGATGCCCGCGCTGGCCGCGCTGCAGCGCGAATCGCGCGGCGACCCGGCCAGGGCCGCGGACTCGAAGGCTCTGGACAAGCTGCTGCAGTCCGCGAACGAGCTGACCAGCGGCACGGAATCGCTGGCGCTCATCCCCGCGACCGGCACGCTCGCGGCCGAGCCGGAGTGGCACTCCCCCGCCGACCTGTTCGCGCACGCGTTCGACCAGGGCGGCCTGGCGCAGCCGTACATCGACGAACTCGCGGCCTTCGAGGACACCGCTCGCAACGCGGGCGATCCGGCCCGCTTCGAGCAGGCCCTCGAGGCGCTGCACGCCAAGACAGTCGCGGCCGCCACGGTGCGCGGCGAGTACGCGAAGATCGGTCTCGAGATCGGCTACTACAAGGCCGACTACATCACACGATCGCTGGCGATCTTCGTCCTGGGATTCCTCCTCGCGGCGGCTCTGTGGCTGTTCCCCCGGATCAAGCTTCTCTACTGGGGCGCCAATGCCGCGGTCGCCGTGGCGACGGGCCTGCTGATCGTCGCGATCGTCGTGCGCTGCATGATCCGCGAGCGCCCTCCCGTGAGCACCTTGTACGAAACGGTGCTCTTCGTCACCGCGGTCGGCGCGGTGCTCGCGCTGGTGATGGAGAGGATCAACCGCCAGCGCATGGGGCTCTCGGCGGCGGCGATCCTGGGCGTGATCGGGCTGTTCGTCGCCAACGGCTACGAGACGCTCGACAAGCGCGACACGATGCCGCAGCTCGTCGCCGTGCTCGACACCAACTTCTGGCTGGCGACGCACGTGACCGCGATCACGATCGGCTACTCGGCCGGGATGCTGGCGGCGCTGCTGGCCAGTGTCTTCCTCGTGTCGCGCCTCTTCGGCATCAAGAAGGGCGATCCGGCGTACTTCAAGAACCTGACGCGGATGACCTACGGGACGCTGGCCTTCGGCCTGATCTTCTCGGTGGTCGGCACGATCCTGGGCGGCATCTGGGCCAACGAGAGCTGGGGCCGCTTCTGGGGTTGGGATCCCAAGGAGAACGGCGCGCTGCTGATCTGCCTGGCGCAGATCTTCATCCTGCACGCGCGCATGGGCGGCTACGTGCGCGACTTCGGGATCAACATGCTGGCCGCGTTCGGCGGGACGGTGGTCGGGTTCTCGTGGTTCGGCGTCAACCTGCTCGGCGTCGGCCTCCACAGCTACGGTTTCACCAGCGGGATCCACACCGCCCTGTGGGGCTACTACCTGGGTCAGTGGGGCCTGATGGCACTGGCCGGCGGGCAGTACTGGATCGAGCGTGTGCGCGCCGACGCTGCGCGACAGGCACTCGAGAGTCAGGGCCGCGGCGCCACGGCGCCCCAGGTGCAGTAACCGGCTGACGGATCCGGCGGTCTTCACGACGACGCGCGCGGCGCCTCACGCGGGGGCCGTGCCCGCAGTCAGGTCGGATCAGCGCGGATGATTCACGAGGCCATCTGCCAGCGGGTCCCAGACGGTGCCGTTCCCTGTGCTGCGCACCGTCCGTTGGCCTCTCGCTCGCTCGGACGAGTCGGTTCCGCGCAGCGATCGAGGCGAGTGCGGGCTCTCCAGGCTCACGCAGGCCAAGGATCCGCAGGATCCCAGTCCGCTCCGCCGCGCGGCGTTTCGCGCGTCGAGATCAGGCCGCCCTTCGTCCACCCGAACGAAAGCAACCACGAGTTCGGGCGCGGCAGAGCTCGGTCCGCGCGGGGCGAGCGGTCGGCCCAGCCCTCGAACCACGGCCCGGACGAGAAAGCGTCGATCCCGAGGATCCGCGCCCCGTGCTTGCGCGCGTTCTGCAGCGCGTAGACGAGCACCTGGCGCACCTCGCGCGGCGTCTTCAGCACGCGCGCGTGGTAGCGGTCGCTGATGACGCGCCCGCTGCGTTCCCAGGCTCGGTTCAGGGCCTTCGCGAGTCGCACGAGCAGACCTTTCATGCCGCGTCCGAGCGCGCGCTCGTCCTGCGCTTCGACGACGAAGTGCAGGTGTGTCGACTGGATCGAGTACTCGACGAGGCGGAACCCGAATCGGTCCGCGCCAGCAGCGAGCGTGTCGCAGAGGAGCGCGAGCGTGCGCTCGCGCCGGAGGTTCGGCAGCCCATCGACGAGCTTCGTCGTCACGAAGACCGGCGTGTGACGCGTCACGCGCGCTCGCGAGGCGTGCGTGACGAGCGCGTGCTCGCCAGCGGGCTTTCGTCCTGCTCCATCCCGCTGGCCTCCGCGGCGAAATAGCGCGAGCTGTTCCAGGTTGTTGCCTCGACTGCGACGCATCGAACACCTCCATTCCATGGACGAACGAAGCGCGTCGCAGTCGTCGAAAATGTCGAAGAAACGAGTGCGTTCTCGGGCTCGGTCCGGACATCGGACTTTGATTCGGCGCACATCGAACGCTGCCCCAGAACGCTGCCCAAGAACACTGCCACGTACCGCCCCGTCCGCGACGCGGACAGTACGAGAGATGGAACGTGGGCCTGGTGCGCGCGCGAGCAGCTCGCGCAGGCCAGGTCTCGGACTCGAGGGTCTCGAAGGCGAGCGCGTCCAGGCGCCCACACCGTGACGAACGCCAACCCCGGAACCAGAACCGATCGCGCGACCGCGACCGCCTGCACGAGCCGACCGAGGGAAACGGACGTCGGCCGCGCCGACGACTCACCCTGCGCGCTGTCCCGGAACGCGCACCGACAGCGACCGTGCGGAGGACAGCGCTTCGTAGCACCACGTCATCCGGCCTCGTGAATCATCTGGGATCAGAGGGTCGCATTGAGCTGCACCGAGTAGGTGTCGATCGCGTCCGCGACTTCGGGCACGATCCGCGACCAGTTGAGCTGCAGGTACAGGTGCCGGTTCATGGTCCAGCGCGTGCTGACCATGTAGCGGTCCTGGTCCTCGGTCAACGTGTCGGCGGTCAGCCGGTCGTAGTCGAACTGGACGTCGACGGCGCCCTCCACGAAGGGCAGCCAGTCCAGGCGATAGCGCTGAATCAGCCCATTTTCGGCGAACGTGTCGCGCCACTCGAGGTCGGCCTGCGCGGTGAGCTGCGTGCTGGGCCGCCACAGGAGCAGGAGCTCGGTCGAGTCCACCGACGGGTCGGGCACGGCGTCGGCTCCGGCGCCCGTGACCTCGGCCGGTTCGTGGCGCAGGGACAGCGTGGCGTCGAACTCGCTGGTCAGACGTGCGATCAGGGATCCCGTGAAGATCCAGCGCGTCACCTGGCGCGCGTTCTCCACGTCGTCCTGGACGTTGTGGCCGACCGAGACCTCGGCGCGCAGGTCCTCCAGGAGCTGGGCCGCGCTGCGCATCTGCACATCGCTGGACTTCGTGGTCAGCTGCCCGTCGAGAGCGCGGTCGCTCCAGGTGTAGTCCAGGCCGAAGTCCAGCGTATCGAGCGGACGGTAGACCACGCCGCCGCCGGCCGTCCGGCGGTCCTCGTCCTCATAGAACGAATCGGTGGTCGTGCCGAGTTCCCCGCGCGCGTTGACGTCGACGCGGTGGTCGGGGCTCCACACCGCGAACAGCCCGTGGCTCGTCTGCGCGCGATCCACGACCTTCGTGTCGCCCGATCGACGGTCGTCCGCGCCGACGGAAAGCGTGTACCCGAGGAGCAGTCCATCGACCGGCCGCCAGCTCAGGTTCAACTGCGCGTTCCGGAGCTGCTGGTCCTCGCCGCTCGTCTGCGTGCCGCCGGCGCTCGTGAGGGCGAAGACCTGCAGTTCGGTGACTTCGACCGCGCCCCCCAACGCCGGCGAGAGCGTGTTGACCAGCTTGATGTATCGATTGCCCAGCGCCGGCACGTTCATGCGAAAGCGCCGGAACGGCGTCTCGTACGTGAACCCGACCGCGCCCGAAGCCAGCGTCCAGAAGGTGTTGTCGTCCGACACCCACAGGGAGAACGCCAGCTGGTTCGCGATCAGGCTGACGTCCTGCGCCGTGTAGACGAACAGCAGCGTGGGGTTCGACTGCTGCTGCAGTTCGAGGCCGAAGTTCCAATTGGCCTGACCGCCCGAGGCCAGGCTGCCGATGTTGATCCCGCTGGGCGTGTTCGTGTCCCCGTCGATCAGGCCCGGAGCACCGAGCAGCGTCGACAGCTGCGGCGTCACGTCGATCCCCGAGATGCCGGCGACGGGCAGCACCTGCCCGGGCGGCAGCGGCCCCGACCCGGGCAGGGTGGCGTCGAGGGTGCGCCTGTCGAAGAACCCGTTGAGGCCCAGGGTCAGGCGCCGGTCGAGCAGTTCCTCCTCGAAGCCGACACGCAGGATGTGTTCGACGCGGTCGGAGGACGTGTCCGTGCGCTGGTCCTCGATGCGCTCGAGCTCGAGCGAGTAGTCGTAGTCGAGGATCCCGCGATCCTCCTGGACCTGGAGCACGGTCTCGACCGACTGCAGGTCGACGAACTGGTCGTCGCGGTCGGTCCGCGCCTCCACGCGGCCGGTGAAGCGCGGCAGGTCCTCGGGCAGCCACTCGATCTTCTCGAGCAGGTTGGTCTGGACCCGGTCGTTGTCCTTCGCACCGCTCACCTGCGTGTCCGTCGTCCGCACGTCGAAGCCCTGTGTCCAGCGCACGGTGCCGTGATCGAGGACCGTGTCGACCGACGGCTGGTGCAGGATCTGCGTCGATTCGATGCTCGAATCGCCCGATTCCAGCGATGCGTCGGTGAGGACCAGGCGGTCGGCCACGCGCACTTCCAGGTCCGCCGCCGGCTTCGTCTGCAGGCCCAGCTCCGCCGACCCTGAGTTCGTGGTGCTCTGCGCACCACCGCCCGACGAGTTCTGGTAGGTCTGGCGGTAGTTCCCCCACGGCGGGGTGGCGCAACCGCCGACCAGCACGAGCGCGAGGACGGCCACACGCGAGCCACCGCGCCGGCGCGGACCCGCGCGAGCCTGTGCGCGTGGAGGCGAGAGGCTCACTCGACCACCACCACGTCGCTCGGCCTCACTCCGCAGGGCAGCAACGGCTTCTCCACGCCCAGGCTGACGTCCACGACGACGAGGCCGCCGCTGTCCGGCGACGAGCCGAAGATGAGGCTCCCCTCGGGTGGCTGGACGAGGCGCGTCACGGGGCCCGTGATCGGGATGCGGCGCACGACCGCGGACAGCCGGCGCTCCACGACCAGGATCTCCGGCGGGTTCGAGCGCGCCACGTAGAAACGGTCGCGCAACCGGTCAGAGAGGATCGCCGTGACCCCGGTACCCACCAGGACCGAGGCCACCTGCTGCAGGGAGCGCGCGTCGAGCACCACCACGTTGGGCGTGAGGCGGTGGCCGACCAGGATCTCGGAACCGCGACGGTCGGAGGCGATCGCCGAGGGCGCCTGGCCCACGGACGGTGTCGCCACGACCGCCTGCGCGTCGAGGTCGATCACGCTGACGTCGTCCGAGCGGGAGTTCGCGACGTAGAGCCGCCGCGTGCCGGGCGCCGCGCACATCCGCACCGGGGATCGACCCACGGGGATCTCGCGCAGGCGCGTCGCCAGGGTTGCGTCGAGCAGCGTGACGCTGTCGAGGCCCGGGTTCGCGGCCGCGAGGTAGCGCTGGTCCGCGCTCAACACGAGGTCGCACGTGCCGGCACCGAAGCGGATCGGGACCGTGAGATCGGCCTGGATGCGCTGCAGGTCGAGCACGGTGATCGAACCGTCACCGCCGTTGGCCACGAACAGTGTGCGGCGGTCGCGACCCAGGGCCAGAGCCAACGGGCCCGCTCCCACCCGGCCGTTGCCGACGACCTCGCCCGAGGCGCGGTCGACGGCCAGGACGGATCCGTTGGCGGCGTCGCACGCGTAGAGCAATCCCAGGCGCGAGGTCGGGAGCTCGAGCGTCGCCGCCAGGGCGGGCAGGAACTCGGCCGATCCCACCAGCGAGTCGGCCACGTTCCAGTCCAGGAAGACGGCGGCCGCGCCGCGCTCCAGCAGGTTCACCTGGACCGACACCTCGTAGTCCTGGGCGATCTGGACCGCCGGGTCGGGCAGCGGGCCGATGGTCGGGTCCTCGTGGCCGGCCGGCGGGACGAGGCGCAGGTCGAGCCGCCGGCCGTCGCGCGTCACGTGGGCGCCGCGGAGGCGCAGGATCAGGGCACGGTAGCCGCCGGCCGTCACCTCGCCGCCCGCGATCGCGATCCGACGCTCGGCCGCCGTCGCGCTGACGAGCGGGCGCAGGACGTCGAGCTCGCGCTCGCCGCCGGACGAGTCGCGCAGCCGCACGCTCTCGATCTCGAGGACGACGGGCTCGGTCTGCGCTCCGCGCGCATTCAGGTAGACGTCGACCCGCGGGCCCGTGGCCGAGACGCCCAGTTCCTGCGCGCGACGGCGCTCGGCGCAGCCGGAGAGCACGAGCATCCCGAGCGCGAACGCCCAAGCGACTCGAAGCCGGGGGCGGACGGCGTGTGGGCGCTCGAGGCGAATGCGGGGGGGCATCGGCGGGTCCGTGGGACGATTCCGGTTGTCGGGTGCGGCATCCTGCCAAAGCGGGTCTGCGCCGCGCGAACGCGTGCCCGCGCGCAGGGCATCCGAAGCACGATCCCCGCGGCGCGCACGCACCCAAGTCACGAGGGTGGAGCGGACAGTCCGCTCCACCCTCACGAGAGGCCCAACGGGTTGTCAGGCCCAGTCCTTCAGGTCACGGTCCGACGAAGGCCGAGGCCTGGACGTGGCACTGGGCACACAGGTTCTCGAGGCGCGTCCCGTTGGAGTCCCCGTTCTCGGTCTTGGTACCGCTGCCCGAGCGGAAGATCAGGCCGAAGGCGTTGCCGTTGCCGTGCGCCTTGTGGCAGGTGATGCAGGTCGGGGTGACGTCGTTCGCGCCGCCCGGGTTCCAGACGCCGAGCGCGCTCATGACCTTCACCTTGTTCGTGCGGGCGTTGTAGACCGTCAGGCTCGAGTGCCCGCCGCCGATCGCGCCGATGTTCACGCCGGCGCTCGGGTGGCGAATGAACTCCTCGTACGCGCCGCCGGGGCCGTCGGGCGCGCCGCCGACCTGGGTGCCGCCCAGGGCGCCGTGGAAGTTCGAGTGGCAGCCGGCACAGTAGCTGGCGATCGCCGAGGCGCTCGTGTCGGGCTCGTTCCAGTCCACCTGCGCCTCGTCGTAGTCGGAGGCGCCGCGCTCGAACACGTCCTTGGTCAGGTCGTTCGTGCCGACGGCGTAGTCGACGTAGCCCGGCGCACCGGTGGTCACGTTGCCGACGCGCGTCCGCAGGTTGCGGTACGCGTTGCCGCCGGTCACGCCGGAGGCGCTGCCGTGCTGGTGGTGGCAGTTGACGCAGTTCAAGCCCTTGCCGGCGCCGTTCTCGTCGTCAGCGCTCCACAGCGGGCTCGAACCCGGGGCGTCGGCCAGCGAGTCCAGGGTGTGACCCTGCGACTCGAAGCCCGAGGTCACGTCCCCGACGCGGTTCAGGTAGCCCGCGAGGCGAATGCTCGTGGGCTCGTTGCCGCTGTTGTTCGGGCCGTAGACGTCCGGGGCGAATGCGTTGTTGTCGTGGCAGGCCAGGCACAGGTTGTTGACTTCGTCGCGCAACAGGAACGTGTGCGGCTGGGCGCCGCCCAGGGGGGTGAAGAACCCCGTGCCGTTGGCGTTGTAGCCGTGGGTCTGGCTGAAGTGCATCACGTGGCACTGGGCGCAGGCCAGGGTGGCTCCCTTGTGGTAGTCGCCAGCGAGGGCCGGGGCTGCCAGGAGCAGGGGGAGGAGAGCAGCGATTGCCTTCGAGAACCCGTTCATGACTGAATCTCCGATCGGTGTTGGTTCTTTGGCAGAACTCCTACGCAGTGTCCCTGCAGCGGGACCCCGAGAAAATACGGCAGGCGCCGTAGTCGGCGCCCGAAGAAGTGCGTAGGCCTGGGCCGGCACGCTCGGGGACCGAGAACAAGTCAGGGCACTTCGCGCCGCGTAACGGCCCCACCCGCCCCGGTGCATCCCAGGCTGGAGGCTCCCCGGCCGTTCAGCGCCGGGATCCGCCGGGGCCCGTCGCGGGCTCGGCCGGCAGGCGGTCGAAGATCTGCACGCGCTGGCCGAAGCGCTCGGCGACGTAGATGCGCCCGTGCGGCGAGATCGCGATGTCCGCGGGATAGAGCAGCTCTCCCGGGCCGCGCCCCGCGGTCTCCGGCGAGAACCACCCGCCGAACACGGACATGAAGCGGCCCTCGCGGTCGAACACCTTGACGTCGTGGCGCAGCAGGTCCACGACGTACAGGAAGCCGAGCTCGTCGAACGCCAAGCCCGCGGCCATCGTGAAGTTCTCGACCCCGATGTCCCGCTTCCCGAACCCGCGCAGGAACTTCCCCGCGGCGTCGAGGATCTGGACCGGCGTGGCGGAGAGGTCGATCAGCGCGACCGTCCCGTCCGGCGCCAGCGAGATGTCGCTCACGCTCTCGAGGTGCAGGCCCTTCTCCTTGTTGGGCACCGCACCGATCGCGGTGCGCACGCCGAGCGCCTCGTCGCACAGCAGAAGCTCGTGCGCGTCGCTGTCGAACAGCCACCACGCACCGTCCGGACGTCGCGCCATGGCTCCGATGCGGACGGTGCGCGTCGGTTCGCCGGCCTTCGCCGTGCGCGCGCACTCCAGCGGAGCCTGCGCCTCGCCGCGGTAGTTGAAGACCTGGATGCGCAGACGGTCGCCGGCGAGCACGTAGATCGTGCCCTCCTTGCCCACCTCGATCATGGTCGGATCGCTCAGGATGGCGGGTCCGCCGAACGTGAACGTGGGCAGGCCGTCGCCGCGGAAGATCCCGATCAGGCCGTTCTTGGTGTCGGCCACGAGCAATTCGTCCGCCTCGGCGTCGTAGCACACGCCCATGGGCTCGCGGAACGCCCCCTCGAGCAGGTGACCGCGCACCGCGTCGACCGGCACGATGCGGTACGGGTAGTCGGGCGAGCGTCCATCCTGCGCGAGCGCGGTCGGGGAGAGCAGCGCGGCGCAGAGCAACGCAGCGCAGAGCAGCGCGGGCGACAACGCGCCCCATGCCGCCGCGACCCGTGCGGCCCGCCCCCACGCTCGCCGCCTGGGCGCCCTCGGCACCGCGCGTTCGTCCGTTCGACGAGCTCTGGCGCCCATGCGGTTCACTTCTTCTTCGCGCCGTGAGAATCCGGGTCGGCCGAGTGGCACTCGATGCACAGCCCGCGCGTCTGATCGCCGCGCAACTGGTACGGGAAGTCGGTGCCGTGCGGGTCGTGGCACGTGCTGCAGGTGATGCCCTTGCCTGTGCGCGGGTCGATGCGGTCCTCGCCCAGCGGGTGGCCGTGCTGGGCCGTGGGGTGACAGGCGATGCAGGTGCGGATCGGGCCCGCGCTCAGCATGAACTCCTCGGTCGAGGAGTGGGGCTGGTGGCAGGCGGTGCACTTGCCCCCCTGCGCGCTCTTCGGGTGCGAGAAACGGGCCTTCTCCGCGCGCTGCTCGATCTCCTTGTGGCACGACAGGCAGGTCGCACGCTGATCGCCGACCAGCAGCTTGCCGAACTTGCTGGCGTGCGGCACGTGGCACGAGCCGCACTGGCCCTCCTGGACCGGCTTGTGGACGATCGTGTCGCCGGGACGCGCGACCTCCCGGTGGCAGGCGACGCACAGGCGCCCGCCCGCCGTGCGCACGACCTTGGGGTTGGGCCCCTCGGTCATGTGGCACAGATCGCACTGACCGTCCGCGAAGGGCACGTGCGCGTTGGGCCACAAGAGCCCCTTCGCGGTCGCGCCGTGAGGTTCATGGCACGAGGTGCAGTCGGTCCCCGCGATCGGGATCTTGCTGTGCGCCTCCTGGATCTTCTCGTCGCCGGGCGCGTGGCACACCGTGCACAGCGCCTTGGGCGCGGCGATGAGCAGATCGTCCTGCGCCGAGCTGTGCGGCTTGTGGCAATCCGTGCAGTTCCCCTCCGAGACGGCCTTGTGCACCGTGGGCATGGCCATCTGCTGCCTCTGCGTCTCGTGGCACTTGAGGCACAGTTCGTTGCCCTCCGCGACCAGCAGGCCGGCGTGATCGGAGCCGTGCACCTCGTGGCAGGACGTGCAAGCACCGTCGAGGACGGGCTTGTGGACGTAGCCCTTCATGTACTCGGTGCTCTGTTCCTTGTGGCAGGAGAAGCACAGGGCTCGCTCGCGCGTATTGAGCATCTTCGGGAAGCGCGACGCGTGCGGTGCGTGACACGCGCTGCACTGGCCCTCGGCGACGGGCTTGTGCGCCACGGCTTTCTCCAGCACGGGCCGCAGGCTCTCGTGGCAGCGCAGGCAGTCCATCAGGGCGGTGTGCGGATGAGCATCGCCTTGGGTGACGGGGAGCGCTGCGCGGGGCTCCGCGCTCGGGGCTGTCGGTAGCGCTGCGCCGGGCTCCGCGCGCTGTGTTGTCGGAAGCGCTGCGCGGGGCTCCGCGCGCTGTGTTGTCGGAAGCGCTGCGCGGGGCTCCGCGCGCTGTGTTGTCGGAAGCGCTACGCGGGGCTCCGCCCGCTGTGTTGTCGGAAGCGCTGCGCGGGGCTCCGCGCTTCGTGCCGCTCCAGCGAGCAGCGCAGCGCCCGCCAGGAGGAGCGGCAGGACCCAGGGACTACTTGTGCGCATCGTCATGGCACTCGGCGCAGCCCTTCTGCGCGAACGGGACGTGCTGGTTGGGCCACAGGAGGCCCGTGCCGGGCGCACTGTGCGGCGCGTGGCAGGACGTGCAGTCCGTGGTGGCCGTCAGCAGGCTCTTGTGTTTCGCGCTCATCTCCGGCGTCGCCGGGTCGTGACACCGTCGGCACAACGTGGCCGACGCCTCGGTGAGGAGGCCCGCATGGTCGGATTGGTGCGGGGCGTGGCACTCCAGGCAGCGCCCCTCCGCCACCGGCGGGTGGCGGCTGTGATCGGGCGCCTGCAACTCGTCCAGGACCGATGCGTGGCAGGTCTTGCACAGCTCGACGCCGGCCTGCGCCAGGAGCTTCTTCTGCTTCGAAGTGTGCGGCGCGTGGCAGACCGTGCACGCGCCGGCCTCCGCGGGCGGGTGCTTCACGGCCGCGGCTTCGATGGCCTTCTGCGTGATGCCGTGGCACTTGGCGCACAGACCCGCGGGCTCGGCGACCAGCAGTCCGTCGTGCTTGGACGAGTGCGCGTCGTGGCACTCGGAGCACTGGCCCTTGGACGACGGCGCGTGCGCGGATCCGCCCGCGGGCGCCTTGTCCAGTCCGGGGTGGCAGTCCAGGCACAGGGCTTCCGGACTCTTGCGCAGGATGTGCGCGACGTCCGAGGCGTGCGGGTCGTGACACAGCGTGCACTGCCCCTGCGCCACGGGCCGGTGCGGAGACTCGTTGTCGATCCGCTTCTTGAGCTCCTTGTGGCACGTCAGGCACAGGTCCGCGCTGGCCTTCACCAGGTTCGCCGGCTGATTCGATCCGTGCCCGGCGTGACAGGTCGAGCACGTGTCGAGCCCCGCGTGCACGAACGCCTTCGAGGAGGCCGCCTCCATGTCCTTGTGACAGTCCAGGCACAGGTCCGGCTCGGGCTTGACCAGCGCGTGCGGCTCCGGCGATCCGTGCGCCGCGTGACACTCCTGGCAGCGGCCCTCCAGCACGGGCCCGTGCACGGATCCGCGCGCCTGCTCGAAGCCCGCCAGCTGGTGCGGCGTGTCGTGGCACGTGGTGCACAGCGGCTTGCCTGGTTCGGCCACGAGGAGCTTTGGGTGGTCCGATGCGTGCGGCGAGTGGCACTTCGCGCAGTCGCCGTCCGCGGCTGGCGCGTGCTTGCCCGCCAGGCCGGCGAACTCGCGCGTCTCGGGGTGGCAGACCTTGCACAGGTTCTTCACCGGCATCGTCAGGGCCGGGACGCTGCTGCCGGCAGCGACCGCGGCGGGCTCGACGTGGCACAGTTCGCAGCTCTTGTCGGCCACGGGCGCGTGCACCGTGGCGCGCAGGAGCGACTTGTCGTGGCCCGCGTGCGGGGCGTGGCACGAGCTGCACTTCGAGGCCGAGACGTCGTAGCCCTGGTGTGCGTCGACGTAGGTCTTCGCCTTGGCGTCGTGGCAGCCAGCGCACAGCTGGGCCTCGGGCTTGCGCAGCGCGCCCTGGCCGTCGCCGCCGTGCGGATCGTGGCAGACAAGGCAGTCCGTCCGGACCGGATCGTGCACGTACGGGCCCTGGAACTGCGCGGCGTCGTGGCACTTCAGGCACAGATCGGGGCCCGCCGCACGCGTCAGGGCCTGGCCCTGTCCGGAGTGCGGCTCGTGGCAGGCGGTGCACTGGACGCCGGCCGTCGTCGAGTGCGCGCCCTTGGACTCGGCGAAAGCTTGCGCGTCGGCGTGACAACTCACGCACAGGGCGGGCTGTTCCTTCTTGAGCTTGAGCACGCCGACGAGTCCGTGGCGGTCGTGGCAGTCCTCGCAGCGCCCCGCCATGTCGGCGAAGTGCGGCGTGCGCCCGGCCGCCGCCTCGACGACCTGCGAGTGGCACTCCGTGCACTTCCGTCCCGCGCCCGCGCGACCCGCGGGCTTGTCGTTGCGCTCGGGGCGCGCGAGAGGCGCGTTCGCGACAGGCGCGTTCGCGCCGGGCGGCTGCGCGTTCGCGGCAGGCGGCGCCGGTCGCACGGGGGCGCTGGCCATTCGCTCGGGACGCGGTGCGCGGTCCGAGCTCTGGCAGGACTGGACCTGCGCCAGCGCGAGGAGCACGAGTCCGGTCGCCAGCGTCGCAGCGCTGATGCGTCCGAGCACGCGGGTGGTCCGGGGAGTGCGCATCAGGGGTGATCGTCGGGCTTCTTGGCGCCGCCCGCGGCCGGCGGGCCCGCCTCCAGCCGGGCCTTGGCCTTCGCCTCCGCGTCGGCCACCGCCTCGGCCTCGAGCTGCCGCGTCGCGCGCGCGATGCCGTCCGCGTCGAGCTCGAGAACGGCGCGCGCGCGCAGGCGCACGGCCCAGTCGTCGTAGGCCTTCAGGCGCAGCTCCTTGACGAGTCGCTTGCGCGCCGCGGCACGCGATTGCTCGTACGGCACCACCGCGGCCTCCCTGCGCTCGAGGACGCGCAGGACGAAGAAGCCCGATTCGGTCTCGATCGGACCGGCGGTCTCGTCGACCTTCATGGAGAAGGCCTTCTCCTCGACCGCGGGCATGAGCTCGGTCGGCCGCACCCAGCCGATGCGGCCGCCGTGCACGCGCGAGCGCGGGTCGATCGACACCGCCGTCGCGACCTGTCCGAAGTCCTCGCCGGCCTGCAGGCGCTTCAGCACGTCGGCCGCCTCCTCCGCGGTGCGAACGACGACGTACGCCAGGCGGACTTCCGGGGGCTGGGTGAAGCCGGTCGCCACGTTCGCCTGGTAGTAGGCGCGCAGTGCGGCGTCGTCGGGGTCGATGCCCTTGTAGACGAACGTCTCGTACAGGAGACCCAGCGCCAGATCCTCCTGGTAGTCCGCGCAGGCCTTGCGCACCTCCGGCACCTCGCGCAGGCCGAGCGTCTCGACCTCGCGCCGCGCGCCGCGCTCGGCGGCCCACTGGCGCGCGATCGCCAGCACGACCTCGGCCGCGCGCGGCTCGGTGGCTGCGCGCAGACGGTCGAGGTCGAGCGACTCCCGGAGGCCCTTCAGGGTGAGCGTCTCACCCAGCGCCGTGGCGACGACCGCGTCGTCACGGCCCTCCCCCAGCACCGCCGCGGGAGTCGCCAGCGCCGCGTCCACCCGCGCGGCGTGCTTCTCGATCAGGCGCGTCAGCGTCGCCTCGCGGAGTTCCTCCTTGCGACGGTTCTCGAGCACGTTGCGGATCTGCGGCAGCGCGACCTCGCGCCGCGGCCGTTCCGTGTTCAGGATGCGCTCCTCGAGCCGGACGAAGGCGAAGCCCTCGCGCGTCGCCACGACCTCGGTCAGCGTGCCGGGCGTCTCCAGCGCGAACGCCGCCGCCTCGAGCGCGGGGTCGAAATCACCGCGGCGCACGACGCTGAACAGGCCGCCGAACGTGCGCGAGGGATGGATCGAGCGGGCCTGCGCCAGGTCGCCGAAGTCCTCGCCGCCGAGCACGCGCCGGCGCAGGTCGGCGGCCTCGTCGGCCGTGGCCGCGACCATCAGCGAGGCCTTCAGGATCATGTCGGTCTTCTCGTAGAAGGCATCGACCTCCGCGTCCGTGACCTTGGCCAGCTCGTCGATCTGCGAGTTCCAGTAGCGCTGCAGCGCGAGCTCCCAGCGTCGCTCGTCGACGGCACCCAGCACGTCCTTGTCGTCGAAGAGCCCCAGATCGCGGGCCTCGCGCTCGAACAGGCGCTCCTCGGCCACGCGGCCGATCAGCTCGCGCACGCTCGCCTCGGTGCGCACCATCTGACCGTGGCCCATGTGCGAGCGCTCGAACTGGGCCATCGCGTCGGCCAGGGTGATCGGGTCGCCGTCCAGGTGCGCCAACACGATCGGCGCGTCGGGGGCGGGCGCGGCTGCGGTCGTTGCGGTCGTTGCGGTCGGTTCGGTCGGTTCAATCGGTGCGGCCGGTTCGGCCGGTGCGGTCGCCGGGTTCGGCTGCGCCGGCTCCGCCACCGCGGTCGCCGGCGTGGGTTCCGGTTGCGCTGCCGCCGGCGCCGCGGGCCGCCGCGTGTCCGGGGCCGCTGCGTCCGCACCGCTTGCGCTGGAGCCGGCGGATCCGCGGTCCGGTGCGCTGGCGCAGGCCACGAGCCCCAGGAACAGCGCCGTGAACTGCGCGGAAGAACGAACGAGGACCTTCATCAGGCGTGAACTCCATGGAGTCCGGCGACGATCTCGCGCAGCGCACGCAAGGCCAGGGAAGTCGAGTCGTGGACGGTGCCCAGACCGAGCCAGCGCGTGTAGTCGTCGCCGCGCCGGCGCACGCTCGCCGCTGCGACCGTGGCCAGCGTGCGGACGTCCACGAAGCGGATGGAGAACTCCACCTCGGGGACCTGAAGAACGCCGACGTACACGCGCTCGTCGAAGCGCTCCACGCTGCCGAGCACCAGGTAGCGCACGCCGGCGGACTGTCCCATCCGGGCCAGCGTCGCCAGGTCGAGTTCTCGCAGGAATCGCACGCGCTCGCGCAGGAGCAGCCCGCGCAACTCGGCCGACTCGGTCACGCGCACTCCGGCATCGCGGTACAGGGTGTGCGCCAGCAGGTCGGCGACGAGCACTCCCACGTCCGTGTTCCCGGAGCGATTCTCGAGCGGCAGGATGGCCACGCTCCCGACGTCGGCCATGTCGAATTCCGGAGCGACGTAGATCTGCTGGATGCCGGCGAAGCGGTCCACGGCCCAGCCCGGGTCCTCCACGCGGCCGAGAGGCGCGCCGCGCGCGTCGAAGCCGTCCGCCGCGCGCACGACGACCTCGTCCAGGAGCAGGTCCATGTCCGTGATGGCGCCCAGGGCGAGCAACCCGCGGAAGTCCTCGCCGCGCAGCGCGAGGACGGACGACTGCACCTTCTCGCCGGTGCGTGCGTCGAACAACCGCAGCGTCACGTCGACGCGCGGCGTCGGCGCGGTCTCCCAGGCCACCAGCGTCCCGAGGATCACGTGCGTGGCCCCGGTCTCCTCGGCCAACTTGCGCGCGTCCTCGGACTGGATCGAGTCCGTGTAGCGGATGCGCTTGCGCCGCAGGTAACCGTCGAGGTCGGCGGCGCGCACGAAGCGCGCGCCGCGCGCCTCGAGCACGCGCTGCAGCGCCGTAGCCACGCGGCGGGGCGCGTCCGGATCCGCCGTCAGGTTCCGCAGCGGCAGCGCGACGTAGACCGGCGACTCCCCGCGCGCCGCTGCGGGCTCCGCAGACGGAGCCTGGCACGCGGCCAGGGCCCCGAGCAGCGCCAGCGGCAGGCGGCGGAGGACCATGGTCATGCGAACAGGGTGTCGATGAGGTCGCGCAGGAGTTCGCGCACGGACACGGCCTGCGATTCCTCGCCGACGCCGAAGAGCCGCGCCCACACGTCCTCGCCCTTGCGCGAGTCGCTGGCCGACCAGACCACGACGCCGGTCTCCGTCTCGACGAGCCGGAGCGTGACCGCGATCTCGGGGATCACGAGGTTCCCGTTCTGGCGTTCGCGGTACTCCATCACGGAGCCCATCACGACCGCCTGGGCCTTCAGGTCTTGACCCAGCTTCTTGATCAGGTCGGGGCCGATGTCCGACACGGCCTGGACGCTGTTCGAGCGCATCGCGAGGTTGACCTCGCCGGCCTCGACGATCTCGAAGGCGCCCATCGACGCCAGTTCGACGGAGAGGACCTCGCGCACCCGGTCCGCCGCGAAGCGCTCGGAGGTCAGGTTGTCCAGCGGCAGCACCGCGACCCGCTGGAACGCGGTGAGATCCGCGTTCGGGTGGTAGTAGACCGAGATGGGGCTCGAGGACTGGCACGCACAGAGGACCAGGGCGGTCACTCCGACGAGTCCGACTGCGCGACGGGTCCAGCGCCCGGGGTTCGAGGGGGTCTTCGCTCTCATCGGGACTTGCGTGGACCCGCGCAGTGTAGTCGCGACCCGATCCGGCGGCCAAGCGCCTGCACCGCACAAGCCCTACGCAGATTGGCGTATCAGCGCGCACGCCGAGTGCGCAGGACGCGCTCCGCGGGTCGCGATCGACAGCGGGCACTCCGTCGCGAGCGGACCGGCGGCGTCCCGCTCGGAGCCGGTGCGCAACACAGCGCCGCGGCATGGGCGATGGGCAAGGCCCCTCGCGCCTGCTGGCCGCGCGAGGATCACGTCGAGCACGACGAACCCCTGCTCGCGCTCCTGAGCGCCGCCTCGGTCGAAGGCCGCGTCGTGCTCGGACCGACAAGCGGCCAGCCCCAGACTCGGCGTGATCGCAAGCGCGACCGCCGGCCGCTGTCGCTCCCCGGAGAGCTGTGCTGCGACCTCGAGGGCTTCTCGCTGCACGCCAGGGTCGCGATCGAAGGCCACGACCGCGCCGGACTCGAACGCTTGTGCAGGTACATCGCCCACCCCGCCATCGCCAGCGAGCGGCTCTCGATCGATCCTGACGGGCGCGTGGTCGATCGCCTGCGGCGCCCTTGGAGCGACGGCACCCGCGCGATCGTCTTCGAACCGCTGGCCTTCCTCGAGCGACTCGCGGCGCTCGTGCCCAGGCCGCGCGCGCATCTACTCACCTAACACGGCGTGCTCGCGCCGGCGGCGCAGTGGCGTGACCAGATCGTGCCCGGACCGCGCGCGCCGACCGAGTCGGACCAAGGTTCGACGGAACCCAGAGCCGCGTGCTCGAGCCGACCCGCGACCTCGAGCTCACCCGACTCCCCCGCTGCGCTCTCGAGCCCAGCCAGAACGCGTCGCCTCCGTTGGGCCGAGCTCACAGCGCCCGAGTCTTCGCCGTCGACGTCCTGACCTGCCCCCACTGCGGCGGTGCGCGCCGACTGATCGCGACGATCACGAACGGGCTCGTCGTGCGCAGGATCCTGGACCACCTCGAGCTGCCCAGCTTCCCGCCGCCGATCGCTCCAGCCAGGGCGCCTCCCGAACCCGAGTTCGCCGGGTAGGTCGCGACGGGAGTGAGCTGCGCGGATACAAGCGGGGCGCGGTGTGGCGGCGTCACGCCCGGGGTCCGCTGCCGGCTTGGATGCGCGCAGCTCACTCCCGTCGGGGGCTACCAGGCGAACTCGAGCTCGGGGGGGGCAGGCGCAGGCGGCGCGGAACGCCTGCGCTTTCGTCGCCGAAGGAGCAACGCACGCCAGCAGAATGCGCCGCCGAGCGCCGCGCCCGGCCCTCGAGCTGGTTTCCTTGCTCCGCCGGGAGGTGACCCGCAGGCGCGAGGCGTCGTCCGCCCGAGAACAACCCGACCTCCGGGTTCCGGCTACAATCCTCGCGCGTCGGCTTGTCGTGTAGGAGGTGTGGACTCGACACAGAGCCGCCCCAGGCAGTACAGCTCGCATGCAGATCGTTTTCTTGCTCTTGCCGCTCGTTCTCGTCCAGCGCGTCCCCGAGGCTGGCTCCTTCACCTTCCTCCAAGAGAACCAGCCCTCTTCGCAGGCCGCCGCCTCCGCAACTGCGGACGACTTGACTCGTGCGCGCTCGTTGCTCGACGAGGTCAAGGCTGCGCTGAAGTCAGCGGACTACGAGCAGGCCCGCGCCAAGGTCCAGGAAGTCGTGACTGCCCTGCTTGCACGACCCGACGCGGAGCAGAGCTCCGCATGGCTCGCGCTCTTGGATGACGCGGCTCACGCAGCACATGATGTTCGGGAACTGCATAGCGCGAAGGCGGCCTTGCAACGCCTGCTCGAGGTCCGTTCCCGGAGCTTGCCCGAAGAGGACTACGAACTCCAGCGAGCGCGGGGCGACTTGGCGGGCACGCTCTTTGAGCTCGGTGATCCCGCCGGTGCTCGTCCGCTCTTCGAGCAGGCGCTCGAGGTCTGTCTGCGCACGCTGTCGGAGGACCACGTCGGCATCCAGGTCCTACGCGACAACCTCGCCACGACGATCCGAGAGCTCGGCGAGCTCGAAGAAGCGCGTGGGCTGGGAGAGCAAGCCGTCGAGGTGCTCTCACGCACGCGGCCGCCGGATGACCAGTACCTGCAAAGTGCGCGAATGAACCTCGCCGGGACGATCTATAGACAGGGCGACTATGAAGGTGCGCGGGCGCTCATGGAAAAGGTGCTCGCCTCCTATTCACGCGCGCTGCCCGAAGGTGCCCTCAACTTGCAGCGGGCGCGGGGGAACCTGGCCGCTACGCTCGGAGCCCTCGGCGACCCGGCTGCCGAGCGCGCCCTCCGGGAGAAGGCGCTCGAAGCCGAATCGCGCATGCTGCCCGACGACGACCCCGCCCTTCAACTGGCGCGGATGGACCTCGGCAACACGCTGTATGTCCTCGGCGATTCCAAGGGGGCAAGGGCACTTCTCGAAAAGGCTCTCGAGGTGTTTTCGCGCACGATGCCCGAAGACAATTCCGATCTGCAGCGGGCACGGCTGAACTTCGCCAATGTTCTCTATGCGCTCGGCGATTGTGCCGGGGCTCGGACCCTCGACGAGAAGGTGCTAGAAGTCTGCACGCGCACCATGCCCGATGACAACGGCGAGTTACAGATTGCCCGAACATGTCTCGCCTCGGACCTTTTCGCCATGGGTGAATACGAGAAAGCCCAGGCGCTCTACGAGAAGTTGCTCGAGATCTATGCACGCACATTGCCCGAGGAGCATCAACGTCGGCAAGAAGCGCGCGAGAGCCTGGCCCTGACGATCGAGTCCCTCGGCGATCTGCAACGAGCAAGAGCCATCCAGGAGGAGGTGCTCGCGCTCTACACGCGCACCATGCCCGACGGACATCCCGCCCTCCAGCGGGCGCGCGGGAACCTCACCAAGACGATCATCGAACAGGCGGCGCGAGCTCGCCGTGGGTACGCTGGAGCCCCAGCGAGCGAGGCAACACGGGCGGACGAAGGCCGCTGCGTGGAGCTGATCGCTGCCCTGTGCCGGGGCCAGGTGCAGGCCGCACGGGCAGCCCTGCTCTCCGGATCGAGCCGCGAGGCCGAGGAACGCTGCGCGCAGCTCTCGAAGGAGCTCGATCTGTCGATCTCCTTGGCGGGCGGATACGGCGTGTTCCAGCCGCATGCGGAGCTCGACCGCGAGTCCTTCGTGCTGGGCGAAACGACGCGCGGCGCCGCGCTCACTTCGGCGGCGCTGATGCGCATGGCCGGGAGCTCTCCCAGGTACGCAGAGACTCGCCGGGCGCTGTGGCAGGCCAGCGATGAGCTCGCGCAGCTGGCACAGGAAGGCACGACGAACGACGAGTTCCAGCGCGCGCTGCGGAAGCGCGAGGGTCTCGAGCGCGAACTCGTGAGTCTGGCGCAGGAGCTCTCCGGGGACGGTCAGGTGCGGCTCACGTTCGACCCGGAGGCGCTCGCGCGCGGGCTCGGCGAGCACGATGCGGTCGTGGGTCTGCGGCACTACGTGCACACGAGCTTCGAGACGGAGGAACGGCCTGATCCAGCCGGAGATCCATCGCCGACGAAGACATCCGTCGAGAGCCTGTGCGCCTTCGTGCTTCGTCCACCGGAAGGCAAGGCCTCCGCTGCAACCGGTTCCCGCGCCTCGTCCGAGCCGACCGAGTCCTTTCGCCTCACGCGCGTCGAGCTCGGTCCGAGCGCGCCGATCGAGCAGGCCGTGCACTAGTGGCGCGACGCGATCGGGGCGCGTCTGGAGCGCGGGTTGAGCGTCTCGGACAGCAGCCTCACGACCGCGTTGCAACGCGGCCAGGAGCTGCGCCGCTTGATGTTCGATCCGCTGCTGCCTGCGCTCGGCGATGCGACCCGAGTGATCTTCGCGCTCGACGACGAACTGCACCTGGTGCCCCTGGAGGCTCTGCCGCTCGATATGGCCGCAGACGGTCTGCGGTCCGAACCCCAGCTCCTCGGCGAACGCTGGCGAATCGAGACGCGTACCACGATTGGCGAGCTCGTCCTCCGGCAGTCACCATCCGTCCGGGGCGCCAACGAGCTGATCGCCATCGGTGGGGCCAGCTTCAATTCCGAGGGGCTCGGACTCTCGGCCGACGAGACCGCGGCGGTCGAGGAGACCCCTCGAACGCCGGACAAGGTCTCGATACTCATGCGCGGCGGCGCCTGGTCACGCGGATTCTCTCCTCTGCCGTACACCGGCATGGAAGCTCGCGGCGTTGCGCAACTCCACGAGGAAGTGTTCGAGGACGCGGGTGCGAGGCAGGTGTTGGAGAAGCGCCAGGCGTCACGTGAGGCGCTCGAGGAGGTGGCTCTCCGCGCCCGCTGGCTGCACATCGCGACGCACGGGTGGTTCGCGCCCGAGTCGATCCGATCGTGGGTGGATGCGGAGCCGGTCGACAAGAAGACCGGCCTCGGCGTGCGCCTCTCCGGAGAAGAGCAGGTGCGGGGCCTGAGCCCGATGCTCCTGTGCGGACTCGCCTTCGCGGGCGCGAACCTGCCCGAGAACGCGGTCGGACGCGTCCCTGGGCTAGTGACCGCCCAGGAGCTCTCCTCCTTCGATCTGACGAACTGCGAGCTGGTGGTGCTCAGCGCCTGCGACACGAACGTCGGTGAGCGCCGCGCGGGGCAAGGCGTCGCTTCCCTGCAGAAGGCGCTGCAGATGGCGGGCGCGCGCAGTGTGATCACCAGCTTGTGGAAGGTGCCCGACGAAGCGACGAAGGAGCTCATGCTCGATTTCTACAGACGTCTGTGGGTCGAGCGGAAGCCCAAGGGACAGGCGCTGTGGGAAGCGAAGATGCGCCTGCGCGACGCCAAGGACGAACGCGGCGAGCCCATGTACACGCTGCGCGATTGGGCAGCGTGGGTGCTGACTGGAGACCCGCGGTAGGACGTCTACGATCCCGGTGAAGGACCGCTCGAGGAGCGAACCCCTGCGACGCCCCCGCAAGCCGTAGATCGGCCTGTCTTGGCGCTCGGGAACGCTCACGCAGTCAGCGGCGAAGAAACCTCCTGCGCCGCGTCTTCGCCGTCGACGTCCTGACCGGCCCTCACTGCGGTGGTGCGCGCCGACGGATCGCGACGATCCCCGATGGGCTCGTCGTGCGCAGGATCCTAGGGCCGCCTCGAGCTGCCAGGCTCCCCTCCGCCGATCGCTCCAGCCAGAGCACCACCCGAGCCCGAGTTCGCCTGGTAGGCCACGACGAGAGCGTGCTGCGCGCATCCAAGAGGGCCGCGGACGAGGCGGCTCCACGCCCAGGGTCCAGTGCCTGGGGCCGCTGACCTCCTCCAAGGGGCTACCTCGGCAGCGCAGAGAAGCCGGACCCAGGTCCAAGGGCATCGGATGCACACCTCCGCGGTCTCGAGGGGGCTCGGAAGCGGCACGAACCGCTACCCCCTGCAGGGGGTCATGCGCTTGGAGCTACTTCCCCTCCCCCGACGGGGACTCGCGCGCGCGCCGGAAGAACCGGGGCCCGGCGCGTCCACGATGACGAGCCGCGCCCGCTGCGATCTCGCGCTCGCCGAAGACTATCTCATCACCGTGAACGGCTGTTGCGTGAACGCGATCGCCTCGCCGATGTTGCGGATGATCTCCTCGCGCTTCTCCGCTGAGATCGGCTCGGTGTCGAACGGCGGTCTCCAGGCCTTGATCGTCGTCGCCCAGATGGACATTCCCATGCCGGGCGGCCCGGCCTCGGAGCCGACCTTCATCACGCGCTCGCCTTCGCGATAGAGCATGCCCGTGCGGCCGAGAACCTCCACCGAGAACCCCGCGTCGCTCACGAACAAGTTCTTCTCGGGGCGGGTGATCACCATGGCGATCCTCTCTTCATCGGTTCGTCGTTCCGCGCGCTGCGCCGCGGAACGATGTGCACGATGATGTTGTCGACCGCGGGATTGTCAATCAACGTCGGCAGTTCCACGGTGCTCCAGATGCCGGTCGGGCTCGGGTCGGAGAGGACGACGTGCACGCCACCGAAGGGGACCGTGCGCGAGCACCTCGAGGCGCTCGCGAAGGACGGCGAGGTCGAAACCGCGATCATCGCGATCGACTGCGACGTCGAGATCGTGCGCGATCTCGAACGCATGCCGTTCGACCTGATGGACCTCGGCGACGACGGCGCGCTCGCGATCCTGCCCGGGCTCGCCTCCGCGCAACCGGGTTCCGCGCCGGCGGCGAGCGCGGTCTCCGCCTGGTCGATCCTCGGCGAATTAAGCTCGACCAATGGGGAGTCCGTACTCCCGGGCGCGCGCGCCGAAGTGGACACGATCGCGCGCCTCGTCAACGCCGTAGGAAGACCGGCGATGCGTTCGATCGGCTGGCCCTGCTCGACGCGCTGCAGAGCGGCCGATCACGGCGCATCGCCACCCGCGTCGTGCACGGCTGCGGCGACGGCGCTCGCGACGCGGTGCTCCTGCTCGCGCGCGACGCGCTGAAGCGCGACGGCACACCCGTCTCCGAGTGTGCCGCGTTCCGTTTCGTCGGTCGCGACTGACCGGGATCCGGCGTCCCGTCGACGCCGCGGTTCGCGCGGCTACTCGGGCTCGCTCGGATCGTTGAAGAGCGGCGCCAGCGCGATGCTCCCGTGCCCGCGGCGCGGATAGTCCGGGTTCGACGGGTCCTTCGGGTTCAAGTTCGACGCCGTGTCGTCGGGAGCGAAGAGCTGCAGGCTCCCGAGGAACGCCAGCACGGCCGCACGGCGCCCGTCGTCCAGCGCCAGGAAGGCGGCCCTGGCCGCGGCCGCTTCGCCGCCGTGGCGCTGGATCACGTTCACGAGGGTCGCGCTGCGTCCGTCGTGCCCGTAGGGCGCGGTCGAGGCCACGCCCCACAGCGGTTCGGTCATGAATTCGCGCTGCACGGTGAGGCCGTCGAAGTTCGTCTCGTGGAACTCGGGGCCGAGGTCGTGGCGCTTGAGGTCGGTGTAGACGTCGCGCACGAGGAAGGACTGTCCGCTGGCCCGCTTGAGCGTGGGGAGCCCCGTCCCGTCGTCGATGGCGTTGAAGCGCGGACCCGCCACCGCGGCCAGCGAGTTGAAGAAGCCGTTGCTCGCGATCGGGTCGAAGCGCGTCTCCACGTCCGCGACGCGACGGTCGTGCTCGATGGTGAGGTTGGGAACGTGGCACGTGGCGCAGCCGATCGTCTGGAACACGTTCTTTCCGCGCTTCTCGACGACCCCCTGCTCGGCGATCGCGGGCTTGAAGTAGTTGAGCAGGTAGAATTCCAGGTGGTCGACGAGCGCCGGGTCGATCTCGTTCACGATCCCGTCGGCATCGCCGTCCTGCGTCGCGCTGTGGACTGGCGGAGCCTCGATCGCATCCAGCGATCCGGTGAGTCGCATACCCGCGGGCGTGACGACGTCCATCCCCTGCGATGCAGCCAGGAGGTCGGGATCGGCTGCTTCGAGGCCCATCTCGGCGTTGAGCGCACCCACCACGAACTCGCGGATGGAGATCGTCCCGCCCTGCGCGAAGAAGGGCCGGACGCGCAGATCCGCGTTCACGCCCTGGACGCCCGACGTGTCGATCGAGCCATTCGGTGCGGCGGTCAGGCTGCCGTAGCGGATGCCCTTGCTCACGAGCTGCACGGTGACCGATTGGCCCCCGAGCGCGGCATCCTGCACCGCGGCTGCGCGCAGTGCGCGCAGTTCGCCCGTGATCTCGTCGCCGAGCATCTCGATCAGACCGAGGCCGAACAGGTGCGGCGCATCGCGCGTCTCGGGGCGCGTGAAGACGTGTCCGCCCGCCCCTCCCGAACCGAACGGCGACGAGTGGCACGCCGCGCAGCTGTCCGTGAGGCCCGCACCGATCGAGCCGTCGGCGGTGATGTCGCCCACGCCGTCCTGCGTGCGCGGTCCGAGCCCCTGCGCCTCGGTGAACTTGCGCTGGAAGAGTTGGCGCCCGCGCCGGATCGAACGGAATGGATCGCGCGCGATCACGAAACGCGAAGCCGCCGGCGTCATCTCGTCGCCGCGGCCAGCGCCGACTTCCTGGACGAGCGACTTGGCGATACCGGCGTTGGCGCCGTTGGGGGTCTGGGTGCGGTCCGTCAGCTGCGCTCGGGCCGAGGAACCGAGGAGGCAGAGGGCCGCGAAGAGATGGATCGGACGAACCCGGTCCAGACACCGGACATGCGTCAGGCGTGAATCGTCGATCCAGGGGGGCTTGGACATGATCTGGAACCTTCTTGGTGGTGAGGGAGGCGCAGCTCGATGCCCCAGGCGAATCCCGGGGCAGTGACCAGATCTCCAAGTCCGCGAATTGCCCGACAGGAATTCCGGCAGTTCCTTGCCGGCGATCGGAATCCGGCCCGTGCGTGAGCCCCAGACGGGTCCCCCAGACCCGGCGCGGTGGGCCGGCAGCGTGAGCATCTCTCATGGTGGAGGGGCCCCTGCCGATGGAAGGGGCGCCAGCGGGCTCTCCGGCCGACGAACCCGTGCTCGCGCCCATGAGCGCCGCCTCGGTCGAAGCCCGCGTCGCGCTCGGACCCACCAGCGGCCAGTCCCTGACGCGGCGTGGTCGCAAGCGCGACCGCCGGCCGCACTTCCTTCCCGGCGAACGGTGCTGCGACCTCGAGGGTTTCTCTCTGCACGCCAAGGTCGCGATCGAAGGCCACGACCGCGCCGGACTCGAGCGGCTCTGTCGCACCATCGCCCGCCCCGCCATCGCCAGCGAGCGGCTCTCGATCGATCCCGACGGGCGCGTGGTCTACCGGCTGCGGCGCCGAGCCCTACCAGAACGGCGCGACGGCACCAGCGCGATCGTTTTCGAGCCGCAGGCCTTCCTCGAGCGACTCGCCGCGCTCGTGCCTGGGCCGCGGACGCACCTGCTGACGTACCACGGCGTGCTCGCGCCCGCGACGCAGTGGCGGGACAAGATCGTGCCGGGGCCGCGGACGCCGACCGAGTCGGACCACGGTTCGACGGAACCTAGAGCCAAGGCGTGCTCGAACCCACCCGACTCCCCCGCCGCGCTCTCGAACCCAGCCAGAGCGCGTCGGCTCCGTTGGGCCGAGCTCTTGCGCCGCGTCCTCGCCGTCGACGTCCTGACCCGCCCCCACTGCGGCGGTGCCCGCAGGCTGATCGCGACGATCACCGACGGGCTCGTCGTGCGCAGGATCCTAGGGCCACCACGAGCTGCCAGGCTCCCCGCCGTCGATCGTCCTGGCCACAGCGCCTCCCGATCCCGAGTTCGGCCGGTAGGCGATCCGCGTGAGCACATCGACTCGCTCGAGAAGGTCGAGCGCGCCGAGACGCACGACGAGCTGTGGAACTGAGAGCCGCGCCTGCTCGTGCGCGAGGGACGCATCCACAGTCATTTGCGCATGCTGTGGGACGAGAATCTCCTCGAGTGGACGCGCGATCCGCGCGCCGCACGCGAGGTGATGATCGAGCTCAGCGACAGCTCGGGGCTCGACGGGCGCGAACGGAGCTCCTACAGCGACATCCTCTGGGAGCTCGGGACCTACGACCGTCCTTGGGGCCCGGTGCGGCGGGTCTTCGGCGCGATCTGCGCTGACGGCAGCTACGAACCTGGGTCTCGCGCATCATCCGCCGATGAACTCGTAGTACTCCTTGCCGCTCCCGAAGAACACGACCTCTTCCCGCTCGCAGTCCCAGATGCGGACGGTGTCGTTGTCATCGCAGAGGATGATGTCCTTCGTGTCCGCATTGATCGAGTCGGGCCACCAGGCCCCGTCCGGATTGTCGATGGCATAGACGACGTCGACTTCGCAGTCGTCCGAGTAGAAGACGTCCCCGCCTTCATCGTCGAACAGGATGTCGAAGCCTGTCCCCCCGTGAAGGAAGTCGTCCCCGGCGCCACCCCACAGGACGTCGTCACCTTCGTTCCCGTAGTAGTCCGCGTTTTCGTCCGTCGGGCCCAGGAAGTCGGGCCCAGATGTTCCGATGTAGACGCCCTGGGCGCTGGCGGAGACGCTGCAGAACGCAACGGCGGCGAGGAGTTTCAGGATCTTCATGTTGGAGTCCGTTGTGAGAAGGAGTGACGGCAAGCCCTGCGAGACGTGAACGCAGGCGCTCTGTTGCCGACGCGGGTCCACGCACGCGCGCGGAGTCTCGGTCGACTCACAATGGAAGGCGCGATGGCGAGACGCATCCACCGCGAAACCTCGCGAATCGCGAGCGTTCCCGTCCGCAGCCCAGTGGCTCGACCGCATCGTGCCCGGCCCGGGCACGCCAACCGAGTCGCACCAACGTTCGACGGACCCCAGAGCCACGTGCTCGAGCCAGCCGGCGTACTCCAGCTCATCCGACTCCCCCGCCGCGCTCTGGAGCCCAGCCAGAGCGCGCCGGCTTCTCCGAAGAGCGGCAGGACGCAGGGCTTGCGGCCCGGGGCACGGCGCCGCCGTACCGCGCCCCGTTGGAGGTGCGCAGCTCGCTTCCGTCACGGGCTACCAGGCGAAATCGGGCTCGGGAGGCGGCCGCTGCCCTCCGCTCGGGTTCCTGTCGGACGCCCGCACTTCCGCGCAGGGACTCCGCGCCGCGCCGAGTGGCGCCCCAGTTCCGCCGGTTTGTACGGAGCTCCGGAACCTCGGAACTCCGGAAATGCGCAGCCTGGATGCGCGCGGTGCGCTGGCCGGCACTTGGCGGAAATCGATCGGGAATCGAGCGGCAGGGATCGCGGCTTCACGCCGCGGACCAGCGCTTCCTGATCGGGCCCGATCCCGACGTCGCGGGACTCGTGTGGGCCGGCGCGCTGGGCCGGCACGGGATCACGTGCGCGGAGCCGGTCGGGGGGATTGCGGCGGAGTGGGTCGTCGACGGCGCGAGCACGCACGAACTGGCGTCTGCGCTGAACCCGCGTCGACACCGGATGTGCGCAGCGCCATCGAAGTAGAAGCGCCCGGATCGGCGGGTCGTGTCGTGGTCCCGGGCTCGCGCGCGCTCGGTCGCTCGCAATCGCTGCGCGAAGTTCGAAATCTCTCCGCCGCGCGCGCGTGTGCGGGAGGCCCGCCTTCGCGGCGGCCGAAGACCACGCAGGGACTCTGCAAGGGCGTTCACGGTCCCGGTCCGCTCGATCCGTCGGCGCCGTTCCTCTTCCAGCCCGAGGCGATCCGCGTGCATCAGCGGAACTTTGCCAACACCGGAAGCACCGGCAGGCGTACGCTGGACAAGCGAGTCTCCCTCCCGGGCGGCCGCTTGACATTCGGTCGCCATCGAGCAGTGCACCTGGAGCACTGAGAGGAACTGCAGCGATGGGACTCGTACCGCGCATCGAGAACATTCCGAGCTACGCGCAGGACATCGTCGACACGGTGCGCGAGCCGCTGCTGGTCCTCGATGCCACTCTGCGAGTCCGATCCGCGAACCGTGCCTTCTACGAGACCTTCCAAGTCTCGCCCGGCGAGACCGAGGGTCGCCTCGTCTACGAGCTGGGCAACGGTCAGTGGAACATCCCCGCGCTCCGTACCCTGCTCGAGCAGATCGTCCCCAGGTTCACGGCCTTCGACGACTTCGAGATCGAGCACACATTCCCGGCCATCGGCCGCAGGGTGATGCTGCTCAACGCCCGGAAGCTCCGGCCGGGGAACCACGGCGAGCTGCTGGTGCTCGCCATCGAGGATGTGACCGAGCGGCGTCGCCCCGAGTCGGATCTGGAGGCCCTCGAGACCTACGCCCAGAACATCGTGGATACCGTGCGCGAGCCGCTGCTGATCCTCGACGCAACTTTGCGCGTCCGCTCCGCCAACCGCGCCTTCTACCAGACCTTCCAGGTCTCGCCCTCGGAGACCGAGGGTCATCTCATCTACGAGTTGGGCACCGGCCACTGGGACATCCCGGACCTGCGAATACTGCTCGAGGACATCGTCTCCAAGAGTTCCGTCTTCGACGACTTCGAGTTCGAGCACAACTTCCCAGGCATCGGGCGCAGGGTGATGCTGCTCAACGCCCGAAAGCTCCGGGCAGGCCATCACGGCGAGCTGCTGGTCCTCGCCATGGAGGACGTGACTGCGCGCAAGCTCGCGGAGGAGGCGCTGCTCGAAGCCGGAGCGTTGCAGAGTGCGATCTTCAACAGCGCCAACTTCTCGAGCATCGCCACGGACGAGAAGGGCGTCATCCAGATCTTCAACGTCGGTGCCGAGCGCATGCTGGGCTATTCCGCCGCCGAAGTGACGAACAGGATCACGCCGGCCGACATCTCCGATCCAGAGGAGGTCATCGCCCGGGCCAAGACGCTGAGCGCGGAACTCGGGACCACGATCCTGCCGGGCTTCGAGGCGCTCGTGTTCAAGGCCTCACGCGGCATCGAGGACATCTACGAACTGACCTACATCCGCAAGGACGGCAGCCGCTTTCCGGCGATCGTCTCCGTGACGGCGCTGCGCGAGGCCGAGGGTCGGATCATCGGGTATCTGCTGATCGGCACGGACAACACCGCGCGCAAGCACATCGAGGCCGAGCGCATGCTCCTCGATCAACGCGTGCGCGATCAGCAGTTCTACACACGGTCCCTGATCGAGTCGAACATCGACGCGCTGATGACCACGGATCCGCGGGGCATCATCACAGACGTCAACAAGCAGATGGAGGCGCTCACCGGATGCACGCGCGACGAGCTGATCGGTGCCCCGTTCCGGGACTACTTCACCGATCCGGAGCGAGCCGAGGCGGGCATCAGGCTGGTGCTGGCGCAAGGCAAAGTCACCAACTACGAGCTCACCGCACGCGCCCGGGACGGTCAGGAAACGGTCGTGTCCTACAACGCGAGCACGTTCCACGACCGGGATCGGAAGCTGCAGGGAGTGTTCGCGGCAGCCCGCGACGTCACGGAGCGCAGCCGCTTCGAGTTGCAGATGCGCGAGCAGGCGGCCAAGCTGTCGGATCTGCACCGCCGCAAGGACGAGTTCCTGGCGATGCTGAGTCACGAGCTCCGCAGCCCCCTCGCCCCCATCGCCAACGCGGTCCGGCTGCTCGGTCTCGCGAAAGGGACCGAGAGCCTGATCCAGCAGCAGGCCCGCGGGGTCATCGAACGTCAGATGGGACAGCTCCAACATCTCGTCGACGACCTGCTCGAAGTGTCCCGGATCACCTCGGGCAGGGTTCAGCTGCGCCAGGTGCTGGTCGCCGTCAGCGGCATCGTGGAGGTCGCGTTGGAGACCTCGCGCCCGCTGATCGATCAACGCAGACACGAGCTCACGGTCTCGCTCCCGCCCGAACCGATCTGGCTGTACGCCGACGCTTCGCGGCTGGAGCAGGTGCTGGTGAACCTGCTCACCAATGCGGCCAAGTACACCGAGGAAGGCGGCCACATCTGGCTGACCATCCAAAGGGAGGGCGACGAGTGCGTGATTCGGGTGCGGGATACGGGCGTCGGCATCACGCCGGCACTCCTGCCCTGCATCTTCGAACTGTTCACGCAGGGGGAGCGATCCCTGGACCGCTCCCAAGGCGGGTTGGGCATCGGGTTGGCACTGGTGCAACGGCTCACGGATCTGCACGGGGGTCGGGTCGAGGCTCACAGCACACTGGGGCAGGGCAGCGAGTTCGTCGTGCGCCTCCCGTTGCAGGCGCCGGGCACCTCGCATCCGCCGGTCTCCATCACGGACTCCACCCAGCCGGTCACCCGGCCCCTGCGCGTACTGGTGGTGGACGACAACGTGGACACCGCGGTCAGCATCTCCATGCTCCTGAAGGCGTCGGGACATGCGGTGCGGACGGCCAACGACGGGATCTCGGCCGTGCAAGCGGCCATCGACTACCGACCGGACGTCGTGTTGCTGGACATCGGATTGCCGGGCTTGACCGGCTACGAGGTTGCGAAACGGATCCGGCAGATTCCGGCGCTCGCATCCGCCGTCCTGGTCGCGGTGACGGGCTACGGTCAGGATTCGGACAGGCAGAGGTCGCAGCAGGCCGGATTCAACCACCACCTGGTGAAGCCCGCCCGGTTCGAGCAGTTGCAGCAGATCCTGGCAACCGCCTCGGAACACCTGAATTGAGAACCGGGCATCGGAGGTCGCCCCGGTCGTGAAGCGGGCAGACCGGGGCGCGACCATCCGTCGCACGACATTCGCGACGCCCGCTTTCTCTGCCCGACGAGCTGTGCTGCGACCTCGAGGGTTTCTCGCTGCACGCCAAGGTCGCGGTCGAGGGTCACGACCGCGCCGGACTCGAGCGGCTCTGTCGCACCATCGCCCGCCCCGCCATCGCCAGCGAGTGGCTCTCGATCCATCCCGACGGGCGCGTGGTCGATCGGCTGCGGCGCGCCGAGCCCTACCAGAGCGGCGCGACGGCACCAGCGCGATCGTCTTCGAGCCGCTGGCCTTCCTCGAGCGACTCGCCGCGCTCGTGCCCAGGCCGCGCGCGCACCTCCTCACCTACCACGGCGTGCTCGCGTCCGCGGCGCAGTGGCGGGACCGCATCGTGCCCGGACCGCGCGCGCCGACCGAGTCGCACCACGGTTCGACGGAACCCAGAGCCACGTGCTCGAGCCGACCCGCGACCTCGAGCTCACCCGACTCCCCCGCTGCGCTCTCGAGCCCAGCCAGAACGCGTCGCCTCAGTTGGGCCGAACTCGCAGCGCCCGAGTCTTCGCCGTCGACGTCCTGACCCGCCCCGACTGCGGCGGGGCGCGCCGCCTGATCGCGACGATCACCGACGGGCTCGTCGTGCGCAGGATCCTAGGGCCACCTCGAGCTGCCCAGTTCGCCGCCGCCGATCGCTCCCGCCAGGGCGCCTCCCGAGCCCGAGTTCGCCTGGTAGGTCGCGACGGAAGCGAGCTGCGCGCATCCAAGCGGGGCGCGGTGTGGCGGCGCCGTGCCCAGGGTCCGATGCCGAGCGCCTCCGCCCGCATCGAGGCCGCTACCGACGCTGCGCAGAGCAGCAGGACGGACGTACGAGCGAACGGATCCACACCTCCGCCGCCTCCAGGGGCGATCGGATGGGGGGCCGAACCCCTACCCTCTCCTGGAGGTCATCCGCTTGAGACTCCTCCCCCTCCCTCCCCATGGCGGCTGATCTGCTCACAGGACATACGTGTCGGCACTGCACGGGGGGTCACCCGCTTGGATGGACCCTCCCCATTTCCCCAGGTACCCCAGATCCCGGCCGAAAGCGTGCAACACTCGATGGACTCGTAGTTATGCAGCCATCGACGAGGGCAGCACGACCCTTGTTCTCGGGTCCTCGTCCCTCTGCACTTGGCCAACGGCCACACGGTGAAGAACTTGAACGCTCGGATCCCTTCCTTGATCGCACGCTCAACACCTCTCCTGAGGCAACGGATGAACAGCGCAGTCGCGAAGTGTCGCTTCCGGGTCCTCGCCAACGCGTGCGCGCGGGGACTCCTCGTCGTGGCGCTTTGCGGTCTCGCTCGCGGGCAGTGCAACACCTGGGAGAACTTGGGCGCGCTGGGCTACCTCGGCGACGTGGCGAACGGTCTCGAAGTAGAGCCTGACTCCGGCGATCTCGTGTACGCCAGTACGGAGCCGCCGGCCCCCCACGGGCCGTACGCGCATGTCTTTCGCCGACTCGGCTCGGCGTGGGTGGACATCACGCCCAGCGACGTCGCCAACCCGACAATTGGCAAGGCCGGCGGGCTGAGGATCCTCGATGCGGGCGCAGGACCGCGCCTGCACGTCTTCGGCCGCCGTGGAAGCCAGACAGGCTACGTGCGCCGACTGGATGGTCTGACTTGGGCGACACCGGTGCCCGATGCGCCCTCGGACATCGTGGACCTCGCGGTGTTCGATTTCGGCACGGGTCCGGAGTACGTCGTGGTGCGCGCTAGCGGCGCGCTCGAACGCTTCCACTCCGGCGCGTGGACGACGCTCGGCGGACTCTCGGACGCGACTCCGTCCGCGTCGTTGATCGTGCACGCCTCCGCCGGGAGCCAAACGCTGTATGTCGCCAGCGGCAGTGGCGTCGCGCGCTGGGACGCTGGTGCGTGGACCTCGCTTGGCGTGCTCTCGAACTCGTACCCAAACTACGGCCCGCGATTGCGTTCCTTGACGACGAACTCGGGCACGCATCTGTACCTGGCCGGCCACTTCACCGCGGTCGGCGGTGTCCCGGCCAACGGCCTGGCGCGCTGGAACGGCAGTAGCTGGCAGGGCCTCGGTCAACCCGGGCTGGCAACCAATGATGTCGCGGCCTTCGACGCTGGAAACGGCAGTGGGACGCAGCTCTACGCTTGGATCGCCGGCATCGGGTTCGCTCGCCAGGAGACTGCCGGATGGACCACGTTCCCGTCTCCGTCAGGCACTTCCTTTTCCTCTACCGTGCTCGGCCGAGGTGTGCGCGCCGGGAGCGGGGGTCGACCTGAGCTCTGGGTGAGTGGATCTGCGGACTGGCCGGGCAATGGAGACTCGATCGTGTACGCCTGGTCCAGCTGCGCCTCGGCTGGCGAGATCGGCTGTGCTGGAGACGGCGTATTCGCAGCCTGTCCGTGCGCGAACGAAAGCGCCGCAAGTGCGCGCGCGGGCTGCCTCAACTCGCTCGGCTTGGCAGCCTCGCTGCGCGGCAGCGGGATTCCCTCTCTGACAGGCGGAACGTTCGTGCTCTCGGGAGCGAGCATGACGAACTCGAGCGCCCTCTACTTCCAAGGCGCGAGCTTCCACGCCCCCTCCCCGCTGGGAGACGGACTCAAGTGCGTCGGCGGGCCGTTCATCCGACTGGCGACACGCGCCAATGTCGCAGGCACATCGAGCTATCCGGCGGCAGGCGAAGTCGCGCTTTCGAAGCTGGGCAATGTCCAATCACCGGGCGTGCGCCACTATCAGGTTCGCTACCGGAACACGGCCGCGTTCTGCACGCCGGAGCCCTTCAACTACACGAATTCGCTGACGGTTGTCTGGCAACCGTAGCGGACTGCTTGCGCAGGTATCGCGATCGGGAGGGGGCAGGCACTCCAAGCGGACGCCCCCCGGGGCAGAGGGAGCGTCGACGCCGCAGGTTCCGGTCCGGGTGAATGAGTGACAGCTCGCGAGGAGGCGCGCAGCGCCGCGCGCGGCCGTCGCCGCGGCGAGTTCCCCGCGCATCTGCCGCGCGTGCGCACGACGCACGCGCTCGGTGTACTTCCGCGTGCAGCTGCTCGACGCCGACATGGGTTCGGGCAGGATCCTGCAGCAGGTGGACGAGCTGCGCTTCCGGATGGAGTGAGCTGGCTCAGGCGCGCCGCGCCCAGCGTAGCTTGGCCGAGGAAGAGCGCGGGTTCGAGCGCTGCTCCTCCATCGAGGCGCGCACGACCTCCGCGCTGCACTCAGCGTAGATCCCCGCGCGCACGCCCGCCTCGAAGGACTTCTTCACGCGCCGGTCCTCGCCCGAATGGAACGTCAGCAGCGCAGCGCGTCCGCCCGTGCGCAGGCACTCCGGCAGCGCGCGCAGCAGCGTGTCGAGCACGCCGAACTCGTCGTTGACCTCGATGCGCACGGCCTGGAAGACGCGTCGCGTGCTGCGATCGGCCTCTTCCTCGACGACGAAGGGGGGCATTGCCGCGCGCACGGCGTCGGCGAGTTCGCGCGTCGTGCGCAAGCTCCCTCGCCGCGCCACGAGCGCCATCGCGATGCGGCGCGCCTGCGGCTCGTCGGCGCCCTCATCGAATGCGCGAACAAGGTCCTCGAGCGAGGCGCGCTCCAGCCACTGCGCCGCGGAGAACCCGCGCGCTGGATTCATGCGCATGTCGAGCGCGGCATCGAACTTGAACGAAAATCCGCGCGCGGGATCGTCGATCTGCATCGAGGAGACGCCCAGATCGGCGAAGACGAAGTCGGCACCCTCGGACCAGCCGGCTTCGGCGACAGCGGCGCGCAGCGCGGCGAAGTTGGTGCGCTTCACGAGCAGCGCGTCCTCGCCGTAGCCGAGCTTGCGCAGGCGCGCCTGCGTCTTCGGCAACTCGAGCGGATCGACGTCGAGCGCGAGCAGCTTTCCGCCGGGCGCGAGGCGCTCGAGGATGCGCTGCGCGTGTCCGCCGTAGCCCAGCGTGCAATCGACGCCGCGTTCGCCGGGCTTGGGCGCGAGGGCCGCGAGCACTTCCCCGGACATGATCGGGACGTGCTGGCCCGCAGGCGTCATCCCGCGCGCGCGCACGTGCTCGACCTCGTCGGGGTAGCGCTCGGGCGCGAGCTCCTTGTACGTCTCGTGGAACGCGCGCGGGTGCTTGCCTTTGTAGCGCGGCCGGCGGCGGTGTGCGGGCGAGGGATCGGGAACGGGCTCGGTCACGACGCACGATTTCACCATCGCGGCGGAGCTGGCGCCACCGCGGGGGCGCTCGGCTGCAACGGGCCGGCGGGCGCGCAACAGGCCATGCTCCTTGGCTGCACGGCCCTTGTCGTCGCCGTGAAGCGAGCCGCGGCACGCCCTGGAAATCCCGGCATGAGCGAGAACGAACACGACATCGTCAAGCTGCGCAAGCGGCTGGACGGCATCGACTCCATCGCAGCGCGGCCGATCGAAGCGCGATCGCGCTCGGCGGACCTACTTGGGAAACAGGGGCGTGATGATGAACCGGAACCCGAAGCCCTCTGGGCCGTTCGGCGCGGAGTCGGCCCAATAGCGCAGGCCCGCGCCGATGCTGATGTGCTGCGAACCCAGCCGAATGAGCTTCGAGATGACGAGGTTCACCGGGATCGACCACTCTTCCGACTCCCAGTCGTAGGTGGTTTCCGTGTTCAGCGCGTAGGTCCACGCGTTGGCCGTCGTGCGCGAGACGAAGGGCTGGACGAACGTCGCATTCACGTCGGCGCGTTCTTCCTCGCCGGCCACGGACCACAGGTGGTTCATGAGCGCGCCGTAGGTCCAACCCGACTGCTGCTTCAGGAAGACGGCGGTGGGACCGACGCCCCACTTCTCGCTGCCCAGGAGGTCGTCGCTGGCCGTTGGGATCAGGAACACGGGACCCGCGCCCCAGATCCAACCGCTCGCGGTCGGCGCCTTCGGCGAGAAGAAGAGGCTCTGCACGATGTCGCCCGTACCCGACTGGTCGGTGCCGGGCACGACATCGTCCTGCGAGATGAGCGGCAGGATCGTGCGCGAGATCAGGTTCCAGTCCTCGTTCAGCTCGAAGGGGACGACGGGCTGGATGTTCAGCACGGCGCGATCCCCGCGATCGCCGGGTCCGATGTCGCTGTCGAAGTTGAACTGGAACGGGACACTGATCAGCGACGCGATCGGGTTGCTGAGCTTTTCGGCCAGCGCCTTCGCGTCCTGACCGCTTGACGATTCCGTCGGAGCACTGCTGGACTGGATCGCGGCGATCCGTGCTCCGAGGACATCGAAGGCGGGGCGCGGAGCCGGATCGAAGGCGAGGAGCAGTGTGATC
This sequence comes from Planctomycetota bacterium, assembly GCA_026692665.1. Classification (GTDB taxonomy): domain Bacteria; phylum Planctomycetota; class UBA1135; order UBA1135; genus JAEUHZ01. The sequence continues at coordinate 76,931 of JAPLOF010000015.1, forward strand.
AGCATGTGGAGTTCGATCTTGGCACGAGAACAGGTGCGCGTCCGGGCCGTCGCGACGGAGCGAACGCCGGGTCTTCCGCCGGGCATCCTCCCATGGGCGAGCCAGGACTCAAGGATTCGCCGACCCGTAGGCCGCGGGCCGACGACGACGCCGGCCGGCGAGATGCGCCCGACGACTCGCGCAACAGCCGATCGCTGGACCAGCGCGATCGTCTTGGAGCCCTTGGCCTTCTCCCGGCGGCACTCCGCGCTCGCGGGCCGAGTCGGACGACGGTTGCTCTGCCCGGTCCGTGCCTGGCTCGCCGAAAGCTGGTCGAGCCACGTTCGCGCACCGGTGAGCGATCACACGACAGACCCACACAGCGCGATCCCGATCGAGCCCAGACACTTGCGCTGGGAGGAGTCGGCCACGGACGACTGGAGCTGCGCGGAGCAGCAGGATTCGGGGACACACCCGGCCCGCTCAGGCGAACATCGCTGTGGCGGGAGGCCGGAGCGCCAGGCCTCGGTGGGGTCCGTGGATGTCCGTCGCCATGTCAGGGCGTCCAGATGACCGTGATGCCGTTGGTCAGGTTGAAGCCGCTCGGCGTGCAGAAGGCCGCGCTGTTGCGATACCAGACCTGGTAGATGCGTGTGCCGCCGCCGGCGGGCACCGTGCCCATCACGGACAGGGGCGGCTCGGAGACAACAGGCACGATCGACGAACCGCCCGTGTTCTGACGCGTGCGGAGTCGCACGATGGTGCCGCCTGCGCAACGCAGGCCGTCGCCGAATGCGACGCCCGCGCCCCCACCGAGCTGCGTCGTGCCCTGGAAGTACAACGCGGGCGCGTCCGGCATGCCGCTGCCCAGGAGTTGGAGCGAATCGGCGGCCAGCCGCGGCTGCCCGATGGCGGCAAGCCGCGCGCCCGCGGGATTGACCGAGTTGCCGCAGCCGTTGCCGGCGGTTCCGTTGTTGCCACACGGACAGGGCGCCGCACCTGCCGCACCATCGCCAGCGCAGATCGTCGCGGGGGCCGCCGGATCGGGAGGCAGGCGCACGCAGAAGGCCTGTTCGCAGCCGCCGGGAGTCCGCGCCTGGCCGACGATCGTGCGGCCGTCGGCGGAGATGTCGGACGCCACGAGCAGTTGCCAGCCGATCAACGCCGAACCGAGGCCGTAGTTCGACTGCAACTCGTCCTGGAGATCCCGGAAGCCGAGACTCTGGCTCCAGAGGAAGGCGCGCGTTCCGGGGAAGCCGAAGCGCAGGTACTCGCCGACGACGACCGAGCCGGAGGCGTCGCAGGCGCGCGAGTACGAGCTGTCGCTGCCGCCCGGCGTGCCCGAGAGCGGCTGCGCGCCCGTGGCGGCCGTCCAGCGGAAGGCGCGCAACGCGAAGCCGCTGCCGGCATCCGTCAGGTAGCCCACCGCGACGCTGCCGTCGTACGAAAGGTCGGTGACGCCGTTCTGGCTCGCTTCGCCTGTGATCAGGGTCGACCCGGCCGTCGTCAGGATCGCCGCGGAGTAGGTGTAGGTCGACGAGCGGCGAGCGGCCCCGCCCACGACGCGACCGTCGCCGCTGATCGCGTTGAAGTAGAAGTAGCCTTCGGGGAACTGTGCATTGCGCGGCAGGAGCTGCGGGCTGCCGCCCTCGAGATTCCAGATGTAGTAGTCGCCCTCGGCGGGGTAGATGCCCTGGACGCCGGTGACCGTCCCTCCGTCGTTGCTGCACCCGAAGATCAGGCGGCTGAAGTCGGTGACGATCTGCTCGAAGCCCGCGGTACGGCGCCAGCGCCAGGTGTCGCCGTACACCACGCTGCCGTCGGCGGAGATGCCCGTGCACGGGTACAGGCCGATGCCGACGCCCAGGAGACCAGGCGTGATCACCTGCGTGCCGCCAGCTTCGGTCCACACGGCGCCGAAGCTCGGCACGGCACCGTTCACGAATCCCGGCGCGAAGACGAGGGTCGCCACGGTGCCTCCATCCGCGCTGACGCGGACTCCCGAGTAGCCGCCCGAGCCGCTGATCCAACAGCCGTTCTGGTTAGAACCCGGAGTGGCAGAGGCTCCGGGGATGGGGATGAACTGCGCCTGCTGTGCAGCCGCGGTGTGCAAGAGTCCGGAGACGGCGAAGGCGACGACCACGGACTTGCAGGCGGCGAATTGGGTGTGCGTGTTCATGCGTGGGAGGATCTTGCGAGGCTCGAATTGTCCGGTGAATCTGCGGGCGGTCCTCCCCCGGAAAGGTGGACTCCCATACGAGGAGCGGGAGTGCTCCGGGCGAGGCTCTCTCCAGCGCGAGGTCTCGACGGAAGCAGCGTTCGGAGTTCAGGCGCGATGTGATTCGACGGATCCACGAACTGGGTCGAATGGTGAGCGAGTCGGTGGCACGTCGCGCGCTCGCGATCGGTGCGCCGCGCGGACTCGACCTCGAGCATCGATTCGAACGCGGCGCGCTCGCGGATGAGCTCGCCGCGAGCGGTCGGGGAACTCATGGGCGAGCCTGATGCTAGTCGAAGCTCGGGGCCATGGATGCCCCCGTTCGAGTCGTGCGCTCTGTCATTCCCAATAGGACTTGCCGATAGCGTTTTCCGGTTGGGTGCCCGGCTCGGGGTGACCCGATCGACGACACCGGCCCTCTTCTCTGCGCGCGGTGGCCAGCGCCGAGCGAGCTCCGGTCCGAGGACGCCGCCTGATTCACGGCCGCGGCACGATCGTCGGCAGGCTCCAGTACGCGTAGTCCCCCTGCGTGTCGCCGGCAGGACCGGGCGTCGTCTTCAGGACGAGGCGCGCACCGTAGGGCGCGTCGACGTCGAGGCTCGCCATGTTGTGCGCTGCGTCGCGCGTGGCATCGGCCGGTTTCACGTAGCTCTCGTACAGGACCCTGCTGTACTCGCCCGAAAGCGACTCGAGCGAGACCTCGAAGCCCGCCCCGTCCGAGCGGAAGGCCAGGCCGTCCGGCTGGACGAGGCCGAATCGCGTCTCGATCGCCCATTTGCCGGGCGGGACGTCGTAGGTGAGCTTCGAGGGCGTGAACACGATCAGCGCGTCGAGACCCCGGATCTTGCGGCGCACGGCCGGCTTCGGGGTCGAGATGCCGACGCACTTGGCGATCGTCGACGCCGATCGCAGTTCGTTCTCGAGCCCGGGCTCCTTGCGCGGCGCGACGTCGTCGGCGCGCAGGATCCTGAGACCGATCTTGGGCTGGTAGGCCCAGTCGGGCATCACCGGCATCACGCTCACGGTCGCCGTGCGCGGGAGATCGCCGTCGAAGTACCACTCGTTCCAGTCGCTCTGCGTCAGGAGGAGCGGGGAGATGATCGCTCCCTCGGCGATGGAACCGCGCACGACGCGCTGGCGCGTGTACTCGCCCGTGGACGACGTGATCTCGACGAAGACGAGCGGGCCCTGGTCCAACGTGGTCGCGAGCCGGCCCAGCAGCGTCGGTCGCAGGTCGAGCGCGAGCAGCAGACAGCGCCCCTCGATCTGCGAGATGTCGACGGTCTCGCCGAACGCGATCTCGCGCGAGAGGACCACCTCCGCCGGCTTGCGGGGACCCTGCGGATCGCGGCGCAGGAGGATGCGCTCGCCGTCGCGCAGCACGGGCCGGTAGTCGCGCGCCGCGATCTGGATCGCGGCGGAGTCGTCCATGGTGGGCAGCTTCTCGTCGATCGACTGCAGGCGGAACAGCAGGAACTCCGGCCCGTCCGCGGCGGCCAGGTAGGCGGCGTTCTCGGCCTGGAGTCGCGGCGTGTATGCGCTGTATCCCTGGAGGGTCAGGCGCGGTTTCCAGTTCATGTCGTGCAGGAACAGGAGCCCCTGTTCCCAGGACATCGAGTCGATCGAGTGGTTGCCGACGACCTCGCGCACGCGCCGGAGCGGGTGCAACGCCTGGACTTCGGCGCGCTTCGTCTGGCCGGACTTGCGCGCCTCCGAGGGCGAGTGGAGGAAGTAGCAGGTGGAGACGGCCCGGTTGGCGCGGTCGTTGACCAGGTGCCGGAAGCCGAACGGGTCGAGCTCGTACGAAGCGATGAGTCCGAAGTAGGCGATCCAGACGCAGGTCCAGCGGCCCGCGAGCACGGCCATGCGCCGCACGCCCGTCAGCGGCGTCTTGTCGCCCATCAGGAACGGGAGCAGTCCGATGCACGCGAAGAACATCGCCGTGTGCCCGTCGCGGCGGGTGAAGCCGGCCTTGTAGGCGACGAATGTGGTCAGCGCGAGCACCGCGGCCTGCGCCACGAGTCGCGGCTGAATCGGACGCCGCAGCGCATGCAGCGCACCGAGCCCCCCCACGATCGCCAGCGAGTACCACGCGTACTGCGTGAGATCCTCGCGGCCGGGCAAGGCCATCGCCTCGTTGTAGCCGCTGGAGATCTCCCAGGACATGGACAGGTATCGCGGCAAGTCCAGCAGGTTCTGGCCAGCCAGCAGCCACAGGCACAGGAAGCTCGTCGCGTACAGGCCGATCCATGCCGCGGCGGCGCGCCAGGAGAACTCGCGCCAGAGAACGATCGCGATCGCGCCCGAGCATCCCGCGCCCAGCACGAGCAGAGTGAACTTCGTGAGCGAGAGCAACGGCAGCAGCACCAGCACGAGCGCCGCTGCCCCGCGCGTGAGGCTCGGCCGGTCGAGCAGCCACGTCGTCGCCGCCAGGATCGCCACGAAACCCGCCGAGTCGGACTCGGTGAGCAGGACCAGGATCAGGAGCACGTAGACCGTGCGCTGCAGGACCCCATCGATCCGCAGCACCGAGAGCGCGATCAGCGCCGCGATCACGAGCTCGACGCCGCACTCCCAGACCGCCATGCGCGTCCAGAAGAGCCCCGCGTCGTAGCTGCCCGAGTTGAAATAGCCGAGCGGCCCGGCCGTGAACATCCAATCGTGCCCAGCCCGCAGGCCGTGCGTGAGGGCGTATCCGAGTCCCTGTGCCCAGGAGTGGTCGAGGCCGTCGGCGGCGACTTCGAGAGGGACGAGGGCCTGCATCAGCCAGAACGTGACGACCAGCAGCGCGAGTCCGGCGTTGCGCTGGTTCACGTGGCGGCGCGCGAAATCGGCCACTGCCGAGCCGAGCGCGCGCGGGCCCTTCACGGCGCACAGGAGGAGCGCGCTCGCGGCGGCCGAGATCGGCACGGCCCAGGGAGCACCGGAACCGGCGAGGAGGACCGTCTGCCAGGGGTGCATCCACAGCACCACGTGGGCAAGGTCGATCCAGACGAACCGGCCGCGCAGTCGGCGCGCGATGGCCGCCGCTCCGACCGCCGCCGCGCCGCACAGGAGCAGCGCGTAGCGCAGGGCCGCCGCGCGCCCGCCCTCGACCGGCGGAAGGAAAGCGCGCGCGGCGAACAGCACCGCGACCGCCGCGAGGAGGGCCCACGTGCCGCGCGTGGAGGGTGAGAAGAAGCGCGCGAAGGGACTGGGATCGCCGATGCCCGGACCGGGCCGGATCCCGTCGCGCGGAGTTTCGTCGCGGGGCAGCAAGCTCTCCAGTATACGGCCCAGGTGGACGTCCCGCCCCGTGCGCAGCGCTCACGAAGCTGCCGGCCGCGGGGGACTTGCTGGCCCATGGGGGCGGCTCTGGGCTCCCGCGCTTCGTCCAGCGCGAGCTGCAACGCGACCTCGATTGCGGAAGCCCGGCCTACGGCTCCGCGCGCGTGCACCGCTTCGAGGCGAGAGCGAACCCCGAGCGGCTCGTGGTCCCCACACACCGCGGTCTCGAGGAGTGTTCCGAAGCGGCCAGGAGGGCGAACCACGGCGAGGGCATCTGTTTGGAGCGGCGATCCCCCCGTGCGTGTAGCCTGACGCCCAGTCCCCAACGGGCCGTCTCACGCCCAGGAGTTGCTCCATGAGTCTTCGCCATCGCATCCTCACGATCCTGATCGTCGGCACGACCCACTGCGCGTGGGCACCGACGGCTCCCGCACAGACGGTCGAGTTCCTGGCGCGCATCGACAGCGCGCAGGAGGTTCCGCCGAACACCTCGCCCGCTCGAGGGATCGGAGTCTTCGCCGTCGACACGGTCACGGACGTCGTTTCGTACCGCATCCTCTTCAGCGGACTGAGCGCAGCCGAGACCGTCGCGCACATCCACGGGTTCGCTCCCCCGGGGGTCAATGCCGGCGTCCTGAACGCGCTCGCTCTCGGCTCGCCGAAGTGCGGCACGTGGAACTACGCCGCGACCCAAGAGCCCGGGATCCTGGCCGGCACGACCTACGTGAACATCCACTCGACCGCGTTCCCCGGCGGCGAGATCCGCGGGCAGATCGCCGAGACGCCGATCCACGGCAGTTTCTGTCACGGGGATGGCTCGAGCGTGGCCTGTCCCTGCGGGAACAACAGCGCGCTGGGTGACGCCGAGGGCTGCCTGCACTCGGGCGGAATGGGCGGGCGGCTGCGCGGCTACGGCCAAGCCAGCATCGCCAACGATCGCGTCGTGGTGCACGCGCTGCGGCTGCCGCCGACGACGCAGGGCCTCCTCTTCCAAGGCAGCGGGCCGCAACCCGCCGCACTGTTCGGCGACGGTCAGCGTTGCGTCGCAGGTCCGATCGTGCGCCTCGGCGTGAAGACGGCCTGCAACGGCCAGATCGTGTGGCCCGAGCCCGGCGATCCGTCCCTCTCGATCGCCGGTTCGGTCCTCCCGTCGACGGTCCCCACCTATCAGGTCTGGTACCGGAACCCGGCCGCGTTCTGCACGGCGAGCACGTTCAACCTGACGAATGCGATCCGCGTGGCCTGGGCGCCGTGACATGACATGAGGTCCTCCGTCGGGGCCACCGACGGAACGTGGGAGTCGACGTGGCGCGCCGGACGTGGGGCACTCCTCCGCGGCCGGCGCGCTGGATTTCCAAGCCGTCCGTTCGCGCTCGTGCGCTTTGGAGCGGAGCACCCAGACTTCGACTTCCCCTCCCCCGAGGATGAGCCTCGGGGCCCTCCCCGGCATCGACCGCGACACGCGGCCTCACCCTCTTCGCCGCAGCGCGAGCGGCGGGGCGCCTCCCGCGCGGAACAGGGGCCACTCGCGTCCCGGCGCGGCAACGATAAGCGGGTGGCTCGTGCCGCTGGATCCGGAACGGAGTTAGGGTGTTGCTGAGCCAGTTCTCGATTCCTCGCCGAGTCCAGGTCGGCGAGCCCTGCCTTGGTCGGTCCCGAGCCTGAAAGCAAAGCCACCTCATGAAGTTCTCCCTCGCACGGATCTCCGCACTCGCCTTCCTCTCCATGACATCGAGTTCGGCGTGGAGTCAGTCCTTCCAGCCCTTCTGCTTCGGTGACGCCGGCACGGCGACGATTCCCTGTCCGTGCGGGAACAACAGCGCGCCCATGTCCGGCGGCTGCTTGAACTCGCTCGGTCTTCCGGGACTCCTGGTCGGCTCGTCGCCGAGCGGCGTCGCGCACGTGGGAGCCGACATCGCAGGCTTCGACCGGGTCACCCTGACCGGATCGATGATGCCCAATTCCGCCTGCGTCTACTTCCAAGGAAGCCCCCTCGCCCCGGTCCTTTTCGGTGACGGCATTCGGTGCGTGAACAACCCGTTCCAGCTCCAGCTCGGAACCCGGACGAATGCCGGCGGCTCCTCGTTCGTCGGCGGCGCTCCGGGCCCGGCGATCTCGTTGCAGGGCTTCCTGGTCACGCCGCTGCCCGCGCCGTGTCAGCGTGCCTACCAGTGCTGGTATCGCAACTCGAATCCGACGTTCTGCACGCCGGCGACGTTCAACATGACGAACGGCCTGTTGATCGACTGGCAACCCTGATCGCGAGCGCTCGAGGCTCGCAGGACTCGGGCGCGAGCCGCACGATCGATAGGAGATGTTCTCGTCCGGGCTGCCGGTGCGCGAGAGGCTGGACTCACGAGTCCGCTCGCACACCCCTGGCCGAGCTCCGCCTCAGCGTGCTCGCCGTCGACTCCCGGACGTGCCCCCTCGACCGAGTCCGGCCTCGTGCACGAAACCGGGGCCCCAGACCGGTGCAGAGACTCGGGCACTTCGATAGGAGGACTCGATCCGCTCCATCGCAAGAACCAGCTTCGGCTACCGGGGCTGGTGCAGCAGACTGCCGTAGTCGCTCAGGTGCCAAGGACCGCAAGGAAGCAAACATGACCACGGAATCGAAGTGCCCGTTCTCGGGCGGAGCTGGTAGTCACGCTGTATCCGGGGGCTCGACCAACGCGAGCTGGTGGCCCCACCAGCTGAACCTGAAGATCCTGCACCGGCAGTCCTCGTTGTCCGATCCCATGGGCGAGGCCTTCGACTACGCCGAGGAGTTCAAGAGCCTCGACCTGCATGCCGTGGTCAGGGACCTGCGCGCGCTGATGACGGATTCGCAGGACTGGTGGCCCGCCGACTACGGTCACTACGGACCGTTCTTCATCCGCATGAGTTGGCATGCCGCGGGCACGTACCACATCGCCGATGGGCGCGGCGGCGGCGGCACCGGCGCCCAGCGCTTCGCGCCCCTCAACAGCTGGCCGGACAACGGCAACCTCGACAAGGCGCGCCGCCTCCTGTGGCCGATCAAGCAGAAATACGGCCGGAAGATCTCCTGGGCCGACTTGATCATCCTCGCCGGCACCGTCGCGATGGACTCGATGGGCTTCAAGACCTTCGGTTTCGCCGGGGGCCGCGCGGACATCTGGGAACCGGAAGACGAGATCAACTGGGGCCCCGAGACGAAGTGGCTGGGAGACGAGCGCTACCGCGGCGACCGTCAGCTCGCGAATCCGCTCGGCGCGGTCCAGATGGGGCTGATCTACGTGAACCCGGAAGGCCCGAACGGGAAACCGGATCCGATCGGCTCGGCACGGGACATCCGCGAGACCTTCGCGCGCATGGCGATGAACGACGAGGAGACCGTGGCGCTCGTCGCGGGCGGCCACACGTTCGGCAAGGCCCACGGCGCCGCCGATCCGGGCAAGTACGTCGGCCGCGAGCCGGAGGGCGCGGGCATCGAGGAGCAGGGCCTGGGCTGGAAGAACAGTCTCGGCACCGGCAGCGGCGTCAACACGATCACGAGCGGCATCGAGGGTGCTTGGACTCCCAACCCGATCCAGTGTGACAACGGCTACTTCGAGACCTTGTTCGGCTACGACTGGGAGCTGACGAAGAGCCCCGCCGGCGCACAGCAGTGGAAGCCCAAGGACCCCGCCGCGGCGACCACCGTGCCGGATGCCCATGACCGGACGAAGCGTCACGCCCCGATGATGACCACGGCCGACATGGCCATGCGCATGGACCCGGCCTACGAGAAGATCTCGCGCCGCTTCATGCAGGACCCGAAGGCGTTCGCCGACGCGTTTGCCCGCGCCTGGTTCAAGCTGACGCATCGCGACATGGGTCCGCGAACGCGCTACCTCGGCCCGCTCGTGCCGAGGGAAGAGCTGATCTGGCAGGACCCGGTCCCCGCCGTCGACCACGTGCTGATCGATGCGCAGGACATCGCCGACCTGAAGGTCAAGGTCTTGGCGTCCGGCCTCTCCATCTCGCAGCTGGTCAGGACCGCGTGGGCCTCGGCGGCCACGTTTCGCGGCAGCGACAAGCGCGGCGGCGCGAACGGCGCGCGCATCCGGCTCGCGCCGCAGAAGGACTGGGAATCCAACCAGCCAGCCGAGCTGGCTCAGGTCCTGTCGAAGCTCGAGGCGATCCAGAAGGCGTTCCACGGCGCGCAATCCGGCGGCAAGAGGGTCTCTCTGGCCGACCTGATCGTGCTGGGCGGATGCGCAGCCGTCGAGGCGGCCGCGAAGAAGGCCGGCCACGACGTGAAGGTGCCCTTCTCGCCGGGGCGCATGGACGCGTCGCAGAAGCAAACGGATGTCGAGTCCTTCGCCGTCCTCGAGCCGCACGCGGACGGTTTCCGCAACTACGTGCGCAAGGGTCTCGAAGGCTCCGTGGCGGAACTGCTCGTGGACCGCGCCGCTTTGCTGAACCTGACCGCACCCGAGCTGACGGTGCTGATCGGTGGCTTGCGCGTGCTGAATGCGAACGTCGGGCAGTCCAAGCACGGCGTTTTCACCAAGCGCCCCGAAGTCCTGACGAACGACTTCTTCGTGAACCTGCTCGACATGCGCACGAAGTGGCAGAAGTCCACGACATCCGAAGGTGTGCTGGAGGGACGGGATCGGGCGACGGGCGAGATCAAGTGGACGGGCACCGTCGTGGATCTGGTTTTCGGCTCGAACTCCCAGCTGCGCGCGCTCGCGGAGGTCTACGCGTGCAGTGACTCGCAGCCGATGTTCGTGCGCGACTTCGTGTCGGCCTGGAACAAGGTGATGAACCTGGATCGATTCGACTTGGCTTGATCTCGGCGGGTGGCACCTGGTTGTCGTCTGCCGAGCGGATCGCTTCGGCCAGCATGCCACCCGACCTCGCACTCGCGTGGTCGGGTGGCATGCTGGCTGAACGCATCACTGGGCTGCGCCATGTCGACGCTCGATTCCGAAGGCAGCGCCGGTCGCTGTTCGGGCGGACCTGCCGACATGTCCTGCCACCCGGAGTGTGTCCTCCATCTTGGGCCATGCGCAGGCGGACATCTCCCCGCGAGCGTCGACCGCAGCGGCTCCACCACGAGGCGCAGAGGGCCAAGTCCGTGCGCCCACGCTTCCCTGCCCGTTCGCCCGCAGCTTTCGTCCGCACCGGCTAGGATCTGAACGTCTGCACAGCGAGACCTCACCCTGCGCCCGCTCCCCCGAGGATCCCATGTCCCACTTCCGCTTCCTCCATTTCCTCCTGCCCGCCGCGTGCGCGCTCCTCGCAGCGGTCGCGCCCGCTCAAACCATCGAGAGGATCGCGCGACTGGACGGATTCCAGGAGGTCCCGGTGGTCGTCACTCCGGCCCGCGGCCTCGCCTTCGTGGCGATCGACACCTCGGCCAACACCCTGACGTACCGGATCGTCTTCGGCGGCCTGAGTTCGGCCGAGACCGTGGCGCACATCCACGGCTTCGCTCCCGCGGGCAGCAACGCCGGAGTCCTGAACGCGCTTCCGCTCGGTTCGCCCAAGTGCGGGGTCTGGACGATGACTGCCGCGCAACAGGCGAACGTGCTCGCCGACCTGTCCTACGTGAACATCCACAGTGTCATCAATCCCGGCGGCGAGATCCGCGGTCAGATCGACATCGCGCCCGACCAGCCCACCTTCTGCTACGGCGACGGCACCGGAACGGCCTGCCCGTGCGGGAACTTCAGCGCGGTCGGTGACGACGAGGGCTGTCTCCATTCGGGTGGAGTCGGCGCACGCTTGCGGGGCTACGCCGGACCGGCACCGAGCCCGAGCCTTTCGAGCGACCGCCTCGTGCTCCACGTGCTGCGCGCGCCGCCGAACACGCCGATCCTGTTCTTCCAGGGCACGCTCGCGATCGCAGGCGGAGCCGGCTCTGTGTTCGGCGACGGCCTGCGCTGCGTCGGCGGGAACACCCGGCGCCTGGCGATCAAGCAAGGCTGCGGTGGCCAGGTGGGCCTGCCGGAACCGGGAGACCTCCCGATCAGCATCAGCGGCGGCATCGGCACGCCGAGCACGATGAACTACCAGGCGTGGTACCGGAACCCGCCGGCGTTCTGCACGGCCTCCACGTTCAACCTGACCAACGGCGTGCGGGTCAACTGGGTGCCGTGACATGGATGGACCTGTCGACCCCCGTTGACGAGTCCGCGGGCTGATTCTCGTTCGAGGCTCGCTCTGGCTTCGGCTGAGCGGGCCTCGATCGCATCCCATGCGGTGCGGTTCAGCGGCGAGGTACGCGACCGTGACCGTGCAGGTGCCCTGGCCCTGTTTTGACGACGGTGTCCCTGTTTGCGAGCGTGCCCGCGGGAATCGATCCACGCCTCTCGCCTCCAGTCCGTCCTGCCATGCTCACCCTCGCCCTCTTCGTACTGCTCCAGGTCGCTCCAGGCGCGGGCCCTTCGGTCGAGGACGCGCGCGCGCAGGCTGCTTCAACCACGTCCGCCGAAGCCGAGATCGCACGCCGCTTTGCCGAGCTCGCGGCGCGGACGAACGCGCTCGCGAGCTTCACCGCGTCCTACCGCACGAAGGTCGGCGAGGCGGATCTCGTGATCACCCTGGCCTACGAGGCGCCCTCGCGCGCCCGGCTGCAGTGGCACGGCCCAGGCATGAACGTCGACACGTGGGTGATCGACGGCCACATGTCGATCCGCGGCGACTACGGCCAAGGACCTGTTCATGCCGACGTTCCGCTCCCCGAGATCGTGACGTTGGGGCCGGCCTTCGAGAGCGCGCTGCGCGAACTGACCGGCGCTTCGGCCGGTGCGCCCCACACGAACGGGCCTGGTCCGATCTTCGCGATCGAGGTCGTCGCCGACTCCTCGAAACCCGACGGACGATCGATGCGCTGTCAGCTCGGCTGGGAACCACATCGGGCTCATGTGCTGACTTGGCTCGCAACCCCGGAGGACTGGAACGGAGCTCGCCGCGAGGACGATCGGATCGTCCGCGACGGACCGGCGGGTTCAGCGCTCGCGCTGTCGCTTTCGAGCGGTTTCTTCGCTTGGATCCGCATGAAGGCGACACTGCGGCTCGAAGACTTGCGGGTGGACAAGGGTGTACCCGCGGAGACCTTCGTGGTTCCCGCCGCTGCGCGCGAGGCGCGCGACATCTCCGCCGATACTCGGCAGGAGCAGGATCAGCTCACCGCGGTCGCGGCACGGAGGCTCGTGTACGCGCAGGCTTCGAAGGCGAACAGGGCGACCGCAGCCGATGTCGCGCGTCGAGACGAGAAGCTGGAACGCGTCTTCGGCGCCTTGCACACCGAGCTGCAGAAGCGCGCTCTGGGCCCGTGGCGCGCGCGGACCTCGACACAGATCGACGAGTTCCTGGCGAAGTGGAGCGCCGATGCCCGGCGCGCCGGAGTGGGCACCCCCACGCGCCAGGCGCTCGACCGTGCCGCGTCCGACTGGCGCACGAGCATCGTCAAGGTCCTCGCGGACACGGCCGACACCTGCGCCGAGGGCCTCGACGCGCCGCGCGGCATCGCCGGCGATCCCGCGGCAGTCGAGTCGATCCGCGCCGTCGAGCAGGAGGTCGTGCGCGCGGTCTTCGCGCGCGAGACGACCGCCACGCTGTTGGCGCGCTTCGACGCGGGCGTGCGAGCTGCCAGAGAGCAATAGACGACCGGCGCCTGCGCCGCGCCGACAGCCCTCCGCCGGAGAGCGCCCGGGTCCGATGGGTGACCCACCATGAACTCACCTGGGCTGGCGGGCCGGCGTCGGACCGCTCCCATCCGCGAGGCGTGCTTTCGGTCGGCCCCGCGCCCCGCGCCCAGGGCCTGGGGCCTGGGGCATCCCACCCGCTCCACGTGGCTCCCGAGGCCCCGCCGGGAGCGCAGGCTCGGGCAGCCGCGCTCCTGATTTCGTGTCAAACTCATGAGGAGGTCTGCACCAGAGACTCCCTCTGCTGGGTGCCGCTGGAGTCCAACTCGCATGTCCAACCAACAACGCTCCCCCGTTCCCTCCGCGCGACGCATTGGAAGCACCGCGCTCCTCCACGTCGTAGCGCTCGCCGGCGCGGCGTTCGCCAGCGACACGCAGGTGATCATCGACGGCACGTTTGGCGCGGGCCTCGTCAGCCAGAAGATCGTCGACACGACGCCCGGCGCGAGCGCCTCGTTCACGAGCACGACCGTCGGCGGCGGTCTGCCGGGCGCGCAGCGCGAGACCTCGCACACGTTCGCGGACGGCGCGATCCTCGTCGCGCACATCGATCCGGTGTACACGCACGAGACGACGCTGCCACTGTGCAAGCTCGACTTCAGCGCCGATCTCAGGCACGTCACCGGCCCGACCGTCGGCGGCGCCGTCAGCTACCGGCTGTGCCTCCTGCAGAGCGGTTCGTACTACAGCGGCCCCTCGATCGACGTGTTCGACTCGTTCTGGGCTACCTACGTGCAGACGGGGCTTGTCGCTTCCGACTTCGCGCTCGTCTCGGGTACGGGCCCGTCGCGCCCCGACTTCAACTGCTTCGACTACATCCAGTTCGGTTTCATCACCGCGAACTCGGCCACGGGGGGGCCGGTGACGAAGGTGAGCGGCATCGACAACTGGACGGTCACGCTGAACTTCGCGTACGCGAGCGAGGTCGACGGCGCTTTCCAGCCGTCGGACTGGACCTCGACGAAGCTCGTCGACACGACGCCACTCGGCAACGCGATGACGTCGAGCCAGACGCTGGCCTCCGGTGGTTTTCCCGGTGCGTACCGTGAGACGACACACACATGGAGCAACGGCGCGATCGTCGTCGGGCACCTCAACGCCTTCTCGTTCCACGATCCGAGCGTCGAGCCGATCTACACGATCGACTTCCGCAGCGCCGTGAACCACGTCACGGCCACCACGGTCGGTGGCGCTGTGGGCTACCGGCTCGCGCTGGTGCAAGGCTCGGCGTGGTACTGGGGCCCGAACGTCGATGCCATCCTGAACGTCTGGGTCGGTGTGGCGCAGGACGGACTCACCTCCGGAGACTTCGACCTCCTGGCCGGCAGCGGACCGCCGCACCCCGACTTCACGAACAGCGGCTCTCTGATCCAGTTCGGGTACGCCACCGCGAACAGCGCCAACGGAGGACCGGTGACGAAGATCCTCGGCGTCGACAGCTGGCTCGTGAGAATCAAGCTCGCGCCGCCCTGCAGCGGGACTCTCGGCGCTTCGGGTTGCTTCGGGAACGATCCGGGCTCTCCCTGTCCGTGCTTCCCCGCCGTGCCGCCCGGCGCGAGCGGCCGCGGCTGCCCGAACTCGATCGAGCCGCGCGGCGCGCAGCTCCTGGCGTTCGGCACCGCTTCGCTCGCGGCGGACGACGTCGTGCTGCAGGCAGCCGGCATGCCGAACTCGTCATGCCTCTACTTCCAGGGTGCTGCGTTCGCGCCCGTGGTGTTCGGCGACGGACGGCGCTGCGCGAGCGGCTCGACGATCCGCCTGGGGACGAAGGTGAACATCTGCAACGCGTCGCAGTACCCCGCCGCGCCCGACCCGCCGATCTCGGTCCAAGGGATGATCAGCGCTCCGGGGATCCGGAACTACCAGGTGTGGTACCGGAATTCGGCGGCGTTCTGCACGAGCGCCACGTTCAACCTCACGAACTCGATCTCGATCAACTGGGCGCCCTGACATGGATGGACCTGTCAACCCCCGTTGACGGGTTCGCTCGCTGAATCGTGTTCGATGCCTGGTGCACATCGGCGCGCCGGGCCATCGAGGACTGCCACGTTGGGGTGTCACCTCCAATCGGCATCGCAGCCTTTTCCGTGACCCAGGCCTCAGGACTCGCCGACTCCTGCACGTCGCATGCATCCCTGGTCACGGTTCTGCGCCGTGCTCTGCGCCGACGGGCTCAGCCGCCACCGACGGAACGACCGCTCCCCACTCCGCGCGTCACGAATGCCTGTTCGCCCCCGCCGCGTTCCATCTCCCGCAGCGAGGGCGAATCGGCCTCGAATCCCCGGCACGAGTGCCCCCTGCGGAAGTCGAGGGACGGACTGTCCCTCGGCCCTCCCCGGGACTCGTGCTCCCATCAGGGCGTGTAGACGTTTGCGACCATGCGCGTCACGTTGGGATTCGTCGTCGGCGCGGGCCAGACAGCCGACACCGCGAGGGAACCGGCCGCGATCGGCATCGTGGTGTTCCACCAGCAGGAGCCGATCGTGAAGACGGTCGACGATCCACGCATGGGTCCCACATCCGCGTGGGCGGCGAACGTGTTGTTGTCGGTCCAGGTGACCGCAGCGACCGATCCGTCGCGTGCGACGGACGCGATCGGCCAGCTCGCGTCCTGGTCGGGGGTCGACAGGACCGTGACCGGCCCCCATGCGCCGGCCGCGGGAAGGACGCGCTTCGAGACCGTTCCGTAGTTGCCGGCGTCGAGCTTCTGCCACGCAGCCAGGATGTTCCCCCGCGCGTCCATGGAGAACGCGGGGTAGTAGGCGTTGTCGCCCGGGGGAGAGACCGCCTGCGGTGCTCCCCAGGTGCCGGCAGCGGCCTTCCTCGCGACCATCATCCGGTTCCCGTCGAGGTAACCGAACGCCGCGTTGCCGGCGTCATCGATCCCGGGCTTCGGGTTCCAGGTCGCGAGCCCCAGACCGGACGAGATCGCGTGCGCCACGCCCCAGCGGGAGCGAGACGGAGCAGCGCGGTACGAGACGCCGATCGCGGAGGGGCCGCCCCCACCGACCGGAGTCTCCTGCCAGACGGCGAGGGCCGCTCCGGCTCCATTCACGACGAGGTCGGGCAGGCTGGCGCTCGTGTTCGGAGGGTTCAGGACGATGGACGGAGTCCAGACTCCCTGCGGATTGCGCATGGCCGTCTTGACCGCTCCGCCCTGGCCCCACAGCACCGTCACCGATCCGTTGTCCGCGACACCGAGCCGCGAATCGAAGACGTAGGCGCCGGACACCAGCGTGGCCGGAGTCGAGAACGCTCCGCCGACGGGCCGCACGGACACGACGAACTTCTGCGGGATGAACTCCTGGCCGGGGACGATCCACGAGACGGCGACGACCCCGCTGGAGCCGATCGCGATCTGCGGCGAGAAGCCGGTCGTCCCGGCGGGGAGGATCGACACGGCGGCGGTCCAGCTCGCGCCCGGGTCGTGCTCGGAGAACGCCACCCCCATCGCGGGAGAGGTCCACGCCGCGACCGCGTGGCCCAGCGGATCGCAGGCGACGACGGGGACATCCGGTGGACTCGAGGACACCATCGTGGGCTCGAGGATCTGGACGCCGGACCACGTCCCCACGGCGGAGGACTGGGCCTGGGCCAGCAGCGTCAAGGCCACGACCGCGATCGTGGGAAACGCCAGGTGCAGGCTGCCTTGGGTGAATCGTCTCATGGAATCGCTCTCGGTTCTGAGAGGTTTCCGCGCGCGCGCTGCGTCGGCGCGGGCTCTCCGGGCGGACATCGGTTCGGAACCGCCAGGATGCCGACGGGCAGGCCGCGATCGCTCGCGGCGGCATCCTGGAACGGAGGCGAAATCCCCGAGATCAGCGTTCGGTCATGAGGTGATCGAGTTCGATTCGAGCGTGGGCTCGGAGACTTCACCCCCTTTCTACGACGATCGTCGCGCGCCAGCGCCGTGACCTTGTGCGTAGTCGAGGCCCATCGATGGCGCATTCCTGAGCGCATACCGTCGCGCTGCCCGAAGGGCCCTGCTGGTGAGGCGGATCCTGCAGGTGGCACGGGGCGGTCGGGGCTCGCGATCCAGCGCTCCTACGCCACGCGGCGCCCAGGGAGGTGCGCTTGAGCTCCGGCCGGGCGCCGGAGGTCACGGCAGAGGAGCACAGGTTCCATCGCTGCACGGGCAGGGTCGACGAGCGTGGGGTGCCAACTCGCTCACCTGGAAAGTCAGCGGCGATCGCCTTCGTGCGGCGTGGCCTTGCCGCCGGCGGAACGGAAGTAGCGCACCGTCACGAACAAGCCACTTCCGAGCAAGGACACCACGAAGAGGCCGAAGGCGAAGATGATCGCGTCGGACGTACTCACTTCAGCGACCTCCGGACTTGAGCTTGAAGTAGTTGCCCAACGCCAGGATCGAGGGCACCCAGACGCCCACGAAGATGCCGGCCTGCTTGTCCATCGCGACCACGAACCCGAACCACAAGCTGATCGAGAACAGGAAGGAGACGAACGCGGCTCCAAGGATGAGCAGATCGGATCGATTCAACATATGGATGTACTCGTCCCCTCGAAACCTGGCACTGGATCGGGCTTCGAACGGGGGCTCGATGCGGATGCGGCAACCAGGGGAAGATCCTGGGCTTTCCGGCTTCGAGCACCCGCCGACCCAGTTCCAAGGGAAGTTCGACAGGGCCTCGCTCCTGTCGAGATCGGTCGTCACGCGGCGGAACGGCCCGCGCTCGCGAGGTCGTGGTAGGATTTCACGCTAGTCCTGCGCGGCACGGCGAGTCGATCGCGCAGCAAGCCCCCTCCACGCAGCCAAGAGCCGCCACAAGCAGGGCCCGCCCACCGCATGTCACCGATCACGACCATCGCAGCTCTCCTTGTCGCGGCTCCCGCGGTCGCGCAGCAGTTCCAGCTCGTACCCGGCTCGCTTTCGGGGTCGGCGCAGACGTGGACCGAGAGCGTCGAGTGCGCCGACGTCGATCGCGACGGAGATCTCGACGCGTTCTTCGCCAACGGGGGTGGATTCTCGAGCGCTTCGGCGATCGCGTACCAACACCAGCTCTCGATCAACCAGGGAGGCCTCACGTTCGCGGATGAGAGCCTCGCGCGCCTCGGCGCGCACGTGACCTGCTCGAAGCGCGTCGTCACGGGCGACATCGACGGCGACGGCTGGGTCGACGCGATGTTCCTGAACTGCTTCGACGGATCGCTGCCCTCTCTCTACAGGAATCGCGGCGCCGCACAGCCGGGTCACTTCGCTTTCGAAGGGGCGCAGCGCGGGTTCACGGAAGCGCTCGACTCGTACGCGGGCCAGTTCGGCGACATCGACGACGACGGCGACCTCGACGTCGTGATCAGCGACTCGACGACCTTCTGGAGCCAGCTGGACTCCATCCCCGCGGTCTTCGGGCATCCACGCCTCTACAGGAACGATGGGCAGGGCTTCTTCGCGGAGGTCGTCGGTCCCGCGTGGGCGCCGGTGGACTCGACGGGCACGCACGACGTCCAGATCGTCGACATCGACGGTGACTACGACGCGGACGTGCTCGCGAGCAACGTCAGCCTGGGCGTGAAGAAGTTCTACCTGATGCTCAACGATGGCTCGGGCAACTTCACCGACGCCGACTCGCTCCTGCCCGCGGCGGGCGCGAACGTATGGGAGTCGGAAGTCGCGGACCTCGATGGCGATCGCGACACGGACCTCTTCGTCCTCGGTGTCACGGACGGCCCATCCCCCCAGTTCTGGCTGGGACGTCACGGGGCGTTCCGCAACGACGTGCTCCGCACCGGCTCGTTCGGCTTCTCGCCGACATCGGCGAGCGGAGGGACCGACATCAACGAGGTCGTTCTCTTCGATTACGACGTCGATGGAGACCTCGACGCGTTCATCAGCACACTCGGCGTGCCGGCGAACCAAGTGCAGCAGAACCAGGGCGGCCTCCAGTTCCAGATCACGCCCGGCGTGCTGCCTCCCGGGCTCGATGTCCAGAATCCGACTCTGGACGCGACGGCGGCGGACCTCGACGGAGATGGTGACTACGACTATCTGTCGGTGCAGGGCGAGTACGCGGGTGCCGACTGGAGGAACACCCTCTTCGAGAATCTCGGTCCGCGCGACACGCTTGCGCCGGTGATCACGCGCTGGGAACGCCTGGCGGGGCCGCGCTCCCCGAGTGGGCCGTGGGTCGTTCACGCGCAAGTTCGCGACCAGGTCGTCGACGACGGCAAGGACTGGGTGACGGCGAGCGCGCGGTACGCGGTGCGCACTCCCGACGGCGCGTGGCACCCCGCGCGCATCGACGGCCTCTCGGTCGCGTCCGGGCTGCGACGCTTCGAGCTCCCCGACACCGCGTCCGGGCAGGGTGTGGCCCTCGTGTACGCGCTGCACTTCGTCGACGCGGCGGGGAATCGATCGAACACGCGTCGTCACATGGTCGTGTTGCAGTAGATCGACCGCGGAGGCTTGGCTGGCGGTTCCGGCTGACACCGAGCACCGGCGACATGGAGGTCGCGCACGCCTCCGCGCTCCCCGATGAGTGCGGCTCGCACGGATTCCCGCGCATGTGGACCTGGATTGGTTGAGAGCAGGCCGAGCTCGACGGAGTCCGTCTCCGTCGATCGTTGGCGTCGCGCCGTGACGACGACTGCGCCGCGGGACCGACCCGGAACTCACGCGCCAGAGCGCGGAACCACCAGCGTGGCAAAGGCCCTCAGGCCCATGGCGTCCACCGCGCCCTCCTCTTGACGCTCGGCGCCCGCGTTCAGGTCGCGCACGCCGAAGTCGACGCCGACCACGCTGCGGAACGGACGCGTGCCCGCGCGCATCTCCACGAGCTCCACGAGCCGGTCGACGACGAGCTTGGGATCGGTCGGCACCGCGGGATCCTGGAACAGGCCCTCGAAGGCGCCGCCCATCCCTTCCAGGGTCTGGTGCACGACCGCCGGGTAGGCCTTGCCCCGTCCGTCCAGGTCCGCGGGGTGAGGGCTGCGCGGGAACAGCTCGGTGGTGAACGGACCGGGCTCGACGACGACCACGTCGACGCCCGAGGACGCGAGCTCCATCCGGAGCGCCATCGAGTAGCCCTCGACGGCCCACTTGCTCGCGTGGTAGACGCCGAAGAACGGGATGGCGATGCGGCCCGCGATCGAGCTCACGTTCACGACGAGCCCCGTCGCGCGCTTGCGCGTCGCGGGCAGGAACGCACGGTTCACGCGGTGGATGCCGACGACGTTGACGTCGAGCTGCGCGGCGAGCTCTTCCGCGCTGAACGCCTCGGTGATGCCGACGTACATCTGACCGGCGTTGTTGACGACCACGTCCGGCGCGCCGGACTCCGCCAGCACGATCGCGGCCGCGGAGTCCACGGAGCTGGTCGAGGTCATGTCCATCTCCAGCACGCGGAGGTCGATCTTCTCGGCCTTGGCCAGCGCGCGGAGCTCGCGCGCGACGGCGGCATTCTTGCCGTCGACCCCGCGCATGGTCGCGTACACGCGATCGCCCTTGCGCGCGAGACGCTCGGACACCTGGCGGCCGAATCCGGTGCTGCATCCGGTGACGACGACAGTTCGGTTCATCCTGGCTTCCTGAGTGTGGCTGGGGTTCGGGTCGGTGATTCTCGAACCCCACAGGATAGGAACTGCGGCCGCGTTCCGCAGGTGCGATCTGGTCATCGGTGCAGCGCGGCTCGACGCACCAAGTCCGGCGGGAGCACGCCGCGACCTTTCACCGCACGCCGGACCTCAAGGTCTCGGCATGCTCGACGTCCGCCAGCGCCTCGTCGGTGCGACCCAGGCTCATCAAGGCTCGGGCACGGAGCGAGTAGGCCTCCCGCACCTCCGGATCGTGCGGACGCCAGCACTCGATCGCGCGCGTGAGATCGGCGAGCGCCTCGGGACTGCGCCCCCAATCGAGATGGGCTCCTCCGCGATGCTCGTACGCCTTGTAGTGCCGTGGATCGAGTTCGATGGCGCGCGTGAACGCCGCGACCGCTTCGTCGTCGCGCCCGACTTGTCGCAGCAGATAGCCACGCTCGTAGTGCGACCAGGGATCACCAGGCTCGAGCTCGACGGCCCGATCGACCGCCAGGAGCGCTGCGTCGAACTCCCACAGCAGCACGAGGCAACGCGTGCGCTCGCGCCACCCGAATGCACGGTCGGGATCGACCTCGATCGCCCGATCGGCGAGAGCCAGTGCTTCTTGCACGCGCTCCTGGGCAACGAGCCCCTCGATCTCGACGCGCAGTGCTTCCTCGCGGTTCGATCCCGTCGCGCCGCACCCGGCGACGACAAGCAGGATGGACGTGAGTGCCCGCATCTCGATCCTCCTATCGCCCACGCGTGGATCCGGGTACCGAGATTCGGGCGGCAGGCACGAAACCAGGGGTCCGGCCGCCACTCTCTCAGCGGCCGTGCGCCGCGTGATCGGCCACCAGTGCAGCGAGGAGTTCCTTGAAGGGGGCCTCGACCGAGTCGTCGCTGGCGTTGGTCACGATCAGCACCGCGAAGTCCTTGCGTGGGGCCAGCGACGCCTCGGCCAGCCAGAAGCCATTGCTGCCGACGTGCCGCAGGAGTTGGCCGCCAGCCCAGTCCTGCTCGGCCACCACCCAACCCGGGGAATAGCCCCACTGGCTCTCATCGGTCGCGTGCAGGCGCCTCCACGTGGCTGGATCGAGGAAGCCCCTCTCGCCCCGCTCTCCGCGCAAGTGTGCCGCGACGAATCGAGCCCAGTCGGAGAGCGTGGTGTGGATCGCTCCCGCCGGTCCGGTGGCCGGGGGATTGTCGGCCCGCGGACCGAGGGCGACCGGCGACCATCCGTCCGCGTCGCGGGTGTGCCCCAACGGTTGATCCAACACTCCCGGGATGCCCGGCGCGCCGAAACCCGTGCGCGTCATGCCGAGCGGTTCGAAGACCTCGCGCTTCATGAGGTCCTCCCAAGAGGAGTCGGCCAGTGCCTCCAGCATGGCTCCCGCGACCAGGAAGCCGGAGTTGGAGTAGACCGTCTCGGTGTTCGGCTGCGTGGCTGGCGCGCTCCTGAGCCCCTGCTCCACGAAGAACCGACGCTGGTCTCGGGGCGAGCCGCCGCGGGCGACCATCTCCTGCCAGAGATCCTCGCTGAAGTTCACTGGTGCGCCGGAGCGATGGCAGAGCAACCAGGAGATGGGCACGTCTTTCCAGCCTGGGTCGATCGTCGGACCGAAGACGGCCCCGATCGTCGTCTCCCAACGGAGCACACCCCGTTCGATCAGGCGCGCGGCAAGCGTCGCGGTCAGCGCCTTGGTGCAGGACCCGATGTGCCACTGGTCCTCGATCGTCACGGGCTCTGAGCTTCCCCACGAGCGGACACCCGACGCGCCGATGGCCTCGAGGCCATCGGAGGTCACGACGGCCGCGCCGAGAGCCGGGAGCCGGCTCTTCTCCAGCAGCGGCGTGATGATCCCCGACAGGTCGCGCGGCGAGCGCGCTTCGTCGCGAGTTCGGCCCTCTGGCGAACTGCACGAGAGCGCGACGAGGCTCAGGAGAGCGAGCAAGGCGAGTGGCGCGGCACGCGAGCGGAGCTTCATGGCCGACATCGTCCTCGTCGCCGCCATGGCGCACAACCCTTCCATGGCCGGAGGAAGAGGACCGGCGACAGCGAGTACGGCCTCGTGGTTCGATCGTTGCCGCGCGTGCATGTCGGCAGTCGATGTCGTCGTCGAGAGCGCTCCTCGTCCGGACGTCCACGATCCCGCTGCAAGATCAGGGCGACGTGCCGGACGAGGCGCGGCGCCCACGTCGTCGGGAACTCCATGGGTTCGACGCGACACGCTGGAACGCCGACGACGATCCTGGCATCGAGCCAGGATCGTCGCCGGGCGAGGAGCGGGATGGTGCCGGCTCGGCTCTCAGTGCTCCGAGAGCCTCACGGGACCCACTGCGTGCGCACGCCGTTCGTCAGGTTGAACGTCGAAGCGGTGCAGAAGGCCGCGCTGTTGCGGTACCAGGCCTGGTAGTAGCGCACGCCGCCGATCGCCGGAATCGCGCCACGGACCGAGACGTTCGACTCCCAGGCCTCGGGGAACACGGCCGAGCCCGCCGAAGCGGTCTTCGTCGCGAGCCGGATGACCGTGCCGCTCGCGCAACGCAGCCCGTCGCCGAAGACGGAACCCGCTCCGCCCACCGACTGCGAGGTGCCCTGGAAGAACAGCACGGGTGCGGTCGCGGGCAGGCCCGCGGCTTGGAGCTGGAAGTCGTCCGAGACCACGCGTGCGTTGCCCGACCACGCGAGCTGCGCGCCACTCGGATTCACGGAGCTCGCACAACCGTTGCCCGGCGCACCGGCGTTGCCGCACGGACAGGCCGTGCCGGATCCGTCGCCGGCACAGAAGCTCGAGGAAGGCACGCCGAACGGCACTTCGTAGAGAGTGCCCATCACGTCGTTGGGGCCGCCCACGTCCCGGTCGTAGACGACGAGCGCCACCACGTTGGCGCCTAGCCCCTGCCCGATCGGCGCGATCCGGGGCCGGGCTTCCAGATGGAGCCCCGGGGAGACGGAGACGTTGCCTTCGTTCACGGCCAACGAGCCGTTGATCGTGAAGAGCGTCGAGACCTTGATGTCCGAGACGGTGTAGAACCCCTGCGGGTGCTCGTCGTACGCGACGAGGAATTCGCCCACGGCGGTGTCGCAGCTCGGCGTGACCTGGTCGAGGGAAGGCGTCCCGAACTGGTCGGACAGATCGAGGGTCGTGACGATGCTCGTTCCGTTGAACGTCCGGCACCGCACGTCCCATCCATCCGCTCCGCCGTCGATCTGGTAGGCGACCATCCACGGACGGGACACCCCCGTGTCGGCGATGATCGGGGTCGCCGAGGGATTCCGCTCGTCGAGCGCAGACGACGCGACCGTGAACGTGGGATCCGTCACCACGCCGTCCCAGCGGACGCGCGCGCCGAGGATGTTGCGGTTGGTCGGACTGACCTCCTCCTCCCACACGACGTTCCACTTCTGGTCGTTCGCATCGATGTCCCCGTTCGTGCTGCTCACGGAGGGATTGCGGTGGATCGTGCCGGCGGTGTTGTCCACGAAGACGGACGCCACGAGCACGCCGTTCGACTGCACGAGCCGACCGAGGATGTCGTAGTCGAGCCCGGGTTGGAACTCGCGCTCCCAGACCACGAAGTAGTAGGCGGGCAGGTTCGTGGACGGGTCCGCGCCCACGTCCGGAGCCGAGGCGTCGCCGGTCTGGATGCCGCTACTGACCTGGAACTGAGCGGACATGTTCAAGGACACCGTGGCCTCCACCGTGCGGCCCCAGATGGTCCGGGTCGGAGCGGTTCCGCGCGCCGCGACGACCAGGAATTGGTCGTCCAGCCTGTGATTCGCGACCGCGGGGGCCCGCCAGTCGTCGCCGGTCAGGTCCACGTACGCCGTGTTGGTGATGGTGCCCCCAGTGCCGTGTCGTACGGCCAGGATGTCGTGGTCGGTGGCGCTGAACACCTGCTCGCTCACGGTGAGGAACGTGCCCAGCGACCCGTCGTACGCGGAGTCCGGAGCGAACTCGTCCGCCAGTCCGTCGGCGATCGGGTAGGTCGACACGACCGGGTCGATCACGAACCGGCCCTGGGCGTGCTCCACGATCGACGCCGGCGCCGTGATCTCGATGCGATCCCCGACGAGCCGGCTGTCCACCGCGGTCCGCGCGAGTTCGTCGTGGAAGACGAACGCACGCCCGTAGCGCACACCACCGAGCTCGTTCGAGTAGGTGAACCCTTCGGCATCCGCCTCGGGCCGCAGGTCGGTCTCGACGGCCAGACGGATCACGATCTCGCCGCGGCGCGGCAGGTCGTCGAACTCGAAGGTCTGCTCGACGGAGTCCGGCGCGAGCAGGTAGCGCTCGCGGAACGGACCACGCTCGTAGACGATCGAGTCCCCGTCGCGCACGGCGGGCGCGACGGCGTCGAACGCCAGCGGCTCGCCGCCGATCGTCACCGATTCGACGCGCAGTTCGAGCGGGTAGTTCCGCGGCGCGTGCGAGCCCAGGAACGGCACGTAGCGTGCGGCGTCGGCACGGAACTGCGCCTTGTAGGTCTGACCGCGGACCCAGACCTCGCCGGCGGACGTCGTGTCGACGTGGAGACCAGGGCACGGGCCGGAGACGGGTGCGCTGGCGAGTTCGCGCGGCGTCTCCTGCGCGATCGACGGGATTCCCGGATGCTGGGCGCCGGGATCCTCCTCGAACGTGGCCGCGCGCGCCGGAGCGGGCGGCTTCAGTTCGGGAGCTACGAGGTTCTCGGGAGACCTGTCGGCCTGAGCAGCCGACAGGAGCGAAATGGCGAGTAGGTGAATCATGGTTTCCTCACGGGGCGGTCGCGTGTTCAGGGGGTTGCCCCGAGTCCTTCCTCGACTCGGGGCGCACGACCTCGACCGAACCATCCGGAAGCCGGCGAACTCGTTACCGGAATAGGCCCGAATCGAGCGCGCGGCGGCGATCCTGCGCCGCCTGCGCGCCTCAGCGCGGCTGGGACGAACGTGCGACGAGCGCGACGAAACGCGGATCCTCGCGCAGCGTCGCCCACTCGTCCGGATCCCCGAGCTCGGACCATTCGTTGCGCCCGAGCTCGACCGCGCGTTCCAGGTCCGCGACCGCCCGCTCGCGCAGACCATGCGCCTCCGACGCGAAGTTCGGATCCAGGGCCGCGACTCGGCTGGCGCGCTCGAGGAGCTGAGCGCGCCTGGAGTACCACTCATGCTCTTCTCCGGCGTCGATCTCCCCCACCGCGAGCGACGCGTCACGCCAGCGTCCAGCCGCGATGAGCGCCATCCCGCGGTTGTTCTGGAGCGAGCGCTGGAGCTCGCGCCACTGCGGGTTCAGAGGCGCCGCCGCGAGCGCGGCCTGCGCGTGAGCGATACCCCGCTCGGCAGTGGCGATGCTCGCCGCATGGTCGCCCCGTCGCTCCTGGAGCGCCGCGAGGTTGTTGCACGATCCAGCCATCTCCCCCAGGAAGGATCCGTCCATCGGCTTCGAGCGCGCGGCGGCTTCCTGCAGGTCGATCGTGCGCTCGATGTGATCCTCGGCGAGCTCCAGGTCGCCCGCCCGGTAGGCGTGCACGAACAGCTGCATGTGCGCGATCGCCAGGTCCGTCTGGTAGGAGGGAACGTCCGGGAAATCGCGCACGAGCTCCTCGCCGGCCTCGACGGCCAGCTGGGAGAGCGCACGCGCTCCTTCGGCGTCCCCGCCGGCGATCCGACCGTTCGCGAGGTTGATGCGGGCGGTCATCAACTTCTCCCGCCCGTGCGTGTCGGAGGGAACGAGCGCGTGATACCGCTCCAGGAACGAGACGGATTCCTCCAGATGGGTGACTCCCTCCGGGATGCGCCTCTGCCGCACGAGCAACGTGCCGAGTCGATCCAGCTGGCGGCCGATCGCGAGCTGAAAGGAGTTCGCCGCGGGGAACTTCTCGAGGCCGGCCCGTGTGATCGCCACGGCTTCGCGCGCCGATCGCTCCGCTTCCGCGGTCCGCCCCGAGCGCTGCAGGAGCTCGGCGAGCTTGTCGTGGCTGCCTCCGCGCTGGAGCTCCATCTGCGCGTCGCGCCGGTCCGCCGGGATGCGGTCGAAGGTCGCGATCGCCTCCTCGATCCGCGCACGCGATTCTTCGAAGGATCCGCGCCGAGACTGGACCTCGCCCAACCGGCCGACGACGTCGGCGAAGGTACGGAGGGTGTCGTCGGATGCGTCCGCGCGCTCGGCCTCGGCACGCATCCCGGCGGCAAGCGCAGTCAGCTCGCGCTCTGCGTCGGCCAGGTCGCCCAGGGTCATGTGGAGCGACGAGACGCGACTCCGCGCCAGCTCGACCTGACGGCGGAGCTCGGGATCTCCCGCGCGTTGCTCCAGGAACCCGGTGTAGTAGCGCAGCGCATCCTCCAGGAGCGCTCGACGTATCGAGACCATCTGAGGGACGTCCCGCAGGGTCTCCTGCCCGACGCGGGTGAGCATGACGTCGACGGACTCGAGGGCCTTGCGCAAGTTCGCGTCCGCCAGGATGCGTTGCCGCTCGGACTCGCTCAGCGCCGCGGTGAGCTCGACGTTGACCGCGGCGACGCGCGCGTTGGAAGCCTGTTGCTGGAGCGCGTACAGGAGCGGCCCGCCCACGACGAGAGCAATGCCCAGCGCGGCCGCGGTCGCCCGCGCCGGTTGCCGCCGGGCCCAACTCGCGAGACGCGCGACGACGCTCGGCGCGCGTGCGGCGATCGGGCGCATTTCGATGACGCAGGTCAGGTCGGCCGCCAGGGCCGCGGCGCTCGGATACCGGACGGAAGGATCGGGCTGCATCGCCGTGCGGCAGACGAGCACCAGGTCGCCTCCGATCCCAGGATGCAGGTCCTTCAGGGCGCGCGGGCGTGGCTCGAGGATGCTCGCGCGCAGCGACTCCGTGTCGCCGGTGTCGACGAACGCGGGGCGGAGTGCCAGCAACTCGTACAGAGTCACACCGATCCCGTAGACGTCCGTCCGCGCACCGAACCTGTCGGCCTGCCCGCGCAGCTGCTCGGGCGACATGTACGGCAGCGAACCGATCTGCGAACCCGTGCGCGTGAGTTCGCCGGTCGAACCGAGGCTCGCGAGTCCGAAGTCGAGCAGGACGACGCGCCCGTCCGCGGCGATCATGACGTTCGAGGGCTTGATGTCGCGATGCAGGACGCCGCGCTCGTGCGCATGTTGCACAGCCAGGGCCAGCGCGCGGGCGATGCGGGCCGAGACCTCGCCCCAGGAGCCGGCGAAGAGGTCCCCGGTCGGATCCGCGCCGCGTGGAGCCGCGGCCAGCACGAGATCGCGCAGGTCGCGCCCTCGAACATGCGCCGGATCCCGGCCCGCGAAGGCGGCCAGCACCTGGGCGAGGGACACGCCGCGCACGTGCTCCATCGCGTAGTAGGGAATTCCGCCCTCCTGACCGCTCGCGTGAATGGGCACGATCGAGGGGTGTTGCAGCCGCGCGATGGCATCGATCTCGCGTTGAAATCGCTCGCGGGAGTTCGCGAAGTACAACTGCTCGGGCCGGATCAACTTGAGGGCGACGGGACGGCCCAACGACACCTGTTCCGCCAGGTAGACGACGCCCATCCCCCCCGCCCCGAGACGCTGGATCAGCCGAAAATCGCCCAGACGCTCGGGCACGGACGTCGCGCCGTCGGGAGTGCCCTGGAGCCCCATCCGCCGCAGCAGCCCGATGCGCTCGCGCAGACGAGTTTCCGCGACCGGATGCTCGCGACACATGGCCTCGAGCGCGCCTGGACCCTCGGATTCGATGCGCTCGAGGCACTCGAACACGAGGTCTTCCAGGTCGCGCTGTTCGGGCCCCGCATCCATGGACTCGAAGACTAGCAGGCCGATCGGGCGCGCGTCGCGCGGCACGGCGATGACGGCCGGTGTGAGGAGTTCCGCGAATCCCACCAGGGACACTGCCGGCCCAGCAGCCCCCACCGCTCGACCAGGACCTGGTTCCAGGGCCGCGTGTTTGCCGTCGACAACACCCGCGAGCGTTGAGACGGGACGGCGGACGCGCGGACCGCCAGCACAGTCGGGCCGCCCGCACTTGCACCCGGAGGCGGTGCCGGGCGTGAGGCAAGAGGACGATGGGCAGCCACTCCCAGTTGCCCTGCGCAGTCCGTGTCTCTCTGCGCGGCGAACGCAGCGGATCCTGAGTTGGACGCGCCCCCGCATGGAGTACGAGCCGCGTAGGACGCTGCGCCCCGGGGGGGGCAGCAAGACAGTCGGTACTGTGCACCCCACACTCGCCGGAGTCCGAGTAGGCTGGATCTGGAGCGTGTCCCCAGGTGCCGAGGCATGGGGCGGACACGGTCGTGCGGGTGGCTCCCTCCCGCAGCCCGCCTCACCGACCACGACCTCGCCGATGATCTTCGCGCCGACCGACTCCCAGAAGGTATTCCTGCATCCGGAACGCCTGGCGACATGGCTGCGCGACGGCCGCTCGTTCCCGGTCACGATCGAGCTCGACGCCACGAACGCGTGCAATCACGCCTGCACGTTCTGCTGCTGGAGCGTCCTGCACGACCAGCACCGCGACACGATGTCCGCGGAGTTGCTCTCGAGGATCATCGACGACCTCGCGAGCGTCGGCGTCAAGGGGGTCATCTGGACCGGAGGAGGCGAGCCGCTCCTGAACAAGCACACGCCGGCCGCGATGGGGCGTGCACAGGCGGCGGGGATGCGCAATGCGCTGTTCACGAACGGAGCGCTGCTGACGCCGGAGCTGGCCCGCGATCTCGTCTACAGGTGCGATTGGATCCGATTCTCGATCGCAGCGGGCAGGCGCGCCGACTATCAGCGCATCCAGGGTGTCGACGATTTCGACAAGGTGCGGCGCAACATCGAGATGATCGTCGACATCGCGCGGCGGGAGAACGCGACGATCCGCCTCGGCGCGATGATGCTGCTCCACAAGTCCTCGCTCGCGACGTTCCTGCCCTTCGTCGAGATGTGCCGGGACCTCGGCCTCTCGTTCGCACAGGGCAAGCCGAGCAACAACTACGACCACGAGGCGCGCAGCACGTACATCCTGGAGCGCAACGTGAGCCTGCGACGGCGCGCCGGCGACGTGGACGCCGCGATCGACAACAGCACGAGCGAGTACGATCCCGAGTGGTGGAAGAGCGAGGCCTGGCCCCTGCTGCATCAGGCGCGGGAACTGTCGACGCCCACGTTCAGCGTCGTGACGTCGCAGTACGTCGAGACGAAGTACGGCGAGGGCGATGATTCGGTCGAAGAGCACCATGACTGCGACGTCAACAACTTCACGACCGCGGTCACGGCTTCTGGCAACGTCGTGTGGTGCAAGAACTACCGCGACCGCCCGGAGTACGTCCTCGGGAACCTCCGCGAGCAGACCATGGAGGAGATCTGGGCGAGCCCTCGTCGCGCGGAAGTGCAGCGCAGCATCGACTCACGCGCTTGCGCGCGGTTCTGCCAGAGCAAGAAGCTCGCTCGCCTCCTGCGCTCCGTGCGGCACCAGGACCCGGCGCTGAACCCCGACTTCCTGTGAGCCGCCGCATCCTCCT
The DNA here is from genome assembly GCA_026692665.1 of Planctomycetota bacterium. GTDB lineage: Bacteria > Planctomycetota > UBA1135 > UBA1135 > JAEUHZ01. Next base: position 107,061 of record JAPLOF010000015.1, read on the forward strand.
TCTGGGCGGCTCGGGCCGTCTGGGTCGCGAGTTGCGACGGGTACTCGACTGCGACGCACCGCCGCGGTCCGTGGTCGACCTTCTCCGACCCGAGACGATCGACGCGGCAATCGCGCAGGGCGGGTTCGCCGTCGTGATCCACGCCGCGGCGCTGGTCGGCGTGCGTCCGTGCGAGGACGACCGCGCTCTCGCGTTCGCCATCAACGCCGAGGGGACACGACACGTGGCGCGCGCCACCGCGCGGAGCGGAGCGCGGCTGGTCTACGTGAGCACCGATGCCGTTTTCGACGGCTACAAGGGCATGTACCGCGAGGACGACCTGCCGAATCCGATCAACACGTATGCGCTGACGAAGCTGCTCGGCGAAGCGCACGCGCGCATGGTCCCGAGCCACCTCGTCGTGCGCACGTCGTTCGTCCCGAGCGAAGGCTATCCCTATCCGCGGGCGTTCGTGGACCAGTGGACGTCACGGCTGACCGCGACTCAGGCCGCGGTCGAGATCGCTCGGGCCTTGGAGCTCGCCGTCGAGGGTGTGATCCACATCGGCGGCGCGCGTCGGCGCCAGATCGACGTCGCGCGCGAGGTCAGCCCGGACGTCGGGGAGATGACACGCGCCGAGACCGGCCTGGCCCTCCCCCACGACATGTCCCTCGACTGCAGTCGATGGTTGGCCATCCAGGCCGAGCACGAGCGGAACCGGAAGGCTGCCGCGCAGGTGAAGCCGTGACTCCTGCGAGCCGGACCCCGCTCGTTTCCGTCTGCGTGCCGACCTACAACGGCGCGGAGTACTTCGACGCCTGCCTGGACGGTCTGCTCGCTCAGGGTCTTCGGGACATCGAAGTCCTGGTGGGCGACGACCTCTCCACAGACGACACGCTCGAGATCGCGCGCCGTCGAGGCGACCCACGCCTGCGGATCCTCCCCTTCCAGACGCGCGCCGGGATGTCGCGCAACTGGAGCCGCTGCATCGCCGAGGCCCGCGGGAAGTACGTAGCCCTCGTCGCGCAGGACGATCTCGTCCTGCCGCAGTGGGGCGAGCGCCTGGTGCAGCTCCTCGAGTCCCATCCCGAAGCCGACCTGGCGTTCGGGAGACGGAAGTTCGGCATCGAGGACGATCGGTCCCGGGCCACGATCGGCGAGTTCTTCGAGACGAAGTACCCGGCGATCCTCGCCCGGTTCTACGCCCGCATCGAGACGGTGATCCCCTCGGAGGTGATGATCGACGCGGCGCTCGAACACCGTTTCGAGGTCAACCTGATCGGGGAGCCCAGCTTCACGATGTTCCGCCGCGACCACCCGGCGACGCGCGAGGGTTATCACCCCGAGATGAAGCAGTTGATCGACTGGGAGTTCGCCGCGCGCTTCTTCCTGGTCGGCCCGATCCTGCACTGCCCGGAGGAACTGGGCACCTACAGGCTCCACGCCGCGGGCTCGTCGATCGGCAACTCGCCGCTCGACCTGCAGCACCGGGAGTACCGGTTGCTGATGGACAGCGTCCTGAGCCGGTCCAGCTCGCGGTTGAGCGAGGTCCAGGCCACGTTCCTGCGCGAACGCCGCTCGGAACGGCTGGACGCCATCTCCGCGCAGGTGCAAGAACTGCTCGCTCACGCGCGCATCCGCGATTCCGAGCGCGCGCAGCTATTGGCGCACGCCCGCGTACTGGAGGTCGAGCGGAGCCACCTTCGCGGTCACGCGAACACACTGGAATCCGAGCGCGAGCAGCTCTTGGCGCACGTGCGCACCCTCGAGGTCGAGCGGGAACACCTCCGGGGTCACGTGCAGACCCTCGAGAAGATCCTGCGCAAGATCCATGGAATGCAGACGTATCGATTCCTGTGCCGGATCAAGGACCTGTTCGGAGTCCGGAAGGCCCGCTGACCTTCGCGCTACATGGCTGCGCGCCATGCGTCGCGGCCCCGCATGCGTTCCAGCTCCTCTTCATGGGCCTGCCAGGCTGTGGTAGCGCGAGCGGTCACTTGTACAGGAGGTAGGGCTTCCGCCGCTCGGCGAACGAACGCAGTTCCCCGGCCCACGTCGCCTCGATCTCCGCCGCCGACTTTCCGGCGCGAACCATCTCGATGATGTCCGCGCGGCCCCAGTGGATGCCGATCGCGCGCTCGTCTTCGTACTCGGCGAGGCCCGGATGCACCTTCTCCAGCGCGGTCATCATGGCGAGCGCCGTGCGCAGCGGCCTGTGCGCCCGCGGATCGTCGAGCACGAGCTGCACGCCGCGCAGCACCTTCTTCGCGAACTTGCCGTAGAAGGGCTGCACCGCCAGCGGCCGGAAACGGATGCCGGGCAGATTCTCGGCGCTGAGCGCCTTGGCCAGGCGTTCGGCGTCGATCCACTCGGCCGCGATGAGCTCGAACGGCATCGTGGTGCCGACCCCGTCGGACACGTTCTTCGTGATGCCACCGATCATGCCGGTGGCGACGTAGAGGTAGGCTTGCACCTCGCGCGGGATGTGCGGCGAGGTCATGGTCCACTCGAGCCCCGTGTCGTCCCAGATCATCGCGCGCGTGAGACCCGCGACGGGCACGACCGATAGGTCGCATTCGATCTTCATCTCGCCGACGTAGAGCCGCGCCAATTCGCCAGCCGTCATGCCGTGCACGACCGGCACCGGGCCCCAGCAGATGAAGTTCTGGTAGCGCTCGGCGCGGATCGGCCCCTCCATGCGCTCCAGTCCCAGGGGATTGGGCCGGTCCAGCACGATCAGGGGCTTCTTCGCCGCCGCGCAGGCGATCATCGCCTCGCCGAGCGTCGAAACGAACGTGTACGTGCGCGATCCGACGTCCTGCAAGTCGAAGACCAGAACGTCGAGATCGGCCAGCATCTCGGGCGTCGGCCGGCGAGTCTTGCCGTACAGGCTCGCGACCGGGATGCCCGTAGCCGCGTCTTTCGCGTCCGCGACCTGCTCACCGGCGGGCACATCGCCGCGGATGCCGTGCTCGGGAGCAAAGAGCCGCACGAGCTTCGCCCCCGGGACGCGCGCGAGGAGGTCCGCCGTCGGCCGCAACGCGCCGTCGACACCGGCCGGATTCGTGATCAGCCCGAAACGCTTGCCCTTCAGGAGATCGATGCGCTCGGAGAGCAGCACGTCGATACCGCAGCGCACCGGACCGGTACTGGACTGTGCTCGCTGCGGGCGAGGCGGCGAAGCGGGCTGAGCCGCCGCCTGCGCAACCGGCTGCGTCGTGAAGGCGGGACAGGAGAGGGCCAGGACGGCGAGAAGCTCGAGCATCGGCGATCGCGGGGTGCGGGGTGGCGCGGAAGTGGGCGCGGGGAGCATACGTCAGCCCGGCTCTCGCGTGCTGTGCCGACCAACAGCAGTTCCGCCCGCTGGTCCTCGATGAGTCCGCCCCCCACGCACGGCGGTTGAGCCTGGAGGAACGCGGCCGAGTCCCGCGGGAGACGGAACGTCCGTCAACTGCGACGCGCGATCGTCGTCAGCACGGCGCCGGCGCGCGTCGTTCGTACGAGTTCCAGCCCGGCGAGGCGGACGTGCAGCGCGATCTCGTCCGGGGTGAATGCACGCAGGATCCTCACGTCCCGGATCCGCCGCACACGTCCGGCCTCGCGGATCGTCCAGTCGGCCCGCCAGCGCCAGACCCAGCCGCGCTCGGGGAGCAGCGTGTTCGACGTCACGCGGCGGTAGCGACGCCCGTCGTACTCGGACTCGTTCACGTAACGTCGCTTCTTGTTGGTGAAGATCGTCGCGGCGTCGAAGTTGTCGAACACGAGCGTTCCGCCCGACTGGAGTGCGCGCCGGACGCAGCGTAGCGCGTCGCCCACGTCGCGGTTCGTCGTCATGTGCGTAAAGGTGCGGCCCGTGATGAGCACGGCGTCGAAACGCGGAGCCAGGCGGAACTTCCGCATGTCGGCCCGCACGAAACGGGCCTCGGGCGCCGATCGCCGCGCGATCGAGAGGAAGGACGCGGACTGGTCGAGGCCCACGTAGTCGTAGCCAGCCTCCAGGAACCGTGGCGCCAGGTTGCCCGAGCCGCAGCCGACCTCGAGCACGCGGCGCGAACGAGTGCGCTTCAGGATCCGGGTCAGGTCGCGGAACTCGCGGTCGTAGTCGGAGATCGACTGGTAGAGCTCGTGGTGCGCACGAGCGAGCGTGGTGTAGGTCTTCGTCATCGTGGTTGCGATTCACAACGGATATCCGTGCATGGAAGGGCCATGATCTGTGGCGCCAGGGCCGCCGGTCTGCCCACGTCGCGCTCCATGCCGTCCTGTGCGCTCGGGTCGCGGGGTAACCGACCCGAGCGGGCGCCCGCCCCCCCGACGAGCCACGCCCGGCTTCTTGACCCAATTCGAGAGGCCCCCCCCTTCACCAAGAGTAGGTAGCATATCCCTAGGTGAACCAGCCGAACCGGGCTGGCGCAACCAATGGGACACCGGTGTCGCCTTCGCGTCCTCGCGCGCATCGAAGGATGCGCGGGGAGCGAGCATCGAAGACCACCCCAGGAGGCAGGACCATGACCAGCGCTCGCTGCACCAACGCCGTCGTTTGTGTCCCTCGGACCAAGGCCCGCGGATTCGCGCGGCGTGCTTGGGTCTGGGCGGGCCTCCCGGGCCTCTTCGTCGCCGGCACTGGCTTCATGGCCTCGGCCCAGGTGTGCTTCGACGCCCCGACGGTCCTCACCATCGGTTCGCCGCCGCGCGCACCGGTGATGGCCGACTTCAATGGCGACGCGATCCTCGATCTCGCGCTGTTGGAGCCGCAGGTCGCTTCCGTGACGATTCGACTCGGCAGCGGTGATGAGCACTATGCGCCGGGCGTGCGCTACCCCGTTCTGCCCGCAGCCACTCGACTGTCGGCCGCCGATATCGACCAGGATGGCGACCAGGACCTGGTGCTCCTCGGCACGACGCAGGTGGCCGTGCTCCGGAACCAGTCGAACGGAACGTTCGCCCCTTACGTGCAGTACAGCGCGGGCCTCGTGGGACTCGCCGTCCTCAAGGGCCTCGCCATCGCCGACTTCGACAGCGACGGAGATGTCGACATCGTGCTGGCGCAAACGGCCGACTTCGGGTCGACGGGCGCTTCCTCGCAGGTCGGAATCCTGACCAACCAGAGTGGCGCGTTCCCGACCGCTCCGGCGTGGGCCACGATCCCTGGAATGGCTCGTGATCCGGAGATCGTCGCCTTCGACATCGACGGGGATGGCGACCTCGAGTTGGCCGTATCCACGAATGACCTCGGCGGCAGCGGGAGTGTGCGTGTCTTCGCGACGACGGCTGGCCGATTGGGGGCCGCGACGCCCTACGCCCTGCCCGGGCGTGCGACCTCGATCCTGAGTGCGGACCTCGACGCAGACGGACTCGAGGATCTCGCGGTCTCGACGACTTCGGCCGTCTCCGTCCTGCGCAACCTGGGAGGTGGATTCCTGGCCGCGCCCGTGCAGACACCACCGAGCGCCGAGCTCCGTCGAGCCGTGGCCGCGGACCTCGACTCGGATGGTGACGTCGACATCGCGGCGACCCGAGTCCAAGTGTCGTCGGCGGTACCGGCGGGTGTCGTCGTGTACAGGAATCTAGGTGCGGCGACCTTCGTGCTGGACCCGGCGTATCCCGTCGCGAGCGACCCCAACGAAGTGATCGCCGCGGACTACGACGGCGACGGCGACGACGACCTGTGCGTGATGAGCCCGAGCAGGCGCGCCATCACCCTGCTGACCAACCCGGGCAACGGCGTGTTCCGGCAGGCGAGCGACACGGCGTTCGGGGGATACGTATGGCGCCTGACCGCGGCGGACCTGGACTCCGATGGCGATCAAGATGTCATCGGTGTCGACGGGAACACCAGTATCGTGCGCATGGTCACGAACGACGGCTCCGGCACGTTCGTACCCGCGAGCAGCCTCCCCCTCACCGTGACCCCGCTGCAACTCGCGGCCTTGGACTTCAACACCGATGGCCACCCCGATCTGGCGGTGGTCGCGACGTATGTGAACCAAGTGGTGCTGTACCGCAACACGGCGCCGGGCTTCGTGCTTGCGGCCGCGTTCACCGTGGGCAGCCAGCCCAGCAGCGCCACGAGCGCGGACATCGATGGCGATCTCGATCTCGACCTGATCGTCACGAACCAAGGCTCGAACACGATCTCCGTGCTGCGCAACCAGGGAGGAGTCTTCGCGGCGCCGACCGCCTACGACGCATGGCTCGGGCCCGAGGCGGTCAGCGCGGGCGACATGGATGGAGATGGAGACGTGGACCTCGTCGTGGCGAACGTCGGCGTGTCGGTCCTGTACAACCAGGGAGCTGGCACCTTCGCCGCGCCCGCGAACTACAGCGGCTTCGCCAGTCCGAACTCGATTGCGACCGGCGATTTCGACGCCGACGGCGATCTGGATGTAGCCATCGGTTCGGACACCCACGTCTCGGTGTTCCAGAACCTCGGTGGCGGGACCCTGGGTTCGAGGATCGACTACGCGGTCGGTGGGCCAGCGACGGATCTGGCCAGCCGAGACCTCGACGCCGACGGGGATCTCGATCTCGTGGCGCTGGTGCCAAACAGCGACATGATGGTCACGCTGTTGAACGGGGGGCTCGGCACGTTCGGCCCCGCGGACGGATTCCTCGTGGGCAACGAAGGCACCGCCCTCGCGTGTGCGGACTTCGATGGCGACGGCGACTCCGACGCGATGGTTGGGCGGTTCACCCCGAACACCGTGCGACTGCTCCGCAACTGCGCGGCCAGCGGGTACCCGGTCTGCGCCGGAGACGGGCTCGGGACGACCTGCCCGTGCGGGAACAACAGTCCGTCCAGTGCACGCGCGGGGTGCCAGAACTCGTTCGGGCTCGCGGCCACACTGCGTGGTGCCGGCTCGACGAGCCTCGGGCATGACGGACTGATCTTGCGCGGTGCTTCCATGCCCAATGGGTCCGCTCTCTACTTCCAGGGCAACGCGCTGGTGAATGGAGGTGCGGGCTCCGTCTTCGGCGACGGGCTGCTGTGCGCCACCACGGGCGTGGTGCGTCTGGGCGCAAAACAGAACGTGGCCGGCGCCTCGACCTACCCGAGCGCCTCGGATCCGTCCGTGAGCGTCCGGGGCTCGGTTTCTACCCCGGGCACGCGCCACTACCAGATCTGGTACCGCAACAATGCCAGCTTCTGCACCAGCGCGGTGTTCAACACTTCGAACGGGCTGCGCGTGGTGTGGCAGTTGTAGTCACGTCGTCGAGCGTCTACGCAGGCCATCAGGCGCCGAAGACGCGCGTGACGAACCAGTAGATCCCGAGGACACCGACGATCGACGACGAGGACACGCGCACCCAGCGCGGAGCGAGTGTGCGAGTGTCCTCGTTCTCGCCGGGCACTTTCGCGGACCGCAGGGAGAGCACCCCGCACAAGAGGGTGACGAGCGCGAGTTGGCCGACCTCGACGCCGGCGTTGAACCCGAACAGGGCGGCCAGCTTCTGCGGCTCGTCCGCGAGCGTCTCGGCGATCGACCCCGCGAAACCGAGACCGTGGACCAGGCCGAAGCCGAACGCCGCGGGCCAGAGAGTGCGCGTGCGCGCACCGAACACGTTGCGGAACGCGACGTAGGCGATGGACGCCGCGATCGCCGGCTCGACGATCGAGCTCGGAACGCGAACGTACCCGAGCGATGCCAAGGCGAGCGTGATCGAGTGCGCGAGCGTGAAGGCCGTGACCACCGCGAGGATCGACTTCAACCGCCGTGATGCGACGACCAGCGCCACGAGGAAGGCGATGTGGTCGTAGCCGGTCAGGATGTGCTCGAAACCAAGGACGACGTAGGAGCCGAGCACGCTGCGTGTTTCCTCGCTGGGCGTGAAGGTCCACGTGGGGTCCTCGACCCACAGGACGCGTGCCTCGGGCGCAGCACCGTTCCACACGATCTCCGCGTGGTCGCGATGCAGCGGGTCTCCCTCCCGGAAGAGGTTCAGGTCGACGGTGAGCCCCTTCAACGGCACGGGAGCTTCGAAGCGCAGCACGAACTCGACCAGCGTTTCCTCGGGAGTCCAGACGCTGGCGGCTCCATGATCGATCCACGCTCGTTCGAGCCGACCCTCGAGCCAGCGCTCTCCGCCATGCTCCTGGCCGAGATCGGCCTTCAGGCGATATCCCGCGAGCAGGTAGCTCTCCAACACGCCTTGGGACGAATCCAGCTCGTCCGCGCTGACGCCGCGGTCCCCATCCGCATCGACTGCCGTGCATTCGACGAGGGTCTGGGCCTGGCAGCGGAGATCGACATCGACGCGTCCGCCGTCGACGACGACGCGCGAGCTCGATACCGACATGGGATGGGGTTGCGCGGCCGTGAGCGCGATCAGGATCGTGAGGATCATGGCAGGCGTGTGGTCGAATTCACCCAGCGTTCAGGCATCTGGAGATCGCGGCTCCCGCGGCGCGAAGACCGACAGCGGAACGGGCAGCCGTGCCCGCTCCGGTGTTCCGCACGGACATCCGGCGACGAGCGTCGCTCGTGAGCGCGGGCGCGGGGCCTCGTCGAGGTCAACGCGGCGGCAGCTCGAACGTCAGCGAGGCCCACTGAGACTCCCACTGATGCGCGGCGTCCGGTGCGGCACGCGTCATGTGGACGACGCGCAGGAGGTGGGCGCCGCCGAGCTTCGGCCGGAACGTCACACGGCCCTCGGCGTCGGTGCGGAGACGAACGGCCTGCGACGGATCCTGCTTCGGCGTACACCCGACGAGCGCGTTCCCCAGAGGAACGCCGCGGAACAGCAGTCGGACGGTGAGGTCGGCGTCGCGCGCGAGCTGGCAGGGATTCACGGTCGGCACGAGCTCGAGCGGATACCCGAGGACCCTGTCCCACCCGGCCCAAGCCTCGGCGGGGATCTCCTTCTCGGCCTGCGCGACCACGAGCGACTTGGCGCAGCGCGCGTACAGCTCGAGCCCCTTGGCCGTGCTCTCGCCACGGGTCTTGCGTTCCGCGACGACGGCTTCGAGACCTTCCTCGACCAAGTACCGCTCGAACTTGTCCGCTTCGAGCTCGATCGCGGTGCCGTTGCTCTGGTAGCCGAGGACGTGGAGGCCGGGGGTGCCCGCCTTCCACAGGCCGGCGGGAGTACGGCCCTCGATGCCGATCACCTTGACGTCACGGCCAGCGGGATCGAATGCCGCGAACGAGAGGATGCGCGACTCCTTGCGCGCCACGAACTCGCCGCTGAAGTGCTCGCCCACCACGAGCTGCACGTCCACGCGAGCGTCGACCGACGGCCGGAAGGACGAAGGCTCGATCCAGAAATCGTGCGCGGCCAGGGTCGTCGCGAGCACGAGAATCGCCAGGGAGGTCTTCAGGATCATGGTTCGGTCTCGGGCGGAGGAGAGCTGCGCTGGTGCCCGCTGCACCAGCGCAGCTCCGAGGGGTTACTCGAAGAGTCCCGAGAACGCGTTCTCGTCTTCGGAGAACTGCAGGTCCAGGTCGTTGATGTCGACCGGCTCCGCGGAGTCGGTCGTGTTGTCGATGATCAGGCTCTCCACGAGGCTGTTGCCCGTGGGGCCGGTGTCCTGGGCGTCGTCGTTGTTGCTGCTGTTGCAGGCGCCGAGCGCCAACAGTCCGAGCACGGTCACGAAGGACTTCATGGTACTCGTGACCTCAGTTCGTCGACGGCGCGCCGGGCAGCGGCGTCCGCAGGTAGGGGAAAGTCGTGTCGAAGAACGTGGCATCGAGGAATGCACCGTCGGTGAACGGCAAGGCACCCGACGGCGCGTCCTTGGCGTCGAGCAGGACGCCCAGGACGCCGCGCAGAGCCAGGTCCACGACGTCGTCGCCGGGGCGACGTCCGTTCGGGAACCCGGCCAGGTCGCCACCCAGGACGCCGAGGCGATCCTGGTTCGCCGCGGCGGCGGGTGCCGTCGTCGTGTTGAGACGCATCATCTCGGACGCGACGACGTTCACGGGCTGGTTGACGCCCTGCACGCCCGTCAGGAACACGGACACGAGATCCGTGCGCGGGAAGAGGTTCGGCGCACGCACGCCGGCGTTGAAGAACAGGATCTCGAGCAGCTCGGGCAGACTCGGATTCGTGACGTAGTCGGCGAACTGTCCGTCGCCCATGGGCTCGCTGGCGTTGAAACGGTCCTTGTCCTTGAGGCCGATGACGACCTCGTTCACGAGCGGCATCGCGAGGCGCGAGACCTGCGTGTAGGCGCCACCTTCCACGGTGACCTTGTTCGCGACGGCCGAGAGCGGGTTCGGGTTCGCGATGCGCGCCTGCCGGACGCTGGCGGTGGTCCAGCCGCCGATCACGGGCTCGTTGACCACGAGGTACTCGATCGGGATTTCGAGGCAGAGCGCGGTGACGTTGGCGTCGGCCAGGTCGTCCGTCCGCGCGCTCGGATCGCCGAGGGGGACGAAGTTCACGAGGTCGAAGATCTCGCCCAGGTTCACCACGAACGGGTCCTTGCGTTGGCCGACGAACATGCGCCCGCTGAACGTGCGGCCCGAGCCGTTGTCGGGCAACACGATGTCGACGACGTGGTCGTTCGCGTAGCCCTCGTAGTCGGGGATGGACTTCGTCCCGATGTTGTCGACGGGCTTCACGAACGTGGCCGAGTTCGTCCGAGCGTCCTGCACGGCCGCGCGCGTGCCCGTTCGGCGGTCGCCGAAGACGACGTCGACCGTGTAACGCTCACGGACGTTCAGGTTCGCCACGTCGCCGGCGCCGGGCCCGATACCGCCTACGTTGACGAGCGGCACCGAGATCGTCTTCTCGGAGCCCGGGTCGCCGATCTGGAGCGTCTTGTCCTGGAGGTCACGCTGGAACTTGAACTGGAACGTGATGTCCTCCACGGCGTCCGCGTCGTTGTCGACGTGGATCTCGTACAGGGCGTCCTGGTCCATCGTGAAGTAGTTCGGGCCACCGTACGGATCCTGCAACGGGATGTAGTCGGCGATGAGGGTCACGAAGCCCTGGCGGCCCGCTTCGTAGCTCCGGAACATGTAGAAGTCGGTCGCGTCGACCTTGGGAGTCTTGGTGATGTTCGGGGCCTCGCGGTGGCTCGAAGCTGGGGCCAGAGGAAGCAGTACGCTGGTCGCGGCGAGCGCGCCGAGACAGTAGGACAGGATTCGCATGGTTCGTTCTGGGGCCGCAGCGGACCATTCCGGTCGACTCCCGCGCACCTACGGAAGCCCGGTGCCCGGTGGATGTCGCGTTCTCCGGTCCCGGGAGCCCGCCCAGGATTTTCGAGAGTCCCCCATCCGTTCCGCCGCCAGGCCGCGTAGTGTCGGCGTGCAGATGCTGCCCCCCCTGCCGCCCGACCCGGCGCCGCTCCCTGGCTCCGACGAGTTGCGCATCCACGTCGCGCAAGTCGCGCGCGGGGATGAGAGCGCTCTGCGCCAGCTCTACGAGGAGCTGAGTCCGCGGGTTCTCGGCATCGCGCGACAGATCCTGCAGGACGGTGCCGCGGCGGAGGACGTTGTCGTCGAAGTGTTCGCACAGGTCTGGCGTCAGGCCGACCGATACGACCCCGCGAAGGGCAGCGTGGCGACCTGGATCGGGACGCTGGCGCGCACACGTTCGATCGACATCCGGCGTTCCCTGCAGCGCCACTCGACGCGCGCGTCCAGCCTGGAAGCCGACGACGTGGGCAAGCTCCTGGATCCGGGCGAGGCGCCCTGGCTCGCCGCCGGAGATGCCGAGCGCGCCAGCACCGTCCGCGCCGCGCTGGACCGACTGCCCGGAGAGCAACGGCGCGCGCTCGAGGCCGCCTTCTTCGGAGGACTTTCGCATTCCGAGATCGCCGCCGCACTGGGTGCGCCCCTCGGCACCGTGAAGACCCGTATCCGATCCGGACTGAGCGCGCTTCGCCTGACGCTCGGTTCGATCGAGGGAAAGATGGCATGAATAGGCACGAGTTCCTGGACGACGACCTGCGCGAACTGGCCGCGCTCTACGTCCTCGACTCCCTGGAGTCCGAGGCTGCGCGCCGCTATCGCCTCCACCTCCGCGGTTGCGAAGCGTGCCAGAGCGAGGTCGAGTCCCTGGCGCGCCTGACGGGCAGGCTGACGCACGCCGCGCCGGAGATCGCGCCGCCGCCGGAGCTGTGGACCCGCGTGCTCGAGCGGATCCGTGGCGGGACTCCGCCCCGTTCCACTCCGTCACGACGCCCGACACAGGTCTGGAAGGACTGGGACGCCCCGAGCGCCCCGGGTGACGACGGGGTCTACTTCGCACTCGCCTCCGCGGGAGGGTTCGAGGCGACAGGCCTCGACGGGGTCGCCGTCCGGCGCCTCGCCGTCGACCCCGAAAAGGAACGGGTGACGATGCTCGTGCGCATGGCGCCCGGGACCTCGTATCCGGCGCATCGCCACGGAGGCGCGGAGGAGTGTTTCGTCCTCGAGGGCGACCTGCGTGTCGGCGACGTGCACATGCAGGGCGGGGATTTCCAGCGCGCCGAGAGCGGCAGCGTGCACCCGGTCCAGTCGACGGATTCTGGGTGCCTCCTCTTGATCGTGTCCTCGACGACGGACGAGCTGCTGGACTGACGCGGCTCGGGAATCCCGCGGATCCCGTACCCGCGCCTTGGGTGTCATCCCGCTTGCTCTCGCCCGCAGCGCCGAGAGCCCTCCCCGGTTCGCCGCTCGCCGCAAGTGCGCTGGACCGCCGAGTCCTCGCCATCGTGTACCGTCCGGCCGAGGCCCCGCACATGAAGCCCCCCTCCCCTGGTCGGCCGTGGCTCGCGCGCATCGGACGTTGGGCGTTGTGGTCGGCCCTCGGGCTGTGGTTCCTCTGGACCGCGCTGACCCTTCTGTACGCCAACCTGAGCCAAGGCTGGTTGCGCACGACCCTCTTCGCGCTCTACGCCGGCTGGATGCTCGCCTGCTTGCTGCTCTGGCGACCGCGCCAGCGCGGCCAGACGCTCGCGATCGCGTCCAGCGCGCTGGTCGCCCTGGCCTACGTGGCCGTGCGACCGTCGAACGATCGCACGTGGAGGCCCGAGGAGGCTGTGGCAGCCACCGTCGAGATCGACGGCGGCCGGGTGACCGTGCACGGCGTGCGCAACTTCCACTATCGCTCGGAGCAGGACTTCGATGCGCGCTGGGAGGATCGCACGTACGACCTGTCGAAGTTGCGCACCCTCGACCTGGCCATGAGCTACTGGGGCCCGACCGCGTGGTGCCACACGATCGTGAGTTTCGGCTTCGAGGGCGGAGAGCACGTGGCCGTCTCGGCCGAGGTCCGGAAAGAGGTCGGGGAGTCCTTCTCGAGCTTCGGGGGCTTCTTCAAGCAGTTCGAGCTCTCGTACGTGTGGGGCGACGAGCGTGACCTCCTCGGCGTCCGCACGAACCACCGCGGCGAGCACGTGCAGCTCTACAGGATCCGGGCCAAGCCGGAGCGCATCCAGGAGCTCTTCCTCTCCTACGCGCGCTTCACCGACGGTCTCGCGAGAGAGCCGCAGTTCTACAAGACCCTGCGCAACAGCTGCGGCGTGAACATCCTGCACCGCGTGGCCGAGACGGGGAAGGTGACCCTGTTCGGGCGTGCCGCGCTGCTGAACGGCTATTGGGACGAGCACCTGTACGCGAACGGAGCCATCGACACGAGCCTGCCCCTCGAGGAGTTGCGCCGGCGCAGCCGCATCGACGCGAAGGCGCAGGCGGCGGGCGAGGGGCCCGATTTCTCGCAGCGGATCCGCGTGGACCTGCCCTGAACTGCGGAGGCCATCCCGACGCACCCTGGGTGTGGCCCGGCAACGCGGAGCGGCGGAGAGGGCCTCTGGAATCCGACCCGCCGCCCGGCTCGGCACGGTGCTTTCACGGGAGCAAGAGGCGCGCGGCGAACCACCCGCCCGGAACGCGACCTCAGACCTTCGGCTGGAGGCGCGCCTCGGTGCCCGGGATGTTGGCGAGTCCCCAGTCCTTCACGCTCTCGAGCACGGGGCCCAGCGATTTCCCGCGTTTGGTGAGCCGGTACTCGGCGCGCCCCTGGCCCGCGGGAGAAGCGAAGGTCTCGACGAGGCCGCTCTTCGTCAGCCGGGCGAGGCGTTCCGACAGGATGTTCGTCGCGATGCCCTCGGGCGAATCGAGGAAATCGCGAAAGCGCGACTTGCCACAGAACAGATCGCGCACGACGAGGAGAGTCCACTTGTCGCCGAGCAGGTCCAGGGTGCAGGCGACCGGACAGGGAGAGCGCTTCGGGGAACGGGGCATGGCGTTTCCAAGTGTACTCACGTGAGAGGGCGGCAGCGTCGCTGCGTGCTCAGCCGGCCGCCTCCTCAGCGAGGTGTGCTTCCTCTCGTCTCCGCGAGCAGTTCGAGTGCCTGATCCCAGCTCGGCGGCACGAGCCGGGTCGGCCACGGAACCCGCCGGAAGTTCGATTCTAGAGTCGCGCTGGATCCCTCGCTCCGCGCGCGACGGTGAGTCGTGGAACGGATGAAATCCTCGAGCGCGGGCTCGTCCCGCCAAACGCTGAGCGTCCAAACGTCATCGCCCAGGAGCTCGCGCCGCACCGAGAAGCCGATCAGGCCCGGGTGCTTCGGCAGATCTTCGACGACCCTTCGGGTCTGCTCGTCGAACGCGGATCGGAGAGCTCGATCGAGCCGCGCGTGCGTGATCTGCACGACGACCTCGTCTCCCGCGTCGGGCAGCGTGACGCCCCGTTCCGGCTCGAAACCTGGACCGCGAAACGGGGTCTTGACGCTGCATGCGGCCAGGGCGAGCGCGAGCGCGATGACGATGGCCGCGGCAAGGAAGAGCTTCCAGAGGATGGGCATGGGAGGGTCGGCGGCACGGGGATGCAGGCGCGGTTGGACGGATGCGTGAGGGACACGAGGATCCTGACCCACTCGCTTGCATTTTGCAAGTGCTCGTAGCACGATCAGCTGGTCGCCCGGCCCCGCTCGCTCCGAGCAGGGCTCCGCGCTCCTCCTACCGGCCTGACTTCCGCAGTCGAACCATGCGCATGAGCAACGCCGCCCGAATGGGCTCTCGTCCCGCACCCGACGAACCGTGTCCGCACGTCCGCCAGCGAGCGCCCGGCCGCTCCTCGGCTGGAGCCAGCCGCGTTCGCAGCTCGATCGGCGGTGCCGCGTGATCCCGGCACACATCGTCACGAGCCAGCACATCGAGCTCGAGGAACTGAAGCAGCTGGCCACATCGCTGGGCGCGGACGACGTGGGCGTCGTCGACATCGACGACCCCGCGCTCGACGTCGATCGCACGGATCTACTCGCGGCCTTCCCTCGCGCCCGCACGCTCGTCGCGCTCGTCAGCCGCATGAACCGCGAGCCGATCCGCAGCCCGGCTCGCTCGATCGCGAACCTGGAATTCCACGACCGGACGGAACACGTGAACGAAGTCGCGCGCGAACTCGTCGCGGCACTCGAGCGCCGGGGTATCTCCGCCCTGAATCCCTCGGCCGGCTTCCCGATGGAGATGCACCGTTTCCCGGGCAAGACCTGGATCGTCTCCCACAAGCTCGTGGCTCAGGCTGCGGGTCTGGGACGCATCGGCATTCATCGCAACCTCATCCACCCGCGGTTCGGCAGCTTCGTGCTCCTCGCCACGGTCGCCATCGCTGCCCGCGTCGCAGCTCACGATTCCCCCATCGACTTCAATCCCTGCATGACCTGCAAGCTGTGCGTCGCGGCCTGCCCGGTCGGAGCGATCGCGCCGGATGGCCGCTTCGACTTCGGCGCCTGCTACACGCACAACTACCGCGAGTTCATGGGCGGCTTCGGCGACTGGGTGGAGAACGTCGTGGCCAGCAAGGACGCGCGCGACTACCGGCGCCGCTTCGACGACGGGGAGACGTCCTCGATGTGGCAGAGCCTGGCTTTCGGTCCGAACTACAAGGCCGCGTATTGCATGGCCGCATGCCCGGCGGGCGAGGACGTGATCGGGCCCTACGCACGCGACAAGGCTCAGTTCCTCGAGGATGTACTCCAGCCGCTTCGATCCAAGGAGGAAGCCGTGTACGTGCTTCCCGGCTCGGATGCCGAGCTGCACGTCCGGAAGCGCTTCCCACGCAAGCACGTTCGGCTCGTCGGGACTCGGCTCCGCCCGCGCACGATCGAGGGTTTCCTGCGCGGGCTTCCGCTCGTCTTCCAGCGCAGTCGATCGAAGGACCTCCACATCCGCTACCACTTCGACTTCACCGGGGACAGCCCGACTCAGGTCACGGTCGCGATCGACGACGGCGAGGTCGTGGTCGAACTCGGCCACCAGGGCAGACCGGACATCCACGTCCGGGTCGATGGGCGGCGCTGGCTCGAGATCCTGGCCGGGGATCGGTCGATCCTGGCGGCGATCCTCACGCGGAGGCTGCGCGCTCGGGGCCCTGTCCGGCTCCTGCGGACCTTCGGACGGTGCTTCGGCGTGGACGCCTGACCGATCGAGGACGCTCCCCGGGCAACCGTGGAGCCAAGTGCTCGTGCTCCGAGCCCGACTGTGCTCGTCCCCTGGATGGATGAGCGCGGATCAGCCCGGCCCGGCCCGATCGCCCTCCTCCCACGTCCACCAGGCCGACATCCCGGCGCCTGACGCGGGAACGCGAGGACACCGGACTCGCGACTCCGGCTTCCGGACTTACTCAGGACGATCCGCGCGAGCGGAATCCTCGCGATACCGTGAATCGAAGCTGCAACGGGGAACGCTGGACGTCGCTGGAGATCGGGAGAGACGCGCGCTCTAGCAGCGGGCGATCGACTCGACATCCGGCCGCAGGCAAGCAGCGACTGCGATCCCAGGCACACGACCAACCGAAGTCCCCTCCACGATGTGGCAGTTCCTCGCTCTCGTCTCCGTTGTGTCCGTCGCATCCGCCGCACCGGGCGACTCGGGCACGAGCCAGAGTCCGCTGTTGCGCAGCGTGCGCAGCAGCCCGCCGTCTGCTCCCTCGAGCAGTGCCGCGCCGGGCGGCGTGGCGTCCGGCGCTGGGGCTCCGGCCCGGTCGATGGCGCTGCCAGGGATGGCGACTCCCTCGGTACCCTCGGTCAGTTCGAGCGCGCTTCCGCCCCCCGCGAACGACAACTGCGCCAGCGCGAGCCTGATCGTGGGTCTGGGTCCGCATGCCTTCGACAACACGACGGCCACGACCGGCACTCAGGGACAGGCCGAGGCGCTGTGCAACCTCCAGCTGCAGACACGCATCGACGACGACATCTGGTTCGTCTGGCGCGCGCCGTTCGCCGGGCCGGCTGAACTGCGCTCCTGCGGCAGCACGCCCAACACGAAGATCGCCGTGTACCCGGGCCAGGGTTGCCCGACGGCCCAGGCCCTGGGGTGCAACGACGACAGCTGCGGACTGCAGTCCCGCGTGCAGTGGACGGTCACGCAGGGCGCGTTCTACACGATTCAACTCGGGCGCTCGCCAGGGGGCCTGGGCGTCGGACCGGGCACGTTCAGCATCACGCCGGCGGTGTTCCCGCCGAACGACGACTGTCTCAACGCGAGCCCCCTTTCCGGCTTCGGCACGTTTGCCTTCGACACGACGTTCGCGACAGCCACGTGGCAAGGACAGTTCGACCCGACCTGCGCGTTCAACGGATCCACCACCATCCCGAACGACCTCTGGTACACGTGGATCTCGCCGATCAGCGGCGACATTCGCATCGAGACGTGTGGCAGCACGATCGACACCAAGCTCTCGGTGTTCAGCACCGGCAGCGGCTGCCCGACCGTGGGCGGTCCAGTCTGCAACGACGATTTCTGCGGCCTCGCGAGTCGGGTGGTCCTCGCCAACGTCACCGCCGGCGACGCGTTCACGATCCAGTTGGGAGCCTCGCCCTACGCTCCGGGAGGAGGCGCCGGCACATTGCGCATCGAGCCTTCGCTCGCACCCCCGAACGACGACTGCAACAACCCCCAGACGCTCGTCGGAGAGGGGCTGTTCAACTTCGACTTCACCTCGGCGACCACCGGCAGCGAAGGCCAGTTCGAGGCCGCCTGTTCCTTCTTCGGTGTGACTGCCTTCCCGAACGACGTCTGGTTCCAGTGGGTCTCCCCGTTCACGGGCACCGTGGAGGTCGACACCTGCGGCACACAGGTCGAAGGACGTACCGCGCTCTACGCCGGCTCGGGCTGCCCGAGCGCGCCCGCCATCGCCTGCAACGACATCTACTGCTACTACGGCGAGTCGCGTGTCAGCGCGACGGTGAACGCGGGCCAGACCTACACGATCCAACTCGGACGCGGCCTCAGCACGCCGAGCATCGCGTTGGGCCAGCTGCGCATCTCGCGCGTGTTCCCCCCCGTCAACGACCAGTGCTCCACACCCGAACCGATCAGCGGCACGGGCTTGTTCCCTTTCGACAACACGCGGGCCACGACCGGCCTGGAAGGCCAGCAGAACCCTCAGTGCGCGAGCTTCGGGTTCACGCAAACCGACAATGACGTGTGGTTCCGGTGGATCGCTCCCTTGACCGGCCTGTACAGCATCTCCACCTGCGGCCTGGCGCAGAACCTGGACACGAAGCTCGCCGTGTACAGCGGGGTCGGTTGCTCGGGCATCGTCGCGCTGGAGTGCAACGACTATGCCTGCTTCTACGAGTCGAATGTCTGCCTCGACGCGATCGCCGGGCAGGTGTACACGATCCAGATCGGGACGTTCTTGGGAGCACCCGGCCTGGCCGGCGAGTTCCGGATCCAGCTCACGCCACCCCCGACCAGCACGTGCTCCCCGCTCGACGACGGTCGTACCGAAGACGCGCTGACCACCGCCCAGCCGGGCGAGATCGCCTGGATGCAGGGTTTCGGAAGTCCCGGCCAGCAGACCCGGGTCACGCGCATCGAGACCACCTTCGGCTCGGCCCAGTTCCCCACGACCGGCCCGCCCGCGGGAGCGCCCTTCACCGTCGCGCTGTGGGATGACCCGAACGACGATGGGGACATCGGCGACGGCGTACTGCTCGTGACGGCCTCCGGCACGATCGCAGCCGGATCGGTCGAAACCGACGTGTTCCAGTCGATCTCGATCCCGCCTACGGACGTGAGCGGAGTGTTCTTCGTCGGCGCGGTGACGGGCACCACCGGCCCCCCGACGTACCCGGCTCCGATCGACTCCGATTCCGCGGCGCGCTGCGACACGCGGCCGGGCAGTTTCGTGGCGGCCGCACTCGGAACGACCTTCGACTACCAGTCGCTCGGCCTCAACGCGCTCGCGCCGATGCGCCTCGAGAGCGTCGGGATCCAAGGCACCTTCCTCCTGCGCGCGGAGTGCACGCCGATCTTCACCGGGACGCCCTTCTGCTTCGGAGACGGGCAGGGGACACCCTGCCCCTGCGGAAACAACGCGGCGCCGGGTACCAACAGCGGTTGCCGAAACTCGCTCGGCCTAGGTGCTTTGCTTCGCGCGAGCGGCTCGGCGTCCATCTCCTCGGACACTGTGCGCCTGGACGGCTCCCAGATGCTCAACGGGACCGCGCTCTACTTCCAGGGTTCGGCGCAGTTCGGAGGAGGGCTGGGCACCGTCTTCGGGGACGGGCTGCGCTGCGCCGGTGGGACGATCCGCCGGTTGGCCGTGCGGGTCAACTCCGGCGGTGCGTCGTTCCTGCCGAGCCTGGGTTCGCCCTCGATCTCGGCGTTGGGACAGGTCTCCGTTCCTGGTGCGCGCAGCTATCAGGTGTGGTACCGAAACGCCGCCGCATTCTGCACGAGTTCGACCTTCAACCTCTCGAACGGGATCTCGCTCGACTGGCAGTTGTGACTTCTCTCCGTGCGCGCCCGTTCGGGGCGAGGAGCCGGGACTGACTCCCGGCACGTTACAAGTCACCCCTAGTCGTTCCCGGCTCGTGGGTGGCCGGTGCGCGCATCGCGAGCCGGCCACTCGACGACCTGCTAAGTGAGGATGTCCCGCGCCACGGCGCCGTGCACGTCCGTGAGGCGGAAGTCCCGGCCAGCGTAGTTGTAGGTCAGCCGCTCGTGGTCGATCCCGAGCAGGTGCAGGATCGTGGCGTGCCAATCGTGGATCGACATGCGGCCATCGACCGCTTCGATCCCGTTCTCGTCCGTCGCGCCGTAGGAGTATCCGCCCTTCACTCCGCCGCCCGCCATCCAGGTGGTGAAGCCGCGATTGTTGTGGTCACGCCCGTCCTCGTTCTGCGCGTACGGCGTGCGGCCGAACTCGCCGCCCCAGACGACGAGCGTGTCCTCCAGCATCCCCTGCCGCTTCAGGTCCGCGAGCAGCGCGGCGACGGGCTTGTCGATCGAGGTGCACTTCTGCGGCAGCTCCTCGCGGAGGTTGCGGTGGTGGTCCCAGCCCCCCATGGAGACTTCCACGAAGCGCACGCCCGCTTGCGCCAGATGGCGCGCCATCAGGCACTGGCGTCCGAATGCGTCCGTCTCCTGCTTGCCGATCCCGTAGGACTCGAGCGTTTCCGGCTTCTCCTTCGAGAGGTCGATCAGACCGGGCAATTCGGCCTGCATGCGGAAGGCCAACTCGAAGGACTCGATCACCCCGTCCACCTCGTCGCTGCCCTTCTCGCGGCGCGCATGGTCCTTGTTCAGCCGCTGCAGGAGGTCGAGTTGCGCGCGCTGAGCTTCGGTCGAGAGGCGCGAGTTCGCGATGTCCTCGACGGCGCTCGCGCTGCCTCCATTGCGCGTGCGCGTCGCGCGCTCGGATCCGATCCGCATTCCCTGGTAGGTGGCCGGCAGGAACGAGCTGCCGTAGTTCTGCGCGCCGCCTTGCCCGGAGGGGGGGTTGATGGTCACGAACCCGGGCAGGTTGCGGTTCGTCGTGCCGAGCCCGTACAGCGTCCACGCGCCCAGCGAGGGCCTCACGAACTGGAAGCTGCCCGTGTGCAGTTTCAAGAATGCCTGCGCGTGCGCGGGCACGTCGGTCTGCATCCCGCGCAGCAGGCACAGCTGATCGGCCTGCTTCGACAGCTCGGGAAACAGCTCGCTGATCCACAGGCCGCTCTTCCCGCTCTGCCGGAACTTCCAGGGCGAGGCCATCAGTCGCGCGCCCTGCCGATAGCCCGAGAGCGTCTGCCCGTCGTGCTCGGCGAGCTTCGGCTTGTAGTCGAACGTGTCGACGTGCGAGGGCGCGCCCGCCATGCACAGGAAGATCACGCGCTTGGCGCGCGCGGCGTGGTGGCCGGCACGGGGCGCGAGCGGATCGCTCGGAGCCTCCTGCGCCGGAAGCAGGCCGCGCAGCGCAAGGAGGCCGAAGCCGCACGACAGGAACCGCAGTGTGTCGCGCCGCGAGGAGAGCAGGTCGTTCGAGGATCGGAATTCGCTCATGGCCGTGCTCCCTTTCAGCCCAGGTACCGGAATTCGGCGCTTTGGAAGAGCACCTGCCCGAACGCCGACCAGGCGGCTCGCCGGGAGTCGGGGGCGGCGCCCGTGGCGGCCGGCCGGTCACGCCGGGTGCCGCGGCGATCGGGCGCGCGCCCGTCCTTGCCGGCGAGCTTGACGAAGTCGTCGAGGAAGTGCTTCACCGACTCGCGCTCGCCCTGGCTCGGCTTTCGGCCGTGGGCCAGCTCGAACGCGAAGGCGATGCGCTGATCGTCGCCCCCGTCCATGGCGAGCAGGCGGTCGGCGAAGGCGTCCGAGATCCTCAGCACGTCCTCGTCGTTCATGAGATACAGCGCCTGGGTGGCGACGTTCGTCTCTTCGCGGTCTCCAGTGACGAACGCGGCGTCGGGGGCGTCGAACACGTCGAGCGCTCCGGGCAGGTGATCACGCAGGATCGGGAGGTAGACCGAACGCACGGGCCGGTCGCGTTGGACCAGGTCGATCAGCTCCTCGCGCTGCAGCTGCCCCTCGACCGCGCCAACGGGGGATCCGACCGGAGGCTTGGACTCCAGCAGGCCCGCGACAGCGAGCATCGCATCCCGGATCGCCTCGGCTTCGAGCCTGCGTTCGGGCATGCGCCAGAGGGTCACCACCTCCGGGTCGGCCTTCTCGTTTCGGGGATCGCCCAGCGAATCCAGGCGGTAGGCATGCGTCAGCACGATCTCGCGCACGAGCTGCTTCGTGGACCAGCCCGAGCTCTGGAGCCGCAGCGCCAGGTGATCGAGCAGGGCCGGATGGTCCGGACCCTGTCCGCTGCTCCCGAAGTTGTCGGGCGTGCGCACGATCCCCGCTCCGAACAGGTGCAGCCACACGCGGTTCACCCAGACTCGCGCTGTGAGCGGATTCGATTCGGCCGTGATCCAGTCCGCGAGTTCCCGGCGTCCGCTGCCGTGGCTGATGACGCTCGTCGACGATGCATCGACGACGCGTGGGAAGCCGCGCGGCACGACCTGTCCCGGTTTGTCGAGCTCGCCGCGATCCAGGACCGCGATATCGCGCGCGCGGCCTTCGGCCACGCCCATCGCGAGTCGATTCCCGGGCAGGGCATGACCGCTCGCATCGAAACGGGAAAGCAGCTCGTCGAGCATCGCCGTCTGCTCGCGCGCGGTCTTGATTCGGAAGACATCCACGCCGTCCGGCTTCTTCCGCTCGCCATCGGGGCCAGTCCGGTTCGTGTCCATGCCCGCCTCGGCCACTCGCGCGAAGTTGTCGCGCGCTCTCTCGAGGAATGCGCGCAGCGTCGTGTTCATGTCCGCACCGTTCGGCACGCGCGCGGCCTTGGGCAGCGGAATCAGCGACGCGGGTTGGTTGTTTCCCGGGCCGCGATAGGTCCCGTAGCGCGTCTCCGTGCTCAGGAAGATCCCGGCCAGGGCGTAGTAGTCCGCCGTCGGGATCGGATCGAACTTGTGGTCGTGACAGCGGGCGCAGGCGACGGTGAGCCCCAGCACGCCCTGAGAGAGCGTGTCGATCTGCTCGTCCGCCACGTCGAGCGCGAACTGACGCCGATCCCGCGTGTTGTGGCTCTTGGATCCGAGCGCGAGGAAACCCGTCGCGATCAGGTTGGCTGCGCGTTCGTCGTCGTCGGCCGCGGGCAGGAGGTCGCCCGCGACCTGCGCGCGCAGGAATTCGTCGTAGGGCAGATCGGAGTTGAACGCGTCGATGACCCAGTCGCGGTATCGCCACGCCTGCGGATACACGAGGTTCGTGTCCTTGCCGCTGGATTCGGCGTAGCGGGCGACGTCGAGCCAGTGGCGTCCCCAGCGCTCGCCGAACGCACTCGAGGCGAGGAGTCGGTCGACCACGGTCTCGAAGGCCGCGGGTGACTTGTCCTTCTCGAACGTCTCGATCTCCGGCAGGGTGGGCGGCAGCCCGGTCAGATCGAACGTCACCCGGCGCAGCCAGGTGCGCCGGTCCGCATCGCCCACCGGCGCGACACCCTTGGCTTCCATCGCCGCCAGAAGGTGCCGGTCGATCTCGCTCCAGGCCCAGTTCGCATCCTTCGTCGCGGGGGCTGGCGAGTCGACCGGGGCGCGAAAGGCCCAGAACTCGCGCGCCTTCGCGAAGTCGATCGGGCTCTTCGGCGCGGCTTTCGCCGTGGTGGCTCCCGGCCAGGGCGCCCCCATCCCGACCCAGCGCTCGAAGTCGCGCACCACCTCGGTCGCGAGCGCCGCCTTGGGCGGCATCTGCAGGTCCTCGTCCGCATAGCGGAGCGCTTGGACGAGCAAGCTGCCGTCGGCGTCGCCGACCGTGATCGCGGGACCCGTGGATCCGCCGGCGAGCAGCGACTCGCGGGAATCGACGCGCAGGCCGCCCTTCAACTTCTTCGCGGAGGAGGAATGGCACTCGTAGCACTGCGCGGCGAGAACGGGCCGGATCTTCGCCTCGAAGAACGCGAGTTCCTCGGGAGTCGCCACCCGCTCGGTCGTGGGCTCGGGAGTCTCGCTTGCGGGGCTCGGCCGCGCCGCACCGGCCGAGCGCGTGAACTCGGCTTCGGTGACGAATCCGTCACGATCACGATCGAGCCGCCGGAACGCGGCATCGCCGCGGTTGAACTCGCTCGCGCTGATCCTGCCGTCGAGGTCTGTGTCGAGCCGGCGCAGGACGGCCTGCCACGCCTGGTCGCGATCGCGTTGCTGCGCCGCGACGGCGATCGCCAGGAACATGGCGGAGGATGCGAGGAGGATCGTGCTCTTCACGGTCGGGACTCGGTGGGCGTGCGTCGGTCCATGTTTCGACTGGATCGGACCATCCGCCCGAGCCGTCTGCACCTGCAACCCGCCCCAGAGGAGGGGGTTCCGGGCCCGTGTTCCCGAATCCGCGAGTCCGGCCAGCCCCGGATGGGATCAGAGACCGCTTCCCCATCCGGTCCAGCCCGGTCCGCGCACCACGCGACCGGGTCTGGCCTCGGTGGGTTCACCATCCCGCAGGACCTGCACGCCGTTGACGAACACGTGCTCCATCCCCGTGGCGAGTTGGTGCGGCTCCTCGAAGGTCGCGCGATCCGCGACGTGCTCCGGATCGAAGACGACGACGTCGGCAAAGTGCCCGGGCGACAGCCGCCCCCGCTCGCGCAGGCGCAAGTTCTCGGCGGGCATCGACGTGAGCCTTCGAACGGCTTCCTCCAACGGAACCAGGCCCTCGTCGCGCGAGTAGCGGCCGAGGAGGCGGGCGAAGTTCCCGTACGAACGCGGGTGTGGATTCGACTTCAGGAACACGCCCTCGGGAGCTGGCGCGCCGCCGTCGGACCCGAAGCTGACCCACGGGAGCTGGACCTGACGCCGGACGTTTTCCTCCGACATCAGGAAGTAGATCGTCCCGACGCGCGTGTGATCCGCCACGACGAGGTCCATCACCGTGTCCTCGATCGAAGTTCCGCGTTCGCGCGCGACGGCGGCGAGGGTCTTGCCCGTCAGGGGCTTGAGCGCCTCGCTCTTGAACTCGACGAGGAGCACGCGCTCGGCCGATCCCGCGGCGAGGAGCAGGTTCTCCCACTGGTCCGTCGGCTTGCGCATCTCGGCAGCCACGCGCGCGCGGATCGCCGGGTCCTTCAGGCGCTCGCACCACGCATCGAGGCCGCCTTCCTGCACCCAGGGCGGCATCGAGGCGTCGAGCCCGGTGGACCCGGCCGTGTACGTGTACATGTCGGCCCGGATGTCCAGCCCGGCGGCGCGTGCGGCCTCGACCCGCTCGATCACCTGCGTCATCTTGGGCCAGTTCGCTTCGCCGGCCGCCTTGAGGTGGTAGATCTCGGCCGGAATACGCGCCCGTTTCGCGATCTCGATCAGCTCCTCGACGGCCTCGAGCAGCCGATTGCCTTCGCTGCGCAGGTGGCTGATGTAGGAGCCGCCGAATCGCGCGGCCTCGCTGCACAACGCGACGAGCTCGTCGGTCTTCGCATAGAACGCCGGGGCGTAGATCAGCGACGAGCCCACGCCCAGCGCGCCTTCCTCCATCGCCTGGCGCACGAGCCCGCGCATGCGCTCGAGCTCCTCCGCGGTCGGCGCGCGATCGGCATGATCGAGCTCGTGGACACGCACGGTCGTGGCGCCGACGAACGAGGCCACGTTCACGGAAGTCCCACGCTGGACGACGTGATCGAGGTACTGACCCAGCGTCGTCCAGGCGACGTCGAACTTCAGGTCCCCCTGCTGCGCGACCATCTCGCGCTTCATCTTCTCGTCGAGCGGCCCCATGGACTCGCCCTCGCCCATGACCTCCAGGGTGATGCCCTGCTTCAGATCGGAGAGAGCGCGACCATCGACGAGCAGCGAGTCCGTCGCCCAGGAGAGCATGTTCACGAACCCGGGCGCGATCGCCAGGCCGGTGGCGTCGACCTCGCGACGGCCACGCTCGGAGACCTGCCCGACCCGCGCGATGCGATCACCGCGGATGGCGACATCGCCGCGGTACGGAGGGCCGCCCCCGCCGTCGTAGATCGTCCCATTGCGAAGGACGACGTCGTACTCGGCGGAAGGCGAGGATGCACAGGCCGCGAACGCGAGCGCACAACTGGAGGCGAGGAGGCGATTCATGCGTGTCCCTAAGTACTTCGCCGCGACTCCCGGCGCGAACCTCGGCCGCGGAATTCCATCCGGCCAGCGAGGGCCCGACTCGCGGCTCGGACTCCCTCTTCTCCAGATGCTGCGGTGAGCACAGAATCGGCTCCATGCACGTCCCCCTGACCGTTCGCGACTTCCTCGATCGAGCCGAGCTCGTCTACGGCGACCGCGTGGGCCTCGTCGACGAGCCGGACCAGCCCGCGCGGAGCTGGGGAGCCTTGTCGTACCGCGAGCTCGCGGTACGCGCGCGTTCCTTCGCGGCGTGCCTCGACACGCTCGGCCTGCGCAAGCGGGATCGCGTCGCCATCGTCTCCCCGAACGCAGCGCGCTTCGTCGCCGCGCTCTACGGCACGTGCATCTCGGGGCGCGTGCTCGTGCCGATCAACTTCCGTCTGCACGCGCACGAGATCGCCTACATCGTCGAACACTCGGGCGCGCGCGTCCTGCTCGTCGATCCGGAACTCGAAACGGAGCTCGCGGGAGTGAAGGTCGAGCACAAGTTCGTCTTCGGCGAGCGGACGGACCCGACGCTCTTTGGTTCGAGCAGGACACCCGATGTGGTCGACCTCGCTGAGGACGACCTCGCGACACTCAACTACACCAGCGGCACGACAGCCCGGCCCAAGGGTGTGATGCTCACCCACCGCAACCTGTGGATGAACGCCACGACGTTCGGCTGGCACGCGGGCGTGAACGACCGCGACAGGTTCCTCCACGTCGTCCCCATCTTCCACTGCAACGGCTGGGGGATGCCCTTCGCGCTCGCGGCGATGGGCGCGACCCAGGTGATCCTCCGGCGGGTTTCGGGAGCCGAGATCCTGCGCCGTGTCGAGTCGCACGGGATCACGTTCCTGGGCGGCGCGCCTGCCGTCCTGAGCGGAGTCCTCGATGCGCAGACATCGCGCGCCGTCCGCGCTCCAGGCCACGGGACGACCCGCGTCCTCGTGGCGGGAGCGCCGCCGCCGACGAACACCATCGAACGCGTCGAGACCGAGCTGGGCTGGGAGATCATCCAGCTCTACGGGCTCACCGAGACGTCGCCGCTCATCACCATCAACCGCGTCCGCGCGGAGTACGACGCGCTGTCGCCGTCCGAACGCGCGGCAAAGCTCGGCCGCGCGGGCGCGCCCGTGATCGGATCGCGCATCCGGGTCGACGAGCAGGGCGAGGTGCTGTCGCGCTCGAACGTCGTGATGGACGGCTACTGGAACGACCGGGCGGCAACGGAAGCGGCGATCGTCGACGGCTGGTTCCACACGGGCGACGGCGGCTCGCTGGACGAAGGCGGCTACCTCTCCATCTCCGACAGGAAGAAGGACGTGATCATCAGCGGCGGCGAGAACGTGAGCTCGATCGAGGTGGAAGACTGCCTCATGTCGCACCCGTCCGTGGCCGAGGCCGCGGTCATCGGCGTGCCGGACGAGAAGTGGGGCGAGACCGTGAAGGCCCTCGTCGTCCTGCGACCCGGCGTCGAGGCGAACGACCGAGCCCTCATCGACCACTGCCGGGCGCACCTCGCGCACTACAAGTGTCCGACCTCCGTCGAGTTCCGCGAGACGCTCGCCCGCACGGCGACGGGCAAGCTCCAGAAGTTCGTTCTGCGCGCGCCGTACTGGGCGGGCCGGTCGCGTCAGGTGAACTGAAGGGGTTGGACGCGTAGTCGTTCGCGCTCGAGCAGAGAGCGAACCCGATCCTTACCGCGTTCGTATCGTGGCCTTCGCGGCGCGAGGTACCCTTCGCTCCCGATCCCACCATGAACACTGCACTCCTCCTCCTGCTCACTCTTTCGCTCTCCCCGACCAGCGCCCCCAGTGCCCACGCGAACGACACGGCCCAGGTGTCCGAGCCCCTTCCGCGCCGCGGAACCCTGGGATTGAGCTTCTCGCCGCTCTCCAAGTCCCAGGCCGAGAAGCACGGTTTGGCGGCTGGCGAGGGACTCGTCGCCCAAGCGCCGGCACCGGGACGCACGGCCGAGAAGATCGGCATCCAGGCCGGCGACATCGTGCTGAAGCTCAACGGGGAACCGGTCAAGAGCTCCACGATCGGCGATGTGATCCGCTCGACGCGCTCGGGAACCAAGCTGAGCTTCTCGATCGTGCGCAAGGAACAGCCGCTCACGCTGGAAGGCGCGCTGCAGGAGAAGGCGCGCGATCCGGGCACCGACGACTACGAGGTGATCTACAGCCACGTCACGCACAACGGCCAGCGGATGCGCACGATCCTGACCAAGCCCAAGCAGCCGGGCCCGCACCCGGGCTTCATGTTCATCCAGGGTTTCTCGCCGATCTCGTACGACTACGTGCTGTCCACCTCGACGGGCGATGTCGCGACGATGGACGGCCCGCTGCTGCACGCCATCGCCGCCGCGGGGTTCGTCACCATCCGGGTCGAGAAGCCTGGCGTCGGGGACAGCGAAGGCGGTCCGTTCGCGGACCTCGACTACCAGGGCGAGATCGGGATCTACAAGGAGACGCTCGCGCAGCTCAAGGCCACGCCGGGCGTCGACCTCGACAACGTCTTCCTGTTCGGGCACAGCATGGGCGCATCCTTCGGCCCCATGATCGCGGCCGAGAGCCCCGTCAAGGGCATCGCGGTCTACGGCGCGGCGGCGCGCACGTGGTTCGAGTACCTGCTCGACACGATCCGCTACCAAGGCCTCGTGGGCGGCGACAGCTTCGAGAACACCGACGAGAAATCGCGCCAGGGCGCGCGGATCATGGCGCAGGTGATGCTCGAGGGTCAATCGCCGGCCGCGGTGAAGGAAGCCCACCCCGAGCTCGCGCCCTATGTCGACGCGTTCTTCCCGGGCGGTCTCTTCAACGGCAAGACGCTCGACTTCTGGCGACAGCTCAACGAGATCAACTTCGCCTCCTATTGGAGCCAGCTCGACTGTCACGTGCTCGCGGTCAAGGGCGCCAGCGATTTCGTGGTCTACGAGGCGGACCACAAGCTGATCGCGGACATCGTCAACCGGAAGCACGAGGGCCAAGGCAAGTTCGTGATCGCGCCGAACTCCGACCACCTGTTCCACGCCTTCGCGACCGAGCAGGACAGCATGCGGAACTTCCAGCGCGGGACCTTCAGCGACTCCTTCACCAAGATCCTGAAGGACTGGATGGCCGAGGTCATGCGCTCGTAGAGCGCGCTTCGGGCCCCGGATCCTGGCCGCGAACGGCGCAAGGACCCGGGGCCCGGAGTGCCGAGCGCCCCGCGACTAGCTGTAGACAGGCAGCTTCCAGGGCTTCCGATAGGGCCGCGAGTACGCGAGCGTTTCCTTGCCGCTCTCGCCCACGACCTCCATCCGCGCCTTGTCCCAGCGCACGACCTCGCCCGATTCGAGCGCGGCGTTGACGAGGTGGCACACGATGGTCGTCTGCGCGACGGACGCCAGGTCCGCGCGCGGAGTCCCGCGGCTCTTCACGCAGTCGAGGAAATTGCGCCAGTGGTCCGTGGGCACGGGCTCCGACTCCTCTTTCGGCAGCTCCTTGCCGTCGGGATCGAGCAGCGACCACCCGCCGCGCCAGACGCGCAGCGTCCGGCCGTCGGCCGACACGAACTCGGTGCCGTGGCCGGGCTTGCCCGGGTGGTCGCGCAGGACCGACCAGTGCATGACGAAGTCGGGGCCCTCGAACTGCAGCAACGCCTCCGTGACATCGGGCGCGTCGCGGTCGTCGTCGAGGATCGCGTAGCGCCCGCCGTATGCCGACACCTCGGTCGGCATGACGAGGTCCTGCCCCGCGCTCATGCCGAGCAGCGCGATGTCCATCATGTGCACGCCCCAGTCCGTGGTCAGCCCGCCGCCGGTGTTCATCACCCAGCGCCAATTCCAGTGGACCTTGTTGGACTGGTACGGCGTCATCGCGGCCGGTCCGACCCACGCCTCGTAGTCGAGGTTCGGCGGCACCGGCTCGACCTTGCCTCGCCCGATGCGCGTGGCATCCGCGATCCAAGCGCGGCACTGCGTGACGCGGCCGAGCTTGCCCGCGCGCACGTACGCGATCGCGTCGGTGAACTCGCGGGTGCTGCGCTGCCACGTCCCGACCTGGACGACGCTCTTGTGGTGGCGCGCCGCCGCCGCCATCGATCGGGCCTCGACCAGGTTGTGGCTGACCGGCTTCTCGCAGTAGGCGTCCTTGCCCGCCTCGACGGCGTGGATGAGGTTCAGCGCGTGCCAGTGATCGGGTGTGCCGACGATCACCGCGTCGATGTCCTTCCGATCGAGCATGCGGCGGTAGTCCCGGTAGACGTCCGGAGCCTTCCCGTACTTCGTCTCGACGTCCTTGAAGTCGCCGGGGATGCGCGCTTCGTCCACGTCGCACAGGGCCGCGACCTGCACGTCGTCGAAGCCCATCAGGCTGCGCATGTTCGCGGCACCCATGCCGCCGCAGCCGATGAGGCCGAGCACGATGCGGTCGTTGGGTCCGACGCGGCGACGGGGCGCGAGGCTCGGGGCGGAGCAGGCTCCCGAGAGCAGTCCCATTCCGAGCGCCATGCCTGCGGCCGTCTGGCCGACGAACTCCCTGCGAGACATCCCTTGCTGGCTCATCGCGTTCCTTGATGCGCTCGATCCGTGAACGGGGGGGGCTGAAGAGCCGAAAGCGTAGCGCGGCGCGAGACAACTCGGGGCCGATGCCCGAGCCCCGGTGAGTCGATCTCGCCCGCGGGGAGATCATCGGGCTGGAAGCGGTGAGCGCCGCTGATCGCCAGGGCCCTGGACGGTTTCGTCGTGCGCAGCATCCTCGACCACCTCGGGCTGCCAACCTCCCCGCCGCCAATGGCCCCGGCCAAAGCGCTCCCCGAACCCGCGTTCGCCTGGGAGCCCACCACGGGAGTCAGTTGCTCACCTCCGAGGGGGCGCGGTCTGGCTGCGCCGCGTCCCGAGCCGCGGGCCCAACGCCCTCGACCGTCTCGAGGCTGCTGCCGGGGCTGCGCGGAGCACCAGACGGACGTGCGGGGAACCGGACCACCCAGTCCGCGAGCTCAGGAACCCCGGGAACTCGTCAGGAACCGCGGCTCTCGGCCGGGTGGCAACCGATTGGCCTTCCTATCCCCGTACAAGAGTTCCGCCGCGCAGCCCGGATTGGACTCAAGCCAATGTCCGCGAGAACCGATCCTGCGCGGATGCAGACTCCCCCGTTCCCGCCCGACGAATTCGAACGTCTCGCGGCCCTGCGCGCGCTCGATGTACTCGACACGCCGTCCGAAGAGCGCTTCGACCGAATCACGAGGCTTGCCAAGGCGCTCTTCAAGGTTCCGATCGCCCTGATCAGCCTCGTCGATTCCGATCGGCAGTGGTTCAAGTCGCGCCAGGGGCTACTGGCCTGCGAGACCTCCCGTGAGATCTCGTTCTGCGGACACGCGATCCTCGAGGACAAGGTCCTGTGGGTCGAAGACGCGCGACTCGACAAGCGCTTCCGCGACAATCCCCTCGTGACCGGCGACCTCGGTATCCGCTTCTACGCCGGCTATCCGATCCGCACGACGGGCGGGCAGTGCATCGGCACCCTGTGCGTCATCGACAACAAGCCCAGGCCGTTCTCGCATGGGGAGTTGGCGATGCTCTCCGATCTCGGCCAGATGGCCGGCCGCGAGTTGGAGTCGTTCCAAGTCGGCACGATCCGTCTCGAGCTGGCAGATCGGAGCGTGGAGGAGCGCAAGCATCTGATCGACGGTGTCAGCGGCCTATGGAACCGGGAAGGAATGCTCGCGATCTTGCACGAGAGTCTCGCCGACTGCGCGCGCAAGAAGTTGCCGGCCACGATCATCCTGGTCGAGGTGGACATCGGCGCGAAGGCGACCGGGATCTGGAGCGGAGCCGGAAGAGACCAGTGCGTGGCCGAGATCGCTCAGGTCCTGCGCGGCAGCATCAACAGCTACGATTCGATCGGGCGGACTCGTGACGAGCAGTTCGCCGTCCTCCTGCGGGGGATCCCGGCACAAGCCGCTTCCGCGCGCGTGGTCGAGCTCCGCAAGAAGCTCGACGAGAATCAAGTCCTGGATTCGATCGGCGTGCGCCTGCACATCGGCCACACGTGCGTCCCTGCGGATCATCCATCAGTCGACGTCGAAGCGGAACTCGAATCCGCGCGGAGAGCCCTCGCGCGAGAGCGTCGCGCGGCTGCGGCTGCGGCTGCGAGGACGACGGCGCCGGCGAGGATGTAGACGCATCGAAGCGCGTCGAGGGGTGCACGCCGGCGCGAGCGCCAGATCTCCGACGGTCAGACCCATGGACCCGGGTCGGCCCCCCCCGGTCGTCCCCAAGCGTCCGGACGATCGGCGCCCGCCCTCATGGTTCGCGCGCGGATCGAACTTTCAGGTCCAGAGGCCGATGGGCTCGTCGTTCGCCCCAGTCGCCGCCGCCAGAGCGCCCGCCGAGCCCGAGTCGGCCTGATGGCCGTGACGGGTCTCGACCTGCGTCAGCTCCAACCTGGCGAACAGTGTCCGGGTCCTGCGGCTTCCCTGAGAGCACCGGGCCGGTCTGACCGCGCTTGAGTTGGGGGGCCCCACCCGTCCCGCGGAAATCGGCGGCGGCGCGAAAGATCCGGGCTCCGGCGGACACACCGACAGTAACCGGTCCGGCGCGCGCCGAGCGCGAGCTTCGACCGGCGTCCACCGACCGGAGCTCGTCCCTTGGCCTTCCCCCCTCTCGCCCGCCTCTCCGTCGCCAGCGCAGGGTGCACCGTCGCGAACGAAGCGGCGGAGCACCCGAAGTCCGCGCCAGCGCGGCGCGCTCCCGACCGGCGCTCGGGGGCGTACGCGTCATGACCCGCACGATGGTCCTCCTGCTCGTGCTGCACGGCCTGCTCCTGGCACTGCTCGGGATGGTGCTCGGATTCCCGCTGCAGCGCGTGATCACGTCGGCGGACACCGCGCAGGCGCAGCTCGCCTGGCGCTCCTCGCACACGACGCTCGTCACCGGCGGCACACTCTACATCGCGGTCGCGGCGGTGGGCCATCATCTCGTGCTGGGAACCCGGGCCGCGAGGTTCGCCACCGGATCGCTCGTGCTGGCGAGCTACCTGTTCGCGGCGGTGCTGACCGCCGGGCCGCTGCTGGGCGCGCGCGGCCTCGAACCGGTGGGACCGCCGTCGCACGTCGCGGTCCACGTCGGTTTCCTCGCGGCGATCGCGCTGCTCTTCGCGGGGCTCGCCCCGATCCTGTGGGGCGCGTGCTCCGCAATCGCCCGGATGGGACGGGCATGAACGAGATCACGCGCGGACAACGCATCTACTTCGCCACGGTGGGGCTCC
Source organism: Planctomycetota bacterium (assembly GCA_026692665.1). Taxonomy (GTDB): domain Bacteria; phylum Planctomycetota; class UBA1135; order UBA1135; genus JAEUHZ01. The sequence goes on from JAPLOF010000015.1 coordinate 140,103, forward strand.
TGGCCTTGTGGGTCGGCGCCTGGGGCACGTTCGCTCCGGCGCACGCAGACCGTGCGCTGCCCTGGCTCGTGCCGCCGCTGCACGCCCGGTTCCTGGGTGCCGTGTACCTCTCCGCGGCGTTCGTGCTCGCGAACGGACTCGTCGCGCGCCGCCAGTCCGAGGTCCGGGCCATGACCTTGCTCATCACGCTGTGGACCGGGGGGCTGCTGGTGCTTTCGCTGTTCCACCTCGAGGAGTTCGACCCGCACCACAAGCCCGTCTGGTTCTGGTTCGGCGCGTACGTCGTCTATCCGCTGGCCGGCGTGTGGTCGCTCCTCGCCCACCGCGCTCGGCCCCCGACCTCCGACGACGCTCCGCTGCCGACCTGGGCACGGCGCTATCTGCTCGTCCAGGGAGCGGGTTTCGTGGTGCTCTCCCTCCTGCTGCTGGCGATTCCGAGTTCGATGGTCGCGGTCTGGCCCTGGAAGATCAGTCCATTGCTGGCGCAGATCTACTCGGCTCCATTCCTGGCGTACGGATCGTGCAGCTGGCTGCTCGCGCGCGGCCGTACTTGGCCGGAGTCGCGCATCGTCGTCCGCGGCGCCTTCGTGTTCGCCGTGTTCGCGCTGGTCGCGTCCGTCCTGCATCGCAACCTGTTTTCCTCGGAGCGCGTCGCCACCTGGGTCTGGTTCGCGGTCTTCGGTGTCGCGGCCGGAATGTCGGGCGCCATGCAAGTCCGCTTCCTGCGGCGAGGACTCTCCCCGTGAAACGATCGCCCGCCCGTCTCTACACCGCGCTCGCCGGCGTGTTCCTGTTGCTCCAGGGCGCGTCGACGCTGGCGTTCCGCCTCGTGCCGAGCCTGGACGAAGCGTTCCCCCACCTGCTGGGCGTGACGCACATGATGCCCGCGCACTCGATCCTGCACATCGTGAGCGGCCTGCTCGCGCTGGCGCTCCTGCGCTGGGGCGGCGAGCGCGGAGTGCAGATCTTCGCTGCGGGTTTCGGGGCGTTCTACGTGGCGCTCGCCGTCTACGGGTGGCTCGCCAAGGACCCCACCGTCCTGCACCTGCAGCCGTTCGATCACCCCTTCCACCTGGTGCTCGGGCTCGTCGGGCTGGTCGCCGTGCGGATGAGCCTCCCGAGATCCCGCCGAGATTCGAGGGCACGCGCATGACCACGACAGGCACCCCGATCCGTTGGCCCTTGCGTGCGTGGCTCTTCGTCGAGGTCTGCTTCGGCGTGGCCGCCGTCCTCGCGATCGGGGTCTCCCCGGAGAACAGCGCGACGAACTTCGCCTGGCCGATCCGTCCGGCGGTGATGGCGTCCGTCTTGGGAGCCTTCTACATCACGACCGCGCCCCTCTTCCTCCTACCCCTGTTCGCGCGGCGATGGGAGAGGATCCGGGTGATGATCCTGCCGGCGGCGCTGTTCTGCGTCATCCAGCTCGTCGCCACGTTCCTGCACTGGGAGAAGTTCACGGTCGGAAGCACACCGTTCGTGGTGTGGTTCGCGAGCTACGTCCTGCCCCCGCCGATCCTCGTCGCGGCGTACGTCTGGCACCAGCGGATGGCGAAAGGGCGACCCGATCCGTCCGAAGAGCCGTTCCCAGGTTGGCTCCGCACTCTGTGCCTCGCGTGCGGTGGCGTGCTGACGGCGATCGGCGCCGCTTGTTTCGCTTGGCCCGCGATGCTCATCCCGCGCTTTCCTTGGACCTTGACGCCGCTGACGACGCGGTCGCTCTGCGCATGGCTGGTCCTCTTCGGAACGCTCCTTCTCTGCATGGCTCGCGAGAACGACCGCACCCGCTGTCGGTTGGCTTCCCTCATGACGATCTTCGCGCTGCCGGCCCTGGTGATGCAGATGCTGCGTTTCCCGAGCGAGGTGAACGTGAGCAGTCCGGCGCTGTGGATCGGTCTCGGGCTCTTCGCCGTCGTGTTCTTCTGTGGCCTGTGCATGGCGCGCGGGAGCTGGCGCGCGGACCTGCGCTGATCGCGGCGCACGAACGAAGGGCGGAGCGCCGACTCGAGCGCGGGACGGGAAGCGACCGGGTCGAGCCCGGACACGGGCGCTCAGGGCTGAAGCCGCTCGGGCGCCCGCTCGAAATCGCCGTCGATCGCAGCCCTCGCGGACGGACTCACACGAGCGGCGTGCGCCCCGGCACCGCGATCTCGGGCACGGCGAGCGGGCCAAACGCGAGGTTCCGCGGCATCAGGTCGAGCTTCGAATCGAGCGCCTGCTCCCAGCTCACTTCCTTGCCGGTGTAGGTGCTCATGCGCCCCATGATCGCGACGAGCGTCGACTCGGCGATGCGCCGAGCCTCGTTGATCCGGCGCCCGCTCTGGATGGCGGAGATCAGGTGCTCGTGCTCGACCACGTACGGGTTCTTGTTCTCGCCCGTGTATTCCCAGGCTTCGCCCTTGGCGCCCGCGCGCGGCTCGATGCGCGCGGATCCGGACGAGGTGTAGAGCGTGCCGTGGGTGCCTTGAACGATCTCCTCGACCGCCGAGTGGCAGCCGTCGATCTGGCGACACATCGAGAGCACGCGCACGCCGCCCGGGTATTCGTAGTCGATCGCGAAGTGGTCGAAGATGTTCCCGTACTTGGCTTCGGTGCGGACCTGGCGACCGCCCATGCCGACCGCGCGCAACGGGTGCGAACCGATGGCCCAGTTGACGACGTCGAGGTTGTGCACGTGCTGCTCGACGATGTGGTCCCCGGAGAGCCAAGTGAAGTAGAGCCAGTTGCGGATCTGCCACTCCGCGTCGCTCCAATCGGGCTGCTTCTCCTTCACCCACAGGCTGCCCTGGGTCCAATAGCAGCGCGCCGAGACGATCTCGCCGATCGCGCCGTCGTGCACGCGGCGCATGGCCTCGAGGTAGCACGACTCGTGGCGACGTTGCGTGCCGCACACGAAGGAGAGACCCTGCTTGTCGATCGATTCGGCGGCCTGCATCACCGTGCGCACTCCCGCCGGATCGACCGCCACGGGCTTCTCGGCGAACACGTGCTTGCCGGCGGCGACCGCGGCCGCGATGTGCAGCGGTCGAAAGCCGGGCGCCGAAGCGAGGATCACGAGGTCGACGTCGCTCGCGATCACCTTCTGGTAGGCGTCGAGCCCGGTGAAGCGCTTTTCCGCCGCGACGGTTCCGCGCGGGCCCTTCTTCGCGAGCTCCGCGGCGCACGAATCCAGCCGGTCGCTGAACGCGTCGCCCAGCGCCACGATGCGCGTCGCATCGGACGCGGTGAGCGCGTCGACCGCCGCCCCCGTGCCGCGCCCGCCGCAGCCGATCACGCCGATGCGGATCTCCTTCGCGCTCGCGCCCCCCTGCGCACGCGCGAACGAGGGCGCGCTCAAGACGATGGCGCCAGCGGCCGTGGCCTGAAGGAAGTCGCGACGGGAGGAGTTCTCGGGAACTTGCGTGCTCATGGTCGGGTCCGGGGGGTGAGCGGGGTTCGGGGGCTCCGATCCTAGAGGAACGCGCGCGAAGCCGGGACATCCGGAACCAGCCGCCATGGCGCTCCTCCTTGCCGCAACCCCCTCGCGCATTCCCGCAGATCCACGGGACGAGGCCCGGATTTCTGCCCAGCCGCTACGCTGTTCCTGGAGGTCCCGCGCTCGGAGCTCCTGCCCCCGCGTCGCGAGCCCCTCGGAGTCACGGTCGTCGCATGAGATCCCAAGGCCCGTTCGTCCACGCCCTGCTCGCACTCTCCCTGTGCGCGGTCCCGACACGTGCGCAGGTCGCGACTTCGCCGGTGTCGCGAGCGACTCCGAAGCCGATCCCGCTCTCGGGTCCGCTCGCCCAACCGACGTCGCAACAGGTCGCGCTCGCCGGGGGCGGAGCCGACGACTGCATCTTCGCGAGCTCGAACGGGATCGCCGGGCCGGGCACGTTCCTGGTCGACACGACGCTGGCCACGGACAGCCCGCAGGTCGGCACCGGGTGCACGCAGGCACACCGCGACGTGTGGTTCGCCTGGACCGCGACCCACACCGGCATGGCCGAGTTGAACCTGTGCAGCGGCACGGCCACGGATACCGTGGTCGCGGTGTGGGCGGGCGGGGCCTGCCCTTCGGGCACGCCGCTCGGCTGCAACGACGACGCCTGCAACGTGCAGTCGCGTGTCGCCTTCCCGGTGTCGAACGGCGGCACCTACCTGCTGCAGATCGGCGTGTACGGGTCGAGCCTCAGTCCGGGCTTCACCGGGACGTTCGCGATCGTCGCGCTGCCGCCGCCGCCCAACAACGACGAGTGCGTGGTCGCGACCGTCGTGAGCGGTCTGGGCACGTTCCCGTTCGACAACACGCAGGCCACGACCAGCGTCCAGGGACAGGCCGAGGCGACCTGCCTGATCTACGGCTCGACGGCGATGGAGCGCGATGTCTGGTTCACCTGGACCGCGCCCTCGAGCGGCGTGTTGACGTTCGCGACCTGCGGGCTCACGGGCGTCGACACCAAGATCGCCGCGTATCCGGGCGCGGGTTGTCCGACGCCTGGCAGCGCGCTGGGTTGCAGCGACGACACGTGCGCGAGCTACCAGTCCTCGGTCGTTTTCCCCGTGACCGCCGGATCGCAGTACACGTTCGAGATCGGGGTGTATCCCGGCGCGCCGGGCGGCTCGGGCTCGTTCTCGCTGACGATCCCGCCGCCTCCGCCGCCTCCGATCCGGGCCGACATGAACGTGGACATCGGGTCGCCAGGCTCCGCCGCCGGCTCGCCGACCATCGCCTACGGTGGGGCGTCGGGCCGCCTGGGTTCCTGGAACCGGCGCAGTGCGCTGGTCGCCAGCGCCCAGCTGGAAGACCTGTCGGGCGCCCCGTGCGCCGTCGTGCTCGCCCGCACCGTCGCGACGGGTCACGACGTCGCGTTCGCGAACCCCGGCCCGACGGGCGACGAAGCGGCGCTCATGAACGACGCTCAAGACTTGGGAGGACTGGGCGGAACCACGACCTGGACGTTCAGCAACCTCTACGGCGGCAACTACGCCGTCTACACGTACGCCTGGGCGCCGGACAACGCGAGCTACAGGTCGGTCGTCTCCGCCGTCGGCTCCACCGACGCGCCGCAAACCGTGGGCGGCGCCTGGCCCGGGATGCAGACGCTGGGAGTCACGTACGCACTGCACCGCGTCGACAACGTGCCGAGCGGCGGCTCGATCGCGATCACGATCGCGACGAGCACGGGCTACGGCACGGTGAACGGCTTCCAGCTCGTCGAACAGCCCGTTCCGTTCACCGCGTACTGCTTCGGCGACGGCACCGGCACCGCCTGCCCGTGCGGCAACTCGGGATCGGCGGGCAACGGGTGCGCGAACTCGGTGAACGCGAACGGCGGGAACTTGCTGGCGACCGGGGTGGCGAGCGTGACGAGCGACACGCTGCGCCTCGTGGGCAGCGGGATGCCGAACTCGTCCTGCCTCTACTTCCAAGGCACGACGCAGCTGGCCGCGTCCTTCGGCGACGGCTTGCGCTGCGCGAGCGGCACGGTGATCCGGATCGGCACGAAACCCAACTCGGCCGGTGTCTCGCGCTATCCGGGAACCGGCGACCCCAAGGTCTCCGTCCGCGGCCTGATCCCGGCCGCGGGTGGCGTGCGCGAGTACCAGAGCTGGTACAGGAACTCGGCCGCCTACTGCACGGCCTCCACGTACAACTTGACGAACGGCGTGGAAGTCCCATGGCAACCGTGATCCCTGTCCGCTTCCGTCCTTCCGGGACCCGCGGGCCTTGCGCGCCCCCGGCTGTCCGCGTCTTCGAGGATCGAATGCCATGACATCCCTCCTCGCGCGTTGCTCCGCGTCCGTCGTCCTGCTGGGCGCCGTGGCCGGCGCACAGTTCGATCCGAGCCTTTTCCCCACGCAGCAGCAGACGGCGCCGCAGCCCTTGCCCGACCTCGACATCCGACTCGGAGCCGACGGCCGGACGCTCCCGTTCGTGCGTGAAGCCCTTTCGACGGCACGCAGCCCCGTGCAGTCCGCGGCTCGCGCGCTTGCGCTGCGGAAGCTCCTCGAGCGTGTCCCGGGAGTGTCGGTCGACGACCACGAGATCCTCGGCACGCCGCACTTCGTGCGCTCGACGGTCGTCTTCCTGAGCCCGCCCGTCGCCGGCGGCGCGGCGGAAGGCGAGCGCATCGTGCGCGACTTCCTGGAGCAGTATCGCGGCCTGTTCGAGGTCCCGCCCGGCGAGCTGCTGCGCTGCCGCGTCTCGCGCGACTTCCGCACGGCCCACAACGGCCTGCGCCACCTGACCTGGAAGCAGCAGATCGACGGCGTGGACCTGTGGGGTTGCGAGCTGCGCGCGAACCTGACCGAGCGCGGCGAGCTCGTCAACCTGTCCTCGACGCTGATCCCGCGACCCGGCGGGGAGTTCCCGACCAGCCCGCTCGTGATCGGAGACGCCGAGGCGTTGCGCATCGCGGCGCGGAGCGTCGGGATCACGCTGCACGCGGATCCCGAGCCGCAGGGCGCGCCCTCGGGCGAGACGCGCCGTCGCGCGTGGATCGCGGCCGGCGACTTGCGCGCCGGGGAGCCGGCGACGACGGAACTCTCGTACTTCCCGCGCACGCGCTCCGACATCCGGGCGGCCTGGTCGGTCGTGGTCCCGGAGATCGGGATCGGCAACACGTACGAAATCACGGTCGACGCGCAGAGCGGCGAGATCCTGCGGCGCTCCAACCGACTGCGCTTCGCGCAAGGCGGAACGCAGCCGGTGACGTTCCGCCTGTTCCCGCACGAGTCCCCCGCACCGGGTTCGCCCGGCACGGCGGCGCCGAACGGGTTCCAGTTCCCGAGCGAAACGCAACTGCTCCAGACCGTGACCGCCGCTTCGGTCGCTGCCTGGTCACCGAACGGGTGGATCGACGACGGGGTCAACGAGACCCTGGGCAACAACGTCGACGCGCACCTCGACCTCGACGCCGACGACGTCGCCGATCAGCCCCGCCCCATGGGCTTGATCCCGCGCACGTTCGACTTCCTGGTGGATCTGAATGCGGCGCCGACCGAACGCGAGTACCAGAGCGGCGTCGTGACGCAGCTCTTCTACTGGAGCAACCGCTACCACGACCGGCTCTACGCGCTCGGATTCGACGAGGCCGCGAGCAATTTCCAGCAGGCGAACCTCACGGGCCAGGGCGTGGGCGGCGATCGCGTGGATGCGGACGCACAGGACGGTTCGGGCACGAACAACGCCAACTTCGGCACGGCTGGGCAGGACGGCTCGCCCGGACGCATGCAGATGTACGTGTTCACGGGCACCATGCCCGACCGCGACGGCGACCTCGACGCCGACATCGTCTTCCACGAGCTGACGCACGGCCTGTCGATCCGTCTGACCGACGGCCAGGTTTCTGGCACCCAGGCGGGCGGCATGGGCGAGGGCTGGGGCGACTTCGTCGCCCTGTGCCTCAACGCGGAATCGTCGGACGATCCGAACGCCGTCTACACGGTCGGCGGCTGGACCACGCACCTGCTCGCGCCCGCCTACGTCGACAACTACTACTTCGGCATCCGGCGCTTCCCCTACACGACGGACCCGAACCGGAATCCGCAGACCTACGCCGACATCGACCCGGCGCAGCAGAGCTACCCGCCCGCGATCCCGCGCAGCCCCGTCATCGGCAACAGCGCGGACGAGGTGCACAACGTCGGCGAGGTGTGGTGCAACACGCTCTGGGGCTGTCGCGCCAACCTGATCGCCGCGCACGGGTTCGCGGGCAACGACCTGATCCTGCAACTCGTCGTCGACGGACTGAAGCTCGGCCCGGGCACCCCGAGCTTCGTCCAGGCGCGCGACGCGATCCTGCAGGCCGACCTCGTGAACAGCGCCGGCCTGAACCTGACCCGGCTCTGGACCGGGTTCGCGGCGCGCGGCCTGGGCAAGAGCGCGACGTCCCCGTCCGGCGCGACGTCCGCGGGCGTGCACGAGGCGTTCGACGTGCCCGACCAGGTCCTGTTCCTCTACCCGAACGGCCGTCCGGCGGAGCTCAGCGCGGGCCAGCCGACGACGTTCCAGGTCGAGATGCTGGGCCTCGGGAGCACGGTGCCGACTCCCGGCACGGGACAGCTCGGGTACAGCGTGAACGGAGGCCCGCTCACGTTCGTCGCGCTGACGTCAACGGCGCCCAACCACTACGACGCCACGATTCCGGCGCTGAACTGCCTCGACCGCCTGGCCTACTTCATTTCGGTCAGCACGAACAACGGCACGCGCACCGATCCGCCGGGAGCGCCGGTCACCACGTTCCGTGCGACTTCGGCCTCCGCCTCGGTCGCGGTCTACGCCGACAACTTCGAGACCGACCAGGGCTGGGCGCCGCTGAATCTGGGCGCGACGGCGGGGAACTGGAAGCGCGCCGTGCCGGTGAACGACGCCGGCTGGGACTACGACCCGATCTCGGACGCCGACGGCAGCGGCCGGTGCTGGCTGACCGAGAACCTGCCCGGCAACTCCGACGTGGACAACGGCTCGGTGCAGCTCACGTCGCGCGCGTTCGACTTCACGGCGCCGAACGCACGACTCTCGTACCAGTACTTCCTGGCGCTTTCGATCGCGGACGGGAACGACAGGCTGGCGGTCGAGATGAGCACCTCCGGCCTCTCCGGACCCTGGGTCCCGATCGCCGTGCACGACACCGACGGGGGCCTTTCCTGGCGCTCCTTCGAGATCACCGCGACCGAGGCGCAGGCGCTCGGCCTCACGCCCTCGACGAACACGCGCGTGCGCTTCATCGCGACCGATGCCGGCGCGCCGAGCGTGGTCGAGGCGGGCCTCGACGCGTTCCGCGTTTCGCGGCTCGCATGCGCGCTGCCGATCGGGCTGTACTGCTTTGGAGACGGGAGCGGCGCGGCCTGTCCCTGCGGCAACAACGGCGCAGCCGGCCAGGGATGCGCCAACTCGCTCGGACACGGCGCGACGCTGTCGGGCAGCGGTCACGCGATCCTGGCCGCCGACACGTTCGTGCTGACCGGCGCGGGCATGCCCAACTCCTCGGCGCTGTACTTCCAGGGCACGACGCAGGCGGGAGGCGGCTCCGGCGTGACGTTCGGCGACGGATTGCGCTGCGGCACGGGCTCGATCATCCGCCTGGGCACGAAGAACAACATGGCCGGCGCGTCGAGCTATCCGGCCAGCGGAGACCCCGCGATTTCGGTGCGAGGCCTCGTGCCGGCCGCCGGCGCGACGCGCAACTACCAGGTCTGGTATCGCAACGCGGCTTCGTTCTGCACGGCGAGCACGTTCAACCTCTCGAACGGCGTGAGCGTGAGCTGGGTGCCCTGACATGGATGGACCGGTCAATCCCCGTTGAAGGGTGCGGTCGCAGGACGATTCCGACGGGTCCGAGACCAGGTCGGGCGTGCGGCCCTCCGCGGCGGGGTCTCGAGTTCCGACCCGGATCTCGGACGGTTCGACCGGGCCGCGGTGACCGGAGGGCGCTTCCGGCCCCCCCCCGCGACGCACCCGGCGGGGCGAATCGGACCTGGGCGCGCAGGCGTAGGCCGCCTAGGCAACCGGGGAGTGCCCGGTTTCTCCCAGGGAACGCGACAGATTGGCTCGCGTGCTCGATCATCACCCGGAGGACGGTCCGCACGGGCGGGATCGGCCTCCCTCACCAGGCTCAGGAACCCACCAGACCATGCGATTCCAGAACACCATGACCGCGATCGTCGGGGCGCTCGCGCTCACCGCCGTCGCCGGAGCGCTGCCGACCCGCGCATCCCCCGAGAAGCCGAGCGGCAGCACGCCGGCCGCGAAGGAGGACCCGAAGCCGGCCCAGGACCTGAAGGCCACCATCGGCAAGCCCGCGCCCGACTTCGAGCTCAAGGACCTCGACGGCAAGACCGTCAAGCTCGCCGACTACAAGGGCAAGGTCGTCGTGCTCGAGTGGTTCGACCCGACGTGCCCGGCCTGCGGCTGGGCGTACGGCGAGGGCGGCCCGCTGCGCACGATGCCCGAGGAGCTCAAGAAGAAGGGCGTCGTCTGGCTGGCGATGAACTCCGCCGGCGCCGAATTCGGCGGCTCCGACGTGAAGAAGAACCAGGAGTTCGCCAAGAAGAACGGCATGACGAGCCCCGTGCTGCTCGACCCGAAGGGCGAGGTGGGCCGCAAGTACGGCGCGAAGACGACCCCGCACATGTACGTGATCGACGCCAAGGGCGTGCTCGCCTACATGGGCGGACTCGACAACGCCCCCTACGGCAAAGTCGAAGGCGACAAGCGCATCGTCTACGTGGAGGATGCGGTGAAGGCGGTCCTCGACGGCAAGAAGGTCGAGACACCGGAGACCCGCTCCTATGGTTGAAGGGTCAAGTACGCGAAGCCGTAGTTCACGGCTTCATCGACAGGCGCGGCGCGGACCTCCATGCGGAGAGCACGCGCCGCGACCCATTTCCGGAGGCTTCCGCAGCGATCCTGGATGCAGGAGGACGGCGCGCGATTCCTCGTTCGCAGGCATTCCGCTGCAACGCGGAGGAGACCTGGCCTGGCCCGGCCGCGTCGGGCACACTCGCGCCAACTCCACGGAGGCAACATGCACCCGACTCGCCGAAACGTGCTCGTCACGACCAGTGTGCTCGCCGGGAGCGCGCTACTCCCGGGCTGTGCTTCCAAGCCCGGAGCCACGCCGCCGCAGGCGGGTCTCGATCCCTCCGCGGACCCGTCCTTCGCCGACGCGGTCAGCGTCTCCGACTTGCACGCCATCGCGCTGCGCCGGATGGAGCCCATGTCGCGCGAGTTCATCGAGGGCGCCGCGGCCGACGAGATCTCGCTGCGATGGAACCGCGAGGCCTACGACCGCATCCGGCTGAACCCGCGCGTGCTGCGCGACGTCGGCTCGGTGGACACGCGCGTGAGCGTGCTCGGGCTCGATCTCCCGTTTCCGATCCTCCTCGCGCCGACGGCGCTGCACAAGCTGGTGCACCCCGACGGCGAACTGGCCACAGCGCGCGGTGCGGAAGCGGCCCAGGCGGCGATGACGTTGAGCACGATGTCCAGCGTGACGCTGGAGGACGTGGCCAAGGCGGCGAGCGGTCCGCTGTGGTTCCAGCTCTACGTGCAGAAGGACAAGGGTTTCACGGCCGAGTTGGTGAAGCGCGCGGAAGCCGCGGGATACCGGGCTCTCGTCGTCACCGTCGACACGCCCGTGGGCGGAGCGCGCAACCGGCAGGAGCGCGCCAAGTTCCATCTGCCGGCAAACGTGGAGATGGCCAACCTGCGCGGGCTCCCGACCGCGGGCGGCGGCAAAATCGACACGGAGAAGGCGGGCTTCCAGAACATCCTCCCGCAGCGGCTCACCTGGAAGGACATCGAGTGGCTGCAGTCGCTCACGAAGCTGCCGGTCCTGGTCAAGGGCGTGCTCAACGCGGACGACGCCGTCATCGCCGTGAAGCAGGGGTTGTCTGGCATCCTGGTCTCGAACCACGGTGCCCGAAATCTCGACACGGTTCCGGCGACCATCGATGCCCTGCCGCGCATCACCGACAAGGTCGAAGGCCGGGTCGCCGTGCTGGTGGACGGCGGTGTGCGTCGCGGGACGGATGTGCTCAAGGCGCTGGCCCTGGGAGCGAACGCCGTGCTCGTGGGCCGGCCGATCTTCTACGGCTTGTCGTCGGGCGGAGCGGAAGGCGTGGAGCGGATGATCGGGATCCTGCGCAACGAGTTCGAGCTGGCCATGGCGCTCACGGGCCGCGCGAGGATCGCCGAGATCGACCGCTCGGTCCTCTGGGATTGAGCGGTTCCGTTCCGGACGCGCAAGCCTCGAGTCGGCTCGGCGGAGCGCCGTGGACCGCGCGGAGCAAGGAGGCTGTCGGAGTCGGTCTTGGCACCGTATCCGTCCGGCGAGTTGGACAGTTCCGTCCCTGGCGCAATCAGAGCGCCCAGCTCACGCTCACGCCGTTCGTCAGATTGAAGGTGCTCGCCGTGCAGAAGGAAGCCGCGTTCCGGTACCAACCCTGGTAGTAGCGCGTACCGGGGGCCGCGATCAGCCCCTTCACGGAGATCGTCAGGTCGCCCGCGGCGGGGTAGGAGCTGCGACCCGCGCTGTTCGTCTTCGTGCCGAGTCGGAGCACCGTGCCGCTGACGCAGCGCAACCCGTCGCCGAACGGCACGCCGGTGGTGAACGTCGTGCAGGAGGGCGGGTTCGCGCAGGTCGAGGGATTCGCCGTTCCCTGGAAGTAGAGGACGGAGCTGTTCGGCATGCCGGCCCCGGCGAGGATCGCCGTGTCGCCCGAGATCGAGGCGGTGCCGACCATCTCGAGCAGCCCGCCGGCGAGCACGACGGAGTTGGCGCAGCCCCGCTCGAAGCCGCCGGTCGCGCATGGGCACGGAGTCGTGCCCGTGTCGACGCCGTCGCCGAAGCAGATTCCGTGGCTCGCGGCGCTGTTGACCTCCACGAAGACGTCGCTCGCGTTGTTCGTGTCCGACGGAACGAGGTTCCTCGACAGGCTGGCGAACGCGACGTAGCGCCCATCGGCCGAGAGAGACGCCCCGACGCTCGCGCCGTCCCCTTCGACTCCGGCTGATCCTGTGTCGATGCGCCGGGTGCGACCCTGGACGAGGTCGCGCACGAAGATCGAGCTCTGCCCGTTGGCATCGTCCGGAACGAGGTTCGTGTAGGCGGATTCGAAGGCCACGAAGGCACCGTCCGCGGAGATCGACACCGGCCTCGGGAAGGTGGTCCCGAAGGGCAAGTTCACGATCCCGCTGAGCTGCTGCGAGCTCTGGCTCGCCCGGACGGTCGTCGAGGACAGGACGTCGCGCACGAAGATGTCGTGCGTGGAGGCCGTGTCGCCCGGGACGATCAGCCGGGCATTCGTGTCGAAGGCGACGTACCTGCCGTCCGACGACATCGACACGCCCGCATACAGGCCGACGACGGCTCCGTTGGACGCGTGATTGCCGTTGACGTCGACGCTCAGCAGCCGGGTCACGCCGGCCTGCAGATCGCGCCAGTACAGCCCGTTGACGGAGTTGGGGTTCGGCGGACTCGCGACGAGGTTCGTGGCGCTGCTGTGGAACGCGACGAGGCAGCCCGTGCCCGTCGCGTTCGAGGCCACGGCGATCTGGCCGTTGTACGGAGCGCCCGCCGCGGGGAACGTCGAGGCGTTACCCTGCGTACCGTTCGAATCCGCGAGGCTCGCGAGCTGGGTCGTCGCGGTCACGCGGTCGTAGACGAACGCGTCCGGGACTCCGTTGCCGTCCGACAGGAGAACGTCGTTGGCCAGGCTGTAGAACGCGACCCAACGGCCGTCGGCGCTGATCGCCGGCGAGTACGAACCGCCCGTGGCGCCCCCACCCGGCCCGCTGCTGACGAGCGTGAACGTGCCCGACACCCTGTCGTGGAGGTAGACGTCCGTGGAGCCGTTGGTGTCCAGCGCCAGGTTGGTCGCATCCGTCTGGAAGACGACGTACCGGCCGTCCGCCGAGATCGCCGGCGCGTCCGAGTTGCCGTTGCCCCCGACGCCGCCGGGGGATCGCGTGATCAACTGCGTCGTCGAGGAAGCTCGATCGCGGAGGTAGATCTGTCGCGCCGAGCTCATGGTGCCGCTCGCGAGGTTGCTCGCCCGCGAACTGAACACGACGTAACGACCGTCGCCGCTGAGGGCGGGCACGCCTGAGTCCGCGTTGCCCTGGGCGGCCGCGGAGCTGACGCTGACGCGCTGGACTTCACCCTGTGCGCCAGCGATCGCCGAGAAGAACGCGAGCGCGGCGGCGATGGAAGCACAGGTACGAACCTTGCGCGTCGGCCGACCCATGAGTCGGCAATCCTGCCCGTCGTCCCGATGATTCATGGAATCAGGTCCATTCTCGAGAGCGTGCAGGATCTCCTTGGCTCTCCTCCACTTTGTACTCGGGCCCGCGCGAAACGGCAATCCGCATCGACGCCGGCGCGCATGGGCTCGCTCGAGACCATGACGCGCCCGGCTCGGATCACTTCACCCGCTTGACCTGCACTCCAGCCCGGTCGCGCGCGATCTCCTCGAGGAGCTGCTCGCCGCGCTGCTGCTGCGCGTTGCTGTTCAAGTCGAGCACGTTCTTGAAGTACGCGCCCTGATCGAGCTTCTCGAGCTGAACCTGCATGCGTTTCCCGGCCACCTGCGCGAGGACCTGCTGCCCGCGGAAGAAGGCGTACTCGCGCTCCCCGAGCCGCGCGATCACCGTCGAGGTGCCCGCGATCCCGTCGGCCACGAACAGGCCGCGTGGGTCCGTCTTGCCCGACACGATCCGCTGGCTGGCGGAGCCGACCACGCGCACCTCGGCGCCGCGCACGTAGCCCGCCGGTTTCAGGCGCAGGACCTGGATGCGCATCTGTCCAGTGGCCTGGTCCTCCTGCACCTGCAAGTCGAGGTCGGTGACCAGCACCAGCCCCGAGGCGTGCTGCTCGTCGCCGCGGACGAGCACCAGGTAGGCGCCCGCTTTCGGCAGCGCGAGCTCGATCTCCTCCTCCGCCGATCGCAGTGCGTCCGCTTCGCGCAGCTCGATCGTCCGCGTGAGCGTCGGCGAGATCCCGGACAGCTCGATGCCCGCTACGTTCGCCAGCGTCTTCTCGCGCAGGTAGAGCGTCATGAGATCGACCGGGTACACGGCGAGCTCGGCGCGCGCGACGTTCTTGTGCGAGATCTTCACGCGTACCGGTTCACCCGGGCGTGTCGTGGTGATCTCCGGCAGCGCGATGCGCTTCTCGCGCAACGAGAGCAGCGACTGTCGCGCGTCCGCGAACACGGACTCGACGCGCTCGTAGGTCCGGGCTGCCGGCCCGAACTCGCGCCGCGCATGGTAGATCTGCGCCAGGATATACAGCGCGAGGTCCCGGTTGACCGAGGGCTTCTCGACGCCAGAAGGATCCTTCCACGTCGCCGCGGCGATGCGCTGCAGGAGCTCTTCCGCGCGCGCGTCCTGGCCGCGATACCACTCCGCGACCGCGGCCGAGTAGAGGAACGCGTCGGCGAACCGCGGCTCGGAGTACACGCCCGCCAGCTCGCGCGACAGCGCCGCAGTGCGCTCGTAGTCCTCGATGTCGAGGTACGCGCTCACGAGGTTCAGGCCGGCCGATGGGGCCAGCGGGTCCTTCGGGTGCATCGCCAGGAACCGCTGCAGGAGGCCCACGCCCTGGGCGGTGAGCGACGCGCGGTCGCGCTTCGCCTTGCGCAGGCTGGCGTCCTCGTGGGCCTTGGGCGCCAGAGCCAGCAAGCGGTCCGACAGCGCAAGCTGCGCTTCGAGCGCGCCGGGGAAGTCGGGATACTCGTCCAGGATCCGCGCGAACGTGCGCAGCGCCAGGTCGGCGTCCTTGGCCGCGTCGAGCGCGCCGACGACCTGGAGGTCCTTGCCGAACGTCTCCTCGACCGTCGCCTTGAAGATCAGGAGCGCGCGCTCGTGCTCGTCGAGTCGCCGGTACGCCGCCCCGACGCGCAGGATCTGCTCGAATGGAATCGTCAGGTCGGGGTTCTTCTCGCGCAGGATCTCGAAGTAGCGCACGACTGCGGGCGCGTCGTCCTTCTCGAGGGCGAGGTAGAGCAGCATCTCGACGGCTTCGCGCAGCGGCTGGTCCTCGAGCTGCGCGCCGAACCCGGTGAACAGCTCGTCCAGCAGCGTCCGTGCCCGCTCGCGCTCTCCGGCCTGATACGTCGCGCGGCCCAGGTGGTAGAGCTCGTCCGGAGTCGGGCGATACGTGTCGCTGCTGGTCGCGCCGCGGGGCAGGACCTCGAAGTCGCGCGCCTCTCCGACGGCCCAGCGCGAAGCGTCGTGCGCGCTGTGCAGCACCGCCGGCGGCACGCGCCAGCGGCCGGGCAGCGTGCCGAGCACGCGGAACTCGAGCGTCCGATCCCACGTCTGCGCGCCCAGGTCGACGACCAGACGC
The DNA here is from genome assembly GCA_026692665.1 of Planctomycetota bacterium. GTDB lineage: Bacteria > Planctomycetota > UBA1135 > UBA1135 > JAEUHZ01. The sequence goes on from JAPLOF010000015.1 coordinate 155,933, forward strand.
CCGTCTTCCTGACGCCAGCCCTCGAAGCCGCCGCGCAGGCTGTCCTCCAGCACGCGCACGCCGGCGGGGAGCGGGATCTCGAGCACGAGGTGGTCGTACGAGCGGTCGTCGCCGCGCTCGCGCGGCTCGGCGCGGAAGCTCACCTGGCACGTGGCCACGCCGCCGAGGGGCAGGTGCTCGACCTCGTTCACCCAAGACTTCACGTTGCGCGTGACGCCGAATCCGATCGCGATCTCGCGGCCTCGGTACACGGGCGGAGCGGCGAGCTCGCGCTGCTCGCGGACGCTCAGTCCGCCGGCCTCCCGCGCCGACGTGTCCGTCGTGAAGCCGCGCAGCACGGCCGTGTAGTGCGGCCGGCCGCCGCCCGAGAGCTTGAACTCCACGCGCAACTTGCGCGGGCTCGCGTCGGCGATCGGCAGGCTGAGGACGGCGCCGGCCTCGCCCGGCGCGAGGACGATGCGCTGCTCGGGACCAGCGTCCACGCGCAGCGTCACCTCGGAACGCTCCTCGGCCGGGCGCGTGCTCTTCGCGTGCCAGGCCAGCGCCGCGAGCGCGAAGCCGCGAGAACGCGCGGGGTACCACGGTCGGTCGGCGACCAGCGCGTCGACGAGACCTTGGAGTCGCGGCGACGACGGCAGCGCGCGTCCCAGCGCGTACGCCGCGAGCGCCGTCATGTCGACGCGCGACTGGTTCCACGGCCGGTTACCTTCGAGTGGCGCCCGTTTCGGACCAGGTCCGTCGGAGAGTCGCGCCGCCAGCGTTTCGGCCACGTCGGCCGCCATCGGTGCGCGCTCGACCTCGACGAGCGCGAGCGCCGTGTAGGCCAGCGCCGCGGGCGAGAGCGACCCGCGCGTGCGGTGCAGCCGGTTCAGGGTGTCGAACGTGTCCTTGTCGGCGACGGAGAGCGCCCACAGGATCTGCGCCTTGAGCTCGTCGTCCTGCTGGCCCGCGGCTTGAAAGGCGCCGTTCAGATAGGCGGCCGCCGAGCTGAGCGTCTGCGGCGGCACCTGCATGCCCGACGTTCCGGCGCGCGCCAGCGCAGCGAGCGCCAGGCAGGACGTCTCGACGTGCGCGGGGGAATTCTCGCCCCTCACCCAGGGCCACGATCCATCCTCGCGCTGCGAGGCGACCAGTTCGACGATGCGGATCGCGGCGCGCGCGGCGAGGCGCGGCGCGTCGTCGCGCGAACCGCCTGTCGCGGTGACGAGCTCGAGCACGCGGATGACGCCGTACAGCTCGGCGGCGGCGTCCGCGATCGTGCGCGGTGCCGGGCAACCGGCGCTGCGCGCGATGCCGAAGCTCGAACCCAGCGCCTCGCCGACCAGCATGCGCTGCAGGCTCGACCCCAGCTCGATCTCCAGCGTCCGGCTGGTCCACGTGCGCGACGGGTCGATCTCCAGCTCGAGGACGGCGTCCGACACGAGCCGTCCCGACGCGGCCGCGGCGCCCTCGAGGCCCCACGGCCGCACGGGCACGCGCTGTTCGGTCGCCAGGGCTCGCGACTTCCCGCCCACGTCGCCCTCAGCTTCGAGCCGCAGCAGCAGAGTGCCGCACGCGGGCAGCGCCTCGAGCGCCTCGAACACGTGCTCGACGACGGGGCTCGTGCCGAGCTCGACCTTCACGGGCAGCGTGACGACGCGCTCGCCCGCCTCGACGCGCAGCACGAGCTCGAGCGCACCCGTCGCCCCGGTCTGGTTGTGCACGCGCGCGACGAATCGTGGACGGTCTCCTTCGACGAGGAGGATCGGAGCGCGCAGCTCGAGGAACAGCTCCGACCGCGTGCGGAACGTGGCCGAGGCCTCGCCGACGAGCGTCTCGGGGCCGACGCCGCGCGCCGTGGCCCGCCAGCGCGTGCTCTGACCAGGCATGTCGAACTCGGCAGTCGCCGTGCCGTCCGCCGCGGTGACGATCGTTCCGCTCCAATAGGCGGTCTCCGTCTCGGGCAGCGCGGGCGCCTCGGTCGCGCCAGGCTTGGCCGCCGTGGGACCTCCGGCCCGGCCCTTGCGCAGACCTTGGCCGAAACCCCGGCCTTCCGACACGTCGTCTTTCGACTTCGCGTCTTCCTGCTTGGGTTCTTCGCCGCCGCCGGCGCTCGGCGCGGCCGCACCGGGCGGCACCGTGTCGCCCGCACCCGTGAAGAAGTCGTCCGCGTGAAGCCCGGGCAGCTTGTCGTTCCAGGCCGCCTGCGCCGCGACTTCGCGCTCCGCGAGCAGGATCTCCTGCGCGATCGCGACCGTGCTGCCCTGGTAGCTCAGCGTGCAGCTCGAGGCCGTGCGCACGCCGAGTTCACGTCGTGGAGCGCGGTCGAACACGCTCGCGAGCGAGGGAGTCGTGTCACGGAACAGGTCGAAGAGGGCCTCGTCCACGACCGCGAGGGACAACTCGGCCTGCACTGGATTCCCGAGCTGATCGCGTGCCGTCACGCGGACCCGCGCTCGTGATCCAGGCTCGATGACCTCCGCCAGCGGCTCGACGGTCACCGTCAGGCGACGCACGACGTCGATCGGCGTGGCGTGCTCGTGGAGGCGGCTCCCGTCCATGCGCGCGATCGCGACCCAGGCGCGCGGGAACGCGACCGATCCGATCGCGACCTCGACGGTGCTCGTACCCGGCTCGAGGCGCAGCAGGCGGTGCTCCAGCACGCCTTCGGCTTCCAGCGTGAGCAACGCGAGTCCGGCGCCGGAGCGGTTGACGACCTGGACGCGCGCCTTGCCGCCGACCTCGACCTCGGAATCCTCGGCGATGAGGCGCAGACGCACGTCGTCCTCTTCGCCCGAGGCCGTCACGGCGGCCTCGGCGAGGACGGGATTGCCGAAGCGATCCGTCGCCTCCGCGCGCAGGATGAGATCCCCGCCGCGCGCCGCGCGCACGGCGATGCGGACCTTGCCGGTCTTCGCGTCGGTCGCGACATCCCGGCGCTCGATCTCGGTCTCGGTCCAGCGCCCATCCTCTCCGGCGCGCCGCGCGACGAGCGTGAACTTCAGCGTGCGCGCGATGGGCGAACCTTCGGCGTCGATCGTCGACAGCTCGGCGTCGATCGTGTCGCCGACCAGCACGACGGCGCGCGGAGCTCGGAGCCTGGCGGTGTACTCGCCGAGGGCGAGCTGCACGGTTCCGGTGCGCGTGACGCCCTCCTCCGTCAGCGTCGCGGTGAAGCGCAACGTCCCCTCCCGCGTCATGTCGCGCGTGTCGAACGCGAGCTGGGCCACGCCACGCGCGTCGGTACGCAGGTCGGCCTGCGTCCCGTCGGGCAACGCGACCCGTAGCGCGGCGTCCGCGACGGGCTCGCCGTAGTAGTACGCGGCGCGGATCTCGGCTTCGACCTTCTCGCCGCGCTGCACGACCGGGCGCGCGAAGGTGTACTCGAGATCCACCTTCTGGAGCTGGTAGGTCTGCACCTGGAATCCGCCCTGGAAGACGCCGCCCTTGGGCGAGCGCACGACGATGCGGTAGCCGCCGGACGCGGCCGCGGCGTCGAGGCGCACCTCGCCGGACAGGGTTCCGAAGGTCGACAGCGAGAGCTCGGCGCGCTGGAACGCCCTCCCGGCCGGATCGACGACCTCGACGCGGTAGCTCGCGCCGGGCTCGAACACCTCGCGGCCGTCGAGCACCTCGCGCAGGATCGCGCGCCACCCGACCGTCTGGCCCGGGCGGTATGCGGGGCGATCCGTGTACACGAGGGCTTTCGGGGCGAGCGGCACGCCGAGCTGGATTCCGGCGTGCGAAAGACCGACCGAGGCCACGTGGCCTTCGCGCAGCGCGAGCACGGAGACCTCGCTGCACGCGTCCGTGCGTTCCAACGCCTGACGCGCGACACCGTCGGCACCGGTCGTCAGTTCCAGGGTTCTCGGCCCGGTCTGCGTCATCACCGTGGCGAGGACGCGCGTCTTCGCCGCGGGTTCGTTGCGCGCCAGGTCCTGCGCATAGACGAACACCTCGCGCGGGGACGACTTCACGATCACGTCGAGCGTGCTGGCCACGACGAGCGTCGTCGCTCGCAGCTCGCCGCCCGTCACGGCGACGACCCACGTGCCGGGTCCGTCGACGGGCAGCTCGAGATCCACGTCGATGGGCGCGTAGCGGCGGTAGCCCCCCACGGCGACGTCGATGCTGGCGTCCGCGGCGATCAGGTCGAGGTCGAGCGCTTCGACGCCGTGGTAGGTCCCGTGGCGGCGGAAGTACGCCTCCAGGTCGAGGCGATAGACGAGAAGTCGCAGCGACTCGACGTTGCGCACCTGCGCGGTCACGTGCGGGCGGCTGGCCTTGCGCCATACGCCCTGGCTCGCGAGCGCGAGTTCGGGTCGCGTCATCTGCTGCAGGCGCTGCACGGCCTCGCCCGCGTGGCTGCCGAACGTGCACAGTCGGTAGGCCTCGACGGCACCCTCGACGTCGCCGAGGTGCTGCTCGAGCGTGGTCCCGACCCGGAAGAGGGACTGCGAGGCCGCGTTCGTCTGCGGGTAGCGCCGCGCGACACGGCGCCACTCCTCGACGGCTTCGCGCCAGAGCTCCTTCGCGCGCTTCTCCGCCTCGGGCGGCTTCGGATCGCCGCTCATCTCCGACAACACGCGGTCCGCCTCGCGGTGGAACGTGAAGCCCAGGGCGTAGGCCATGTCGGGCGCGCGCGCGTCGAGCGGATGCGATTGAAGGAACGCCGCGAACGCCGCGCGCGCCACTGCTGGCGTGCCCGTTTCGTTCAGGTGCCACGCACGCAGGTAGTCGACTTCGACGAGTTGCGTCTGGGCCCTCGACCAGTCGGAGCCGGACGGGAACCGGGTCGTGTAGTCCGTGTAGACGGCCGTCGCCGCCTCGAAGCGCTGCTGCGCCAGCAACAGGTCGCCCTTCTGGAGGACGCACTGCATGCGCAGGCGCGTGTCGGCCTCGCGCTCGACCTCGTTGGTCGCGGTGTCGGGGGCGGCGAGGACTTCGTCCAACGCAGCGACCGCCTGCTCGGTGCGGCCGTGCTGCGCCTCGATCTCGGCGATCCTGCGCAGTGCGGGCAACGCGTCGCGGTGGCCGGGCGAGGCGCCGAGGAACCGGCGCAGCGCCGCGATCGCCAGCTGGGCTTCCCGGGAGTCCGTGACCTGGTACGTCTCGGCGATCGCACGGCGCGCATCTCCCGCGATCCGTGCGACACGCGCTCGCTCTCCGGCATCGAGCGCGCGATACGCGGCGGCGTAGGGTCCGCCCTCCGCGACCTGCACCGCCTCGGCGAGATCCTCGTACGCGCGGCGCGCCGGGACACGCTGCCCGAAGGACAGGAGCGCGCGTCCCTGGCGAAGGCGCACGTCGAGCACGTCCACGAGCGGAGCTGCCGCGAGCTCACGCGGCGCGGCATTGGGCCCCGACTCGCGCGCGGCGTCGTACAGAGCGAGGAAGCGCTCGCAGTCGGCGGCGCACTCCGACCAGGCGCTCTTGCGCTCCTTGCATAGCCCCATGCGCAGGAGAGCGCGCGCACGGTCCGACGCCGGCGCCGCGAGTTCGAGGACCGCGGCGTACAGCGGGTAGGCCGCGTCGTAGTCGATGCGCGGCGGTTCCGCGACTGTTGTCGTGGGCGGCGTCGAGAGCGCGTCGGCCAGGTCGAGGTAGACCTTCGCCAACTCGTGCTGACGGGTCTCGGAGCGCAGACGCAGCGCTTCGGCTTCCCAGATCGGTTCGGCCTCCGCATGGCGACCTTGCGCGCGCAGGATCTCGGCGCGGCGGAAGCGCGCCTTCGCCGCGAGTGCGCTCGACGCGAAGCGCTGCTCGAGGGCCGAGAAGGACTCGAGCGCCGGGGTCGCCTCGCCCTGGAGCTCGCAGGCGACGCCCGTCAGGTAGAGCCAGGTGTCCGCCTTGTCGGGTTCGGATGCGAGGCGCTCGTCCAGGAGTCTGCGCGCCACCGTCCAGTCACCGCGCACGAGCGCGGAACGAATCTCGCTCGAGCTCGTCTCCTGCGCTGAGGCGCCCTGCGGTCCAGCTGGCGAGGCAGCGGAGCAGGAAAGCAGCGCGAAGCACGCGAAAACCAGTTGGAGGAGCGAACGGTGGGAGGAGCGGGTTCGAGAGGCGGGAATTCGTCGCATGGTCGTGCAGCGCGCGGGTCAGGACCTTCGGTGTAGTGCCGCGCGCAGCTCAGGCTACAGCAATGCTCCGGCAGGCCTGCGTAGCGACGCAGGGAGGTGAGAAGCGAGGCTCGCGCGGGACCAGACTCCCGGAACCCGCGGAGGGACCAGGCCCAAACGCCGCCGCCGGCGCAGTTGTTGGGGCTCAGTCGCCAGCGTGACTCGACGCGCGAGGGCGCCGGTCCTTCCCAGGACCGGAGCGCCTTGCTGCGCGCGCTGCCCTTCACCCCCCGGCGGTGCGCTTCACGTACTCACGCCAGGCGCTCTCCAGCGCCTTCTCGTCCAGGCCGAGCTTCTCGTAGAGCCGCGACGCGCCGGACTTCCCGATGTACGCGTCGCGCATGTACTCGCCGAACTGCGCGCGGTGCTTGCCTTCGTCGCCGAAGGCCAGGAAATGGACCAGGGTGTACGCCGCCGCGACGTACCGCTCGCTGCCGGGCCCACCGTCGTAGGCGCCGCGTCCCGAGCCCAGGATGCGCTTGAGCGGCAGCGGATCCTTGTCCTCCGCGACGAGGCGGAACTGTCCGACCTCGGGAACCTTGAAATCGAACGTGGCGTGCCCCGGGTCGGGACGGAATCCGAAGCCGAACGTCATCGCGATGCCGGAACGGACCCAGCCTTCGATGTCACCGGTCCGCTTGTCCAGCGTGCGGCGGAAGGCGTTGAAGATCATCAGCTCGCAGAACTCGGACGCGATCGCCGTCCGATTCGGGTTCTCGGTCAGGTTGCAGTTGAGCGAGTTGGCCACGCGGTCGAACCACACGCTCATGCCGGGTACCGGCGGACTCGGGTAGTCCTTCGGGTCCGTGACGAAGTTCAGCTCGGGCGTTTCGTCGAACACGTACAGCGTCAGCGCCGTGCCGAACACGTCGTAGAAGGCCAGCCACGCGCGCTCGACGTCGATGGCCGCGTCCAGGAGCCGCGCCGGGTCGCCGTCCGATCGGACCAGGAAGTGCGCGGTGGGCAGTTCCAGGGCCGTCTTCCAATCGCTGACACGCTTGCGGAGTTCCTCGATCGAATAGAAGCGCCCGCGCACCTTCAGCTTCCAGACGTCGCGCTGCTTGACCCCGCCCAGCTTGGCCCAGGCCAACTCGTTCAGCGGCTCGAGGTTCAGGATGCGGATCCAGCCGCACTGCGCCTCGCCGGGCAGCCCGTTCGACTCGGCCCACTGCGCGAGCTCGGCTTGCGCGCGCGGGTTCCCGCGATCGGACTCGTCGTACTTGCGCAAGTACGTGCGCAGGCTGTTCTCGACGGACTCCACCGCAGCCACCTCGGAACGCCCGATCTCGGCGCTCTTGCCCTTCGCGCGGTAGACGATCCGAGTCGAGTCCTCGTAGAGCACGCGGCATTCGATCGTCTTGCCGCCCTGCAGTCGCAGCACGTCGGGCTCATCCCGTGAGCCGGCGGGGAACAGGGTCAGGGCGGAGATCAGCAGAGTGGACAGCATGCGAGGTCCTCGAAGGGGGTCGGAGAGCATACGGCGCGGCGGCAGGCCCCGTCACCGCACTGCTTCCAGCCTGGGATTCGCGCCGTTCCCCATGGGGACCCGGCGCACCGCGCGGCGCAGTTGCTCCGGAGCCGCACCCCCCCCGACCCGTGCACGCCGAGCCCGAAAGAGCCATCCAGGAGCGAACTCCAGGGTCGCGATCGACTCGACAGGTGCGCGAGTTCCGTCGCGGCGGCTAGTCTGCGGCGGACGTCCATCGACGCCCTCCGCCCTGAATCCTTGGTCCCGCTCATGCACACCCTGGTCCTCCTCGCACTTGCGCTGCTCTCCCCGAGCGCGGTCCATCCGCTCGCTCAGGCGGCAGCTCCCACTCAGCAGCCGTCCTCGGTCGTGCCGGTCCCGCGCACCGACGAAGGGATCCTGCCGCGTCAGGAGGAGTGCCTGAAGCGAGCCCGCGAGACGGCGAGCGCCAAGGTCGTCTTCGTCGGCGACTCGATCACGCAGGGCTGGGAGGGCGCCGGCGCGCGCGTGTGGAAGGAAGCGCTGGAGCCGCTCGGCGCGCTCGACCTGGGTGTCAGCGGCGACCGCACCGAGCACGTTCTCTGGCGGCTCGGCCAGGCGCCGCTCACGCGACTCCAGCCGAAGGCGATCGTGCTCCTGATCGGCACGAACAACCTGGGCCACGGCTCGAGCGACGCCGCGCAGACCCTGCTCGGCATCCAACGCGTCGTGGCCGTGCTGCGCGAGCAGTGCCCGGCTGCGCGCCTCCTCGTGCTCGACGTGTTCCCCCGCGGCGAACGCTTCAACGCCATGCGCGGTGATATCGCGCAGATCAACCAGGTCTTGGCGGGCATGGACGACGGCAAGCTGGTGCGCTGCCTGCGGGTGGGCGACCGCTTCGTGGAGGAGGACGGCTCGATCCGGAAGGAGATCATGCCGGACTTCCTGCACTTGTCCGAGACCGGCTATCGCATGTGGGCGGATGCGCTGGTCCCCCATCTGCGCGAAGCACTCGCGGAGAAGCACTGAGGGTCTGCGCGTCCCGCTCCGTCCGGGGCAGCCCGAGCACGGGATCCCAGGGCAGGCTCGGTGCGGATGAGGACGAGCTCGAAGCGACCGCCTGCCGAGCGTCATTCCCAGACCCTGTGAGTTCGGTCGGGCCCTCGAGCGCGGAAGGACGCGCGTGAACTCCGAACAGCCGCCCCCCCAAAGGCAAGCTGTTTCCCTCGTCATCGACCTGACTGCTCGGACTGGCTCACCACCGAGCAGAACCGCGTCGATGACCCGGGCCTGGCGCGCGACCGCTCGTGGCGCCGACCTTGTCGACTCGCGCGACGTGGGCACGGAGGGCCTGCCCCCCATCGTGAACGACGGCGGCGACCGGATCGCGCAGCGCCTGCCGACACGTCGCCAGATCCGCGACGATCGCGTCGTCGCGCACGTGGACCGACACCGCCCGCGGGGCCTCGCTACAGCCAGCGGCATCCGAGGCCGATCCAGAGGACATGCCGACGCCGTCGAACCCGCGAGCTCGCCGTCGCGAGGGCCTGGGGGCCTTCCGTATCCTCGCTCGGATCATGCGCTGGCGCGTCCACCTGCTCGTCCTCCCCTGGGTCTCGGCACTCTCCGTCTCCGCGACCGCGCAGACCTACTACCGCTCGAGCCCCGGTGCGAGCGACGCGGAGCGCATCGCCACCGACATGCTGAACGACGCGGCGTCCGGCCGATTCCGCCAGCAGTCCTTCGGCCTCCCGGAGAACCCGTTCGCGCGGATGAAGGAGGAGTACGAGGCCGAGCGTCGCGCGCAGTGGGAGGAGTTGGAACAGGCCGCGGAGGACCGACGATACCGCGAGCAGGCCCAGGCCGAGTACGAAGCGGCGTACGCGGCCGAGCTGGCGCGCGAGGAGGCCGCGTACGCCGCGACGACGGCCTTCGTCGAACGGATGAACGCCTTCGAGGCCGACGCGGCCGCCGGCAACCCGCGCGCGTATCTGCAGATGGCCTCGACGGTGCAGCGTGGGGAGCACAAGGGCTACGACGTCCAATTCGGCGATAGGTCGGAAGAGGACTATGTCCGGACCGCCTACGTCAACGCCGCGCACTACGGCTCCGATCTCGGGTTCGTGGGCGCCGTGTCCCTGGGCTCCGGCGACGAGCCGAACTTCGCCTGGCTGCGCGACGAGGTACGCCGTGCCGGCTCGGCCGACCAGAGGCTGGAGATCCTGTGGGGCCGTGCCCAGCGTGGGCACCTGGGAGCGATGCTCCTGCTCGGGGCGTGGTACGCGGGGCGCGACGTGGATCTCGGCTCGAGGCCCGCGCCCTTGCCCGGTTGCGCGGACGCGCACGCCTCCGCGCTGCGCGCGCTGAGGATGGCGATGGAGAAGGACTTCGGCCGCGGCGCGAGCTGGTGCGCGCGCGAGCTCCTCGTCGGCGCGACGCCCGACGAGCGCGCGGAGGCCCTCGGGATCCTGCGCCGCGCGTCGGACTCGTCCACGGACTACGAGTGCCGCAAGGATGCCCTGACGGTCCTGGGCACGGAGAGCCTCGGCATCCCGCGCTGCGCCGACGAGTCGAACGAGGGCATCGCGCTCTTGTCCCAGGCCGCCGACCTGACCTGGGCGCCGGCCGGGCTGATCCTCGGCGACGCGTTCCTCGCCGGCCGCGATGGGCGCTACCTTCCGGCATCCGCGGCAGGAGTATACGAGCGGCTGCCGCAGTCGGATCTGTGGTGGGAAGCGCAGGGGCGGGTGCGACTTCACACCGCGATCGGCGCGGAGTTCCGCGCCGAGAACCTGCGCCCCACCAAGACCCCGTGGGTCGCCTACGGAGAGGCTTGGAGCGTGTACCAGCGCGCCGCGGAACGCGGCCTTCCGGAGACGGCCGACGCGCGCGAGTGCAAGACCTGGCTGCTCTCGAGTTACGTGCGACATCGGCGCAAGTCGGAGCGGTTCCCCGACCCGATCGCGGCGCTGCGCGAGATGGCTGCCGGCGGCGAGCTGCTCCCGCGACTCCTCCTGTGCTTCGCGACGCTCGACGACAAGGAGACCTCCCGCGGCGACGCGGAGAGCGCCTGGGCCGCCCTCGCCGACCTCGACCTCTTCGTGCGCCCGCTCGAGCCGACACAGGTACTGCTCGTGCTCGGTTGCGTCGAACGCGTGCTCGAGCGGGGCGCGTTCCCCGAGCTCGAGCGCGAGCTGCGCGGCGTCGCCAAGCTGCCGGCGCAGAAGGCGCCCGTCGCAGGCAGCGCGCAGATCGCGCGGCTCTACTTCACGCCACTGCAGCCGCACGACACGTCGGACCGCGCCGGCCTGCCGCGCATCTACTCGCGCCTGATCGCCGGCGCGTGGCAGCACGACCCGAGCCTCTGGTGGCACGCGGCCGCGCTGGCAGAGGTGCTGCAGATCGACCCGCTCACTCCCGAGCAGTGGAAGGATTCGTGGCTGCTCCAGTTCCGGGAGAGCCGGCCGTGCAGCAGCAAGGAGCAGTACGTGCTCGCGGACATGCTCGCGCAGCCCACGGAGGACTCGATTGCATCGGCCGAGGAGCTCCTATCCAAGTCGACGGGACTCGCCGAGCAGCCCGCCGTGCTGGCGCTCTTCGCGAGCCTGCGGCTGCGCAGCGACTCGAGCGATGAAGTGCGACGCAGCGCGTACGAACAGCTGATCGCCCTGGCGGAGAGGGGCTCGTGGCACGCACAGGCGCTGCTCGAGGACTACGAGCCCCGCTACCGGGCGGCGTACCTGGAGCGCCTGGACGCCGCCGGATTCGAGGCCGATTGCGCGCGCGCGGCCGAGCTCGTGGCGAGCTCGCGCGAGTCCGGACGCGGGTTCGCGCGGCCCGATCCCGCGCTGCGCGCCCGCGCGATCGGGACGGCGCTCGTCCACGGCAGCACGCGCTACGCGCGCACCGACCTCGACGCGCTCGCACCCGCTGCGCCGGCTGAGGTCGCGCGCCAGATCGCGCTGCTCGACGCCCTGGCTGCTCAGGACGAGCCGCTCGTGCGACGCATCGATCGCGAGGTCACGGCCTACTACCTGCGGCGCCACTTCGAGTTCTCGGGGATTCCCACCGAGTGCGACACGCGTACCGAGCAGATGTTCGCCGTCGGCGAAGAGCTGTCGGAGAAGTTCGGGCCGGCGCGCGCCGTCGACTTCCTCGAGCGCCAGATCCCGGAGGTTCCCGAGATCGGCTGGGAGCTCGGCACGTGGTTGCTCGGCAGCCACAGGTGGATTCCCGCGGATCCGCAGCGCGGGCTGGAGATGGTGCGCACGACCGCGCGCACCGGCCGCGCCCTGCCCGGACCGATCGAGCTCGTCTTCTACATGGAAGGTCTGGGCGAGCTCGGAACGCGCGCCGACTGCGACATCATCGATGGGCTCCTCGCGAGACCCGAGTACTCGGTGGACGCCCTGCGGCTCGCGTGGTCCACGCCCGGGGGCGGATTCGCGACGTACGCGGCCACTTGCGACCGGCTCGCGCTCGAGGCGGAGGGGGCGGACCGCGACCGGCTCGCGGACGACGCCGTGCGCCACTGGATCAGCGCTCTGCGCTGCGGATCGGGCGATGCGCTGGTCCATGTCGAATCGGCGTGGACCGACGCCCCGGCCGAGCGCTGCGCTCGGGTTGGCCGGGCCATGCTCGAGGCTTGCGCCCTGAACTCGCCGCTCGCCGTGCCTTGGCTGCAGCGCGCGTGCGCGGGCGGCGACGCGGTGGCCTGCGCCGAGCTGGCGCGCTGGATCGACCCTGCCACGGGCCGACCGAGCAAACGCCACGCATGGTCCATCGGTCGCATCGAGACGCTGGTTCGCGAGTACCGCGAGAGATACGGCGAGGAGCTGTCGCGAGGCGACATCCTCGCCGTCGACTTCCCCGACAAGCCCTCACGCGAACGCATCGACCTCTTGAATGCATCGCGCGACGGTGACGAGCTCGCCCACGAGCTGGTCCTCGAGCTCGGGATCGCGAAGGGCGTGCTGGCGCGCCAGGGTCCGGAGCAGTGGATCGAGACCCAGGCCGCGAACCTCGAGCGCGGCGATCTCGAGGCGCTCCAGCAGGCGGGCGTCGAGCTTCCCGCGATCTGGGACGAGCTGGAGCGCACCAAGGGCCTGGACGCCGACGAGGACCGCTGCCGGGAACTCGGCCGCGTGGCCGGTCGGATCGGAACCCTGTTCCATCGGCTCGAGGCGGTCTCCGCGGGTGAGCGCCTCGAGCAGGTGCGATCGATCGCGACCACCGCGCTCACGGTCGGCATCCAGTGCGGCGACGTCGAGAGTTTCCGCGCCGAGTTGGCCCGCCGTCGAGAGAAGGGCGACGCTGCCGTGCTCGATCTGTGCTCCCAGGTCCTCGAACAGGATCCGTGCAACGCGCCGGCGATCGAGAAGTACGCGCTGCCCATCCTTGCCGATCGCGCGCCGCTGCTGCAGCAGTTCCAGGCCGCCGGCCTCTACACGGCGGGCTCCGCGGAGCCGAACCCGATGATGCTGTACGCGCGCTCCGTGTGCACGGAGCTGTGCGCCAAGTACTCCGAGAAGTACGCCACCCCCACGGAGGCCGTGCTCCTCCCCCGCCTGCCGTTCGCGCACTTCGGATTCCTCGGCCGCGCGCTGTGGAGGGATGCACAGAGCCGAGGGAGCGCCGAAGCTCGCCGCCTGCTGCAGGAGCTCGGCTACGGCCCCGCGGACTGGGACCGGATCTTCAAGTACTAGCGCGCCATCCCCCCGGGTGCGGCCCCGGCCGACGTGCGCGCCGGGGCGGACCGCGGATCCCGCCACGACACCGGCGAGGACGCACTGGGCATCGCCCGCCTGGTTGCGGGCCGGGGCCATCCGGAGTTCAGCTGGTGCGCATGACGACGAAGCGCTCTCCGCGTCTCAGTGTCCATCCGCTCACGAGCGATCGTTGGGACGACTTCGAGAAGCTGTTCGGTCCGCGCGGCGCGTGCGGCGGATGCTGGTGCATGACGCCGCGCCTCCCGCGCGCCGAGTACGAGCGCTCGAAGGGCGAAAAGAACCGTCGCGCGATGCGCAAGCTGGTCGATTCGGGAGCGGAGCCCGGCCTGCTCGGCTACCTCGGCCGCGAGCCGGTCGCGTGGCTCGCGCTCGCGCCGCGTGCCGAGTACCGCGGCCTCGCGCGCTCGCGCGTCATGAAGCCCGTCGACGAGCGCCCGGCGTGGACGATCGCGTGCGTGTACGTCGCGAAGGAGCATCGCGGAACCGGCATCGCGGCGCGCATGATCGCCGCCGCGCTCGAGCACGCGCGACGGCGCGGCGCGGCGCTCGTGGAAGCCTGCCCGCACGAGCCGCGCGGCGAACGGATGCCGGACGTGTTCGCGTGGACCGGAATCGCCTCGAGCTTCTTCGCGAACGGATTCGTGGAGGTCGCGCGACGGTCGAGATCGCGGCCGTACGTGCGCAAGGAGCTTCGACCGGTGCGGGCCGTCCGGAGGAGGCCGGCGTGAAGGACCGAGAACGCCTCGACCTGGCGCGAGAAGCGAAGTGAGGTTCCTTGAAGGCCGCGAAGTCGGCCGTGTCGGACTCGACTCCGCAATCGCTCTCGAGCGCGGCGAGGGGTCGTCCGTGCTCGACCTCAGGCCGGCTGCAAGGTCGGGTAGTCCGTGTAGCCTTGCGCTTCGTGCGTGTAGAAGGTGCGGCTGTCCGGCTCCACCAGCGCGATGCCGGCCTTCACGCGCGCGACCAGGTCCGGGTTGCTGACGTAGTGATGCCCGAAGGCGACGGCTGCGAGCGTTCCGTCGGCGACAGCCTGGGCCGCCTCGGCCGGCGAGTAGCCCATGTTGCCCACCAACGCGCCCCGGAACGCCGCGCGCGCCGGGCGCACGACGTCGCCCTTCTGCGCGCCGAAGAAATCGGCCCGCATCAGGTGCAGGTAGGCGAGGGCCCGTCGGTCGAACTGAGCGGCGACGTAGCTCGTCAGCCCCACCGGGTCGCTGTCGCGCATGTCGTTGTAGCTGTTCAACGGCGAGATGCGGACACCCACGCGCCCGGCGCCCCAGACGCCGATGACCGCGTCGACGACCTCGAGCATCAGGCGCGCGCGATTCTCCAGCGAACCTCCGTAGCGACCGCTGCGCTGATTGCTGCCGTCGCGCAGGAACTGGTCGAGCAGGTAGCCGTTCGCGCCGTGGACCTCGACGCCGTCGAAGCCCGCCGAACGCGCATTCTGCGCGGCCTTCTCGAAGCCGCCGACGATGCCGGGCAACTCGTCGTCGCGCAGCTCGCGCGGGACCTCGTACGGCTTCTTGCCGAGCGGCGTGTGCGTCTCGTCGTTCGTGATGCGCAGCGGGCTGGGCGCCACGGGCTGCGCGCCGCCGTTCAGGAGCGAGTGGCAGGCACGCCCGCCGTGCCAGAGCTGAAGGACGATCTTGCCGCCCTTCGCGTGCACCGCATCGGTCACCCGTTTCCAGGCGGCGACCTGGGCCGCCGAGTAGATCCCCGGCTCGCGTGCGCCGAACGCGGAGTGACCTTCGATCACCATCGTGGCCTCGCAGATGACCAGGCCGGCGCTGGCGCGCTGGGCGTAGTACTCGACCATCATCGCGGTCGGGACGTGCGCCGCGTCGGCTCGGCAGCGCGTGAGCGGTGCCATCAGGATGCGGTTCGTGAGTTGCAACGCGCCGAGAGCGACGGGAGTGAAGAGGGCCGGGTGGTGCATGATGTGCGGAACTGTGCCGCGCCCCTGGGAGTGGAGCCACTCGAATCCGCCAGGAGGAGCCAGAGCGATTGGGACCTTCCACTCCGCTTCGGGCCGCGCCGCGAGGACGGATCTGCGCTGGCTCCCACGAGCGCTCAGGCCCCGGCCTCCTCCGACGCGAGGCACCTCCCGGCCACCACACGAATCCTCCCCAGCGCCTACCATGGACCCTGAGGCCATCACGGGCAGCACGCTGCGTGGGCCGTGCTCAGGAATGCAGGTTGTTGCGAGAAAGTTGACCGTTTCCGGACCGGGATGGCGCAGGAGTTCGGGAGGCCCGGCGGGACATCACCTCACGGTGGAATCCTCCGGCTCGGGCCTGGGCGCGAGAGCTCCGAATGGACGTGATCTTGGAGACAGGACGATGAAGATGGGCAATGGGACGGGGTGGACGGGCGCCATGCTCCTGCTCGGCGGCGTCGCGCAGGCGCAGCAGACCTCCTGGCAGGTCACGATCACGGACCTTCCGCTGCTCCCTGGGGGCACGTACGCGTCCGCGTACGCCATCAACGACACCGGGAAGATCGTCGGCATGGCCACCGATGCCGCTGGCGCCTACCGGACCGTGGAGTGGGTGAACGGCCAGATCTCCGTCATCCCCGACCTCAGCGCCAACGGCGGACTGTGCGTGCCCGAGGACCTCAACGACACGGGCGAAAGCGCCGGGCGACAGACCATCAGCGGGTTCTTCTCCTACGGCATCTACTGGGACTCCCAGAACAACGTGTCCGCGCTCCCGGGGCTCCCGAGCGGATCCTCGGCCTTCAACCTGGCGCACGCGATCAATGCGTCGGGCCAGATCGTCGGCAGGGCCAAGGAGGGAGGGCCGAACTTCTTTGGACACGCGGTCGTCTGGTTCCAGGGATCGCTTCAGGCCGACCTCGGTTTCCTGGGCGGGGGCACGTACTCGGAGGCGTTCGGCATCAACGACCTCGGCGCGGTCGTGGGCGTCGCGGCAATCGCGAACACGAACCAGCACGCGTTCCTCTGGCAGAACGGACAGTACACGGACCTCAGCGGCTGGATCGGCGGCGGCGCGTCCTCGAAGGCCTACGCGATCAACAATTTGGGCGACATCGTCGGCCTGAATGCGGGCGTCGCTTCCCTGTGGCGGAACGGCGCAGTGCAGGTCCTGCCCATGCCTCAGGGACTCTCGGCCTTCACACCGGCGATCGACATCAACGACGCCGGCGACATCATCGCCACGGCGTCGGCAGGATTTCCGATCGAGGTCGGCGTCCTTTGGCGCGACGGCGTTCCGATCAACCTCGGCACGCTTCCCGGCGGCACGATCAGCCGCGCACGGCGCGTCAATGCCGCCGGTGATGTCGTAGGCGAAGCCCAGTCCGCCAACGGCTATTACCACGCCGTGAAGTGGACCCTCACCCCGCGCCCCACGCCCTACTGCTTCGGTGACGGCAGCGCCGCCGCCTGCCCGTGCGGCAACAACGGCACCGCGGGCAACGGTTGCGCGAGCTCGCTGAACACGAGCGGCTCGAACCTGTCCGCCTCGGGCAGCGCGAGCCTCGCGAACGACACGCTCCTGCTCGCGGGCAGCGGCATGCCCAACAGTTCGGCGCTCTACTTCCAGGGCTCGACGCAGTCCAACGGCGGACTGGGAACTCCCTTCGGCGACGGACTGCGCTGCGCTGCGGGAACGGTGATTCGCCTGGGGACGAAGCCGAACGCGAGCGGCGCGTCGCAGTACCCGGCTCCGGGAGATCCGGCCGTCTCCGCCCAGGGCCTCGTCACCGCGCCGGGGTCGCGCACGTACCAGGTGTGGTATCGGAACGCGGCGAACTTCTGCACCTCGAGCACGTTCAACCTCTCGAATGGAGTGCTCGTCGCCTGGGGAGCGTGAATCGACACGGTTCATCGACCGGTGGCCTCGATGCGCCTTCGCGTCCATGCCTCGATGAGCTTCGGCGCGCCCGGTCCCACGATGCAGTGAGGCGAGCCTCGTGGTCGGCCCAGATCCACGAGCAGAGCCGGTCCACGGAGCGACGCGCCCCGCGAGTTGCCGTGGGGCCGCACGGAGAACCTCCACCGCCTGGGCGCTGAGCCGGACTCGCCTCAGTCGAGATCCGTGCGCGAGGCATCCACGGGGAAGGCCAGCGAGCGGAACCAGGGAAACAGGTCGGTCCCGACGGCTTGGCTCCACACGGCCACGCAGTCGTCCATCGAGTAGTTCTTGCGATCCTTGGGCACGAGCGCGCGCTTGCGCTGGAAGTACTTGGCCAGCGCGCCGGGACCGTGCAGGCGCTCGAGTTCCTCGAAGACGAAGTACGACTTGCCCCACACGAGGTCGCGCGCAGCGTCCTCGGCCAGCGGATCGACCCGAGTGAAGTCGGGGTCGATCTTCCGGCCCGCGGCGATCTGCTCGTCGAGGGTGCGTCGGGCCTCGGGCATCTCCAGGCGCCGACCGACCGAGATCCCGAGGTAGGTCGCGATCGGCTCGTTCCACAGCGGCTCCGGGTGCGGGAGCACCCAGGAGTGTCCGGCCTCGTGGGAGATCAGTTCGACCATCGGGTAGCGCTGATTCGGGTAGTCGCCCCACCAGGCGGCGATCGCGATGCGCTCGCCGCTGCTGAAGCCCCCGCCGCCCGTGGGGAGGACCAGCAGGCGACGGATCATGCCCTCCGCGGGCTCGACGCCGGTGAGAGCCACGAGGTGCGGGCGCACCAGCGCGTACTCGCTCGCGATCGCATCCGCGAATCGTTGCGTGCCGTCGGTGTACTCGAGCGTCAGCGGTCCCACCGCGCGCTCGTGCTCGGCGAAGGCGCCCTCGTGCGGCCGCTTCGCGTCGATGGCCTTGGTCGTCGCGAGGCGGACCAGGAGGGGCGTCACCCAGGCCGCGTTGATCGGGTCCTTCGCGTCCGGCTGGTGACCGAACAGCCCGCGACTGCCGACGAGGGCCCAGCCCTTGTCGAGCGGCCGCTGCGCGAGCACGGGCTTCTGATCCGCGTCCTGCACGAGGACGGTCCACTCCGCGCCGAGATCGAGCACGCGCCCGCCGCGAAACTCGATCTCCCACGGTGCCTCGACCGCGCGCAGGGGCTTTTTCGCCGCGATCTTCGTGAGCTTCACGCCCAGTCGCTCGGCCAGCGCCGCCCCGGGAGGCATCACCTCGCCGCCATCGGCCATCAAGAGCAGCGTCCCTCCGTCGCGCACGTACTGCTCGACGTGCGCGATCGACTCCGGCGAGTAGGGCACGTGCGGATCGCCGTCGACGAGCACGAGCAGGTTCGTGTTCGAGAGGTCGAGCCGGTGCAGGCTGCCCCAGTTGCGCGCGTCGCGCCCGACGTTCTTCAGGTACTGCGAGTGGAATCGCCCGTCCATGTAGAACGAGAACTCCTGGCTGATGTCGCAGATCGAGTGGACGCGCGGGGCAGCCGACGCCTGGAGCGCGGCCAGCGCAAGCAGCAGTGCGAAGCTCATGGGGGCCCCAGTCTAGGCCGGGGTGGAAGTCCGCGCGGCGCAGCGACGGCTCCGGGTCGGCCCAACTCGTCCGTGCGCGAGAACCGCGATGCACGGCTGCCCTCTAGGCACCGGGGCGCATACGAACTTCGACCGATGTCGCCTGCGTGAGTTCCCCTCTAGCATCGAACTTGCACGCGTCGAACTCGCCGCGCGCGCGTCGCGTGTGCTTGCCGCTCCGCAGGTCGCGTGCGCGCACGCGGGGAATTGCAACCACACGTCGGCCACCTGTGCTTTCCCTTCGAACGTGGCACCCGACTTGCGCTCCTTTCGCGGCAAGTCGCCGATCGAGCTCGCAGGAGGTTCTCGAGCGGGGCGTGGGCCCGATTTTGCAAACGCGAGTCGGGATCGCGTCCAGGACCTGGACAGTCGGCTCTGGAGCTGTCCGTCCGCGTCGGATTCCTGGACCTCCTGAAACCCGATCGGCGGCGGCGGACAGGAACGCTCGCCCCCACGCTCGCTTTCTCATCCCCTTTAGAAACTCGATGATTCGCGCAAGGACAACGACCATGAAACTCTGGACTCGACTCACGCAACCGGCGGGCGCCCTGACCCTGCTCAGCGTCCTGGCCCTCGCGGCCTGGGCGCCCCCCGCCGCGGCGGAGAGCTCCTTCTACTCCAGCTGGGCGGCTGCGAACCCGACCTCGACGTCGGGGACCAACGTCATCAACGGGACCGGCAGCAGCTGCGCCCTGTGCCACTTCAGCACCGGCGGTGGCAACAACTACAACGCCTACGGCTGGCGGGTCCGGCAAGGCACCCAGGCCGGACAGGCCATCGCCACCGCGATCGCCAACGCCGCGGCGGCCAACAGCGACCTCGATCCGACGGGTGCGACGAACCTGGTCGAGATCGGTGCCGGCACGCAGCCCGGCTGGACGCCGGGGCCGAACAACACCCGCTACACGAGCGGCGGGACCACACCGGGACAGACTCCGCTCGCGGGCATCCTGGGCAGCCTCGATCCCTCCAGCGGTACGGGCTACTGCTTCGGCGACGGCACGGGCACGGCCTGCCCGTGCGGCAACAACAGCCCCGTCGGCGGCGGCGCGGGTTGCCTCAACTCCCTCGGGACGGGCGGGCTGCTGTCCGCCATCGGCGTCTCGAGCATCAGCGCGGACACGCTCGTGCTGCAGGGCACGGGCATGCCCAACAGCTCGGCCCTGTTCTTCCAGGGCACGACCCAAGCGGGAGCCGGTGCCGGTACGGCGTTCGGCGACGGCAAGCGCTGCGCGGCGGGCACGGTGATCCGCCTGGGCACGAAGTCGAACGCGGCCGGGAGCTCCCAGTACCCGGTGGGCGCAGACATCCGGATCTCGGTGCGCGGCGCGAACGCCGCGGGCAACTCGCGCTCGTACCAGGTCTGGTACCGCAACGCGGCGGCCTTCTGTCAGGCGGAGACCTACAACCTGACGAACGGCTGGCAGGTGACCTGGACTCCGTGACATGAGGTGGGTGCGCCCGTCCCCTCGCGGGTGACCGGCGCGCTTCTCCGCATCCGGCGAGGCCGATCGGGAACGATCGGCCTCGCCGCACATCCGGTGGGACCCTTCTCCGAGTCGCTGGCGTGGTTCGAGACGCGCATGCGCCTCCGAGCGCTCACCAGGCCCAGTCCACGCTCAAGGCGTTCGTGAGGTTGAAGGTCGAGCTCGTGCAGAACGAGCCCGCATCGCGGAACCAGACCTGGTACAGGCGCCGGCCGCCGTTCGGAGGCAGGCCGCTGAGGCTCGACAGGCTCGAAGGCCAGGCGCCGCCGAAGCTCGAGTTGCCCGATGCGTCACCCTGGACGACACCCAGCCGGATCGTCGTGCCGGCGACGCAGCGCAGCCCATCGCCGAACACCGTGCCGAGGCCGAAGCCGGAGTACCCGGTGCCTTGGAAGTAGAGGCTCGGCGACCCGGGCCCCGTGCCGTTCACGGTCAGGGTGAGCGTGTCCGCCGACATCGTGGCCGCGCCCGAAGTGGGCAGGGTTGCACTCAGGGCGCGGGGAGCGCGCACTCTGCAGAACCTGATCCGCAGGATCTCGGCGTAGCCCCACGGCGGGCGACCCACGACGGCGAGGCTCGAACGTCCGCGGCTGCAGGGGGCAGTCGTCCGCGCGCGAATTCTGTCGCTCCACGTGGCGGGGTGCGGCGCCCGCAGACCTGGAACGGGCAGTGTGCCCCGCGCCCGCTGCCCGGCTATCCTCCGCCCGCCTGGGGTCCGGGCAGCCGGTTTCGAAGCTTCCGCCCCCCCCACTTCACGACCACCCTTTCGCACCGAGTGACATGACGCGCCAACTCGTCTCCAGTCTCCACCGGCCGAGCACTCTCGCGTGCGCGGCGATCGGGCTCCTGACCGCCGCCTGCCAGTCGGCGGACACGACGTCGTCGCAATCCACGGCTTCGCAACACGAGTTGACTTCGAGTGGAGCCCTCGACCGCACTACGCTGCCCATCGCGGAGCCCGAACCCGCGGTGATCACGGAGCTGGACGCGCGCAAGGCCAAGGCCCCAGCCCGCTTCGAGGTCAAGGCACCGGCCGGCGCGCCCAACGTCGTCATCGTGTTGATCGACGACATCGGCTTCGGCCACAGCAGTGCCTTCGGCGGCCCCATCCGCATGCCGACCCTGGAGAAGCTCGCGGCCGGCGGGCTCAGGTACAACCGATTCCACACGACCGCGCTGTGCAGCCCGACGCGAGTGGCCCTGCTGACCGGACAGAATCACCACGCGAACAATGCCGGCGCGATCATGGAGCTGGCGACGGCGTTTCCCGGCAACACGGGCGTGCGCCCCGCGTACATCACGCCCCTGGCGGAGATCCTGCGCCAGAACGGGTACAGCACCGCGGCGTTCGGCAAGTACCACGAGACGCCGCCGTGGGAGGTCTCGGTCTCCGGGCCGTACGACCGCTGGCCCACGCACTCGGGCTTCGACAAGTTCTACGGCTTCATCGGCGGCGAGACCAACCAGTGGGCGCCGGCCATCTACGACGGGGTGACACGCGTCGAGCACGCACAGACGCCGGATTACCACTTCACGGTGGACATGACGGACCAGGCGATCAAGTGGGTCAGCTCCCAGCAGTCGCTCACGCCGGACAAGCCCTTCTACATGTACTTCGCCACCGGCGCGACGCACGCGCCGCACCACGCGCCCAAGGAGTGGATCGAGAAGTACAAGGGCGAGTTCGACGGCGGCTGGGACAAGCTGCGCGAGGAGACGTTCGCCCGCCAGAAGAAGCTGGGCGTCGTGCCCGCCGACGCGAAGCTGACGCCGCGGCCCAAGGAGATTCCGGCCTGGGCCGACATGAGCGCCGACCAGAAGCGGCTCTTCGAACGCCAGATGGAGACGTTCGCCGGCTTCGCGGAGCACACGGACCACGAGGTGGGCCGACTGGTCGAGCAGCTCGAAGCGATCGGCGAGCTCGACAACACGCTCTTCTTCTACATCGTGGGCGACAACGGCTCGAGCGCGGAGGGCGGTCCGGAAGGCACCTACAACGAGATGATGGCGCTGAACGGAATCGTCGGCAAGGCCGACCAGATGATGAGCCACATCGACGACTGGGGTGGCCCGACCACGTTCCCCCACTTCGCCATCGGCTGGGCCTGGGCCGGCAACACGCCCTTTCAGTGGACCAAGCAGGTCGCGAGCCACTTCGGCGGCACGCGCAACGGGATGGTCATGCACTGGCCCAAGGGCATCAAGTCCAAGGGCGAGATCCGCAGCCAGTTCCACCACGTGGTCGACGTGGCGCCGACCGTGCTCGCGGCCGCGAAACTGCCGGAACCCAAGCGCGTGAACGGCGTGGAACAGCGGCCGATGGACGGCGTATCCATGCTCTACAGCGTGGACGATGCCAAAGCCCGAGACCGCCGAACCACCCAGTACTTCGAGATGTTCGGCAACCGCGGCATCTACCACGAGGGTTGGGTGGCCTGCACTCGGCATTCGATTCCCTGGCTCGCCACCGCCCAACTGCCCGCGCTCGAGGACGACGTGTGGGAGCTCTACAACGTGGACGAGGACTTCAGCGAGGCGAACGACCTCGCCAAGGCGCAGCCCGCGAAGCTGAAGGAGCTCCAGGCGGTCTTCATGGCGGAAGCCGTCCGCAATCACGTGCTCCCGATCGACGACCGCCGTGTCGAACGTTTCAACCCGGCGATCGCCGGTCGGCCCGATCTGCTGGGCCCGAGGAAGTCGTTGACGGTCTACCCGGGCATGGTGGGCATGATGGAGAACGCCTTCATCAACGTGAAGGGCGTGCACCACACGATCACGGCCGAGGTCGAGCTGAAGGACGCGAAGTCCGAAGGCGTGATCCTCGCCCAGGCCGGCTACTTCGGCGGCTGGGCCCTCTACATGAAGGAGGGGAAGGTGCACCACGAGTACAACTTCTTCGCCCTGGAGCGCACGAATGTGGCCGCGCCCGCAACCCTCGGTCCGGGCAAGCACACGATCGTCTACGAGTTCATCCCGGATGCGGCCAAGCCGGGGACGGGTGGCAAGTCGATCCTCACCATCGACGGGAAGCAGGTCGCCGAAGGCCAGATCCCGAAGACGCAGCCTTTCGCGTTTTCGGCTGACGAAGGTGCCGACGTGGGCCTGGACGCGGAGACGAACGTCTCGAACGACTACAAGCAGGGCAACAACGCGTTCACCGGGAGGATCGTCAAGGTGACGGTCGCTCAGAAGTAGGCGGGCTCAGCTCGCACGCGCGCGCCGCGATTCGTACCGGTCCAGAGCACGGATCGGCACGGGTTGCGGCGCGTGCGCGTCATCACCCCGTCCCGTGTGAAGGCTCCAGTTCGGCAGGCGCCTCGCCCGCACGGCCGACAATCGTCAGTGCTTCTCGCGAGCGTACGTCACGAGGAACTGCTGCGTACCCTTCGCGGTCTTGAACTCCGTCGGCCGTGCGTTGCCGCCGAGGTCGTAGCAGATCGTGAGCGCATCGCCCGACTTCTCGTAGATGGCCAGGATCGTCCGCCCCTTGTTGGGCCCTTCGGTCCCCACGATGTCGAGCGTTTTCGGGGACTTCGACGGGTCGAGCTCGACCGTGCACTTGTCGGGCTCCGTGCCGACCGTGACCGTGTACTGGCCGCTGCCGACGACGAGCTGGATGCTCTTCCGGACTTCATCGGGGAACTTGGCCCCGCCGAGCTCGGCGGCCGAAGCTCGCCACGTGCCATCGATCGCCTGGGCCGCGAGTTCGGCATCGCCCGTCTTGGACATGCACGCCGAGGAGAGAGCCAGGAGCACGAAGAGGCCGATCTCACGGATCATGGTGGTTCCTTGGACAGGAGCAGGAAGCTCGGGTCGGGGATACGTCGATCGCGCGGCTCATGACGGACTGCGCGCGATCGTCGTTGCGCGCGCAGTGTACCGGGCGACGATCCGGGAGCCCGGCCGGACACCCGCGCCGCTCCAGCCCAGGACGCGGACGGGCTCCGCGCCTCGACGTGGACGCTCGGGGTGTGAGATCGAGACCGGTCCGGCGACGCGTCCCCCCCACGGGAAAACGGACCGCGTCAGGAATAGCGCCGCTCGCGGCGCGCAGTGGCACCCGACGCGGCCCCCCCCGGCACGTCCTATCCAGCTTGGATCGCGAGTCTGGCGCGGTGCCGGACGCTCTGCGGAGGTCCCGAATCACGATGCATGCGGCGGCTCGAGTGGTCCTGAAGCTGCTGGCGGCCGGACTGTCGGTCGTGGTGCCAGTGCTCCTCGTCCGTTTGCTCTGGATTCCCGCGGTCGAGGCCGTGTTCCATCCGAGCGTGGCGACGACGAGCCTGCTGCGGCGCGCCAGCATCTTCCTGGGCGTGTTGGGGGGCTACTGGGCCCATGTCCGCTACCAGGAACGCCGCCCCGCGACCGAGCTGCGCTGCCAGCCCGGGCGCATCGCGCTCGGTGCGCTCTCCGGCGCCGGGATGATCTCGATCACGACGGTGATCCTGTTCGCGTCCGGCACGTACGAGCTCACTGCGTATCGCGGTCCAGAGCTCGCTCTGCTCGGAGTCGCGAGCCTGATCTGGGTGGCCGCGTTTCTCGAGGAGATCACCTACCGGTGCATCCTGTTCCGCATCCTCGAAGAAGCCTGGGGCACCTCGGCGGCTCTGTGGCTTCAGTCGCTCGTGTTCGCGGCCTGGCACCTCGGCAACGTGAAGGCACAGGCCACCGAGATGATCACCACGATGGTCGCCGTGACGCTGATCGGCGCGTTCTGGACCAGCATCTACGTTCGCACTCGCAGCCTTTGGGTGGTCACCGCGCACCACGCCGCGTGGAACTTCGCGATCGTCTGGACGGGACTCCCGTTGTCGGGCATCGAGGATTGGCGCGCGGTAGCACCGATCGAGAGCCGCTACGACGGACCGGTCTGGCTGACCGGGGGCGCGTTCGGCCCGGAGGGTTCGGTTCTCACCCTCGTCGTGGTGTCGCTCGGGCTGGCTGTGATGTTGCGCGGAGCCAAGCCACGACGACGGGAGATCGTCGCGCACCGAAGCTCCGTCGCCTGATCAACTCGGCCCGTCGAACTCGCGCACGGTCGTCGACAGGTGCATCGCGTTCACGGGATCCAGACGACCTCGATGGCATTCGACAGGTTGTAGGTCGCTGCGGTGCAGTAGGCCGCCGCGTTCCGGTACCAGACCTGGTACGTGCGCGTCCCCGGCCCCGTCACGAGGCCGCGTACGGAGATGCGCGGCTCAGTCGGGCTCGGATACGTCGAGGCACCCGCCATGTTCGGCTTCGTCGCGAGGCGCACCACCGCACCGCCCGCGCAGCGCAGGCCGTCGCCGAGCGCCACCCCGAGACCGCCGCTCTGCTGCGAAGTGCCCTGGAAATAGAGCGCCGAGTTGTTGGGCATCCCCGACCCAAGCAGGCGCAGCGTGTCGGAGCTGAGCCGGGGCCAGCCGGTTGCGAGGAGATGGGCGCCCGCCGCCTGGATGCTGTTCGCGCAGCCGTTGCCGGGCGCACCGGAGTTGCCGCATGGACAGGCGGTCCCGCTGCCGTCCCCGAAGCAGTAGGGCATGCCGGACGAGATCGCGACGGCCAGCCGCATCGTGACGATCGCGCCGGTTCCGTCCGTGAAGGCGACGCGCAGCGCGATGCGTCCGTCGTGCCCGAAGCCCAGCGCCGCGCCCGCTGCATCGTTGTTCGAGACCCAGGCGAACGACGCGATCGTCTTGAAGATCCCGGCCGAGGTTTCGAGCGTATCGCCCGGCAGGACGATCGGCTGGAGGCCGAGCGCCGGGTCCCAGGCCCACAGCGAGTTGCCCACCACCGCGCCGCCCACGAGTGTCACCGGGAAGAGCAGCTGGCCGAGGTCGTTGATCGCGAGCTGGCCACCGCCGAGGTGACTCGCCATCGAGCCGCCCGTGCCGGACAGGACGGTTCCCTCGCGGAGCACGAGCTGCAATGTGCCGGGGAATCCGGTCCAAATCCCGGTGTCGTCCCCCGTCGTGCTCGTGCCGCCAGCGAGCGTGGCCTGACAGCACACACGACCGGAGGCCGAGAGTCCCAGGCTCGCCGTGCTCCAATCCTCGAAGAGCGCGTTCGTGCCGGGTGCTGCGGCCCCTCGGCGCGCGACGATCACGGGAGCGCCGACGCCGGCACGGCAGAGCGCCAGGTCATTCGTGCTCGCAAGAGCGTCCCCGCCACGCAACTCGGTCTTGAAGAGCGTCTCGCCCGTGCGCGTCCAGGCATTCGGGCTGATTCCCGGTGTCCAGTTGTCGCCGGAGCTGGCATTGAACGTCGCGAGGGAGCTGCCGTTCGACGTGCCCGGCACCGAATCGCCCTCGCGCACCAGGACGGCGCTCCCGGAGCCGGGCGTGTGGACCATCAACGCGACGTCGTCCGCGTCCGTCGCGGGGCTCGCACCCGCGCTCGTCGACAAGGTGACCTGGTAGAGGAGACGACCCGCGTCGTTCATCTGCGCGATGGATCCCAGCGACAGACTGGCGGTCGAGATCTCCGCACCCGCGATGCCGGGCGCCGCCGAGCCGCGCCGCGCGACGAGCTCGAGCGCACCGGGCAGTCCCGACCAGAGGCCGGCCTGATTCAGCGTTCCGACCACGTCGCCGCCCGTCAGCGTGCCTTGGAAGTAGATGCGCCCCTCGCGGTTGATGCCCGTGGTCGAGAGGCTCGGCGAGGTGAATGTCTGCACGAACGTCGCGCCCACGGTGCCCGGCGCGGCATCGCCTTGCTGCACGAACTTGGCTTGCGCGCCGAAGAAGCCTCCGAAGACGCCTTCGTCGTGAGTGGAGTCGATCGTGCCACCCACTGGATCGTTGAGATACGAGCCCCACCACATGCGCCCATCGGGGCTGAGGCGCACGACCCCACTCAAAGACGCGACTGCACCACCGTTGATGGCGAGGACGATCCCCGCAGGCATGCCAGGCGCCTGGTCGCCACCGCGGACCACCATCCGCAGGTCGGCGCGCGATGAGCCGTAGAAGTGGGCGCGCTCGGTCGTCGCAGTCTGCGTGCCACCCGAGATGCGCCCCCGGAAGAGAAGGCGGCCGGATTCGTCGACGACCGGGTTGTCGCCGAGCGCGCCAGATCCGCCGAACGAAAGTCCCGGCATGGGAGCCCCGGAAGGTCCAGGCACCGCATCGCCGTCGGCTGCCACGATCGTGCCCTGCGTCGAGAGGAGACCCTGCGCACGCGACTCGGCGGCAAGCACGGCGGACAGGCCCGTGAACAAGAGGCCTTGGATTGGGGAGCGGATCATCGTCCTCGGTCCTTCCGATTTCGGAGTGCGGAGTGCAGGTGACGCTGACGGTTGGGGCACGGGGACCGCGCGGAGTCTCCGGGTGCGCGCGCACCGGCACGGAGGAAGGAGCGTGCGCCTACGCTGGGTTCCGCGCCATCGCACCTTCGGGCAGCCCTCCCTGGGCGGCAGGCTGACCACGCTGCCCCAACGTGCTATTCCGCCTCTTGCTGCGGTGTGCCAGCCTTTCTGCCGGCCCCAAAACCACGGATGAACATGAAACTGAACCTCGTCCTCCTCTCCGCGCTCGCAGTCCTCGCTCCCGCCGCTTCCGCGGGCGAATTCCGCTTCCGCTTCCTCGGCTCCGTCAGCACCGCGTCGAATCCGAACGGCGCCTACGCCGGCGTGATGGCCGGCGACGCCGCGGAACTCGTCTGCGAAGTCGAGACCGTGACCCCGCCCCCGGTCGTCGTCGCGCCCGGCCAGTACGTCAACTACGCGGTCAACACCGCGACGATGACGCTGCGGCTGGGCTCGATCGTCGTGCCCTACACCTCCGGGGCACCGGTGGTCGGCATGGTCAACGCATTCCCCGTCTCGGACGGCGTCCAAGGACCCGCGGCGTCGATGGGCTCCAAGAACCTGGCCTACAGCATCAACCACAACAGCGGACTGTGGGTCTCGACGGATCCGGCCCAGAACGTCGGCACCCACCCGATCGTGGTCGACTCGTCGTTCTCGTTCACCTTCCAGGTCACGGGGGGCGGCACGTTCCTCGAGATCTTCCCGTCGAGCATCGTCGTCGAGCGCGTCGAGGTCGGCACGGGCTTCTGCTTCGGGGACGGCAGCGGCACGGCGTGCCCGTGCGCGAACTCCTCCCCCACCGGAACCGGCGTGGGATGCCTGAACTCGCTTGGTACGGGCGGCAAGCTGCGCGTCTACGGGCTCGCGAGCCTCGCGGGGGACACGCTGCAACTCGCAGGGAGCCAGATGCCGATCAGCTCGGCGCTCTACTTCCAGGGAACGACCCAGCAAAGCGGCGGCCTCGGTGTCGCTTTCGGCGACGGCCTACGCTGCGCCAGCGGGACGATCATCCGTCTGGGCACGAAGTCCAACGTGAGCGGCGCGTCGCAGTACCCGGCTGCGGGCGACCCTTCGGTTTCGGTGCGCGGCCTCGTCACGAGCCCCGGCACGCGCGAGTACCAGTGCTGGTATCGCAACGCGGCGGCGTTCTGCACGGCGTCCACGTTCAACCTGACGAACGGCGTCTCGATCAGCTGGACGATGTGACGCGGGCTCGCGAGAGCCACCTTCGCGCGCGCGACGGATCGCGCGCAGGAACGACGACCGGCCGCGGAGCATGGGCTCCGCGGCCGGTCATTTCGTGCGCGGTGATGCGGAACATGCAACGCCGCTCGCGACGTGTTCCGGACTCCGCCCCATGTCGCCCCCCCACCAGTGTGAGTGAGGCAATTGCGTGGCGCCGACTGCCCGAAGAGGCAATGGCGAGAGCCTGCGCGCTGGATGATCCTCTGGAGACCAGGACCGCGCGGTGATCTCCGCGATGCGGTCCATTCGCCGCGCTCCGCGGCCCAAGCCGCGCCATGCGAAGAGTGTGCGGTCCTACACCACGATTCACGACGAGGACGACATGATGAAGAACGGCACATTGGGAGCGAAGAGCGTCGCAGCGTTCATGGGGCTCGCCAGCCTCGCGGGCGGAGCGGCGGCACAGGGCTTGGTCGCGTCCCAGGGCGTGCTCGTCGCCACGGATGGCGACCCCATCCCGAACGCCAACGGCGTCCCCATCCCGAACTTCACCTTCGGGGGCTCGGGCGCGCTGGGCAACAACTGCGTTCTCGCTCCCGATGGCAACGTGTTCTTCATGGGCCGCCTGCTCGACAGCGGCGGCAGCACGACCGTGAGCAACGACCGCGCGCTCTTCCGCGGCACGTCGCGCGCCGACCTGCGCATGGTCATCCGCGGCGAGGACCAGGCGCCGACGCTGTCGCCCGGAGTCCTGCTGCGCACCGGAACCCAGTTCTCGACCGCGCTCGGCTCGAACGTGCGCCTCACGCCGAACGGTCAGCTCCTGTGGGGCTCGACGTTCTTCGACACGGTCGGCACGGCGATCCCGCCGGTCGTCCCCTCGAACGACGAGGCCTTCTTCGGCGGCTACCCCGGCTTCCAGGGCGTGCTCGTGCGCCAGGGCGATCCCGCGCCGGGCACGGTGGGCGCGATCTTCGCGCAGACGCTCAGCAACCCGAACTACGCGTCGCAGGGCATGAACCGCGAAGGCCGCGTGTACCTGACGGGCACGCTGTCGGGCGGCGACACGACGACGACGACCGGCATGAACAACCAGGCTGGCCTCTGGTCGGGCCTGCCGGGCGCGCTCCAGATGGTCGCGCGCAGGAGCACTCCGGCCTCCGGCCTGCCGGGCACGTACGCGATCGACACGAGCGCGACCGCGATCAACTTCGCGCAGATGAACGACGCGGGCCAGCTGTTCTACGACCTGGCCCTCTCGACGACTCAGGGCAGCCCGGCCGCGGTGGCCTCGAACGACCGCGCGCTGATGGTCCACACGCCCGGCGCGGGCAGCACGAAGATCGTGCGCGAGGGCGATACGGCTCCGGGCACGTCAGGCGCGACCTTCAACGCCGTCACCGGCGACGCCTGGGTTCCGATCGTGAGCGTCAGCGCCTGGACGCGCAGCGCGCAGACGGTCTTCATCTCCGAACTGCGCGGCGGCGACGTGGTGGGAACCACCAACGAACGCGCGATCTTCCTGGGCGGGACCAGCGGCCTGACGCAGGTCGTGCGCAAGGGCCAGCCGGCCGCGGGCACCGACGGCAACTTCTCGGCGTTCAGCACGACCACGACCAACGCGACCAACCCTCTGCTCAACGCCAGCGGACAGGTCTGCTTCATCGCCACGATCGCGGGCGGGACCGTCGCGGCCGCGAACGACACCGGCATCTGGGCCGGCACACCGGGCTCGCTGAGCCTCGTGGTGCGCGAGGGCACCGCCATGCCCGGCACGGGCGGCAGCCTCGCCGGCAACTTCAGCACGGCGGGGAACGTCTACTACAACGACCTCGGCCAGGTCCTGTTCAACGTGACGCTCGCGGGCGGCACGGTCACAGGCACTTCGTTGTGGGCGTGGGATCCGGTCGGGGGCCTCTACCCGATGGTCCTGAACGGCGACCAGGTGCAGTACGCGCCGAGCCTGTTCCGCACCGTCAGCGGCTTCGGCGCGGTCGGCAACGCCAACGGCGACGGCGCCGCGCTGGTCTTCGGCCACGACGGCAAGGTCGGCCTGCGCGTCGGGTTCACGGGAAGCCTCAACGCGATCATGACGGCCCAGGTCCCCCACCCGTGCATCACGCCGTCGTTCACGGCCCAGCCCAGCACGGTCGGCGTCTGCGCCGGATCGATCGCCCGATTCTCGGTCGGCGTCGCGCACTCGACCGCGGTCACCTACCAGTGGCTGAGGAACAGCCTGCCGCTCGCGAACGGCGGCAACATCTCGGGCGCGGACGGTCTGGTCCTGACGATCAACCCGGCGCTGGCCGGCGACGCCGGCACCTACGAATGCGTGGCGACGACGACTTGCGGCAACGCGATGAGCCTGCCCGCCGTGCTCAACGTCAACTCGACCGACACGGACGGCGACGGGACGGCGGACTGCGCCGACGGTTGCCCGAGCGACCCGCTCAAGATCGCACCCGGCATCTGCGGCTGCGGCTTCGCGGACGTCGACAGCGACGGGGACGCGGTGCTCGACTGCCTCGACGGCTGCCCGAACGATCCGCTCAAGACGGCACCGGGCGTCTGCGGTTGTGGCGTCGCCGAGACGGACACGGACCTCGACGGCGTGCTCGACTGCCAGGACGGCTGCCCGAACGATCCGGACAAGATCGCGCCGGGCACCTGCGGCTGCGGTGTCTCGGACGCGGACAATGACCTCGACGGGACCGCGAACTGTCTCGACGGCTGCCCGAACGATCCGCTGAAGATCGCTCCGGGCACCTGCGGCTGCGGCGTGGCCGACACCGACACGGACGGGGACACGACTCCGGACTGCCTCGACGGCTGCCCGGGCGACCCCTTCAAGATCGCCCCGGGGCAGTGCGGCTGTGGCCTGGCGGACACCGACTCCGATCTCGATGGCATCGCCGACTGCAACGACGGGTGCCCGAGTGACCCGCTGAAGACGAGTCCGGGAATCTGCGGATGCGGCGTCGCCGACACCGACTCGGACCTCGACGGCACGGCCGACTGCAACGACGGATGCCCGAACGATCCGCTGAAGATCGCGCCGGGCATCTGCGGATGCGGCGCAGCCGACACCGACTCGGACCTCGATGGCACCGCCGATTGCAACGACGGCTGTCCGAACGATCCGCTGAAGATCGCGCCGGGGATCTGCGGATGCGGCGCGTCCGACACCGACTCGGACCTCGATGGCACAGCCGACTGCAACGACGGCTGCCCGAACGATCCGGCGAAGACCGCGCCGGGCGCGTGCGGTTGCGGCGTCGCCGACACCGACTCGGACCTCGACGGCACGTCGGACTGCAACGACGGATGCCCGAACGACCCGCAGAAGACGTCGCCGGGCCAGTGCGGCTGCGGTGTCGTCGAAACGGACGGCGACTCCGACGGCGTCTCCGACTGCGTCGACAACTGCGACACAGTCGCGAACGCCGGCCAGGCCGACGTCGACATGGACGGCGTGGGCGACGCCTGCGACAACTGCCCACTGGTCGCGAACGCGAACCAGGGCGACTGCGACAACGACCAGCAGGGCAACGCTTGCGAGATCGCGAACGGCGTCCCGGACTGCAACGGGAACGGCGTCCCGGACGCGTGTGACATCGCGGCTCTGACGAGCGGCGATCTCAACAACAACACGATCCCCGACGAGTGCGAGACGAGCGGCGGCACGCCGTTCTGCTTCGGCTACACGGGCTGTCCGTGCGGCAACAACGCGGCTCCCGGCTCGGGCCAGGGCTGCGTGAATTCGACGGGCCTCGGCGCGGCGCTCTCCGGCTCGGGCACGTCCTCGGTCGGCGCGGACACCCTCGTGCTGTCGGTGTCGAACCTGCCGGTTCCGGGCGGCGGTCCGGGCTACGCGCTCTTCTTCCAGGGCGACGCGCAGACGAACGTGCCGTTCCAGGACGGCCGCCGTTGCGTGAGCGGCGCGCAGATCCGTCTCGGCGTCCTGGCGCACACGGGTGGTTCGGTGAGCTACCCGTCGATGGGCGGACTGCCCATCAGCGCAGTCGGCGCGATCGGCGGTCCGGGTGCGCGCTTCTACCAGGTGTGGTACCGCAACAACTCGGGTCCGTGCGGCACGGGCTCGAGCGTGTCGAACGGTCTGGCCGTGATCTGGGCGCCCTGACATGGATGGACCTGTCAACCCCCGTTGATGGGTCCGCGTTGCGATCGTGAAGCGCAGGCCGCGGGGCGATCCCCGCGGCCTGCGTCGTCGGGGACAACCCCTCCGGAAGATGTGGGAGCCCGAGGTGGCGCACACGCGGAGCGAACCAGGACTCCAAGCGCCTTGGGGACGACGATTCGCTGGAGCCGTCGGCACGTTCGCGAGCCTCAGGACGCGTGCATCGAACGCGCTGCTGGGAACGTATCCTCGCCATCGACGCGGCCTGGGCGAGCAGGACGGTGGATTCGACGCGGTTCGCGCCGCTCCCAGCCCCACGCGCGGCGGACCCCCAGCACCGATGCGCGACCTCTGCAAGCAGATCGTCCTCAAGGCCACCTCCGAGGTCGTGCCGCAGTTCCGTCTCGACGCCCGGGGCGGCATCCACGGCGTGCCGCACTGGACTCGGGTCTGGTACCACGGGCGGCAGATCGCTCACGAGCTCGAGGTGAACCCCGCGGTGCTCGCGTGGTTCGCGTTCCTCCACGACAGCCAACGGCGGAATGACGGGACAGACCCGCTGCACGGGGCGCGAGCGGCGGACTACGCGACTCGGTTGCGACGACGCGGCGTGATCACGGAGCTCGACGGGACGCACTTCGAGCAACTGTGCGAAGCCATGCTCCTGCACAGCGAGGGAGCGACGATCGGCGAACCCGTCGTGCAGGCCTGCTGGGATGCGGACCGGCTCGACCTGGGACGCGTGAGCATCCGTCCGCGAGCCGACCGCCTGTGCACGGCTCCCGCGCGCCGCGCCGCCACGATCGAGTGCGCCTTGCGGATGTCCATCGGGCAGCGCCGAAGTCCCTGAAGTCGCCGTCCGGAGGCGCTCCGCGCGAGTTCCATGGCGTTCCCGCCGCGATCCGGCGAACCTGGGGGACGTCCGAACTCCATGTCCGACGCCGCGCATCCCCGTTCCGACTCGGCCCCCCCCGAACCGATCCGCCCCGCGGCGGACGACCTCGTCGACATCGTCGCCAGCCTGCTCGAGGCGGACCCCGACCAGCGCGAAGCGCTTCTGGCGCGTCTTCCTGGACCCGAAGCGGAACTCGCGCGTGCGCGGCTCACGGCGCTCGGCGTCTTGGGACTCTCGCTCGACGAACCGGCGCCCGTGCTCGGGCTGCCGCGGCGCCTGGGGCGATTCGTGCGGCTCGAACGCGTCGGGGCTGGCGGCATGGGCGAGGTGCACCTCGCGCGCGACGAGCGCACGGGCGAGCTCGCCGCGATCAAGCTCCTGCGACCCGAGCACCTGTGGTTCGAGGCCGCGCACCAGCGCTTCCGACGCGAGCTCGAGGCTCTCGCTCCCCTCGCGCACAGAGGCATCGTGCGCGTGCTCGAAGTGGGCGAGGAGCACGGCGTCCCCTGGCTCGCGCTGGAGTGGGTCGGCGGCGCCTCGCTGGAACTGGTCGTCGACCGCCTGCGCGGATTGCCGCCCGACACGCTCGAATCAAGCGATTTCGAAGAGGCGGTGCACGACGCGTGCGCCGGACGCCCGCACTCCGAGCCGGCGCGGCCCGGCGCATTCCCCGGGCGCACCTACGTCGAGGTCGTGGCCGGCGTCGTCGCGCGCGTGGCCGAAGCGCTCGCGCACGCGCACGCCGCGGGCGTCCTGCACCGCGACGTGAAGCCTTCCAACGTCCTCGTCACGCCGTCGGGTCGCGTACTGCTCGCGGATTTCGGCCTGGCGCTGCCGCGCGGCGTGGATCGGATCACGCGCGCGGGTTCGTGGCTCGGCTCGCTGCCGTACGCCGCTCCGGAACAGATCGAGGGCGAGGCGCGCGCGATCGACGGCCGCGCCGACGTGTACGGGCTCGGGGCGCTGATGTACGAGCTGCTCACCCTGCGCACGCCGTTCCTCGGCGGTCCCGAGCAGCAGATCCGCCGAAGGATCGCGACGGGCGACCTGGCGTCTCCGCGCAGCCTGAACCGGCGCATCCCGGCGGCCGTCGAGGCCGTCTGCCTGGCCGCGGTGGATCCGGATGCCGAACGCCGTCCAGCCGGAGCGCGCGAGTTGGCCCAGGACCTCGAGCGCGCTCTCGCCGGCCGTCCCGTGCACTCCCGCGCGCCTTCGGTTCCGCTGCGCGCGCGACGCTGGATCCGACGCCACCCGGCGCGCACGGCCGCGCTCGTCAGCGTGGCACTCGTCGCGGCGCTGCTCCTCGGGTTCGCCGTGCGCGAGGTCGCGACGGCCCGTCGCATGGCCCGCCTCCTGGACGCGGAACTCGTGCGCGGGCTGATCGACGAAACCGACGCGTTCTGGCCCGCGCAGCCGGCGCAGATCGCGCCGATGGACTCGTGGCTCGCGCGCGCGCGGGTGGTCTTGGATCGACGTGCAATCCACGAGGCGGAGCTCGCCGCCCTGATGGAACACGCGCTCCCCCCGACGGCCGAGGATCGTCTTCGCACCCAGGCCGAGAGCCTCGATCGCCTCGCCGCGCTGCTGCGCGAGATGGACGGGCTGCAGTCCTACGTCGAGCGCTCGGGCCAGGGCGTCCAGCCCGAGCCGCCCGATCCGACCCGGGTGCGCACGCGCGACCGCGAGATCGAAGCGCTGATCGCCCAGACCACCGAGCAGGCGGCGTCCTCGGTGCGCGCCCGCATCGCCGAGTTGCGCGCGTCCGCGCGCCTCGCCCCCGAGCGCTGGCAGCGGGACATCGCCCAGATCGACCAGTTCGAGGTGAGCGCGGAGCGGTGGATCCGGGCGCTCGAAGACCCGCCGACGACGCGCTTCGCCGAGGGCCTCGATGCCTGGCGTTACCGGGCACTGCGCCGGCTCCTCCTGGACTGTGACCGCCTCGCCCCGCTCACGATGCGCGTCGAGCACCAGCTCGCGGAAACGCGGCGTCTCGAGAGCCTGGCGGCGAGCGCGACGGTGGACACCTGGCGACAGGCGACCGCCGCGATCGCGGCCTCCCCGCACTATGCCGGGCTGCGGCTGGAGCCCGTCTTCGGCCTCGTGCCGCTCGGCGCGGATCCGCGCAGCGGCTTGTGGGAGTTCCTGCTCGCCTCGAGCGGGGACGCCCCGCTTCGCGACCCGGACGGTTCCGGTCGCTGGCGCATCGAGGCGGAGAGCGGCCTCGTCCTCGTGCTGCTGCCCGGAGGAAGGTTCCGCATGGGACAGCCCACAGACGAATCGCGCGTCCGGTCCGAGGCACGGCCGGTGCACACCGTCGAGCTGGATCCGTTCCTGGTCTCGGAGTTCGAGATGACGCGCGGCCAGGCTGAGCGCATGGGGCACGTCATGACCCTGCCCGTTCGCACGGAGGACGCACGGCTGCCCTTCTCGGCCGATTGGTACTCGGCGCGCGAACTGCTGCACGAGCAGGGCCTGGAGCTCCCGACGGAAGCGCAGTGGGAGTACGCGGCGCGTGCCGACACGGAACCGCCCTGGCCGTTGGAGGGCCAGGCGAACGTCTGCGATCTCGCGCTCCAGCGCGCCTGGAGGCTGCAGGGCTTCACCTCCGCCTACGCGTCGCCTGCTCCCTTCGACGACGGTTGGGTCGATGCCGCGCCCGTGGGCAGCTTCCGCGCCAACGCGTTCGGCCTGCACGACATGCTCGGCAACGTGGCCGAGTGGTGCCTCGATCCCTTCGTGTTCCGCGGCTATTCCTCGCTGGTGGCGCGCTCGGGGGACGGTCTGCGCGACTGCGTGGCCGAGGAGGGCGCGAAGGTCGTCCGCGGCGGCAGCTTCGTCGACTCCCCCGTGGACGCCCAACCCTGGATGCGCCACCGCGAGGCGCCGGGAACCCTGATCACGGCTCTCGGCGTGCGCCCCGTGATGCGGATCGTGGGCCGCTGAAGGCACCGCGCCCCGGACCGTGAACTCGCGACAGGGCTAGGGTTCGAGACTGGCGGCGAGTTGCGCCAGCGCGCGCGCCACGGCCTTGCGCACGGAGTCCGGCGTGCGCCCCATCTCGCGCGCGATCTCGGCGTGGGAAGCGCCTTGGACTTGCGAACGGACGAGCAGGTCGCGCTGGTCCTGCGGCAGCGCCGCGAAGGCGCGGCGCAGGCGATCGACCTCCTCGCGCAGCTGGGCCTCCTGGCCCGGGTCCGCGGATTCGGGCGTCTCGGGTTCGGCGGCATCCGGCGCATCGCCGTCGGAGGATTGCGTTGCGGACTTGCGACGCTCGGCGCTCCAGTGCCTGGCGCGGGTCAGGATCTTGTTGCGCGCCGCGGTGCGGAGCCAGGCCTGGAAGCTGGCTTCCCCACGGTCCTCGAAGGGAGTCTCTGCCTGCAGGATCGAGCGGATCGTGGACTGGACGATGTCGGACGCGGACTCGCGCGCGCGGAGCTCGGGGCCCATCCGGTGGCGGACGAAGCGCGTCAGACCCGGCAGGCTGGCGAGGATGCGCTCGGGGAGCTTGTCGGCCGGCGTTCCCTCGGGCTCGGGTTCCTGCGGCACGACAGCATGCTACTCCTGCCCAGGCGGGGGCTCGGGCAGGACGGGGGGCCAGGGCTCGGGTCCCGTCCGGGGCGTCCAGGAGATTCCGCCTCCGGCTGCTCCCCAGTCGGCGTGGCGACCGGAAGGAACTTCGCAGGGCTCGGGCGCGGGCCGGGAAGGCCCCCACCGTGGGCGATCGGCTCGTGAATCGGTCCGAAAACGGGCTCCGGCCACCTGTCTGGGTTCTGTAAACCGGCGTAGGATCGAGTTGGCGCAACCAGCGCGCCAGGGACGCGCGTTCTCGAACGGGCGTCCACGAACAGAGTCCCAGGCCCTTTCAACCTAGGTCGTTCCATGAGTTCTCGTCCCCTCGTCGCATCCCTCCTGGTCGGGCTCCTCGCCAGCACGGCCGCAGCCCAGGCTCCCGGCACGCCGCCGGCCCGCACTCCCATCAAGCCGACCTCGCGCGCCAGCGCGCAGATCCCGCCGCCGCCGATGTCGAGCCTGCTGCCCCCGGCGGGCGCGGACGACTGCGCCAACGCGAGCACGTTCGCGATCAGCGGCACGGGCACGTTCGCCGTCGACTCGACGACCGCCACGGACAGCCCGCAGATCGGGACCGGCTGCGTCCAAGCCCACCGCGACGTGTGGTTCCAATGGACCGCCACGTACACGGGGAACATCGAGCTGAACCTGTGCGGCGGCACGACCACGGACTCCGTGGTCGCCGTCTGGGCTGGCTCCGCCTGCCCGTCGGGCGCGGCACTCGCCTGCAACGACGACTCTTGCGGCCTGCAGTCGCGCGTCACGTTCGCGATCACGAACGGCAGCGTCTACCTGATCCAGATCGGCTCGTTCGGGACGGCCGCCGGATACGCCGGGACGTTCAACCTGGTCGCGCCGCCGCCGCCGCCGTCGAACGACGAGTGCGCGACCGCGGTCGCCGTCACCGGGACCGGCACGTTCCCCTTCGACAACACGACCGCGACGACGAGCGTGCAAGGTCAGACCGAGGCGGCGTGCCTCTTCTTCGGCTCCACGGCGATGAACCGCGACGTGTGGTTCACGTGGACCGCGCCCGCGACGGGCGTCGCCACGTTCGCCACCTGCACGCTCACGACGGTCGATACGAAGATCGCCGTCTACCCGGGAGCGGGCTGCCCCAGCGCGGGAACCGTGCTGGCCTGCAACGACGACAGCTGCGCGGGCTTCCAGTCCTCGGTCGACTTCCCGGTCACCGCGGGGTCGCAGTACACGCTCGAGATCGGCGTCTACCCGACCGCGGTCGGGGGCACGGGCTCGTTCTCGCTGACGATCCCGCCGCCGCCGCCGCCGCCGATCCCGGCCAGCATCAACGTCGACATCGGGTCGCCGACAACCGGAGCCGGGTTCCCGGGCAACACGTTCGGCGGGGGCGCCGGACAGCCGGGCATCTGGAACACGCGCAGCGCGGCGGTCGCCAGCTCGCAGCTGAACGACCTCTCGGGCACGCCTTGCGGTGCCGTGCTGACGCGCACGGGCACGAACCTGGCCGACTTCTTCTTCACGAGCGTCGGCCCCACCGGCGATGACGCGGCGCTCCTGAACGACGCTCAGGACGTCGGCGGCACCGGCGGCACGACGACGTGGACCTTCAGCAACCTCTTCGGAGGCAACTACCGGGTCTACACCTACGCCTGGGCCCCCGACAACTCGGCCTACATTTCGAGCGTCTCCGTCGCGGGCTCCACCGACCCGGTGCAGAACGTGGGCGGCGCGTGGCCGGGCTCGCAGACGCTGGGCGTCACCTACGCGCGGCACACGGTCAACGCCGTCCCGAGCGGCGGCTCGA
This sequence comes from Planctomycetota bacterium, assembly GCA_026692665.1. Taxonomy (GTDB): domain Bacteria; phylum Planctomycetota; class UBA1135; order UBA1135; genus JAEUHZ01. Next base: position 195,011 of record JAPLOF010000015.1, read on the forward strand.
TCGCGATCACGGTCTCGACCGTCACCTCGTTCGGCACGCTGAACGGCTTCCAGATCGAACGCGTGGGCGTGCCGTTCACGAGCTACTGCTTCGGCGACGGCACCGGCGTCGCCTGCCCGTGCGGCAACAACGGCACGGCCGGCAACGGTTGCGGCAGCTCGGTCAACGCGTCCGGGGGCAACCTGGCGGCCAGCGGATTCCCGAGCGTCACGGCGGACTCGGTCGTGCTCCAGGGCACCGGGATGCCGAACTCGTCGTGCCTCTACTTCCAGGGCACGGCCCAGCTCAACAACGTCTTCGGTGACGGCTTGCGCTGCGTCGGTGGCACGGTGATCCGTCTCGGAACGAAGACGAACGTGGTCGGGGCTTCGCAGTACCCGGTCGCGGGCGATCTCTCCGTCTCGGTGCGCGGCGTGGTCCCGGCAGCGGGCGGCACGCGCAACTACCAGGCCTGGTACCGCAACGCGGCCGCGTTCTGCACCGCGTCGACGTTCAACCTGACGAACGGCGTCCAGATCCCCTGGCAGCCGTGATGCATGGGTCCGCCCGCTCGCCGCGGGCGGATCCGGCTGAGTGATCGAGAAGCTGGCCGAGGAGCGCGTGCTCCACGGCCAGCTTCGCTTACCGATCGGGGGTGACGACGCCTGGCGCCATCACGGGTTCCATTGGAGCTCGAGCCCGTTCGACAGGTTGAACGTCGACGCGGTGCAGAACGCGGCCGCGTTGCGGTACCAGACCTGATAGGTGCGCGTGCCCGGGGTCGTCACCAGTCCGCGCACGGACACGGGGAGATCACCCCCCACCGGGTACTGCGAGGAGCCGCCGGCGTTCGGCTTGACGCCCAGGCGGAGGATCGTGCCGCCCGCGCAGCGCAGTCCGTCGCCGAAGACCGATCCGGCGCCGCCGTTCAACTGCGACGTGCCCTGGAAGTAGAGCGCCGAAGAGTTGGGCATGCCGCTGCCCACGAGCACCAGGGTGTCGCCGCCGAGGCTCGCGCTCCCGCTTCCAGCGAGGAGTGCCCCGCTCCCGCTCACGGAGTTCGCACAACCGCTCCCGGCCGCGCCCACGTTTCCGCACGGGCAGGCCGTGGCGCTGCCGTCACCGAAGCAGAATGCGGTCCCGACGCCGCCCAGAGTGCTGGCGAAGATGTCGCGGAACCCGTTCGTGTCGTTCGGGACGATGTTGCTCGCCGTCGAGGTGTAGGTGATGACGCGCTTGTCGGGCGTCATGTGCGGGACGAAGTTGTCGGAGTTCGTCTGCAGGCCGTTGAAGTCGAAGCTCACGCGCTCTGTCGTCTGCAGCAGGCGGTCGCGAAGGAAGATGTCCTGGAAACCGTTCGTGTCGCCGGGGACCAGGTTCGTCGAGAGCGAGGCGTAGATGACGAAGCGGCCATCCGTCGTCAGAGCGGAGGGAGACCGTGCGTAGCTGTCGGCCTGCGCGCCATTGGGCTGGAGATTGAGACGTGTCGTCACGCCAGCCGAGATGTCGCGCGCGTACAGGTCCCACTGGCCATTCGTGTCCCCGGTCACGAGGTTCGTGGCCACGCTGCAGTAGGTGACGGTCTGTCCGTCGCCGGAGATGCTGGGCCAGATCGACTCGTTGTTGGCCTGATTTCCCGCGGTGGAGACGTTGACGCGCAGCAGCGTGCCCACCTGCATGTCCTTCCAGAACACGTCGCCCTGAGCGTTCGTGTCGCCGCCGACGAGGTTGCTCGCGACCGAGAAGAAGCACACGTAGCGCCCGTCATCGGAGGGTTGCGCGGCGTAGCTGATCGAGTTGCCCAGGGTTCCACCGGTCGAGGTGCTGACGAGATCGAGTTGCCCGCTGCTCCTGTCGAGCCGGTAGCAGTCCTTGAGACCGTTCGGATCGCCCGGGATCAGATCCGCGTCGGACTCGAAGGTGACGTAGCGCCCGTCGGGCGTGATGCGCGGCTGATCGCTGCGCAGCGCAGTCTGTCCGCCGGCGCCGGTGAGGCTGATGCGCGTCGTGACACCCGCGGTCATGTCGCGCAGGAAGATGTCCCAGGTCCCGTTCGTGTCCCCCACGATCAAGTTCGAGGCGTTGCTCGACCACACGACGAGGCGTCCATCGCCCGAGAGGGCTGGACTCAGGCTGAGACTGTTGCCCGCGTTGCCGCCGGTCCCGACGCTGACGAGCTCCGTCACGCCCGCCTGCAGGTCGCGTCGATAGATGTCGTACTGGCCGTTGAAGTCGTTCGCGGTGAGGTTGTTGGCCTCGCACTGGTAGACGACGTAGCGCCCGTCCGCGGAGATCAGGGAGTAGTAGGAGTTGTTGTTGGCCAGCGCGCCGCTGCTGGAAACGCTGACTGGGGCGTTGTTCTGAGCCGCCGCGGAGCCCGCGAGCAGGACGACGAAGGCGAGTCGTGTGGTCATGTTGGTTCCGTGGAGTGGTACGGGTCGCGCACGGGCTGACGCGAGGGAGTGTCCGGGCCGAACGCTGGGACTCAGGTTACCCTTGGTCTCTTCACCCAGGCAGACTGCTGGAGGCCGGCCCCGGGCTGCTCCGCTGGACCTCGGACCACGGAGTCCAAGAACTCTGGCCACGAGCCTGGGCCGCGCCGGCCCCGGCCGAATCCGACTCGTGTCGCGCGCCGAACGGGCAGGGACCATGGAGACACGACGCGGATCTCGATCCGGAGCCCGAGAGACCTCCAGGGTCGCGGGTGTCCTCTTCTCGACCATGGCGTGGCTGTCAGCCTGCGGAACCCCGAGCCCCGAACCGCCCCCTACGACCGCCGCCGAGACGGCTCCCCCGAAGACCCCGATGAGCACGAACCGCCCCGACTCCGACATCGCCGTGATCGCGCGGTTCGACGGCCCGGCCGAGGTCGCCCGATGGTCCGCGTTCGACGACGTGGTCATGGGCGGTGTGAGTGCCAGCCGGATGACGTTCGACGCCGGCGGGCACGGCACGTTCACGGGCGAGGTGTCGCTGGAGAACAACGGCGGTTTCGCCTCGGTGCGTTCGAACTCGCGCGATTGGGGACTGGCTGGCGCGCGCGGGCTCGTCCTGCGAGTCCGTGGCGACGGTCACACGTACAAGGTCAACGCGCGCACGAACGACGGCTTCGACGGGGGCAGCTGGCAGTGCGCGTTCCCGACGACGCGCGATGCCTGGACGACCGTGCGGATCGCGTTCGCGGACTTCGTGCCCCGCCTGCGCGGCAGGACGACCGATGCGGGCCCGCTGCCGCCCGCGGAGGTGCGCACGCTGGGCCTTCTCATCACCGACAAGCAGGCGGGCCCCTTCCGTCTCGACGTGGAGTGGATCGGCGTGTGGCGTTGACTCGCTGACGGGCTCCGTCGAGGCCGGAACTGGCCATCGGGATGCCCGTTGAACCTGAGGTCGTCGTCGAAGCCGCGCGGCGCGGCGAAGCGACAGCTCAGGGCACGGAACTCAGTCGCACCCACAGCGAACCGCGCGGCGGCAGCTCGACGTCCAGCGCGACGGCACCGCTCTCGTCCGCGGCAACGACAGCGGGCCCGTGGCCTTCCACCTGCGCCAACGCGCGGCCCGCGAGTCCCGTGTAGTGCAAGGGCAGTCGAACCGTGCGGCGCAGCGCTTCCGGCCGCGGGTTGTAGAGCATCGCCAGGCCCTGCGTGTCTCCCGACGGATCGACGTGCAGCCATCCGTCCCAGTCGGCGCCGTCGGCTCGCCGCAGCAGCACGAGATCGGACTCGAGGATGCGCCGGTTGGCCCGGAACCAGGCCACCTCGCCCGCGACCATCGCGCGCGTCGCATCGGTGTCGTAGAGGCGCGGTCCGCGCCAACAGGCCTGCACGCCGGCCCCGAGCAGGTTCCGGAACCGCATGCGGTAGTGGTCGAGGTGCTCCGACAACGGCTCGATCGTCGCGGCCGGCCCGCCGCCCTGGTACTCCATCAAAGGCACGAACATCCAACCCATCGTGACCGCCTTGGTGCGCACGCCGTCGGCGATGTTCTGCCGTTCGATGACCTCCTGATACTCGCGCGGCAGCGACCAGTTGGTCTCGCGGTAGCCCATGCCGGTTTTCGAGGCGCCATTCAGGAAGTACCAGTCGGGGACGTTCAGGTAGATGCCACGCCCGCGGCACCACGTGTAGAAGTCGACGATCGCAGCGCGTTGCGCCCAGTAGCTGTCACCGTGGCCGCGGTGTCCGGGGTGCGCGGTCGAGCCGCACAGATCACCGGGATAGGAGCCGTCGTGCTCGAGCACGTCGCAGCCCGTCGCCCCGAACCAGCCGCGCAGGGCAGCGAGGTAGTCGATCCCCCACGGGCTGCCGAGACACGGGCTGTTCCCGAAGAAGGCACCACCCGGCTTGCCGGTCTTCGGATCGACGACGTCGCTCTCCGCGTTCACCGAACGGCTGGCGAGCAGCGAGTACCCGCCCAGCGCGACGTGCTTCGCGTGCGCGTAGTCGGCGCACTCCTTCATCGCCGCGAGGTCCTTGGGCTCGCGCGATTCCAAGTTGGCGCCGCTGCCGAAGGTCATGATGACCATCTCGAACCCGACCTCCGCGGCCTGGTCGATCGCCGCCTTCAGGCGCACCGGATCGGAGTTCGCCGAGTGGAAGATCAGCGGGTTCTCCTCCACCCACGGCGCGACGGTCCGGTAGTAGCGCGCCAGGGTCAGCGAACGGCGCTGGGTGTCCTCCGAGTCGAAGGGCAGGACCCACGTGCGGTGCGATTCGAAGTCGGTCCCGTCGGCGAGGAGCGCGTCGGGCCCGAACGGCGCCGCCGTCTCCAGGAGACACGGCGATTGCAGCGCGTAGTTCACCTGCGACGTGTACGTGGGATCGGTCAGCCAGCGCACCGAGGGACGGCGGTAGGGATCCTCGGGCCGGATGAACGCCGTCGCGTCCGTCTCGACGTGCAGGCCGGGAATTCGCGAGCGCGCCGGCGTCTCGACATCCGTCTCGACCTCGACCACGCCCAGGATCTCGGCCACGCACTCCTGGAGCCGCAGCTCACGGCCCGTTCGGTTCTCCAGGACGAGGCGCTTCGCGACGAGCGGCAGTCCGTCGTAGCACTCGTGGCGCACGACGACGGACAGTCCACGCCAGCGGCCTTCGCCTTCGTAGCGCATGGAGAGTTCGACGCCCTTGGGCGGCCACTGAGCCTCGCGCGACATCCACTCCGGCCGCGGCTTCCAGGCGAAACGCTCGCGGATGGGTCCGATCTCGTGGATGGTGAAGCGCAGGGCCCCCTCGAGCGGTTGCGCGCGGGGCAACCAGTCCGGATCGACGTAGTTGCCGACCGGCATGGGCCCGATGCCGCCCACGAGAACGGTCTCGCCGTCGAGGACGAGGCGCGCCTCGGGTTTCACCGTGCGCAGCAGGGACTGCCCCGTGGCCAGTAGATCCAGCGCGATCGTCGCGCCACCGGGTTTCGTCGAGAAGACGCGGCGGATGAGCCCGTTCTCCAACACGATGCGCCCGCGCTGTTCGTCCACGCTCACGGAAGCCCTGTACCCCGAGCCGTCGACCAGCCAGTCCGCTCCGAGGGCGTGCAGCGGCGCGCAGAGCAGCGTGACGAAGAGGATCTGGAGTGCGCGCATCGCTCGAGTCTAGCGCGATGCAACGTCGACTCACGAAGCCCAGCGGCCCGCGAACCGGGGCCAAGCAGCCTCTAAGGCACCATGGTCAGGAACAAGAAGGAAGCGAAGAGCACCAGGTGCACGGCGCCTTGCATCACGGTCGCACGACCACTGCCCAGCGTCATGGCGCCGATGAGCAGCGTCAGGGTCAGGAGCACGATCTGCAGCGGGGGCAGCCCCAGCACCAGCGCGAAAGGAAACAACGGCGACAGGGCGGCCACCACCGGAATGGTCAGGCCGATGCTCGCGAGTCCCGAGCCGAGCGCCAGATTGAGGCTGCTCTGCATGCGGTTGCCGCGCGCCGAACGCAGGGCCGCGCCTGTCTCGGGCAGCAACACGATCATGGCGATCACCACGCCGGCCACGGTGTGGGGCAGACCCGCGGCCGCCACGCCAGCCTCCAGCGCCGGGGCCAGCGCCTTGGCCAGCCCCACCACGCCCACGAGCGCCATGACGAGCAGGCCCAGGCTGGTCCACGCCACCCAGTTCGGCGGTGGCGTCGCGTGGACGTCCTCGTTCTCGGCGCCCACGGGCAGGAAGTAGTCGCGATGGCGCACGGTCTGCACGAAGACGAACACGCCGTACAGCACGAGCGAGGTGATGCCCGCGAACGCGAGTTGCAGTCCGCTGTAGGTGGGTCCGGACGTGGTGCTCGTGAAGCTCGGCAGGACGAGCGCGAGCCCGGCAAGCGCGCCGATCGACGCCAGCGCGGGTGTCGTGCCTTCGACGCGGAACGCCAGGACGCCGTGACGCAGGCCGCCGACCACCAGGCACAGGCCGACCACGCCGTTGCAGACGATCATGACCGCGGCGAACACCGTGTCGCGCGCCAGCGTGTTGGCGCTCTCGCCTCCGGCCAGCATGAGCGCCACGATCAGCGCGACCTCGATGACGGTGACCGCGACGGCCAGCACCAGCGTTCCGAACGGCTCGCCCACCCGGTGAGCCACCACCTCGGCATGGTGGATCGCCGCCAGGACGGCCAGGAACAGCGCCGCGGTCAGGCCGACGACGAGCAGCGTGCCGAGCGGCCGTCCCCATGCCGCTCCGAGGATCACGAGGGCCAGGAGCGGTACGCCGAGGCTCCAGGGTGGCAGGCCGGGAATGCGGCTCCAGGCAGCACGAGGCGCGGAGGTGGGCTGCTGTGCGGACATGCGCCGATGCTACTCCAGCGCCGTGCGTGATCCGCGATGCGGACCGCCCTACGCACGATCGATCTCGTTGGCCGGCAACCCGGCGTGACACGGGCGACCGCCGATACGCCGGGCGTTGGAGGAGGGCGAACAGGGCAACGAAGTCTCGACCTCGGTATCGTCTGCACGATCGCTTTCCCTGGGCGTGGATGTCGCGGAAGGCCGCGCGTTCGTCCGGTCAGGCGATGGAACGCGGACCCAGGCCCCCACCGTGAACGACGCTCCCGAACCCGACCGATCGCCGCGCTCGCCCGAGGAGCCCGCACCGTCCGTCCTCGAACTCGTCGCCAAGCGGCTCGGCGAAGCGCCGCGCATCTCGCTCAGGGAGGAGGATTCGGCCGTCACCGCGTCCCCGGTGATCGACCCCAGTTCCAAGGACAAAGCCGCCGTCCCCCTCGGACGCAGCAACCTCCAGTTCCTGGGCGAGATCGCGCGCGGCGGCATGGGAGTGATCCTGAAGGGTCACGACACCGACCTGGGGCGCGACGTGGCCGTGAAGGTGCTCGACAAGCGTCTCGCCGACCGGCCCGAGGTCGTGCAGCGCTTCGTCGAGGAAGCGCAGATCGGCGGCCAGCTCCAGCACCCGGGCATCGTGCCGGTGTACGAACTCGGCACGATGAAGGACGAGCGGCCCTTCTTCACGATGAAGCTCGTGAAGGGGCGCACGCTGGCGACGCTGCTCTCGGAGCGCGAGTCCGCGGGCGCGAACCGCCAGCGCCTGATCGACATCTTCGAGTCGATCTGCCAGACCATGGGTTACGCGCACTCGCGCGGCGTGATCCACCGCGACCTGAAGCCCGCCAACATCATGGTCGGCGCATTCGGCGAGGTGCAGGTCGTCGACTGGGGGCTCGCCAAGGTGCTGGCGCGCGGCGGCGTCGCCGACGAAAAGCGCGCGCGCGCGGCGCACTCGCACCTCACGATCCTGGAGACGGTGCGGTCGAGCCAGGGCTCGGGGTCCGGCTCGGATTCCATGGTCGGCTCGGTCATGGGCACGCCGGCCTACATGCCGCCCGAGCAGGCGTCGGGGCACGTCGACCGGCTCGACGAGCGCTCGGACGTCTTCGCGTTGGGCGCGATCCTGTGCGAGATCCTGACCGGACTTCCGCCCTACGTCGGCGACCGCGACGCCGTCATCGCGGCGGCCGCGCAAGCCGAGTGCGACGGCGCGTTCGCGCGCCTCGACGCCTCGGGCGCGGACCCCGAGCTCATCAAGCTGACGAAGCAGTGCCTCTTGCCCGCCGCGGCCGCGCGTCCCTCGAACGCCGGCGTGCTCGCGGAGCGCGTGCACGCCTTCGTGGTCTCGGTCGAGGAGCGCGCGCACGCCGCCCAGGTCGCGAGCGCAGCGGCTCAAGTGCGCGCTCAAGAAGAGCGCAAGGCTCGCAAGCTGACGCTCGCCCTCGGCGCCGCGGTCGTCGCGATCCTGCTCGTCGGCGGCGGGGGCTGGGCCTTCGTGCAGAGCGAGCGGACGGCCCGCGAGCGCGAGCAGGTCGATCGACTGCGCGCCGATGCGGAGCGCAACGCCAAGCTCTCGTCCGAGGTCGGCGATGCGCTGGCCGAGGCGTCCGCGCACCAGGGCGGTGCGCGCTTCGCGGAAGCGATCCAGTCTGCCGAACGCGCTCAGGCGCTGGCGCAGGGCGGCGGTGCGAGCGCCGACCTGCTCGCACGGGTCGACGCCGTGCTGGTCCGTCTGCGCGAAGAGCACGACCGCGCGCAGCGCGAGGCGGAACGCGCCGCCGAGAACCAGAAGCTCCTCGCCGAGTTGCTGGAGGCCCGCGAGCCGAATTGGGATCCCGGCCGCGACGACCCGCGGCAGGCGGCGGCGAGCTACGAGCAGGTCTTCAAGAACCACGGCATCGACATCGACGCGGGGACCCCCGAGGAGGTGGCCGCGGCCCTGTTGAAGCGCGGGCTCGGCTCGGAGATCGCGCTTTTCTTCGACTCGCTCACCGAAGTCCGCCGCAAGAGCCGCGACGAAGCTGGCACCGCGCGCGCGCTCGACGTCGCGCACGCCGTCGACCCCGATCCGCTGCGCGCCGACTTGCGCGAGGCGCTGGCCGCGGGCGCCCTCGACGTCCTGCGCGAGATCGCCGATTCGGGCTTCAAGGACCAGCCCGCGATCACGATCGAGCTCCTGGGCTCGGCCTTCCAGCAGCTCCAGGAACGCGAATCGGCGCGACGGGTCTACCGCATCGGAATCGAGCGTTTTCCGGCCGACTTCTCGCTCGCGTACCGGCTGGGTCGCCTGCTCACGCCGCCTGAGCTCGAGAACGGCGTGAGCGTGGACATGCAGGAGGCGGTCGAGTGCTACCGCGCCGCGCTCGCGCTGCGTCCCGACAGCACCGTCGTGCGGTACTACCTCGGGCGACTCTATTCCAAGCTCGAGCAATACGATCGCTCGCTCGAGCAGTTCACCATCGCCTTGCGCCAGCGGTCGGACGACGGGACCTTCCTGTTCCACTTGGGAGTGAGTCGATACAGACTTGGACAGCCTGACGCGGCCCTGGAGATCCTGCGTGGACTCGCCGATCGCACCGAGCCTCCCTGGCTCACCGCCTGGGCGTCGTCGTTCGCCGGCCGATGTCTCTTGGCGAAAGGCGACGTGAAGGGGGCCACGGCGTACTTCGAGCGCGCGGTGGCGGCCGACCCGGGTCAGTCTCAGTTCTATTCAGGCCTGCTCGACGCCGTTTCCGCTTCCGGCTCGGCCAACGAGCAGCAGCGCGTGGTGCGGCAGTACCTCGATCGATTCCCGAACGACGCCGGCGTGCACAACAACCTGGCCTGGCCGCTCGCCTCCGCCCCGAACGTCGAGATGCGCAACTTGGAAGAGGCCATTCGCCTGGCCCGCCGCTCGATCGAACTCAAGGAAAGCGACGCGGCCTGGAACACGCTGGGAGTCGCACTCTTCTACAAGGGAGATCTGGAGGCCTCGATCGAGGCGCTGCGCCGCTCGGTACGCTTGCAGGGCGCGGGCAACGTCGTCGACTGGCTCTTCCTGGCGATGGCCCACAAGCGGCTCGGCCATGCGAGCGGAGCCCGGGACTGGTACGACCGGGCCGTGGACTGGATGGCGCTGCAATCGGGCATCGACCCGGAAGTCGCGCGCTTCCGCGCCGAGGCGGACGCCCTGTTCGTCCAGTGACCGCGTCGGAGCCCCGGTACGCTGGCCGGTAGGCGCGTACGCGCGCCTCGCAACGTAGGATTGCCCGCCGCGGATCGACGTGCGCCCGATCCCGTCCGCTGGAACCATGGACGAAGGAGATTCCTCATGATGAGACACGAGTCCTCGCGTCGAGACTTCCTCCGCGTCACCGCGGTCACGACGGCAGCCCTGTCGCTGCCCCCGTTCACGTCCGCGTTGCGGGCCCAGGAGGCGAAGCCTGCGGAGGCCCGGCCGCTCGAGCGCCGACGCTTCGGCAAGACGGACATGAACGTCACCGTCCTGGGTTTCGGCGGCGCGGAGATCGGCTACCAGAAGGTCGAGCAGGCGACCGTCGACACGCTCCTCAACGCGGCGCTCGACGCGGGGCTCAGCGTCGTCGACACCGCCGAGTGCTACATCGACTCGGAGATCCAGATCGCCACGGCGATCGGCCATCGACGCAAGGAGTACTTCCTCTTCACGAAGTGCGGCCACGCGAAGGACGTGACCGGCGAGGGCAACGAGTGGACCAAGGCCGGCGTGCTGAAGTCGATCGAGCGCAGCCTGAAGCGCTTGAAGACCGACGCCGTCGATCTGCTTCAGCTCCACTCGTGCTCGATCGACGAACTGAAAAAGGGTGACTGCATCGAGGGCCTCGAGCAGGCCAAGAGAGAAGGCAAGACGCGCTACATCGGGTATAGCGGCGATTCGCAAGCCGCTCGCTATGCGGTCGAGTGCGGACGCTTCGACGCGCTGCAGACGTCGGTGAACATCTGTGACCAGGAGTGCATCGAGCTGACGCTCCCGCTGGCGCAGTCGAAGAACATGGGCGTGATCGCCAAGCGCCCGATCGCGAACGCGGTTTGGCGTCACGATGCGGAGCCCACCAACGGCTACCACGTGCAGTACTGGAAACGGCTGCAGGAGCTGAAGTACGCGTTCGCGTCGGGCCCCGCCCGCGACGCCCAGACCCCCGAGGGCGCGGCCGGGATCGCGATGCGCTTCACGGCCATGCAGCCGGGCGTCCACGTCCTGATCGTCGGCACGACGAAGCCCGAGCGCTGGAAGCAGAACGCCGATCTGCTCCGGGCGGGCCCTCTCCCGAAGGAGCTGGAGGCTTCGATCCGCGCCTCGTGGAAGAAGACGGCCAAGGACGACTGGATCGGACAGACGTGATCGGATGCCGTGGAGGAGCGAGCCTGGCTCGCCCTTCACTCCGCTCCGATGGCCGGCAACCCTGCGCGAACCTCGACTCCCTGGAGCGCGTAGGGACCGCCGGGCACCGCGTCGCCCCGACTCACTCCCCGTCGCGCGCGTCGAGTTCCTCGAGCGCGCGCTGGACGCGTGCGCGCTCTTCGCGAGCCGTCGCCGGATTCGCGTCGAGGAGTCGGTCGGCTTCCTTCAGGTGCTCCACCGCCGCGTCGCGCTGCCCGAGGCGTGCGAGGCAGTTGCCCAGGATGAACTCGGCTCGTCCCAGGGCGACGGCATCGCCCAGGTCCCGCGCGCGATGCAGCGCGATCGCCTCCTCGGCGCACTGCACGGCGCGCTCGTGCTCGCCGAGATCCGTGAGGAACACGCTGTAGCCGATCAGCGCCTCGAAGAGCCCCCGAGGAGGCCCGGACGGATCCCGGCGCATGCGCACCACTTCGTCCCAGTAGCCGCATGCCGCGTCGTCGCGGTGGCGCGCGTGCTCGAGCTGGGCCAGCTGCGTGAGTGTCGCCGCGACCTGCGGGTGTTCTCGACCCAGGCGCTTCGATTGGAGTGCAAGACCTTCTTCCAGGCTCGAGGCCGCGCCATCGAGATCCTTGTCGGCGATCTGCATCGTGGCGAGGTTGGCGAGCACGAGCCCGAGCCCCTCCTCGCCATCTCCCCCGAGCTCGCGATAGCCGAGCTCGGCGCGCCGGATCGCGGCCCGCGCCTCGTCCTTGTCGCCATGGCGCCACAGAACGCTGGCCAGATTCGAGATCGTCTGCACGGTCAGCGGGTGGGACGCGCCGAGGATCGAATCCCGGATCGAGAGGGCCTCGCGCAGCTCCGTGATGGCCAGTTCGATCTCGGCGCGCCCGAGGTGGACCGCGGCCAGGTTGTTCAGGCTCTCGGCGACGGGCAGGGTTCCATCGCCCGCCGCCCGGCGCAGTGCGAGAGCCTCCCGGTGCAGGCTCTCCGCCTCGGCGTCGCGACCCAGGTTGCGCAGGCACGTCGCGAGGTCGTTCGCAAGCGCGTCGACACTGGCATGCGGGCTCGACTCGGAGGCACGGTGGATCGCCAGGGCCTCCTCGAGCAGCGCAGCGGCCTCCGCGTAATCTCCCACCCGATACGAGCGCTGTCCCAGGCTGCGCAGCGAGAGCGCGTACTCCAGGGAGCCGCGACCGAAGGTCTTCTCGCGGATCGCGAGCGCATCTCGCATCAGCCGTTCCGCGTCGTCGTGGAGGTCGAGCCGCAGGCACACCTGACCCAACGTGTCGAGCAGGTTCGCACGCACGTGATCGGAGTCGGCGAACTGCCGCTGAACTCGTAGGGCCTGGGCGTCGATCAGGTTGCGCGCGTGGGCCTGCCACTCCGCGTCCTGCGCGGGCTGGGCCGGCAGGAACCCGTCCATCAGGAAGCTGGCGATGTTCTGGAAGGAATCGGCCTCCATCCGCGCGTGTTGAGCCTCGGCCGTCGCTACGCGTTCGCTGCGGCGCGCGGAGAAGATCCCGAACAGGAGGGCCGCGAGCACCGCGACACCGGCCGTGACCACAACTCGGTTCCGACGGACGAACTTGGACGCGCGGTAGCCGAACGAGTCTCCGCGTGCGCGCACCACCTGCCCGGCGAGATGGCGCTCGATGTCGTCCGCGAACTCGAGCGCCGACGCGTAACGTCGCTCGGGCTCCTTGCGCAGCGCCATCAGCACGATGCGGTCGAGATCGCCGCGCAGGCCGCGGCTCAGCGCCCTGGGCGTCGTCCCGAAGTGGGCCGCCATCGACCCTGCAACCGCAGCGCCGTTGTCGCGGCTCACTCGAGTGCTCGGCCGCTCGGGTGTTTGCTCGCGCAACACCCGCTCCCACTCAGCAGGGCTTCGGCTGTCGCTCGTGAACGGGCGGCAGCCGGTGACGAGTTCGTACAGGACGACCCCGAGCGAGTAGACGTCGATCGACGTGGTCACCGGACCGCCCGCGAGCTGTTCGGGGCTCGCGTACTCCGGCGTGAGCACGCGCGCGAGCGTGGGCGTCAACGCGACGATCTCTGCGGCGACGGACGCTCCAGGTGGCTCGTTCTCGAGCAGACGCGCGATGCCGAAGTCGAGCAGGTGCGGAACACCGCGTTCGTCGATCAGGATGTTCGCGGGCTTCAGATCGCAGTGGACGACGAGGCTCTGGTGAGCGAAGTGCACCGCACGGCAGACCTGACTGAACAGGCGCAGGCGTGCCGCGATCGCCAGGTTCTCCCGCTCGCAGTAGCGGTCGATCGCCTCGCCGCGAACGAGCTCCATCACGAAGTACGGGCAGCCGTCCTCCGTCGTGCCGCCGTCGTAGAGGCGTGCGATACAGGGGTGCTGCAGCGCGGCGAGAGTCCGCCGCTCGAACTCGAATCGCCGGAGGACCCAGTCGGTCGCGCGCTCGGTACGGATCAGCTTGATGGCGACCTCGTGCTGGAACAGGCCGTCCACCCGCTCGGCACGGTACACGACGCCCATGCCTCCGACGCCGAGGCGCGAGGTCAACCTGTACGGTCCGAGCTCCCGGCCGATCCACCGGTCCGCGGACGACGAGGTCGCGCGGGCTTCGATCCTGCTGAACAGGTCGCTCCCGGTGTCGTCGCGCTCGAGAAGGCGCTCGATCTCGCCGCGCAGCTCGACGTCCGCGCCGCACTCGGCGTCGAGGATGACCTTCCGCTGCGTCGGGGACAAATCGGCCAGGCGGTGAAACAGCTCGTCGATACGCCGCCAGCGGTCAGCTCCCACGCGCGCCGTCCATGTGGGTTCGCAGCCACGCGCGCGCCAGCCGCCACTCGCGCCGCACCGTCGACTCCGACGTGCCGATGACCCTCCCGATCTGTTCCGCGGACAGACCCCCGAAGAACCGTAGCTCGACGATGCGAGCCTTGGTCGGGTCGAGCGAGGCGAGATTCGCGAGGGCCTCGTCGAGCGTGAGCAACTCCTCGTCCTTGAAGGGCTCGGCGACGTCCAGGCCCTCGAGCGGGATGCGTACGAACGCACCGCCGCGCTTCTCCCGCGCGCGTCGGCGTGCGTGGTCCACCAGCACTCGACGAATCGCGGTCGCCGCCGCGGCGAAGAAACTGTCCCGATCGGTGAACGAGGAGTTCTTCTCCGCGACGAGGCTCAGGTACGCCTCGTTGACGAGCGCCGTGGGCTGCAATGTGTGATCGGGGCGCTCGTCCTGCATCTCTCGCCGAGCGAACTCGTGCAACTCGGTGTAGAGCAGCGCGGCCAGCTCCTTGGCGGCCTGGGCGTCGCCTTCCTGGGCCGAGCGGAGGATGTGGTTGAGATCGACCATGGGCGGGACGCACCTCGCTCGGACGATTCCCAGGCACATCGTGTTGAGGTCCGGTGTCACGCCTCGGAACGTAGGGACGAGCGTAATCGTACCCGCGAGCCCGTGTCGCCACGGATCGGGCGGGGTGCCGTACTCCCCGCACCAGCTCGCAGACACGGGGCCGCGTCGTGGCGGTTCCCAGGCACGCCCGTTTCTCCCCCTCCTTCGGGGTGGCCCCTCCCTCGTGCCTGGAACTCCGTCGGATTGCCTCGGGTCCGGATCCGAAGTGCGCGACGACGATTCGTCGAGGGGCCGGCGCTCACGAGCCTGAACGTGGTTCCAGGATTCGGACGCAGAGCCCCGTAGCCGGTCGACTGGAGATCAGACGATGGCGACCAGGAAGGACGGATCAGGACTCTCGATGGGCTGCCGCGGCCCGGTGGCGCGAGCGACTGGACCTGCAGCGCACGCCCTGTCCGCCGCCTGTCCGAGTTCGCGGATTTCTGACCGTTCCAGGGCTGCGGCGGCGCAGGACTTGAAGTGGGGCTTCACGAACGAGGGCACCTGCAAGGACACCTACGATGAACACTCCCCGGTCGCATGGACTTCGGGCCGCGCTGGTTTCTGTGCTCCTCACGGGCAGCGCAGCCGCGCAAACCATCTTCGTCGATACGTCCAATGACGTAGTCGACTTCGGCGGATCCCAGCAGGTCGCCGACCTGCCCGGTCCCGATGGACGGATCTCGCTGCCCGAAGCCGGGCTGGCCTCCGACAACACGCCCGGAGTGCAGACCATCGGCTTCCACGTTCCGCAGAGCGAGTGGGACTACCAGTGGCTCTACCCGGGACGCGCAGTCCTGCGGCCGTTCCTCGGTTTCCGGGTCTTCCAGACGGCCATCCTGGACGCCACGACCCAGACGGCGTTCTCCGGGAACACGAACCCCGATGGCGGCGGCGAGGTCGTGATCTGGCACGAGACGTACCTCCTCGACAACGTGGGCGGTGCGGTCCTGGGGTTCGACAACTCGAGCATCCACGTCAGCGGCGGATCCAACAACGTGATCCAGGGCAACACGAAGTCGAACATCGAGCTCTACGACTCATCCTTCAACCTGATCGGCGGCACGAGCTTCGGCCAGGGCAACACCTGCGGCACGATCAAGGTCGATCGCGCCAGCAACAACGTCGTCGTCGGGAACACGACGACGCGCGTTCGCATCCTCGGCTGGGTCGCGGGCGGGCAAACGGCGACGAACAACCGCGTCGGGGGGCCCACGCTGGCCGAGCGCAACTTCATCACGGGCTACGGCACGTGGAGCGAGGGCTGCCCCGGTGGAACGACGGTCCAGATCTTCGACTCGACCGGCACGGTCGTCGAGAACAACTGGATCGGCACGACCCCCGATGGGCTCTCGCAGGGCAGCCTCGCCTCGACGACCGGAGTCGGGCTCGAGGGCGAGAACCACAACACGATCATCCGGAACAACCGCATCGCGGGGATCCTCGGACACGGTACGGGGCCGCACTGCGTGGGATGGCTGGTCGGAAGCGCCATCGACGTCTACGGGACGGGCAGCGGGGTCTCCATCGTCGGCAATGCGATCGGTCTCGATGCGAACAACCAGCCGTTGCTGGGCAGTGTCACGGGCATCTCGACCACGAACTACTACCTGGGGCCGGTCCAGAACGTGGTCATCGGCGGATCGACCGCGGGCGAGGCCAACGAGATCGCGGGCCAGTTGGGCTCGGGCATCAGCGTGGGCAACACGTTCTCCGGCGTCCGCATCGGCGGCAACTCGATCCACGACAACGGCGGTCTGGGCATCGACCTGATCACGAGCGGGTTCCTGACCGGCGTCACGCCTAATGACAACCTCGACGCGGACACGGGCGGCAATGGGCTGCAGAACTTCCCGGTGATCCAGTCCGCGATTCGCACGGGCCCCACGCTCCGCGTGGTGGGTTCCCTCGGGAGCAGCCCGTCCACGAGCTTCACGATCGCGTTCTTCGCCACGCCGCAATGCGACGCTTCGGGATACGGCGAGGGTCAGGAGTTCCTGGGCGCCACCACGGTCTCGACGGATTCGTCCGGCGACGCGGTGTTCAACGTGAACCTGGCCGCCTCTCCGTCCGTGGGCTGGTCCGTCACGGCGACGGCGACAAGGGCTGCGAGCTCCTCGACGTCGGAGTTCTCCGCGTGCGTCGTCGTCACGCAGGGTCCTCCGTCGACCGGCACGGGCTTCTGTTTCGGCGACGGCACGGGCAGCGGCTGCCCATGCGGCAACAACGGCGCCGCGGGCAACGGCTGTGCCCATTCGTTGAACGCGTTCGGAGCGAACCTCTCGGGTTCGGGCCTCGCGAGCCTGGCGAACGACTCCCTCGTCCTCGCGGGCGTCGGCATGCCGAACAGTTCGGCGCTGTACTACCAAGGCACGGCGCAACACAACGGCGGGATCGGCAGCCTCTTCGGCGACGGTCTGCGCTGCGCGGACGGGACCCTGATCCGTCTGGGCACGAAGACGAACGCGGCGGGGTCGTCGCACTTTCCGGGCGTGGGAGATCCGTCGATCTCCGTCCGGGGACTCGTGATGTCCCCCGGAACGCGGGCCTACCAGATCTGGTACCGCAACGCGGCCAACTTCTGCACGCCGAGCACGTTCAACCTGACGAATGGTTGGAGCGTGTCGTGGGTGCCCTGAGCGCTCGCGATCGGCGCGAGGTCTCGCCGAGTCGATAGCGAGGGCTGTGCCGGCGTCGCGACTCGGGCGCCCACGATCGGCGCGCCGCCCATCACCGGGTGTCGTCGGAAGTCAGTCGCTCGTCGGCGTCCAGGATGCGTCGGGATCGTAGGCCTCGATCGCGGCGGCGGCTTTTGCGGTGCCGTCGCCGAGATCCCGTTGGAACACGATCCCCTGCTGGTTGACCAGGAAGGTCATCACGCCCGAATTGCCGTACGTCGCCGGCCACGCGAGCACCGCGAAGCCTCGGGTCAGCCGCGTCTGCGCGTCGAGGTAGCTGCGGGCGCCGCCCGGGGCGCCGGGCCCCTGCGCCGTGAGGAGCCGGTAGAAGTAGCCGTGGTACGGGATCGGGCGCTCGCTCACGGACCGGTATCCCTCCTCCGCGGCTTCGGCGACGAACGGACCGAGCGGGCTCTCGTCCTGGCCTTCCGCCGCGGGCCAGTACAGTCCGTCGTGCTTGCCGGGAGAGCTGAGCAGCCTCCGCGCGAACGTCGGCGGGTTCCCGTCGCGACCCTCGGCCGCGTACTCGCGCTGTGCTGCGACCATGGCGCGCAGCGTCTCGAGCGTCGAGAGCTCGTTGCGGCCGACGCGGCGATTCATGACCTCCTCGCGGCCGGATTCGACGTCGAAGCGCCAGGACTTGCCGTCACGGACGAGCGGGATCGGAAACTCCCAGGCGTCGTTGCCGATCCGCGCGATCTTCCGGTCCTCGCCCACGTCCTCGAAAGCCAGCTTCTCGCGAATCATCTCGACGACCGCCTGATAGTCCTGCTTGTCGGCGACCTCGTCACCCGAACGCAGGAGGTCGAAACCTCCAGGTCCGAGCAGGGTGTCGGCGACCTGCCTGTCCTCGGCCCCCTCGACGAGGCGGCGAATCGCCTCCTCCGGAGTGGCGAACGTGACGGAACTCGTCGACGCGCAGCCCAGGGGCAACGTCGAGAGGACGAGGAGAGCGATTCGGTGGATCGTGTTCATGGTTGTTCGTCTCCTCGATTCAGCGCCGTCCGCCGCCGCCGCCACGCGCGCCTCCGCTGCCGCGGGACGCGGCCCCGCGGGAACTGCTCGCGCCGGCCGTGCTGGCCCCGCGCGAGCCCGTGAACGAGCCGCTGGCCTGCCCCGTCGGCCGCGCCGCAGCACGATTCGCCGGCGCCGCTCCAGCTGCACCCGTCGCGGGCCGCTGCGCGGGAACTGTGCCTCCGCCCGGCCGCTGCGTCGGGACTTCGCCCGCGCCCGGTCGCTGGTCAGGAACCGTTCCGCCGCCCGGTCGCGAGACGGCACCGGTGCCGACACCCGTTCCCGCCGGCCCGCCCGCCGGGCGCGTCGCGGCGCGATCGCCGTAGCCGCGCGCCTGATCGCGAGTGACGCGATTCTGGCCCTGCGAGCCGCCGTACTTCTGGGCGACCTTGCTGTCCTGGTAGCCGACACCCTTCCGGTGCGAGGGGTCGTGGTTCCACTTCCCGTCCTTCGTCGCGGCGCGGTCCTTGACCTGCTGGCGCCGATCGCTGCTCTCCGTGTTGTTGATGAAGTTGTTCTGTCTGTTGATGTCGATGTCGATGTCGGTGCCGCCCCAGTTGCAGCCCCCCCAGATCGCCGCACCCCAGATGATCCCGACCGAGAATCCGAACCACACTCCGCCCGCCGGCGGTGGCGCGTACATGGGCGGGTAGTACCAATAGGGGTAACCCCACGATCCGTACACCACGCTCGGGTAGTACGTCGGCACGTAGATGACCTCGGGATCCGCGGCCTGGATCACGATGATCTTGCCCGCCTGCTCCTCGACCTTGAGTTCCTTGCTCGACTTGAGGTTGCCGGATTCGTAGGCCTTGCGGCGCATCACCTGCACGGCGTCCATCACGGCCTTCTTCTGGCCGAGGAACGCGTCGCCGAGGTCCTGCGTCCAGTCCAGGTTCTCGTTCATCCGTTTCAAGACGTCCGGGAAACCGCACAAGGACTTCACGCTCGGATCCCAGGTGTGCTGCTGGAGCTCCTTCTCGAGAGCTTCGCCCTGGAGCTTCGAGTTCTTCTGCATCCAGCGCGCGGCCTCGACGACCTCGAGCGGATAGGTTGCGGCGATCAGGAGCTGTGCGACCAGGGGGTCGGGGTAGAGCGCGATCGGCGCGACGATCTGCTCGAGCTGCTCCGCGGAGAACGCCTGGGCCGGAGCGGTGCCCTGGGCGGCGCCTTCGGCGGGCGTCACCGCCTGGCGCGCGATGGCCGGCGCCGTGAGAGGGAGGAGCAGGATTGTGGTGGTCAGAGCGTTCATCGGTTCCATCCGAGGGGAATGGGGATAGCCCCCGCAAGATACCGATTGCAGGAATCGCCGGCAGGGGGTTTCGGTGCGCCCCCCACCGGAGGCCGAGAGGTGTCTGCTACGCTCCAGGTCGATGACGGCAGCTCGCGCACACCCGGAGGAGCCCCTCGTCGGCTGCGGCCTGCTCGAGAACGAGATCCCAGGTCGAGGGCGCGCCCGCGGGTTGCAGGACGTGCAGCCGCGGAGGCGCAGGGCGTGATAGCCTCCGTCGTGCACCTGCTTCCCGACTGAAGGCACATGCAGACACCGAGCATGGAAGTGCGCGCGGAGCCGGCCCGCATCCTGGATCCGCTCCAGCGGTCTTCGGAGGTCCTCTTCGGCCTCATCATGGTCTTGACGTTCACCGGCTCGTTGAGCGTGGCCACGTCGAGTCGCGAGGACGTGCGCGCGATGTTCCTCGGAGCCTTGGGCTGCAACCTCGCCTGGGGCGTGGTGGACGCCGTCATGTACCTGAGCGGACTCCTGGTCGAGCGCGGCCGGATGCTGACCCTCGGCCGCGCGGTGCGCGCGAGCACGGATCCCGCGGCGACGCGCGCCTACGTCGAGCACGCCCTGCCCGAGGGTTTCGGACGCATCGTCGACCCCGCGCAGTTGGACGCGATGGCCGTGCGGATCCGAATGCTGCCCGAACCTCCGCGATTCCCGAGACTCCACCCGCGCGACTTCGCCGGCGCGCTGAGTGTCCTGCTGCTCGTGTTCGTCTCGACCCTGCCCGTCGTGCTGCCTTTCCTGTTCATCCAGGAGACGTGGCGTGCCATGCGCTGGTCGAACGGCATCGCGATCGGGATGCTGTTCTGGACCGGATATCTGCAGGCGGGCTGGGGCGGACTGCGCCGGCTCCCGTTCGCCATGGCGATGGTCGCCCTGGGAATCCTGCTCGTCGCACTCACGATCGCCCTGGGAGGCTGACCGCATGCTGGAATCCCTGTTCACCTCGTTCCTGCTCGCATCCACACCCGCGCAGGACATGACACATGCGGCGCCGCGCGTGGCGGACGAGCGGCCGTCCTGGGAGTTCGCGCTGTCCGCGTTCTACGTGGATCCCCCGGGGTCGGATCAGCACGCGACGACGATCCTGTATGCCGACCGCGGACCGCTGCACCTCGAGGCCCGCTACAACTACGAGGACCTGGACACGGCGTCGCTCTTCGCGGGCTGGACGTTCGAGGTCGGCGAGGAGCTCCACGCCGCGATCACGCCCATGGTCGGCGGCATCTTCGGCGACACGAACGGGGTGGCTCCGGCACTGCTCCTCGACGTGGGCTGGAGCAAGCTGACCTTCTACTCCGAGGCGGAGTACGTCTTCGACACGGACGACAGCGACGAGGACTACTTCTACTCCTGGTCGACGCTGACCTGGCGGTTCAGCAAGGTGCTCGCCGCCGGGCTCGTATCGGAGCGCAGCAAGATCGTCGACACAGATCTCGAGTTGCAACGCGGACTCACGCTTCAAGTCACGCCCGGCCCCGTGGGCTTTTCGTTGTACGTGTACAACCCGGCCTCGGACGACGCGTACTACACGTTGTCGATGGACCTCTCGTTCTGACGCCCCAGGCCGACGAGTCCGCGAGGGGGTGACCTCCTGGTCCGTGACTCGACTACTGGATCGGCGCCCAGATCGAGTTCTCGTTGCCGCCCGCGACGCCCATGCGCACGCCGGACGACATGTCGCCCGCGTCCGTGTAGGCCTCGTCGAAGGCCGGTGACTTCGTCGTGCCCGAGAAGGGCGCCGCCAGCCGGTTCTCGAACTGCCAGATCGTCCCTTCTTCGTTGACGAAGAAGACGCGGTTGCCCGTGGAGTCCGCGTCCACCGGCCACGCATAGCAGCACCACAGGTTCTCGGCGTTGTCGGGGTCGGGGAAACCGTCAGGACCGGGCGCACCGCCTCCGATTCCCGGCCCGGAACCGGCGGCCTCGGCAAACCCCGGGACCGTGCCCGAGTTCGGCCCCGGCAACCAGATCTGGAAGTAGTAGCCGGAGCGCGCGACGAGGCTCTGCGGGTCGACGTCGCCGAACGCATCCGAGATCACGTTCGGATCGAGCTCGTCCACGCCAGGTGTCCCGGCGGCGGGCCCTCCGCCCGAGGCGATCCGCAGCGGAGCCGTGCCGGCCAGTTCGCCGAGGTACCCGTACTCGCCCGTGCCATCGGAATCCGTGTCGATCGCGTTCTGGGAGCGGATCTGTCCCTGGACGGTCGAGAGGAGGCGCAGCGTGGAAATCGCCGCCGCCTCGTTGGCGGAGAGCCTGGACCGCATGAACTTCGGCACGGCCATCGATGCGATCACGGCGATGATCGCCACGACGATGATCAGCTCGACCAGGGTGAAACCAGAACGCAGTCGGCGAGTGTTCAAGCGGTCGTCCTTGTTCTTCGAAGACCCGGAAATTTCTTCTGGGCGATCCTTCTCGAGCAACCTGTCTGCGCTCCCTGTCGACCGGAGCGGAACCCGGCCTTTACGCTGGGGCGAACGCTCTCGAGAGGACAGGGCCCGTCGTGCGACGACTCTTCGGAACTGGCACGCTCGCGGAGGGAGGATTCGGGCTCGGCATCGCCCGGCTTCGACTCGGGCGGCGAGACGATCGTCGCAGGCCCGAGTGCTCGATCCGGCACACGAGAGAACTGCGTGCAAGTCCCCTCCTCGGTACTCACGTGTGGGTACTCCGCACGCCGCGTGGGAGGCGTATGTTCAGGCTCAGTCCCTTTTCCAAGGAGGACTCCGATGACCACCATGAATCCCGATGTCCTGAACCCGCAACGCCGCACCACGGCGGACAACATCGCCTCGATCAAGGGATCGATCGGCGACATCAAGGAATCCGTGGGTGAAGTCGTGCACAACGAGCGCGAGCACCTGATGGAGAAGATCGAGCACGGCAAGGAGAAGGCCCGCGCCGCCAAGTCCGGGCTGGAGACTTTCGTGCGCGAAAAGCCGGTGACTTCCCTGATGATCGCGGCCGGCGCCGGTGCGCTCCTGGGTTACGTATTGGGCCGCCGTCGCTGACTTCCGTGGTCCAGATCGAGGCCGACCCACGCGAGAAGGCAGACGCGGATCTCGATGATGCGGCGCCGGGGAAGGCCCGCGATGCGGATCTCGAGCTGCTGTTTCGACACGTCACCGAGATCACGGGCCACGCTTCACGCCTGGCACAGCTCCGGGTCGCGCGCTGGAAAGTGCGCGCGACGTGGGCTGTGTCCGCGGTCTTGCTCGGGCTGATCGTGGTGGTCGTGGCGATCGCGACCGGCCTGGCTGGCGTCTGGCTGGTTTTCCGCGGGCTTCCGGCGACCCTCACGGAACTCCTGGGAGGCCGTGCCGGCCTGGCGGACCTCCTGAGCGGCCTGATCCTCCTCGCGGGCATCGGGTCCTTCGTCCTCGCCGCGCGCTCCTGGAGCGAACGGCGCATCCTGCGCGATCTCGAGGAGCACGATGAAGCCGAAGAACCCCCCGACTGACCGTCGTCGACGGGCCCGCAGTGCGTTCGAGTACCTCGATCAGGAGGAGCAGCGCGCGACGGAAGCCCTGAAGGCCTCGTTGCTGGCCGCCGGCGAGGATCTCTGCCAGATCACCGACGTACGCGGACTCGTGCGGCGTCATCCCGTGGTCGCACTGGGCGCGGGTGCAGCCCTGGGGGCCGCTCTGTCGCCGATCCTGGCGGACGCGCTGCGGGGAGCGATCCCTGGCGGGCATGCGTCGCCGGGTGGCGCGGGGAAGTCCCTGGGCGTGTGGCTGCGGCGTCTCGGAAAGCCCGGGTAGCTCGGGCGGCACCTCCGACCGCGAGCACACCACGTCCCCGTCCATCTCCCGTCCGCCGCGCGTGGCGGAGAGCGGTGCTCGAACGGGACGTGCCTTGTCGCCGCCTCGTCCCGGACGTCGACCCGCTACAGCGCGAAGTGACGGATCGCGCGCAGCTCCCGTCGAATCTCGGCGCGGAAATCCGGGTGGGCGATCGAGATCAGCGCGTCCGCCCGTTCCCGGAGCGCGAGGCCGTGCAGGTTGACGGCCCCGTGCTCGGTCACGATCCAGTGCACGTGACCACGCGTCGTGACCACGCCCGCGCCCGGCGTCAGCTCGGACACGATGCGCGAGATGGTCCCCTTCGCGGCCGTCGACGGGAAGGCCAGGATCGGCTTCCCGCCCTGCGAGAGAGCCGCTCCGCGCAAGAAGTCCATCTGTCCGCCGATCCCCGAGTAGATGCGGTGGCCCATCGAGTCCGCGCACACCTGGCCGGTCAGGTCGACCTGCAGCGCGGAGTTGATGGCCACGACGCCGTCGTTGGCGCGAATCAGGCTCGTGTCGTTCGTGCGATCGCAGCTGTGGAACTCGACCAGCGGGTTGTCGTGCACGAAGTCGAAGACGCGCTGACTGCCCCGCGCGAAGCTCGTCACGCTGCGGCCGGGGTGCACCGACTTGTACTTGTTCGTGATCGCACCGCTCTCGAAGAGATCCACGAAGCCGTCGGAGAGCATCTCGGTGTGCACGCCGAGGTCGCGCTTCCCGCGCAGGCGCGTCATCACGGCGTCGGGGATTCCGCCGATCCCCATCTGGAGGCAGGCGCGGTCCTCGACCAGCTCCGCGACGAGTTCGCCGATGCGTCCTTCGACCTCGGTTTCGGGCTGGGCACGGTGCGCATGCAGGGGCCGATCGGTGCTCGCGAAGGCCGAGACGCGCCCGAACGGCACGACCGAGTTGCCGTGCGTGCGCGGCATGCGCTGGTTGATCTCGCACAAGAGCAATGGCGCCGCGTCCGCCGCGGCTCGCGCGGCATCGACCGAGGGCCCCAAGGTGCAGAGCCCGTGCCGGTCCGGCGGCGAAAGCTGCAGCAGCGCCGCGTCCAGACGGATTCGCCCGGACGTGAACAGCGCGGGGACTTCCGAAAGGAACACCGGGACGTAGTCCGCGCGACCCTCCGCGATGGCGGCCCGCAGGTTCTCACCCGTGAAGAGCGAGACCGACCGGAAGCGACCCGCGTGGCGCGCCTCGGCGAACCCCACCTCGCCCTCGAGATGCAGGTGGTAGAGGTGGACGCCCTCGAGGTCCGCGCGCCGCGCCAGCGCGTCGAGCAGAGTCGTCGGCGTGGCGGCCGAGCCATGGACGAAGACGTTCATCCCGCTCCGGATGCGGGCGACGACATCCTGCGGGTCCTCGGCTCGTTGGCTCCAGTCGATGGTGTCGGTCGTCCGCATGAACGGTCGGGTGCTTGCGCGGCGTCTTCCCTGCCGCGCGCAGCGTGCGTCGCGGAATGCAAGGGCGGATCAAGGTGACGTGTCGATCCGCGCTCGTCCAGACGTTCAGCGCGGATCCGGCGGCTGGCGAGCCCGTGCAGCCGCCGCGAAATGCAGCGCGGGTCCGGATCCCGCCGTGCGGAATCCGGACCCGCGCTCCGGAGCCCCAAGTCCCCGGAGCGGAGGCACGTCGGCCCCACGGTCAGGGGATCACTTCGCGGGTTTCGCGAGCTCCGTGCAGGTGCTTCCGCCCTTGCAACAATCCGACTTGCAGGCGCAGTCGTCCTTGCAGGAACAGGTGACGAGCGCCGCCTTCTCGGCGTCGGTGCGCTCGCGCTTCGGGTTCAGGTGCCGGATCGCGAGCTTCGACTTGCAGTGGCAGAACGGCTTGTAGTTCGGGCTCTCCTTGTTGTGGCAGCCCGTGCACACGGTCATCGCCGGATCCGTGACGATCTCGCCGGCGGGCACGCCCTTGTAGACCTTGGGCGCGTCCGGATCCTCGGCTGCGGCAGCGGCCATGCGCGCTTTCACGTGCAGGTCGCCCGGACCGTGGCAGCTCTCGCACTGCACGCCCTGCGTCCGGTCGAAGCCCTTGGCGATCTCCGCCTCGGGCACGCCGAACGCGGTCACGTGGCACTTCACGCACGCGTCCGCCTTCTGCGCGTCCTCGATGCCCCTCTCCTTGGCGGTGGCCTTGGCCCCGTCGGACGCGAGGACCTCGAAGGCGTGCGCGTGCTTCATCTTCGTGAGGGCCTCGAACTGGTTGCCCGTCTCCTTCGAGGCGTGGCAGGTCTTGCACTTCTGGGCGCCGATGTAGCGGTTCACCTTCTTGACACCCTGCGCGGCCTCGGCCGTCGGGATGGCGCTGAAGAGCGCCACGAGCAGGGCGGCGGCTGCCGCGAGCGCGCTCAGGCTCGGGATCGATCGAAACTTCATGGAAACTCCTGGAAGGAATCGGGGTGCGCCAGGGGTCGGTCGCGCTGATCGAGCGCCGACCGGCCTGCGGAATGTAGATCGGGATCGCCCTCGGCGTGAATGCGTCGGGCAAGGAGGGGCAAGTCCGCCTCGGGAGAGGAGAGGACCAGCAAGCGCAGTGCCCGCCCGCGAAGCGTCGGGTCCAGGGACGCGGGGGTGTCCCACACGATCGCGGCCAAGGCGTCGCGGGCGCGCGACTCGAGCGGTGCCTGCTGCCCGAGCCAGTGCACGAGCGCCTGGGGCACCGACTCGGCCTGCGGCCCGGAAGCGTGCGACAAGACCGTCACCGCACGTACGCAAAGATCGGTCGTCCCGGCCCAGTTCTCCTCGTACGCGGCGCGCAGCGACGCGAACTGCTCGCACGCCGGTCCGGACCCGGCGAGGATCGACTCGACGCGGCGGCCGAAGGCGGCCGGATCGGAACGGGCCAGGGCGCGCAGTTCCGCCAGGTACTCCCCTTCCGTGCGCGGACCGCGCGCATCCAGGGGCTCCTGCGGCGGAACGGCCCGCGTGGACTGGGCGTCGGATCGAGGGACGGAAGCTCGCCGCGGTAGGACCGCGACGCGTTCGGAAACGACCCCCTCCACCGATGGCATGGGCGGGCGGTCCAGGGAAGCGATCGGGGCCGCGGGTTGCACGGGCACCTCGCTCTCGACCGAGCCGCGCGCGAGGACGAGCAGGAGGAGGCCCGCACTCGCGACCAGGATCCCGAGCAGAGCGAGCAGGGCGCTCCGGCCCGCGGGCGCAGGACGAAGCGGGTCCCGCCGGGCGATGCCCGGAGCGTGTGCCGCGCTTTGCTGTCCTCCGTCCGTGGAAATCATGTCGTTCGACCCATCAGGATCCGGGCGGCCGCGAAGGGAACGCGGCCGCCGCGAGTCTTTCGCGCGGGGCCCGTGGGGACCGCGCGCGACCGCCCATCTTGGGCTCAGTACGTCTTGTGGACGCGCTGGGCGCTCCACTCCTTGCCCGGGCCGTGGCACACGCCGCACGACTCGGCACCCGAGCCCGAGGTCTGCACCTCGATGTGGGCCTGGGCGTCGTCCGAATCGTGGCACGAGCCACACACAGCGGCCCAGCGCAGCACGGGCACGTCCTGCTCGGTCGGGTGGTTGCGGTCGGACGGTTCCTGCCAGGACGTGTTCTCCGCGCCGTGGCACTTCGCGCAGTTGCTCACGCCGCCGGGGAGCGCCGGATAGACGACCTCGCCGTACGTGTGCGCCGTGTAGTTGTCGGGGAAGGCGGCCGCACCGAATCCAACGACCGTGTAGCTCGACGCGTTCGCGAGTTCCTCGCCCATGTGGATCTTGTGCAGCATCGTGCGGAAGCTGATGGTCACTCCATCGGTCGCAGGCGCGTTGCCGGCGACATACTTCGGACGGTCTTCCGTGCCCGATGCACCGTGGCACACGACGCAGGAGTTGTAGCTGCGTCGCCCGAACCCGTGGAATCCCAGGTCTTGGTGGCAGCTGTAGCAGTTGGATCCGCTGGAGATCAGGTCGTAAGGCTCGATCGTGGCGGCATCGCCGACCTTGAAGTCGACGAGGTTCGCGTCCGAGGCCGAACGGTAGCTGTTGGTCTCACCAAACAAGCTGAGCGTGAGGGTTTGCGAGGTCCAGATGCTCAACGAGTAGGTACCCGAGACGATCGACTTGCCGACCCACTTGCCGGAGGTCTCGTCGAGCGTCGGGCCGTTGTTCAGGGTCAGCGGATAGACGTCCGGCATGACGAAGTCCGTGGTGTAGGACGCCAACACGACGTTGCCGGCGCCGAACTCGGTCACTTCCGTGATCGCCCCGGTCGCGGCGTTCAGGGTGTAGTCCGTCGTCACGGTCTTCGTGACGAGCGTCACCTCCTTCACCGTCGCCCCCGAGCTGTGCACGAGTTCGAGGCCCGGCCTGTACGAGGTCGAGCCCAGGGCTGCGAACCACAGCCGGTTGCCCTCGACCAACTGGATCTGCGCGTACTCTTCGTTCGGCTGCCCGTCGTCGACCACGACGAAGTCGTTGCGGGCCAATCCGCTGACGCTGGCGACATCGATGTAGTTCTGCGGAGCGGCCGTCGCGTCGGAAAGCGTCGTGCCCAACCCGACCACGCCGGTCCGCACGCGCACGGTGGTCAGCCCGCCCGTGACGTTCCAGTGGGGCGCGAAGTGGCTCGTGAACGTCTCCGCTCCGGCCGCCGTCGACACGCCCAGCCGGTCGAGGAGGATCACGATCGGAACGTTCACCGTGTAGGGCTGCGACCCGGTCAGGGCCGCCACCGGGATGGCCGAGCTGACCAGGACGTTGTAGTTCGACGTCGGTCCGGAGATGACCACCGAGGGATTGGCCACGGCGGACGGCGCGACGTTCACGCCCGCGTCGTTCTTCAGGGTGAAGGTGATCTTGATCTTCTCACCGGGATCGACGGTTCCGTCGTTGTCGTCGGCACCGTCCTCGACCACGTTCGTGACGTCGATCACCGTGCCGGCATCGAACGTCGGATCCAGCAGCGGGTGGAGGTGGGCCTTGTCGTTCGGCGGAACGTCGATGCCCGGGACGTAGGAGCCCGTCGCGGGGTGACAATTGATGCACAGCGTGTCGTCGTTGGTCGTGCTTCCGAGCATCGTGAGCCCGTTGGCCGCGTAGTTGTGGCCGTCCCCCCAACGCACGTCGTCGTGGCACGCGCCGCACGCCGCGCGGCTCGGCTGCGCGAAGGCCAGCGAGCCCTGGGCCGGCGCCGTCAGCGGTCCCGCGGTCCCGTCCGGGTCACCGTGGCAGACGACGCAGTTCGACGGGCCCGTGCGGATCGTGTCCTCCTTGAGCTTGTTGGGACCGCTCAGGGCGGTGTAGCCCTGGTCGCGCGGCGTGGCCACGAGAGCGTGCGGCCAGGCCGGGAACGCGACGTCGGAGAAGTTCGTGTCACCGACCATGTAGTCCTTCGGCGTCGCAGCGTAGTCGCGCGACCCGTTCGGGTTCGTGTCCACCCCCAGCACGGACGGCAGGTGCTCGCCCGAGTGGATCTTGTGGACCATGACCTTGAAGTCGATGGAGTTCCCCGTGGGCGTGGTCCCGTCCTCGGATCCGGTCGTGTGGCACAGGAGGCACAGCGTGACGGTGTGCCGCGATCCGCCGTGCGCCTGAAGGTCGACGTGGCAGCGGTTGCAGTTCTCCTGCGAGACGACCTGTCGCGAATCGACCGTGCCGGTGGTGCCGATCACGAAGTCGTAGACGATGTCGCCCCCGTCCCGCTTGTTCACGCCGTCGAGCGTGTAGTTCCAGCGGAAGTACAGGCCCAGCGTGTAGGTCCCGTCGAGCAGGGCATCCCCGGTCAGCTCGCCATCCGTGTCGTCGAACTGCGAGGTGTCGTTCAGGGGCGCCAGGTACGTGGCCGGGATCGCCGTCGCGAACGTGTACTTGTAGGAACCGTCCGACTGCGCGACCGCGGCGGTCGCGACGTCGGAAACCTGCGCGATCACGCGCTGGTAGTTGAAGGTGGGGCCGGACACGAGCGCGCGACCATTGCTGAGCTCGGCCAGGTCCCAGTCGCTGCCGTCGTCCTTCTTCACCGTGAAATTCACGGTGATCGTGTTGCCCGGCAGGAAACGGCCTCCGGGTCCCGTCCCACCCGAGAGCGAAGTGACCGCGACGTGGAGCCCGGGCAGTTCCTGGCCCTGCTCGATCGCCGAGTCCGTGACCTGTCCACCGTCCTCGCCCGGGGGGCCCTGCGGCCCGGGCGAACCATCGTCAGCCGAGCAACCGGCGAAACCCAGGCCGAGGGCCAGGGCGAGGGCGGCGAGCCTGGGCGTTCCGACCCGCGAATGGAATCGAGAGGTGCTGCGCTGCGTGTACATGATCGGATCCTCGAGAACTTGGGGCTCGTTCAATGGTGACAGCTGTTGCAGTTGCTGCCGTCATCGACGTGAGGCATGGGAGGCTGGACGCCCCCGGGAAGGTGGCATTGCCGGCAGTCCATCGCCGGCGTGTGACCAGGCGGCTTCGGCGCCGCGAGCGCGTGGCTGGGCGTGCCCGAGTGGCAAGCCGAACAGCCCTCGCCCTGCAGCGGCTGGTGACAGCCGAGGCAGTGGTTGTTGCGCGGGGAGCCGAAGTTGCCGGTGTGGCTGCGCGGTTCGTTCTCGGAGTGACAGCTGATGCAGGTGTCCGGCCGGTGACAGGTCGCGCAGTTGTCACGATCCAGTTGCGCGGCGAGCCCGTGGCCCACGCGCCGCCACTGATTCGTGTGATTCTCGGGCTGGGTCGTCATGTGGCACGACGCGCAGTCCTGTTCCTTGTGGCAGAGATCGCACCGATCGACCGTGCTCTCGGATCCGGCGTGGAACACGCCGCCGTGCACGCGCGTCCAGTTGCCGTTGTGCGAGGCGGGCGCGATTTCGGCCAGGATCGTCGGGTGGCACGCGGCGCAGTCGTTCGCGACCTTGCGCTCTGTGTGGCAGGTCGTGCAGTTGTCCATGCGCGCCTTGGGCAGCTCGAGGGTGTCCTCGTTCTTCTCCACGGCAGCGTGGCAGGCGGAGCACTCCAGCCCGGCCGCGACGTGCTTCAGGTGCGGGAAGACGATCTCGGGCCCGACCGCACCCTGCGCCATCGCGCGGAACTGCTTGCCGTCGAACAGGGACTCGACCTTGCGCTCGAGCGGCTTCTGCGCGTCGAGCTCGGTGTGGCACAGGCGGCACGCTCCGACGCTGGGCATGCCCGGCTCGTCCTTCGATTCGGCGCCCTGGTGGCAGTCCGTGCAGCCGAGTTCCAGTTCGATGTGAGCGCGGTGGCTGAACGCGTAACTGCGGCGGGCGGATCCCGATCCGTCGAAGAGCACGCAGCTGGCCAGGGCGGCGACCATGACCGCGAAGGCCAGAACGCTGCCGGCGCGACGATCGAGGCGCTGCTTCAGAAGTGCCATGTCGCCCCCGCGATGAGTTCCTGGTAGTCGTCGAAGTCGTCGTCCTCGTAGTCGTACTCGAGGTCGAGCGTCCAGGCGGTGGCGATCTTCCGGCGCAAGCGCCCGTACCAGACGCGCACGTCGTCGCGCTCCACGTCCTGGGCGACGTCGTACTTGTAGAGCGCGTAGGAGGAGCCCGCCGAAGCACGCCACTTCGAGTCGGGCGTCCAGGTCAGGTCGACGCCCCAGGTGTCGATGTCCTGGTCGTCGCTGTTCCAGGTGTCGCCGGTCAGCGAGAGGTCCAGGCCGTGCGCCAGGATGTCCGAGATCACGAACGTGGCGTAGGCGCGCTCGTACCCGTGGTTCAGCCGGTTCTCGTCGCCGTCGTCCTCGAGGTCGCGCAAGTCGCCGCCCAGGTCGAGGCGCAGGCTGTCGGTCAGCGCCTTCGAGACGAGCAACCGGTACTGCCCATAGGGCTGGTACTCCTGGAGCGTCGCGTAGAACGGATCGAATTCGTAGGCGAAGTCGGCTTGCGGGTTCAGCAGGCGGTAGTAGCCGGCCTGCACCATCAGGTCCCCTTCGCCGTCGTCGTAGGTCGCGCGCACGCGCACGTCGCGGCTCTCTTCTTCGAGCATCGTGTAGGCCGCGTCGACGAGGACGTGCGCGCCCATGCGTTGCCACAGCGCGAGTCCGAGCAGGTCGTTGTAGAAGCCCGTCGGATCCGCGTCCTGGTGAAGGTGCATCCAGTCGGCTCGCACGCGTCCGCCCGTCCACGGGCGCGCCTCGGTCCAGGCCCCCACGATCTGGTCGCCGATCGAGGTCGCGTCGTAGAGCCGAACGGGGACGCCGCCGTAGGCGCCCGCCACGACTTTGGAAGCGCCGATCGGCTGGGATTCGACCCGCAGGCCGTCGTATTGCGCGTATTCCGGCGTCGCATAGTCGATCTGGCGGCCGACGCGCACGCTCACGGGCGCGTCGAACGGGCGGTGGAAGTCGACCGAAGCTTCGTAGAGATCGAGGTGCGCGGAGCTGCCGTATGTGTCCTGAAGGCTGCCGAAAACCTGCTGCGAATCCGGGTCTCCCTGACCGTCGATGTCGGCGCTCAGTCGTCCCAGGAAGTGGCCCGTCACCCGGTCCTGGCGGGCATCGCCGACGTCGAGCGCCAGCACGCCGTAGACATCCTGGTCGTGCGCGTCCCCGCTCTTGCGCGCGCGCCATTCGCCGGTGAACGAACCGTGCAGTCCGAGGCCGTCGTCCGCAGCCGCACCTTGCGCCCCCGCACCGGGAGGCGCGGCGGACTCGGCGCCCAGTGCCCCGGCCGGTTCGGACTGTGGCGCAGAGACGGCGGGAACCTGCGCCCCGGTCGCGATCGCGGGCGGCGGCTTCGCCTCGGCCGCGCCCGCGGAGGAGGCCGCCGGGGGCGCAGCGTTTCGCTTCTCGCTCGCTCCCTCAGGGTCGATCGCCGCCGACCGGCAACTCCACCCTCCGGCCACCAGAGCCGCGAACGCTCCACTCTGCGCAACTCGGCGCCATGGAGACGGGCGCCTGCAGGGGCCAGCATTCGGGGTGAGAATCGTCATGGGCCACGGCAGGCCCAGGCATTCTGCTCCCCACCGGCGTAGAGACCCCATACGACAGAGTGCGTAGTGGCTCCGGGCGATGGAGCGCAGATCGAATGGCCATCCCGTGTCCTTCACCGTGATCGCTCGCGCGACACGCGGAACGTAGTGGCCGAGATGCGAGCGGGAAACTAACGTGCGGAGGTGCAGCCTCGTCGTCGCACGGCGCGATCGCGACGCGCGTCGTCCAGTTCCCCCGGCGTGAACCGCCACCGAATCCGATGAGCTCGAACCAGCCTCCTGCGGAGCCTTCTCCCGCCTCGCCGAGCGCCCGCCCGTTCCTGGTGCTGTTGACGAGCCACTGGATCAGCTGGGTCGGCTGCGCGCTGATCCTGACCGCCCTCTCGACCTGGCTGTTCCTGCTGCCGCAGCAGTCGCGTGGCGGCTCGGACAACCCGTACCTCGGCCTGCTGTCCTGGGCGATCGTGCCCGCCGTGTTCTTCGCCGGCCTCGCCCTCGTGCCGGTCGGAGCCTGGCTGGCGCGGCGGCGCGTGCAGAGCCGATTGGCCGCGGTCGTGGACAAGAAGACGGCCTGGACGCGATTTGCGGTGGTTTTCGGCGTCGCCACCCTCGCCAACCTGGCCGTCGGCACGCAGGTCACCTACCGCGCGGTCCACCACATGGAGACGCCGCAGTTCTGCGGCTCCTGCCACGTGATGACGCCCGAGGCGCGCACCCACGTCGATTCGCCGCACTCGCAGGTCACCTGCGCGGAGTGCCACGTCGGCGACGGTGCCAGCGGGTGGGTTGCGAGCAAGGTCAGCGGCACCCGCCAGTTCATCGACAACCTCAGGGACTCCTACCACAAGCCGATCCCCTCCGGCCTGGCCACGGACCGCATCATCCCGGCCAAGCAGACCTGCGAGGAGTGCCACTGGCGCACGCGACCCGGCGACGTGAACGTGCGGGTGATCAACACCTTCGCGGAGGACGAGGAGAACAGCCTGAGCCAGACCGTGCTGACTCTGCACGTCGGCGGGAGCGTCCTGGGCGGCATCCACGGCCGCCACCTCGACGAGGATCTGGAGATCAACTTCGCCTCGACGGACCCCGTGCGTCAGGACATCGTCTGGGTCGAGTCGCGCAACAAGCGCACGGGCGAGACCAAGACCTACACGAAGTCCGGCACGACGCCGGAACAGGTCGCCGGCCTGAAGAAGATCACGATGCAGTGCATCGACTGCCACAACCGGCCCGCGCACAAGTTCCAGCTGCCGGGCCGCGCCCTGGACTCCGCGCTGGCGGGCGGTTCGTTGCCGACGACGCTGCCCTTCCTGAAGAAGACCGCGATGGCCCTGCTCCAAGCCGGGTACGCGAGCCAGGACGAGGCCGCGCAGAAGATCCCGGCCGGCCTGCTCGACACCTATCGCCGCGACCATGCGGACGTGTACGCCCAGCGCGAATCCGAGATCGCGGCAGCCGGCGCGGTGCTGGCCACGATCCACAACCGCAACGTGTACCCCGAGCTCAAGGTGACGTGGGGCACGTACCCGGACAACATCGGCCACACCGACTTCCCCGGTTGCTTCCGCTGCCACGACGGCGATCACGTCACGGCGGAGGGCAAGGCGATCACGAACAACTGCTTCGCCTGCCACTTCAGCGCGGCGCTCGACGAGACGGCGCCGGAGATCCTGCAGACGCTGGGTCTCGAGAAGGTCCTGGCGAAAGCGCGGAAGAAGTAGGCCGTACCCACCGTGCGCTCCGCGCATCCGCACTTGTGCGGACGCGGGCCTGCCCGTGGGCCCCGTGACAATGAGGGGAGTGAGCCGACCCGGAGCGACGCGCCTCGGGAGGACGCGTGTGTTCCCTGACCTGTTCTTCATCGGCCCGTGATCCCATGGCGGCTCCCGCGGAGCCGATGCGATGACGACCCTTCCGACCACGACGCCCGATCGAACGACGCGCGAGTCCAGCTCGCCGCGCTGCGAACCCTCGTTCGTGGAGTGGATCCGCGAGCTCACCGACCTGCGCGAGGACATGCTCCGCCACGAGTCGGCGGGGCTGGCACGCGCCGGCTCGCTGCATCCGGCGCATCGACTGGGCGCGAGCAACCTCCTCCACTATCTCGCGCTGCGCAGCCGGGATGTCCGGCCGCTGCAGGAGCGCCTCATGGCGCTGGGCCTGTCTTCACTCGGGCGGTCCGAAGCACACGCATTGGCGACTCTCGACGCCGTGCTCGGAGTGCTGAAGCGCCTGGCCGGCGAAGCGCCGGCCGCTTCGGACGCTGAATCCTCAGGCCCCAACTTCGAGGATGGCGCGCGTCTCCTGGAGGCACACGCCGAGGCTCTGCTCGGACCGCCTCGCCCCAATCGCGGCGTGCGCATCCTGGTGACGATGCCGAGCAGCGCGGCCGAGGACACTTCGCTGGCACGCACGCTGCTCGAGAGCGGCATGGACTGCGCTCGCATCAACTGCGCGCACGACGATGCGGCGAGTTGGAAGCGCACGATCGAGAACCTGCGCCACGCCGAGCGGCTGACGGGACGCCGCTGCCGGGTGCTGATGGACCTGGCGGGACCGAAGCTGCGCACGGGACCGATCGAGCCCGGGCCGTCGGTGATCAAGATCCGGCCCGATCGCGATCCGCTGGGCCGCGTCGTGCGCAAGGCGCGCGTCTGGCTCACGGACGCCGCGAATCCGGCTGCCGCGCCCGGTGCCTGCGACGCCGTGCTGCCGGTCGAAAGCGCCGAGCTCGCCGAGCTCGGCGAGAACGAGGTGATCGAACTCGTCGACGCCCGGGGCTCGTCGCGGCGGCTCGAGGTCGTGCGCGCGCTGAAAGGCGGCGTCTGGGCCGACGTGGCGGCCACGACCTACGTCGTGCCCGGGACCACGCTGCGGCGGATCGAGGGGAAGGAGCGCCGCGATTTCGGTCGCGTGGCGACGTTGCCGGCGCGCGAAGGATTCCTCGTCCTCGCGCGCGGCGACACCCTGCTCCTGACCCGATCTCAGGAACCGGGGCGCGGCGCCGAACGCGACGCGATCGGCCGGATCCTGGCTGCCGCGCGCGTGGGCTGCACGTTGCCCGAAGCTCTGGACCGCGTGCGCGTCGGCGAGCCCGTGTGGCTCGACGACGGACGCATCGGGTGCCGGGTCCGAGCCGTCGCGGCGGACCACGTCGCGCTGGAGGTGACGCACGCTCGCGACGCCGGCGAGAAGTTGCGCGGCGACAAGGGCATCAACCTGCCCCAGACGGACCTGGGATTGCCGGCCCTCACCGAGAAGGACCACCAGGACCTCGAGTTCGTCGCGGCCCATGCCGACGCGGTCTCGCTCTCCTTCGTCCACGAGCCCGAGGACGTGGTCGAATTGCAGAGCCGTCTGCGCGAACTCGGGCACGAGGACCTGGGCATCGTGCTGAAGATCGAGACCCGCCGCGCCTTCGAGCGCTTGCCGCAGTTGCTCCTGGCGGCGATGGGCAGTCGCGCCTGCGGCGTGATGATCGCGCGCGGCGATCTGGCCGTCGAATGCGGCTTCGAGCGACTCGCCGAGGTCCAGGAGGAGATCCTCTGGCTGTGTGAGGCGGCCCACGTCCCGGTGATCTGGGCGACGCAGGTCCTCGAGAGCCTCGCCCAGGACGGACGCCCGTCGCGCGCAGAGATCACCGATGCGGCCATGGCCGAGCGCGCCGAGTGCGTGATGCTCAACAAGGGTCCGCACATCGCGACCGCCCTGCAGGTCCTGGACGACATCCTCGAGCGCATGGAAGGACACCAGCGCAAGAAGAGCGCACTGCTCCGGCCGCTGCAGCTCGCATCCCACATCCTGGACGGGCAGGGGACCTAGCCGCCGGTGCCTCCCACCGGTGTCGCGAGGCGACGACCTTTCATGGACCGGGGAAGCCTCACGCATCGCCGGCGGCGAGCGGCTATCCTCCGCGCCCCCCCCCGGGACGCATGTCCGCCGAAGACGACCTCCTCGACGCGAACCTCAAGTACGCCCACGACGGATTCGCGGGGCCGTTGCCCCTCGCGCCAGCGCGTCACCTGGCGATCGTGGCCTGCATGGACTCGCGCATGCCCATCTTCGCGATCCTGGGCTTGCGCTCGGGCGAAGCGCACATCCTGCGCAACGCCGGCGGCGTCGTGACGGACGACGTGATCCGGTCCCTGATCATCTCCCAACGGTTGATGGGAACGCGCGAGATCGTCCTCGTCCACCACACCGACTGCGGCCTGACCAAGATCAGCGAGGACACGCTGCGCGCCGAGCTCGAGCGCGACACGGGCATCCGTCCGCGCTTCGCGTTCGAGTCGTTCCAGGACCCCTACGCCGACGTGCGCCAGTCCATCCGGCGACTCCAGACGTCGCCGTTCCTCAAGTACCGCGACCGCATCCGCGGGTTCGTCTACGACGTCTCCTCCGGACTGCTCCGGGAGGTCGAGCCGCCCGACGCCTCCGTGCCGTTCGTGGCGGATCTCTGACCGGCGCGCGGCGCGACGACCGGCGGGTCGCGACGATGGATCGAGCGCGGCCCCGGACGCGGCCACGCGACGGGGCCTCGTTCCGCCGGTCTCCGGGTGGGCACGGAAATCGGCTCCCTGGAAAGGCGGGTGGCTGCACCCCCAGTGTGGGTCCCGCTCCTGGAGCGGCCCCCCCCCGGGGCTTCCTGGGCCGAGTCCACGACCGCGCGTGCCAACCTCGACGGGCATTTCCGGCTTTTCCGTCCAGGCAGCACGCCCCCGGGCCCTGCCCTGGTGGCCCGATCTCCCGCCGGGCGCCTGGCCGCGACCGCGGCCGCGGCGCGGGCGGGTTCCAGAACCCCACCACCTCCTCGACCCTCCTCCCATGAAGCTGATCCGAGTCGTCTGCGCCCTCCTCGTCCTCGTGACCTTCGCCGCGAACCCGGCCTGGAGCCAGATCTCCCAGTTCTGCTTCGGCGACGGGTCCTCGGCCAGCGGCCCGTGCCCGTGCGGCAACGTCAGCGCGCCGTCGACAGGCGGCTGCCTGAACTCGCTCGGATCGCCCGGCGTGCTCACCGCCTTCGGGATGGGCGCGAACCCGATCGTGACCGCCGACATCTCGGGCAACAACCGGATCACGCTCGCCGGCTCGGGGATGCCCAACGCGATGTGCGTCTACTTCCAGGGTTCGCCGGTCGCTCCCGTCCTCTTCGGCGACGGCGTGCGCTGCGTGAACAACCCGTTCCAAGTCCAACTCGGTACCCGCACGAACGTGGCGGGCGCCTCCTTCGTCGGCGGCACGCCGGGTCCGGCGATCTCGCTCCAGGGCGCGGTCAACACGCCGCTCCCCGCGCCGTGCACCCGCGCGTACCAGTGCTGGTACCGCAACGCCGCGACCTTCTGCACGCCGGCCACGTTCAACATGACGAACGGGGTCCTCATCACCTGGGTCCCCTGACATGGATGGACCTGTCGACTCCGGTTGACGGGTTCGTTCGCGTTTCCATGTTCGAGGCTCGGTCTGCCTCTGGCATTCCGGGCCTCGAGTGTGTCTGGGCTGGCGCGCTCGGCCGGTAGGAGGCCTTCGGGCTCACCGACCTATCGGGATCCTCTGCACCGGGATACCGTGGGATCCGCGAGGAAGGCCCTGCGTTTCGGCCCTCCGCGCGTGTCCCCCTACGATCCTGCTCGCTTTCTGCTCCGCGAGCGGCC
Organism: Planctomycetota bacterium; assembly: GCA_026692665.1. GTDB lineage: Bacteria > Planctomycetota > UBA1135 > UBA1135 > JAEUHZ01. The sequence goes on from JAPLOF010000015.1 coordinate 232,774, forward strand.
GTGTTCCCGTCGCAGCCGACGCGCGGACGGAACTTCCACTTCGAAATCACGATCCAGGCCCCCTCCATGAAGCTCAACCGACTGCTCGGCGCCCTCCTCTTCCTCGTCACCTGCGCGGCGAACCCGGCGTGGAGCCAGATCTCCCAGTTCTGCTTCGGAGACGGATCCGCCGCCAGCGGCCCGTGCCCGTGCGGCAACATCAGCGCGCCGATGACGGGCGGGTGCCTCAACTCGCTCGGCACGCCGGGCGTCCTCACGGCCTTCGCGATGGGCGCCCTTCCGAGCGTGAGCGCCGACATCTCGGGCAACAACCGGCTGACGCTCGCCGGTTCGGGGATGCCCAACGCGGCCTGCCGCTACTTCCAAGGCACGGCGACCCTTCCCGCACTCTTCGGGGACGGCATCCGCTGCGTGAACAACCCGCTCCAGGTTCAGCTCGGAACCCGGATCAACGTGGCCGGAGCTTCGTTCGTCGGCGGTTCTCCCGGCCCGGCGATCGCGTTGCAGGGCGCCTTGGCCACGCCGCTCATCGCGCCGATCACGATGTCGTACCAATGCTGGTACCGCAACAACGCGGCATTCTGCACGCCGGCGCTGTTCAACATGACCAACGCAGTCAGCATCGTCTGGGCTCCCTGAGGGCCCGGACGGGAACGACAGCGCCCCGGCGCGCGGCTCTCCGCAGGCGGAGCGCGAAGCCAGGCACGTACGAAAGCGCGGCCGCGACTCGTCGTCGCGGCCGCGCCTTTCGATGGGCCTCGCTGCGCTACTTGTTGCGGTTCAGAGCCGCCCGCAACTGCAGGGTCAGGGCGTCGGCCTCTTCGGCCGCGTAGGTCCCCGACGCGCTCTTCCGGATCTTCGCCAGGTCCTCGAGCGCCGCTTCCACTTCCTTGCGCTTGGTCGGCGCCTTCTCGCGGATCTTGGCGATCAGTCGCTGGTTCTTCAGCACGGGCTCGGCCGCGGTGTTGGCCGTGATGTCCGCGGCCATCTTCGCCGCGTCGGCCTGTTCGGGCAGACCGGCCAGTTCCTTCTGCAGGCTCTTCGACGCCGTCTCGGCACCGAGCATGTCGCCCTTCTGATAGGCCGCCTTCATCCCCTCGACCTTGGCCTTGACCATGCCTTCGAGGGCCGTCTTGATCGCGGGACCGCCGTCCGGCTCGCCGAGCTTGGCCGCCTCGTCGATCGCGACCTTGAACTGCTGTTTCTGCAGCGCGGCCTTGGCGTTCTTGGCCGCTGCGGACCATTCCCACAGCGGCTTGGGCAATGCACCCGCGGTCGCCTTGCGCAGCAGCTCGTCGGTGTAGCCGCCGGCACCTCCGCTGTAGAGCACGATGCCATTCGCGTCGAGCAGCACGACGTGCGGAATGCCCGACACGCCGAAGTAGCGCGAGAGCTTGCCGCCCTTGTCGTACCCGTAGGCGTACTTGGCGCCCTTCGCCGCGATCCACTTCTCCGTGTCACCCTTGCCTTCATCGGTCACGCCGATGATCGACAGGCCCTTGTCACCCCACTTCGACTGAAGCTCGTTGAGGTGCGGGACCTGTCCGCCGCAAGGGCCTCACCAATAGGCGAAGAACTCGATGAGGACGGCGCGTCCGAGGAAGTCGTCGAAGGACTTGGCGCCGGTCTGGGCCAGGCCTTCGAGCACGACGGGAGGCATCTTGCTGCCGGGAGCCTGCGCGTGCGCGGGAACGGCGAGGAACGCCGTCGTCGCGAGCGCCAGGGCGGCGAGCCACGAGTGTCTCAGCATGAACATTGCCTTTCTGCGCCGCGGGGTCCGCAACGCTCCGATTCGATGGCCCTCGATCGTAGCGATCGGCGGCGGGGCCGGGGCGCTGGAGCGAAAACGGGCCGCTCGCCACCTGTGCCCCGGGTGTTAGGGCAGCCGCGGACGCAGACGAACCCCAAGATTTGCGCTCGGATCCGGAATCGGCGCCGGTGAGGAGGAGCATGGAACGCCGGCGACCTGGATCGACCCCCTTCGGCGGAACACAGCAGTCGAGCCGTTCGACCCCGTCGCGCGAGACCGGCGGAGGGCGTGCGTGTTGACCGCCATCGTCGCGGCTGCGCTACTGCAAGCACTCTGGCTCGAGCCGCCCGCGTCGGTGCCGTTGGACCGCGAGGACCTCGATGGGTTCGCGTACGACATCGCCGGCGCGCCCGATCTCGATGGCGATGCCTTCGAGGACCTGCTGGTGGCCGATCCCGATCCGCGCCTCGACGCCGACGCGCGGGGCGGATTCTGGGTCGTGTCCGGCCGAACCGGCGCGCGGATCGCGCACGTCGAAGGCCCGGCCGGTCGGGGATGGTTCGGAGTGTCGGTCGGCTGGCTCGGAACCAGGAGCGCCGGCGAGAAGCCCGCGTTCGCCGTCGGCGACGTGGCGAGCTACCCGATCGACTCGCTGTTCGAGGACCGGAACCAGGGCCAGACCGGAGTCGTCCACCTCGTCACGATCGACGGCGAGGAACTCGGCCGCATCGCGAACGACCCGCCGCGCAAGCGCTTCGGTCGCTCGATCGTCGCCACGGCGGACCTCGACGGCGACGGCGCGCGCGACCTCGTGCTCCCCGTCGGATCGCCGAAGCCCGACGGGGTGCTCGGATCGATCCGCGTCCGCTCGGGCCGATCGCTGCGCGAGATCCACCCGATCGCCGCAGCCGTTCCGTCCATCGACTTCGAGTCGAACGTCGTCGTGACTTCGAACGCGATCCCGGATTTCGGCCACCTGCTCGCCTGCGCGAGCGCACACGACGGGATCTTCCTGCGTCGCACCGTCCAGTTGCATCGCCTCGCCGCGAAGACCTCCTTGCACCTCCAGATCGAGGGCCGCCAGGGCGAAGCCGACTTCGGAGACTGCGTCGCCGACCTCGGGGATCTCGACGGGGACGGCTGGCCTGAGATCGGCGTCGGGATCCCCATGCGCTACGGCCCGAGCGTGCGCGGAGCTGACGAACGTGGTGCCGTGCGCATCTTCAGCAGCCGCACGGGTGCGGTCCTGCGTGACGTCCGCTGCCCGCGCGAGCGCTACCGCTTCGGTGCAGCGATCGCCGTGCGCGCCGCCCGCGCGGGCGAGGATGGTCCGGTGCTGATCGTCGCGTCGGCGCCGCGCGTCGAGAGTTCCGCGCCGGGAGACACGCCCGAGCTCTACGAGTTCTCGGCGCGCACTTGGGAGCCGATTCGCGTGCGCTCGCTCGAAGGCCGAGGCGGGCAGCGCCTGGTCGTCCTTCGCGGCACCGACGGATCGCAGCGCATCGCGACATCGCGCTGCGATTGCGACACGAGCGGGGCTCCCGGCGCCGTCACGATTTTCTCCGACGACCCGTCCGTGAGCCCACTCATCGTCACGCGCGCGACGCTCACCGCGCACAACTCGGTGAAGTGAGCGCGCTGACGCGCCGGGCTCACAAGCCCGCGCGGATCGCGATCCACAGCCCGGCGACGATCGCCGCTCCGGCCGCGACCATCCAGCCGATGCTCGCGATGAAGTACGGGTAGCCCATCAGCGCGATGCCCGCGACGAGTTGCGGGATGCGCCGCTGCTTGCGGCCGTACTGGAAGAGGCCGAAGCCGACGGCGCCGATCACCACCGACGCGAACAGGCTGCCGGGCGAGAGATCCATGACGCTCCAGATCTTCGACGCCCGCGCCCGTCGGACTGCAACGGATCGTGTTTGCCCGTTCCGGACTGAACGCGCGCTCATCCCGCGTCCCGGACTTGGCCGCCTCGGGGCGTGAGCGTCACCGCGCACAGGCCCGCCCAGTCGCCGGAAGGGACGCACGTCGTGCGTGGCGAGTCGCGGCACGCGGCCGCGCCCGGCGCGACGATCCGGTGCTCGCGGAGCGCGCGGAACTCGAGGGCCCTGGGCGCCCGAGGAGAACGCGTGCCGCGCGCGCTCCCCGACGCGACGATGGGGCAATGGTCCGACGCATACTCGCCCTGATCCTGGCCGTTTCCTCAGCCGCCGCCTGCGCCTCCGTCCAGCCCGAGACGCGCAGCTACATCGTCCGCCTGAAGCCCGGTCAGGAGCTCAAGACCGAACTGTCGCGACTCGCGCGCGAGAACGACCTGCAGGCGGCGTCGATCGTGAGCGCCGTCGGCAGCCTCACCGACGTTTCGCTGCGACTCGCGAACCAGCCCGACGCCACGCTCTACACGGGACACTTCGAGGTCGTCTCGCTCTCGGGCTACCTCGCGGAGAAGGAGTTCCACGTCCACATGGCCGTCAGCGACGGCGAGGGCCGCACGATCGGCGGGCACGTCATGGACGGGAACCGCGTGTACACGACTCTCGTCGTCGTGATCGAGGAACACCTGCGCTACCGCTACCGGCGCGAGCACGATCCGGTCTCTGGGTACGAGGAGCTGGTCGTCGACGCGCGCTGAACGACGCGTCCTGCGGACATGCAGCGAGCGCGAGCGCCCGTGCGCCCGCGCTCGCGGTTCGCGGCATCCGTCGAGCGCGTCAGGCTGCTCGACGGATCGCGTGGAGCCTCACTTCGCCGTGAACTCGCCCTCGACCTCGATCTTCCCGCCCAGCGCGATCTTGATCAGCAGCTCGCCCGACTTGCCGCCCATGTCGATCTCCTGCGTGAGCTTCATGTCGGCGGCGACCTCGCCGGTCATTTCGTACGAGGCGATGTGCTTCGCGCCGACGTCCCACAGGAACTCGCCCTCCAGGGAGATGTCGAAGTCCATGTGCATCGCCGGACCCTCCCCTTCCTCGCCGTCCTGGAACGTCTTCGCTTTGCAGACGGCGGCGATCCGGGCGACCTTGCGGCCGTCGAGCTCCTGCTCGCCCTTGTAGGTGCAGGTGACTTCGCCGGTCAGGTTGTCCTCGAAGTCCGAGTCCTCCTCCTTGTCGTCGCCAACGAAGCCGAGCTTTCCTCCTGGCCCGAGGATGTCGCCGAAGTCCTTCAGATCGATCTGCCACGTGTCGCCCACGGACACGGCCTTCTCGGGCAGGAGCTTCCGCAGGTCCATGTCTTCCTCGAGGCCCTCGAGAAGCGCGCTGTCGGCACCGTCACCGACCCACTCCTTGTCGTAGCGACTCTCCTTGTCGTTCCACCGGAAGCGCACGGTCTGGTCGGCGAGCTTGCTCTCCTTCTCCTTCTTCTCCTCCTGGGCCTTCTCCATCCCGACCATGAGCACCTTCTGCTCTTGGACCTTCGCCAGCTTCGTGAACTGGCGCTCGAGCAGGAGCGGGCGATCGCCGTCGATCTTCTTGTACTCGTCCTCGACGACGATCGTCTGGTCGGAGGTCAGGTCCATCGTCGCGTCCTCGAGCATCTCCGCGGGCAGGTCCTGCCCGCCGACGGACATCGACATGGAGCGCTTCTCCATCCGCATGCGCATCTCGAAGCGCTTCTCGAGCTTCGTCCCCTCCTTGGGGCCGAAGGCGATCGTGTCGGCCGGAGTGGGTGCGAATGCGAAGAGCGCGGTCAGCGCGAGGACGAGTTTCATGGTGGATCCTGGGGTTGCGCGGCCGATCCCGGTCCGGAATCGAGGCCGCTGCGGGCGCAAGAGACTACGGTCGGGCTCGATGCGGTCGAGGGGTTCGGCGCGATTCGGGGAAGAGTCCGGCTCCGACGCGCGACCGCGAACCGGAACCGCGGCCAGAGCAGGATCACCGGGCGCTTCGGAGGAGCCCCAGCCGCTTGGCCAGGTGGTGCAGATTGCTGCGGTGCATCCCGAGCACGCGCGCGGCCGCTGACCAGTTGCCGCCGGCGCGTTCGAGCTCCAGCTGGATCAACTCTCGCTGGTGATCGTCGAGAGCCACCCGGAGGGATCGACCCTTCAACTCCACGCTCCGTGGCTCGAGGTGCGATCCGCCACCCACTCTCCCCGGATCCAGAGCAGGCCGTTCCGCGCCCGTGCGCCGTGCATCGGGATCTGCCTCCAGACCGAATCCGAGGTCGGTCGCCGACACGAGCACGGGCTCGCCCGCCCGACTCCGAGCCGAGGCGTGCAGGACGCCGCGGGCGACGACGTTCTCCAGCTCGCGCACATTCCCGGGCCAGTCGCTCCGCGAGAGCCGGGACTGCGCGCCCGCCTCGAAGCGGATCGTCCCCGTCCCGAGACGCCGACGCACGCGGTCGGAGAAGTGACCGACGAGCAGCGGGATGTCGCCCTTGTGCTCACGCAGAGGCGCGACGCGGATCCGGCACACGTCGAGCCGGTGCAGGAGATCCGCGCGGAAGTTCCCCGCATGCGTCTCCGATTCGAGATCGCGGTTGGTAGCGGCCAGGATGCGCACGTCGACGTGGACGGGATGATCGGCACCGACGGGCTGGATCTCGCCGTCTTGGAGTGCGCGCAGGAGCTTCGGTTGCATCGAGAGCGGCAACTCGCCGATCTCGTCCAGGAACAGGGTCGCGCCGTCCGCCACGCGGAACTTGCCTGGCCGGGCCCGGTCCGCGCCGGTGAACGCGCCCTTGGCGTGACCGAACAGCTCGCTCTCGACCACCGACTCGGGGAGAGCGGCGCAGTTCACGTACACGAGCGGCTTCTCGGCGCGTCGCGACTGCAGGTGCAGAGTGCGCACGACGATCTCCTTGCCGACTCCCGTCTCGCCCGTGACGAGCACCGGGAAGTCCGAGCCGCCGACGAGCTCCACTTCGCGTCGCAGGCTCGCGATCTCGGCGCTCGCGCCGATGAGGAATCCGCCCCGGCGGTCGAGCACGTCGCGCACGAGATCCTGGGCGACGAGCCCTTGGTGCTGCGCGTGACGTTCCAGCGTGTCGATGAGATCGCTCGTACGCAACGCGGCTGCCGCGAGCGCGCCGAGGTGCGCGAGGAAACGCTTGTCGACCTCGTCGAAGGTGCCGGCCTGGAGCGCGTCCACCGTGAGGACGCCCACGAGCTGGCCCTCGACGAGGAGCGGACACCCGAGACACGCGTGCACGGAGAGATGCGGTTCGCCTTCGACGAGACCGTCGTAGGGATCGGGCAGCGAGCTGTCGGCCGGGAAGATCGTCGGCTCGGTGTGGCGACAGAGGATGTCGAGCCGCGGATGCTCGGCGCGCAGGAACCGCCGGCCGAGCACATCGGGCGAGAGTCCGTGCGCTGCGACGGGAATCAGGACGGCACCCTCCAGCCGCAGCAGCACGACCGCGTCGCACGGCAGCGCGCGACGCACCGCGTCCACGAGCCGACGCGAACGATCCTCGGACGTCAGCGACGCGGTCATGTCGAGCGCGATCGGGAGGAGGTCGTCGAGGGTCGGGCGTGTTGTGGTCATCGCAACGCTGTTGTCTTCCCTACACGATACACCCGTTGTCCATCTAGTAACGAGCGTACGTAACCCATGACCCCACAAGGGTCCGAGCCCAGTGGCATGGAGGGTGCCTGAGGGTGCTCGCTTGGTCCCCCGCAGGCCACGCTCGCGTGTGCCCGACCCGGGGGAATCCAGCAGCGGCGAGCCCACAGCGTCGTCGCGACAACCCGAACCCAAGGTCCACCATGACGACCACGACCGGAACGATCACGCCACACACCACACTCGCCGACTTGGCCGCGACCCGCGCGGGAGCGTCGCGCGTCTTCTACCGCCACGGCCTCGACTTCTGTTGCCACGGGCGGGTCAGCCTCGCTGATGCGTGCGCCAAGGCTCAGCTATCCGTCGATGCGCTGGTGCGCGAACTCGAGGCCGAGACGTCGATCCAGACCGACTTCCGCCGCTGGGACGAGCAGCCCCTTGCGGACCTGATCCAGCACCTCCTCGATCAGTACCACGCAGCGCACCGCGCCGAACTGCCACGCCTCCTCGAGATGGCGCGCAAGGTCGAGAAGGTCCACGCGGACAAGAGCTCGTGCCCGCGGGGCCTGGCGGATCACCTCGATCGCGTCGGCGAGGAGCTCGAGGCGCACATGCAGAAGGAAGAACAGGTGCTCTTTCCGATGCTGCTCGCCGGGCGCGGCCGGTCGGCGTCGATGCCGATCCAGATCATGGAGGAGGAGCACGAGGACCACGGCCGAAACCTCGCGCGACTGCGCGAGCTCACGCACGACTTCACGCCGCCGGAGGAGGCCTGTGGCACGTGGCGCGCGCTCTACCTCGGGCTGCACGAGCTCGACGAGTTGCTCATGCAGCACATCCACCTCGAGAACAACGTCCTCTTCCCGCGCGCTCTGCGCAGCTGAGACTTCCCCCCCCCCCGATCATGAAACACGAAACGAAACTGTGGCTGACTCTTGGCGCCGTCGTCGGCGCGGCGTTCTTCGTCCTCGGGTTCTTCGGCCGCGAGGTCTACCGGCAGGCCCCGCCGATCCCCGCACGCGTCGTCACCGCGTCGGGAACGACGCTCATGACGCAGGAGCAGATCCTCGACGGTCAGCAGGTCTGGCAGAGCATCGGCGGTCAGCAGGTTGGTTCGATCTGGGGCCACGGCGCGTACCAGGCGCCGGACTGGTCGGCGGACTGGTTGCATCGCGAGGCGCTGGCCCAACTCGAGGCCTGGAGTCAGGCCGAGTACCACGCGCCGTACGCCAGCCTGCACGCGGAGCCGCGCGGTGCGCTCGAGCGGCGCCTGCGGGAAGAGATGCGCGCGAACCGCTTCGACGCCGCGACTGGCGTGCTGACGGTCAGCGACGCGCGCGCAGCGGCGATCGCATCGAACACGGATCACTACACGCGGCTCTTTGGCGGCGACGCGTCGTTGGCGAGCCTGCGCGAGGACTACGCGCTCTCCGCGCGGCCGATCACGGACCCCGTGCGCCTTGAGCGCCTGTCCCAGTTCTTCTTCTGGACCTCGTGGGCCTGTGTGACGAACCGGCCCGGCGAGACGTTCACCTACACGAACAACTGGCCGCACGAGCCGCTCGTCGGAAACGTGCCGACCGGCAGCAACTTCCTGTGGTCCGTGCTTTCCATCGTGCTGCTGATCGCCGGCGTCGGCGCGCTGGTCTGGTACTTCGCCGCGCGTTCCAAGGAGGACGAGCCAACCGCGATGCCGAAGCGCGACCCGCTGGACGGTTTCGCCCTGACGCCGTCGATGCGCGCCGTCGGCAAGTACGCGGTCGTCGTCATCGCACTGTTCGTCGTGCAGGTGCTGCTGGGCGCGCTCACCGCGCACTACACGATCGAAGGACAGTCCTTCTTCGGCCTGCCGATCGGCGAGTGGCTGCCGTACGCGCTGACGCGCACGTGGCACCTGCAGACCGCGGTCTTCTGGATCGCCACCGCATTCCTCGCCACGGGACTCTTCCTCGCGCCGCTCATCGGCGGCCGCGAGCCGAAGTACCAGCGGCTCGGAGTCAACGTGCTGTTCGGCGCGCTGATCCTCGTCGTCGCCGGTTCGATGACGGGCGAGTACTTCTCGATCCACCAGAAGCTCGGCCTCGACGCGGGGTTCTGGTTCGGACAGCAAGGCTACGAATACGTGGATCTCGGCCGCGTGTGGCAGATCGCGCTGTACGTCGGCCTGATCCTGTGGCTCGTGCTCATGGTGCGCGGCATCCTCCCGGCGCTGAAGCGCAAGGACGGAGAACGCAGCCTGATCGCGCTGCTCGCGGGATCGATCGTCGCCATTGGGCTCATGTACGGGGCGGGACTCATGTTCGGCGCACGGACGCACCTCACCGTCGCCGAGTACTGGCGCTGGTGGGTCGTGCACCTGTGGGTCGAAGGCTTCTTCGAGGTCTTCGCGACGGGCGTCCTGGCCTTCCTCTTCAGCCGCCTCGGGCTCGTCAAGACGCAGAGCGCGACCCGCGCGTTCCTGGCGTCCACGACGATCTTCCTCCTGGGCGGCATCCCCGGCACGTTCCACCACATCTACTTCAGCGGCACGCCGATCTCGGTCACCGCGATCGGCGCGATGTTCAGCGCGCTCGAGGTCGTCCCGCTCGTCCTCATCGGACGCGAGGCGGTCGAGACGCTGCGCATGCAGGGCCGCGCGAGTTGGATGGAGCGCTACCGCTGGCCGATCCGCTTCTTCGTGGCGGTCGCGTTCTGGAACCTCGTCGGCGCGGGCGTGTTCGGCTTCCTGATCAACCCGCCGATCGCGCTGTACTACCTGCAGGGCCTCAACACGACCCCGGTGCACGCGCACACGGCACTGTTCGGCGTCTACGGGATGCTGTCGCTCGGGCTCGTGCTGATGATCTTCCGCCGCTTGTCGCCGGCACTGGCGTGGAAGGGACGCGCGCTGTCGTACTCCTTCTGGGCTCTGAACATCGGCCTGGGCCTGATGGTCGGGATGTCGATCCTGCCGATCGGCATCGCGCAGGCGATCGCCAGCGTGGACAGGGGTCTGTGGTACGCGCGCAGCGCCGAGTTCCTGCAGACTCCGCTGCTCGAGAACCTGCGCTGGCTGCGCATCGTCGGAGACACGGTGTTCCTGTCCGGGGTAGCGTCGCTCGTGTGGTTCGTGGTCGGCCTGAAGACGGGCTGGTCGTACGAGGCCGCGCGGACTTCCTCGATGCCAGAGAACGTCGAAGTCGCGAAGACCGTCGGATGACGAGCTGAGCGGAGCCTCGGCGAGAGCCGGCCCGGCGGACGACCTCCGCCGGGCCTTCCGAATTTCGTACGCGCCTCCCCGCACGTCGTGCCCGACAGATCGTGCGCGCTCAGACCTTCGCGCGCTGTCGTCAGCGCGCGCCGTCGCCGAACGCCCTCTTCACCGCCTTCGCTCCGCCCACGACGGGCAGCTGAAGGGAGGTGTGGTCTACGTCCAGCGTGAGCTCCGTCCCCGGGTCCGGCCACAGCGTGAAGTCGTGGTCGCTCGAGAAGACCATCAGGCCGATGCGCTCTCCGGCCGCGACGATCTGGTCGTCGGGTTCCAGGTCGAAGCTCACGTCGTAGAACGTGCCCGGGACCAGGGGCTCGCTCTTCTCCAGGGAGTCGCGGTTCTGCGGGTCCATCCAGCCGCGCGTGATCAGGTTCGAGTTCGTCTTGACCTTCGGACCCTCCTCCCACGGCAGCGAGACGAGCCAGACCGAGAGGTTGGCAGCCGGCTTGCTGCTCGCGAGCCGCAGCGTGACACGCGCCGTGCCGGAGACGTGCAGAGGCTCCTTGAGCTCCGGCCCCGCGTACAGGAGGCGGTTCTTCGACTCCGCGGCCTGCGCCAGCACCGCGCCGGACTGCGCGGCGTCGTCGACCAGCTTCTCGTGACCCTTCGTGTTCGAGGGGACCAAGCCGAGCTTGCCCACCTTGGCGCCACCGTACTTCGCGAACAGGGTCACGGGTTCGGCGTCCGGATTGGGATAGTCCAGGTACGAGGTCGGCGCACTGCGCTTCGCGTCCTCGCGCACGACCCATGCGCGCGGCCCCTTCTCCACGCCGTTCTCGACGCCGTACAGGTAGCGCGTGAACCAGCGATTCATCAACGCGAACGGCGGCTCGCCGCCGTGCCCGCCCTGGTGCAGGTAGATGGCCGTCGGCACGCCCTGCGCCTTCAGCGCCTCGTACACGTGCACGCTGTGCGAAGGCATCACGTTCCAGTCGTTGAGCCCGTGCGCGAAGAGCGTCGCGGCCTTGACGGATCCGAGTTGGTTCCAGTAGTCGCGGCTCTTCCAGAACGCGTTGTAGTCGCCGCTGGCGCGATCCTGGCCGTTCGCCATCTCTCCGTCGCGCACGTTCTGGTCGCACCACGAGCGCCGGTCCATCGGCCCGCTGTGGATGAAGTCGTAGAGGACGTCCACGTCCTCGCCCATGTACCCGCCTGGATGCCGCACGAGACCGTTCGAGCGGTAGTAGTGGTAGTAGGAGGTGTTGGGAGAGACGGGGATGATCGCCTCGAGACCCGCGACGCCGGTGGTCGCGGCCGCGAGCGGCAGCGTGCCGTTGTAGGACGTCCCGGTCATGCCGACCTTGCCCGTGCACCACGACGCGACGACCTCGTCCTTCCCGTCGAGGGTCGTGTAGCCCTTTGCCCGCCCGTTCAACCAGTCGATCACGGCCTTCGGCGCGAGCGCCTCGTTCATGCCGCCCACCGTCGGGCAACCCTGGGAATCGCCGGTGCCGGGGGACTCGGAGTGCACGACGGCGAATCCGCGCGGGACCCATTGCTCGACCTGCGAGTCCGAGATCCGCGCGCGGGGCCCCCGGTACGGGATCGAAGGTGCGCTGCCGCGCTTCGGCGCCGGCTGGCCGAGCTCCTGATCCGGGTTCCAGAAGTAGTCGCGCGAGTCGGGGGCCGTCCCGGCGAAGTACGGGCTCGTCTCGTACACGACCGGGACCTTCAGGCCCTCCGTGTCCGTCTGCTGCGGGCGCGTGACGTCGACGTGCAGGCGATCGTGCCTCCCGTCGCCGTCGGAATCGAAGTCGGCTTCGACCCACAGGGAGTGCCGGATCCAGGCCTTCTTGTCCTCGAACGCCGGCACCACCTGAGCCTGGCCGTCGACGAAGACGGGGCCGGCGGGCCCGGAGACTTCCGCGCGGAGCGGCAGGCCGAGGCACAGAGCGGCGAAGGGAAGAGCGCGACCGAGAGCAGGGCGGTTCGACATGCCGGGAAGATAGCGACGGATTCACGATCGCGGTACGGAGCCAGGCTCGACTCCGCCG
>JAPLOF010000016.1 GCA_026692665.1 Planctomycetota bacterium
CGTGGGCCGGATCGAAAACGGCGGAGTTGTGCCTGGCTCCGTACCGCCCCGCCCGCCGATTACCGCCCGACTACTTCCCGACGATCGCGTCCACCGTCGCCTCGATCTTCTCCGTGAGCTCCTCGGCGAACTCGTCGCCGAAGTCGTTCGCGATCACGTCGATCTCCTCGAACATGTAGCGACCGGTGGAGCGGCTGAACGGGATGCCGTACTCCCACTTGTTGCCGTCGGAAGCGTGGATGACGACCTCGACTTGGTCGTCGCCCGGCACCTGTTGGACCGTGTACTTGGTGACCTGGTAGCTGGACATCGCGGGGACGAGCATACGCACCGCGGCCCGATTTCGGCTCATTTCTCCCACGGCTGCACCACGCGCCAGATCTCGAAGTCGTGGTACTGGTGCGTGTCGAACCGCTCGACGAGGGCGTAGCCGGCCTCGGCCAGCTCGGCTTCGCGCACGCCCGCGGGCAGCTTGTGGTCCTCCGCGGGACCGACCGGCAGCTTCCCGGGCTTGTACTCCAGGATCGCGAGGCGGCCGCCCGGCGCGAGCGCGCGCTGCAGCCGCCGGAAGTAGGCGACGCGGTCGCGGAGGTGGTGGTACGTGTCGCCCACGAAGACGAGATCGAGTCGGCCCGGCGGGAAGTGCGGATCGCCGTAGGAAGACAGGACGGGCACGACGTTGCGGACGTCCTGGGCTTCGAGCGCGGCGCGCAGAGCGTCGAGCTGGCCCGGCTCGACGTCGCTCGCGAGCACGTACCCCTCGTGTGCCGCGCGGGCGAACGGGATCGCGAAGACACCCGGGCCGCAGCCCAGGTCGCCGATGACCGAGTCCTCGGCCAGGGCGAGCTTCGCGACGACCTCGGGAACGCGCAGCTCCGCGATCCGATCGGGGCTGGCGAGGCGAGAGACGTAGCGGCCGACGTCGGGATCGCCGTGCGGATCACGGTTCGTGGCCGAGGGCGCTTCGTGCTGCGCCTCGGGCTTCGTCGCGTGCGCGGCCGGCGGGGCCGCTTCGGCGGAAGGCTGCGCGGCGGGCGCGGAAGGAGCCGCCGAGCGGCAGCCGCCGACGACGCCGAGGAACACGAGGACCGGGACCGACAGCAGCGCGGAGTTCATGTTCCGGGGAGCGTCCGCCCGGATGACGGTGCCTGTCAAGGCGCTGACTGCATCCGGCTCGGGGTCAGATGCGAACACCACCTAAGGGCCTATGTCTCGCATGACGTGGACCGTCGTGGCCTCGGGGCGGTCCGCGGACCGTGCTCGATTCGAGTCGCCCGAGGCCTGAGACCCCCGTGAACTCCGCGCTCGATCCGTACGTCCTGCCGGTGCACACGCTCTCCACGCTGGCGCTGTTCGGCCTGATCTGGATGGTGCAGATCGTGCACTACCCGCTGATGGCCTGGGTCGGACGCGACTCGTTCTCGGCCTGGCACGACCGCCACCTGCGCCGGATGACGTGGGTCGTGGGACCCCTGATGTTGGCCGAAGTCGCCTCGGCGCTGTGGCTGCTCGAGCGGCCGCCGGCGCACGCCGCCCCGTGGGTTCTCTGGACCGGCATCGCGCTCGTGGTGGTCGTGTGGGTCTCGACCGCGACGCTCCAGGTCCCGATGCACCGCCGTCTCGAACGCGGGTGGGACGAGCGCGCGCACCGGTTCCTCGTGCGTTCCAATTGGGTGCGCACGGTCGCCTGGACGGGCCGCGCCGGGATCGCGCTCGTTCTCGCGAGCTGAGCGGATCTCGGGCAAGGGACACGAGGCTCCGGACGTCGACCGGACAGCGCCCGCGGCGAAATGCGCACGCCGGAGCCACCGCAGGCCGCGGTCCGCGCCCCTCCACGGGTTCGAGCTTCATGGCCGTTGAATCCACGCACCGCCCCGCGAACGAACCTTCTTTCACACACAGCGACTCGATCGCACACGCCCGGCCAGCGCATACCCGGCCAGAGAAAAGGAATCACCCCATGAAGCTCATCGCACTCGCCGCCCTCGCCGCGGCCGCTCTGTTCACCCCGGCCGTCGCCCAGGACTGCTCGAAGACCTGCTCGGGCGCCACGATGGCCGGTGAAGGCCGCGGCAGCGACATCGTCTCGACCGCGCTCGCGGCCGGGAACTTCAAGACGCTCGCCACGGCCCTCGGAGCGGCCGGGCTCGTGGACACGCTGAAGGGCGAAGGCCCGTTCACCGTTTTCGCGCCCACGGACGAGGCGTTCGCCAAGGTTCCGCGCGAGGTGCTCGCCGACCTGCTCAAGCCCGAGAACAAGGCCAAGCTCGTCGACGTCCTGACCTACCACGTCGTCGCCGGCAAGGTGCTGGCCGCTGACGTCGTGAAGCTCAAGTCCGCCGGGACGGTCAACGGCCAGCGCGTCGACATCCGCGTGGTCGAGGGCACGGTCTCCATCGACGGCGCGAAGGTGACCAAGACGGACATCCAGTGCTCGAACGGCGTGATCCACGTGATCGACTCGGTCATCCTGCCCAGCTCGATGAACCTCGTCGAGACGGCCTCGCGCGCCGGCACGTTCAAGACGCTGCTCGCCGCGGCGACGGCCGCTGGGCTGGCGGAAACGCTGATGAAGGACGGCCCGTTCACGATCCTCGCGCCGACCGACGAAGCCTTCGCGAAGCTGCCGGCCGGCACGGTCGAGTCCCTCCTGAAGCCGGAGAACAAGGAGAAGCTCGCGAACATCCTGAAGCTCCACGTGATCTCGGGCCGCGTCTTCGCCGATCAAGTCGTCAAGATGACGGAAGCCCCGACCCTCGCGGGCCGCAAGCTGACGATCGTCGCGAACCGTGACGGCGTCACGATCGGCGGAGCGAAGGTCACCGCGACGGACATCGACGCGAAGAACGGCGTCATCCACGTGATCGACACGGTCATCCTGCCGGGCTGATCCTCGAGTTCAATGCAATAGGCGCGCGGGGTCCCATGCGGGGCCCCGCGCTCCATTTCTGGCCATCCCTTCCCGCGGAATCGAGCGCGGCGGCCTGGGAATCCCGACCGTTCTCTCCCTTGCGATCTCAGCACGTCGACTTCGGATCGAGCCGAAGCACGGTCGATACCCCTCATGCTCGCGCGTGGCAGACACGGCGCGGCAGGGGAAACAGGGGGAGAGATCATGGATCGCAGGACGATCCACAGGGACGCGCCCGCAGAAGCGCGTTCCGGGTGGAAAATCTGTCAGGGCGCGGCGGCCATCGCCATCGCCGGACTCGCGGGATGCGGCGGAGGAGGCAGCAGCGGCGGCGGGGATTCACTCCCGCCCATCACCGCGACGGCGGACGTGCCCGCCAGCGACGCCGACGCGTCGCGATTCCTGACGCAGGCGACGTTCGGGCCGCGGCGTTCCGACATCGCGCTGTTGAACGCCAACGGCTTCACCGGCTGGATCGAGTGGCAGAAGATCCTGCCGATCTCCCTCCAAAGGCCCGGCCTCGAAGCGCTGGACGTCACCGGAGACGTGTACCAGCAGCACCGCGTCTACTCGTGGTGGCGCAACGCGGTCGTGGGGCCCGACCAGCTACGACAACGGATGGCATTCGCGCTCTCGCAGATCTTCGTGGTCTCCGACGTCGCGGGTTCCCTGGGCAACGATCCGATCGGGATGGCGGAGTACTACGACATCCTCACGCGCAACGCGCTCGGCAACTACCGCGAGCTGCTCGAGCAGGTGACGTTGAGCCCGGTGATGGGCCGCTATCTGAGCATGCTCGGCAACGAGAAGGCCGACCCGGTCCACAACATCCGGCCGGACGAGAACTACGCCCGCGAGGTGATGCAGCTCTTCACGATCGGGCTGTACGAGCTGAATCCGGACGGCACCCGCCAACTCGACGGGAGCGGCGATCCGATCCCGACCTACGACCAGGCCGACATCGAGAACTTCGCGCGCGTCTTCACCGGGTGGACCTACGCGGATGCGGACAGCTGGCACTGGCCCGACGAGAACTACCGGCCGATGCAACCGTGGCTCGGGTACCACGACACGGGCGCGAAAACGCTGCTGAATGGGCTCGTGCTGTCCTCGAACCAGACGCCGCTCGAGGATCTCGAAGCGGCGCTCGACAACCTGTTCCTGCATCAGAACGTGGGACCGTTCATCAGCCGCCTGCTGATCCAGCGCCTCGTGACGAGCAATCCGAGCCCCGAGTACGTCGGCCGTGTCGCCGAGGTCTTCGCGGACGACGGGACGGGCGAGCGCGGTGACCTCTTCGAGGTCGCGAAGGCGATCCTGCTCGACGACGAAGCGCGCAACGGGCACACGAACGACCCGGTGAACTTCGGGAAGCTCAAGGAGCCCTTGTTGCGCCAGACCGCGCTGTGGCGTGCTTTCCAGGCGTCCAGCACGCTCGGCACGTACCAGGACGGTTGGCCCGAAGGCCCGTGGGGGCAGGCTCCGTTGCGCTCGCCATCGGTCTTCAACTTCTACTCGCCCTCGTACCGGCCACCGGGCGAGATGCTCGACAACGGCCTGTTCGGACCCGAGTTCCAGATCACGACGCACACGCTGATCACGTCCGGAACGAACCGCCTGCACGATCTCGTGCTGTGGCTGAACGACGGCAACACGAGCGTCGACAGCGACGACGTGGTCATCCACACGGCCTACGAGCGCTCGCTGGCGAACGATCCCGTCGCGCTCGTCGACCACCTGAACCTGCTCCTGATGGGCGGTCAGATGTCGAGCTGGATGCACGACGTCGTCGTCGATCGTGCCTCGCACGTCTCGATGGCCGATGGGGGATACGACCGGGTCACCGAGGCGGTCTACCTGATCGTCACGTCGCCGGAAGGGGCGGTGCAACGATGAGAGGTCCGAAAGCAGGAGGGTGTCACATGGGTCTGGGCGACAAGGGCGTCTCGCGCCGGGGGCTCTTGCAGCTCGGTGCCGGCGCGGCGGGTCTGTACGCGATGCGGGACCTGGCGATGGTCTCGAGTTTCGGAGCACCGGTCGGCGGCGGATATCGAGCGCTCGTCTGCGTGTTCCTGTACGGCGGCAACGACTCGTTCAACCTGCTGGTGCCGACCAGCACGGCGCGCTACGCGGAGTACCTCGCCGCGCGCCAGAACCTGGCGGTTCCGGTCGAAGACCTGCTGCCCATCGCGCCGACCACGAGCGACGGGATCACGTACGGGATCCACCCGTCGTGTCCGGAGCTGCGCACGTTGTTCGACGCCGGGCAGTTGGCGATCGTGCGCAACGTCGGGACTCTCATCGCGCCGCTCACCAAGGCGCAGTACCAGTCCGGGAGCTCGGCGGTGCCGCCACAGCTCTTCTCGCACTCCGACCAGCAGTTCCAGTGGCAGACCGGCGTTTCCGGTTCGGTCGAGAACGTGGGCTGGGGCGGGCGCGTCGCGGACGTCGCCGGCAACCTGAACCTGGGCTCGCAGGTCGCGATGAACATGTCGCTGTCCGGCTCGAACACGTTCCAGGTCGGTCACGACACCTTGCCCTACAACCTGGGCACGAATGGGGCGATCCAGCTCAACGGCCTATTCCAGAACTGGAACCAGGATCGCACCGCGGCGTTCGAGACTCTGCTCGACGCGCCGCACTCGAACCGGCTCGTGCGTCAGTTCGCGGGAATCCAGCGCCAGGCGATCGACGTGCAGGGCGTCGTCACGAGCGCACTCGCATCGGCGGCGCCGCTCACGACGGTCTTCCCGAACTCGGGGCTCGGGAAACAGCTCAAAATGGTCGCTCGGATGATCGCGATCCGCGCGAACCTCTCGGCATCGCGTCAGGTGTTCTTCGTCTCGCGCGGAGGTTTCGACACGCACGACGACCAGGAACAGGACCAGCCCGGCCTCTACGCCGACATCAGCCAGTGCCTGGCCGCGTTCCAGGCCGCGATGGTCGAGCTCGGCATCGCCGACTCGGTGACCGCGTTCACGGGCTCGGACTTCGGTCGCACGCTCACGAGCAACGGTGACGGCTCGGACCACGGCTGGGGCAGCCACCACCTCGTCCTGGGCGGCGGCGTCCGCGGCGGCGATCTCTACGGGACCATGCCGAGCTTCCAGATGGGCGGCCCGGACGACGTCGGCGGCGGCCGTCTGCTGCCCACGACTTCCGTGGACCAGTATTCGGCCACGCTGGCGCGCTGGTACGGCCTGACGGGGCCTCAGATCACCAGCGTGTTCCCGAACGTCGGGAACTTCGCGACCTCGGACCTCGGGTTCCTGACCTGAGACAGGCGCGCTCGCTGCGCGCGCTGACGATCCGCGCCGCGCGCGGGCCGAAATGCGAGGAGGCCGGGTGGGAACCCGGCCTCCGTCGTTCGTGATCCGTCGATCTGCCGGGCACGCGTTCCGCGCCAGGCAGCTCGTAGGTTGCTCCTCAGCCCGCGCGCTTGGGCTGCTGGGCCATCGCCTCGTTGAACTTGGCGATGCTCTTCTGGCGCTCGTCGATGTAGCGCTGCAGGGCGGCGGCGTAGCGCTCGATCCCGCCGTTGGCCTCGAACTCGAGGCCGATCAGCACGTTCTTGGTGAAGGTCTTGATGCCGACCACGCGGGCGCGGCAGGCGATCGGCAGCGGCGCACCGGGCAGGGTGAGCGCCAGTTCGACGCGGCACTTCTCCTTCAGGCCCGCGACCTGGTCCATCGTCGCGAGGAT
Organism: Planctomycetota bacterium; assembly: GCA_026692665.1. Classification (GTDB taxonomy): domain Bacteria; phylum Planctomycetota; class UBA1135; order UBA1135; genus JAEUHZ01. Next base: position 6,614 of record JAPLOF010000016.1, read on the forward strand.
GCCGACACCGCCCATCGAGATGTCGTGGACGCGGGCCTGCATCTCGCCGTCGCTCCACTTCAGGACTCCCATGACCTTCGTGGCGAAGTCCGGCATCACGCGCGCGGTTCGACGACGGTTGAACCACCGGGCGTAGAAGGAATCGACCTGTTGCACGACCTCGGCGATGCTCTCGAAGCGCATGCCGTAGCGGACGGAGCCTCCCACGTGGGAGACGCTCACGACCACGGCCGCGGCCTCGATCCCCTTGGCGCGGCCCACGTGCTGCACGCGCACGCGCAGCTTGGCCCCTTCGACGATCTCGATGTTCTTCGCCAGCGGGACCAGGATCCCCACGCCGCCGACGGACAGGTCCGCGCACTCGCCCACGGCCTTGCGACCGTCGGCGCACAGGATCGTGGCCTCGAGCTGCGTTCCCGCCTGCTTCTGCACGCGGTACTGGCGACGGCCGTCGCGTCCTCCCGCCCCAGTACGGGGACGAGGCGTCTCGGACGGGTTCGGCTTGGGCTGGTCGTTCAGGGGGATCGCCATGTGCGCTTGGGGGAGTGTCTGGGGTGCGGAATCACCACTCCGGGTTCCCTGATCGGCCCGAAGGCGGCCGGCACGATAGGGCTGCACGGGATTCCGCGCCGACGTCGGCCTTGTCACACTGCGGGGCGGACGCATGAAGCCTTCGACCCACAACCCGACGCAGATCGCCTGCGCGGCGCTGGCGGTATTCCTTTCCGGATGCTCGTCCCTGCGCGCCGGCGCCCCGCCGCTGCGTGTGCCGGCGCTGGCCGTCGAAGCGCGACACCAGCTGGGTTCGTCCCTGACCGGCCCTTTGGCGGCCCCCGTGCCCGCCGATTCAGCCGCGCCCTTCGGCGTCCGCCAGCGCGGGCTGTGGGTCGAGGCGCCGATCCCCGTCGGGCAGACGCTCGACCGGTTCGTCGGCCTCGTGATCGGCCCCGCGGACTCCGATCCGCTGCGGCCCGTCCCGCGGCGCGCCGGCAGTGTCGGATTCGTGCGCGGCCCCGAGGCGACCGAGCTGGTCCGCTCGCTCGCGCAGGGCGGATACGGACGGACGACGCAGGCCTGGGAGGAACAGGGCACTCTGAGTCCAGGCACGACGTTCCGGTTGAAGGCCAGCACGGCCGACGGGACCGGGGACAGCGTGTCGTTCCTCCTCGATGCATCGCGTGCGGGCGAGCCTCTCGAAGCGCGCATCGCGCTCCAACTCGGGCTGCGTGGCGACTCCGAGGGCGAGAAGGTCCTCCTGGCCGAGCCGCTCCGACCCGCGGACGGGCCGATCGCGTTCGTGTTCCAGCGCGCGGCCCGCGAGGACGAGCCTTCGGCGCTCGTCGTCCTCGTCGAAGCCACCACGGACGCAGCCGGGGGCGACGACTCCTCCAGCACGCGTGGGGAGTTCGAAGCGTCGGCGGCCGCAGCCTCCGAACGCAGCCGCGAGATCACGCGCTCGGAGGAAGAGCGGCGCGAGATCCGCGGCGTTCTCTCCGATCTCGACCGACCTCTGGAACGCCGCGCACGGCTCGTTTTCCTGGCGAGCTCGTGCGGCGCGCCCTTGGCTCTCGACATCGCGCTCATCGCGCAGGACGCCGATCTCGCCGAGTTGGCGACGGCCGTCCGGGCTGCGATCCCCGAGAACGCGGACCGTGCCGCCGCGGCATGGCCGATCGAGCGCGCCGCGTGGATCCTCCTCGGCCAAAAGGCCGCCGCCGGCGCGATCGCGCCGGAGCTGTCGGGCGTGTTGGCGCGTCAGGGCGGGGAAGCGGCGCGCTTCCCCGGCGCGATCGAGGATCTCGTCCACGGCCTGCGCGACGTGCAGGGACTGACGCAGCGGCTGGTCGCCGAGAACCGCATCCTGCTCGAGGACGCGTCGCCGTCCTCCCGCCTGCGCGCCTACGACTGGCTCGCGGCCCGCGGCCTGGCGCCGACCGGATACGACCCGTTCGGGTCGCTCGCCGATCGGCGAGCCGCGCTGCGGAAGCTCGCGGAGGCGGAGGAAGCCGCGGCCCAGTCCGCAGGAAAGCCGCGATGAGCCGCGCCGCGAACCCGCGTCGCACGCGCTGGGCGCTGTTCTGCCTGCGCACGGCGCTCGTGCTGGTCGCTGGCCGGCTACTCCTGGCGGCCATCGTGCCCTTCGCCGTCGAGCGCGTGGGACGTGCGTACGGCTTCGACGTCGCATGGTCCCGCTTTCGCGTCCACTACCTGCGCGGTGCGCTGGAACTCGACGGCCTGAGCGTCGCCGTGAGGTCGGCCGAAGGCGAACCGGCGAAGGCGCCGTGGCTCCGCGTCGAGGGCGCGCGCGTCGACCTCGCGCTGCTCGATCTGTTGCGCGGAGACCTGCGCGTCCAACGAGCCGAGTTCAGCGGCACCGATCTCGTCCTGGAACGGCGTGCGGACCGTTCCATGCCTCTGCTCGCCGCGATCGAGGCCGCCTTGGCGAGCGAGACACCGAAGGAACCGGAGCGACCCAAGCCGATCTCCTTCGCCCCGCCGGTCCGCGTGGACGCGCTGCGCGTCGAGTCCTTGCGCGTCCACGTCCGCGACGAGGTGGCTTGGACCGGACACCCGTGGCAGTTCGACGTCGACGTGCATGGCGGCGATCTCGGCTACACCGATCGCCGCGGGCACATCGACGTGCTGGCCTCCGGCCCGGAGCTCGTGGACGCCGTGCGCGTGGAGATCGACATCGAGACGCGCGCGGACGACGCCGCGATCGACGTGCAGGCGCACATGGGCGGACTGCGCACCTGGACCGTCGTTCCGTGGCTCGCGGAACTGGCCGCGAATCCCGGCATCACCGGCGACCCCAGGTTCACCCGGCTCGACGCCGATGCGCGGGTCGAAGCCCGCCTGCGCGTCGACGGTTCCGCGCGCGACGGCATCGCCGGATCGATCGAGGTCCTCGGCCTGAACGTGTCGACCGACGGTGCGTCGGCGGGACGCCTGGCGCGTGCCTCGCTCGAGGTGAAGTCGCTGCGCAGCACCGGGCTCCACGTCGGGTCCGTGGAGCTCGAGACCGGCGCCGTGAGCGCGCGCCGCACGGTCCAGGGCGACCTGTGCGCGTTCGGATTCGCGCTTCGAGCCGACGCTGCGCCCGCGAACGCGGCGCCCACGGGGCGAGCCGCCAGCACCGCGCTTCCGTTCGACGTGGCCGTCGACTCCCTCCAGGCGCGTTCTCTCCTCGCCATGTTCCGCGACGAGGTCTACGAGCCCGCGGTCGAGATCGGCGCGGTCCTCGACAAGGCGTCCGCGACCGGCTTCGACACGCGCGCGGCGAGCGACGCGCCGATCCGCGTGGACGCAGAAGGATCCGTCGGGGGCGTCGCCGCCAAGCTCCGTGCCCACGGCGTCGCTTCGATCTTCTCCGCGCGCAAGGGGATCGAGCTCGAGCTGGTGGCGTCGGGGCTGCGGCCGACCGTGCTCGCTCCCTACCTGAGCGAGCTCGGCATCGAGAGCACCCTGAACGACGGCGAACTCTCGGCGAAGCTCCTCGGATCCGGGAATGCGACCGCCACCGGTGGCGTCGAGGGCGACCTGCGTCTCGTCGACGTGAAGCTCGTCGACGAGAAGCAGCTCTTCGGCGTACGCGCGATCGAGGCGCTCGGCCTCTCGCTCGAGCCTGCGACGGCGACCCTGCGGGTGCGCGACCTCACCGTACGCGGCACGCACGTTCCGCTCGAGCGCGCGGCCGACGGATCCTACGCGGGGCTCGGACTGCACACGATCGAGAAGCGCTCGCTGCGGCGCGCGATTCCGGAAGCGATTCCGACGTCCGTGCCGGCGATCCCGGCTCCTCCGAGGACGTCACCGCCGCGGGATCTGCCGCGCATCGAGATCGATCGACTGGCGGTGGTCGAGAACCGCTTGAGCTGGCGCGACGATCGGCTCGCAAAGCCGGTCGACGTCGTGTTCGACGACTGCGGGTTGGAGATCGCGAACCTGGCGCTCTTCGGCGATCCGGCGCGGCACGAGCGATCCACGGCCAAGGTCAAGGTCTGGTCGCGCGCCCAGGACGTGGTGAAGGACGTCGCGGTGACCGGCACGGTCACCACGAAGCCCGGACCGCTGGACCTTGCCGTGGAGCTCTCGGGCAAGGTCAGCGGCATCACGGCGGTCCGACTCCAGCCCTACATCGACCCCACGGGACTCCAGGAGCAACTGCAGGAAGCGGCGCTGTCCGGCGCGATGCGCCTGCGACTCGCGCAGGCGGATGGCGGCCTGCGCGCCGACCTCGAGCTGCGCGACGTCGAGTTCACGAACGCCGACGCTTCCGTCACGGGTGCGAAGCTCGTCCGGTTCCAGGACGTGTTCCTGGGATCGGAGCGCCTCGAGGTCGCGAGCGTCGAGGTCGTGGACGGGCGCCTGCACGTCTCGCGTGATCCGGTCGGCGCGCTGCTGGCGCTCGGCCTGCGCATCCCGCTGAGCGTGCTGCAGAAGGCCGAGAGCACCAGCGCGGAACCGGCAGACGTGCCCAGCGGATCGAAGGCCGAGCGATTCCTCGCGCTGCTGCCCGACGTGCGCGTCGGAGCCGTGCGCGTGACGAACGCCCAGCTCGCCTGGCGCGACCAGTCCTTCACGCCGCCGCTCGAGACGAACGGCCGCCTCGACTTCTCGCTGGATGGCTTCTCGACGCGCTCCGCCGATCCGGCCAGCTACGCCGTCGTGGTCGCGATCGGAGATACGGCCGAGGAGATCCGTGTCCAGGGACGGGTGAACGTCGCGCCCGGATCCGCGCGGATCACGGTGCAGGCCAGCGCGAAGGGCGTGCGCGGCGGAAGCCTCGTCGCCTACCTGCCGAAGGGTGTCGTCTGCGAACTGCGGTCGGGCGAACTGTCCGGCCTCGGCACCATGGAGGTGAGCGAGGTCGAAAGCGGGGGCCTGAAGCTCCTGCTCTCGGCCGAGAACGTGCGCGTCGCCGAGGCGGGCGAAGAACGGCCCTTGCTCGGGCTCGACGACCTGCACGTCGTCGTGCGGCGCGCCGACCCGGCCGCGCAAGTCTTCGAGTTCGAGCGCGTGACCGCCCACGTCCTGGGCGCGGACGTGCACCGCGACCAGGCCGGCCGGATCCACGCCGCCGGTTTCGCGTTCGGTCCGACGGCGCCCGCGGCCGTCGCGGCGAGCGGCACGGAATCTCCGGCCCCGCGGCGCTCGTTCCCCGACCTGACTCCGCCCGGATCGCCGCGCGTGGTCCTCTCGCAACTCGATCTCGCGCTGAGAGGACTCACTTTCCGCGACGATGCGCGCGGCACGCAGCCGATCGAGATCGAGGGACGGCTCTCCACGCCGTCGAGCCAGACCCTCGTCGACGTCGATCCGGAGACGCTCCCGCCGGTCCGCCTGTCGTTCGAAGCCGCGGTGAAGCCGTTCGCGCGACGTCTCGCGGCCGAAGTCTCGCTCTCCCCGTGGGCTCCCGAGCCAAAGATCGGCATCGCCTTCGAGGCCGAAGGGATCTCGGGAGCCGGACTCGACTCGCTCGGACACGAATTCTCGACGTGGATCGACGGGACGGGCCTCCAGGAGGGTGTCGCCCAGGGATCCATGCAGGCCACGCTGCGCTGGAAGCGTCGTTCGCCGCTCGATCTCGATTTCCGCGGCGGAGTCGCGGCCGACGTGGAGCTCGGACGGCTCGAATACCGCGATGCGCCCGGCGGCCGGGTGCTGCTCGCGCTCGACGGCGCATCGGCCGAGATCACGCGCATCGACCCGGCGACGGGCAGCGTGCACGCCAAGTCGCTCGAGCTGCGCAAGCCCGAGATGCGCGCGAAGCGCACGAAGGACGGCGGTTTCGAGGTCCTCGGTCTCGTGGTGCATCCGGAGAAGCGACCGCAACCCGCGTCCGCGAGTCCGGCGCCCGCCGCGGACGGAGAATCGCGTGCCACCCAACCGGTCACGGTCGCCGCCGCTCCAGCGCCGTCGACGCGTCCGGAGTTCCGCATCGACGAGCTCGTCGTGCGCGGCATCGACGTCGAACTGCGCGACGAGGCTGCAACGCCGCCGACCGTGCTGCCGCTCGTCGATCTCGACGTGCTCGTGCAGCGCTTCACGACGCGCGCGTTCGAGGAGCCGCGGGTGATCCGCTTCGACGCCTGGCTGGGCGCCGGCGAAGCCGACATCCAGCGCACGGAGCACGCCTCGAATCTCCTGTCGGGCATCGCGACGGCCGTCGGCGACGTGATCGAGGGCAAGGAGGAGAAGTCCACCTTCGAGAAGCGCCGCATCTTCCAGGAAGCCGCGCTGACTGGTCGCATCCAGTTCGTGCCCGAGCTGACGGGGCACGCGCAGGCGACGCTGTCGGGCCTGGAACTCCTCGGGTTCACCGGCACGGCCAAGCACGAGGGCGTCGACATCGGCGACGGGACTCTCGATGCTTCGGTGCGGATGCGCTTCCGCGGAGCCGAAGGTCTGCGCATCGACAGCGAGCTCGTGTTCAGCGATCTCTCGCTCCAGGAGCCCAAGAGCGGGCCGATCGAGACCTACCTCACGCTGCCGGTCACTCTGGACACGGTGCTCTTCCTGCTGAAGAACGCCGATGGCGAGCACCGCATCCCGATCGGGTTCACGCTGGACGAAGAAGGCCTGACTACGGCGAAGATCACGACCGCGGCGGCGGGCGCCGCGGCCAGCGTGCTCGCCACGGCGATCGCGTCGGCGCCGCTGCGCGTGCTCTCCACGTTCACGGACCTGTTCGGCATCACCGGCGGAACGGCGAAGCCGCCGCCGGGTGCGCGGCTCCTGTTCGCGGCGGGCGCGACGGAGCTGTCGACGGAGTCGCGCCGCGCGCTCGAGCCGCTCCTCCAGAAGTTGCGCGCGGACGCGGACTACGTGGTCCAGGTCCAGCATCGCCTGGGCGCCGGTGACGTCGCGCGCGCCGAGATGCTCGCGAACCCGTCGCCCGAGGATTGCCGCGAGATCGCTGCTGGGCTGCGCCGTCGGCGCGCCGAACTGACGCGCGAGCGCGCCGAGCTCGCCGCCGACCTGCGCGCGACGTGGGGTGCGGGCGAGCTGTCGGCCGCGGAGCAGGCGACGCCGCTCCTGCGCGCGATCGATGCCGAAGCCGGCAATGTCGAGGACGCGCTCGACCACATCCTGGAGCTCCTGAAGCCCGGGGCGGAACGCCAGCGCGGCAAGCGTACGCGCGCCGCGGCCCTCGCCGTGGCACGCCAGCGCATCGAGGTCCTGCGCGCGTGGTTCGAGTCGCAGGGCATCCGCGACCTGGAGCGCCGATTCGAGGCCAAATCGCCCGCGTTCGAAGTCGATCCGAGCGCCGAAGCCGGTTCGATGCAGGTCGTGCTGCGCGAGCGTCAGTGACGTTCGAAGACGGCGACCAGCGACAGGCCCTTCAGCCCGGGCACGTGGTCGAGCATCGCGAGAGCCGGCATCAGCGCGTTGATGACCTTCAGCTTCCCGGGCGAAATGCTCTTCGAGTAGTTCGTGCTCTCGACGCGCTTCTTCTTGTAGCCCCATGCGCCGGCCGGATTCATCGGGCGCACGGAGAGCGTCGTGAAGCCCTCGCGCTCGAACAGCCGTCGCAGCGGCGCGTCGTCGTAGCGGCGGTAGTGCCCCGACGCCTGGTCCATCGGCCCGTACAGCGCGCTCTGCGCCGGGACCTTGACGATCGCGCGACCGCCGGCATTCAGGCGCGCCTTCACCTTGCGCACGAACGCCGCGTCGTCGTCGAAGTGCTCGAGGACGTCGAGCGCGATCACCGCGTCGGCCTTCACGTCCGCGATCTCGTGCCAGTCACCGCGCAGGTCGACGTTGCGCGGCTCGACCGTGGTCCGCGGGTACTCGCGCCCGAGGCGCTCGAGCAGCGCGTCGTTCACGTCGACGGCGACGACACGCTCGACCGTGTCGACGTAGTGACGCAGGACGAAACCGGCGCCGCAACCGAGTTCGAGCACCGTGCCGCGCGGCAAGAAGCGCGCGAAACGCGCCGCGATCCAGCCGTAGTAGTTCGGCAGGAGCGCCATGCGGTCCTGCGCCTCGTGGTAGACGAGGTTGGGCCGGTCGAGCGTCGAGTCGGGGTCGGGGGTCACGCGAGTCCCATCCTAGTCGGCCAACGAGCCCGCAAGACCAGAGCAGGCCGTCACAACAGGAACATCCCGTGGAAGGCGAACACGTAGAACAGCGAGGCCGGTACGCACGCCGCGATCCCGGCGAGCGTCCAGGCGTGCTCTCGGGGCCGGATCCCGGCCCGTTTCGCGCGCAACAGATAGGTCGGTGCGAGAGCGAGGCCTAGGGGTGCGAAGAACGTCGAGACCGCGCACGCGCGGATGCTCAACCCCAGACGATCGAGAGACGCGCCCCTCGCGGGTCGGCTCGGCTCGGGCAGCGCGTCGGAGAGGATCTCGGCCGCGACGGGAAGGTCCACCTCGCGGGCCTGGACGCGCACCGGGGAGCTCATCGAGCCCAGCGCGTCGCGCGCAACCTCCACGCCGACCGAGTCGATGACGCGCAGCTGGACCCCGAAACCGTCGAGGAACCCGCAGGTGAGGTTCGCCTCGCTTGGCGAAACCGTGCGCAGGGTGTGCCACGTCATGACAGCGAGCCTACCCCGACCTCTTTGGGAGGGCCACTCAGCCTGCGCGGCAGCGAATCGTCATGCCAGCCCGCCCCGTCCCGCCGCGCAGCACGTACACCGGCATGGGGGGCAGATCCGCATCCGGGTCGCTACGGACACGGGGGAAGACGGTGTTGGCCCGCTCCAGTTCACACCGCGGATCGAGCTCGACGATCTGCCGGCACGGGTCGACTCGAGGCACTCGCGGGCGGATAGGTCCTCCCCTCGACGCCCCGGAGAACCATGGAGTCATTGGCAAGCCGGTACTGAAGCCTCGCCCGAAAGTCGACGGGTGCTTCATAGGCGTACGTCTTCTACACGGACTCCGCCACCGACGATTCAGAGGACATGAATGCCTACGCGGCCAGGTTCGTCCGAGGCACGAGCTCCTCGTGGCGAGTCAAGATGGGGCCCGTGCAGCAAGAGCGTTCGAGTCCCTGGGCATGCGATGCGATCAGGTCCTGTCAACGGGAGCGATCGCCGGCGCAACTTGCCCGCCGACGCATGAGGAGGACTATTCCCCTCGAACTGGCCGTCACTGCCCACTCGGGCGATTGCCGAGAACGACGATCTCGGTCCAGCGGTTCTTGTCGGCGATCCACGAGCGCTTGCGCCAGAGCACGCTCGCGTTCGCGGGGAGCGACTCCTCGCCTCTCGCGCTCAGCTCCGCGGCTGGCACGACCACCACGGCTGGACCTTCGCCCGCGAGGAAGGAACCGATCTCCTCCGGCGCGATCCTCGTCGTGTCGCGGTCGAGGTAGAAAAGGATCGAGTACTGCCGGTAGTTGCACAGCGCGATGCGGACGGAGTCGATTCCGCGCGCGCCGGTGTACGACTTCAGGAACTCGGCGACGTGGCTGGCCGACTTGCCCGCGTCGAGCCGTGGGAGCGCCACGATCGAGAGGAGTGCCAGCGCGAGGAGCGGGGTCGCTGCCGTCCAGACGAGCGCGCGAAGCGGCCGCGCGTTGCGCGCGCTCCAGGCGATCGCCAAGCCGCCCAGCGCGAAGGCCAGGGCCGCGGGCGTGAAAGCGACGATCTGTCCCTCGAATCCCAACAGCGAGGGCATTGCGAGCACGGCGGCTCCGAGCGCGAGCAGCGACCCCGCGACCCATGCCGCGCGGCGGCGCGTCATGAGCGTCGCGCCCGTGGGATCCGCCTCCAGTGCCCGGGCGAGGGATCCTCCCACGACGACCGCGAGTGCCGGGAATAGCGGCAGTACGTAGTGCGCGAGCTTGGTGCTGACGAGACTGAACGCGAGGAATTGCGCCGACGCGGAGCCCAGGACGAGTGCGCGGCCTTCGAACGATCGCTCCACGGGTCGCGCTCGATCCCGCAGGGCAGCGACGAGGAACGGCGACCACGGAACGAGTCCAAGGAGCACCACCGGAAGGTACACAGGGAGCAGGGCCAGATAGGACCAGGAGCTGCCACCGCCGTGGCCTTGCAAGGGCTCGAAGATGGGCTGGAGCGTGCGGACCCAGACCAACTCACGCAACGCCTCGCCGTGCGTGGCGATCGCGGCTGGGACGGCCCACAGCGCGGCGATGGCGAGAGTCACGGCGAGACCGCGGACGGGGCGCAGTTCCCGTACGACGTGGAGGCGGCGCGTCCACACGGCGTGGCCCACGAGCGAGAAGAACGGCAGCGCGGCACCCAGCGGTCCCTTCACGAGCAAGCCGAGCCCGGCGCCCACGTAGAACAGCCAGAAGCCTCGGCGTGTCCGTCCCGACGCGAGATCCAGGAGCCCGTGCAGGGAGAGCGTCACGGTGCACGCGAGCGGCATGTCGAGAAGCGCCTGACGTTGCACAAGAGCCACGAGCAGGCTCGAGGCCAGCACGAGCCCCGCGAGGAACCCCGCGAGCGGGCCGAACACGCGCGTCCCAAGGCGCATCGTGAGCGCCAGCAGCACGAGGCCGAACAATGCGGAAGGCAGCCGCGCCGCGAACGCGTTCGCGCCGAAGCTCGCGATCGAGGCCATCATCGCCCAGTAGGTGAACGGAGGCTTCTCCATCCACGGCTTCCCCGCGATGTGCGGCACGAAGAGGTCCCCGCGCTCGAGCATGTCGCGCGCGGCGCTGGCGTAGTAACCCTCGTCGCGATCGAACAGCGTCGAGTGTCCGAGACAGGGCAAGGTGGCGAGCGCCACGACGAGCACAAGGAGAAGCGTGAGACGTGTGGATCGACGGGAGAGTTCGTCGCGATCGAACTCGGTACCCGGAGCCGAGATCAGCGACCGGATCCAAGTCTCGCCACGCGCGAAGAGCAGCCCGAGCGCGAGGGCGACGACCGACGACGACAGCGCAAGATGGAGAATGGAGGACGACACGTCGGGGGAGTGGCGTTCAGCATGACGCCGGCAGGCAGGGGAGGGGAGGACCTTGGCAACGGCGTCGAGCCGGGCAACGTGGTCGGCCCACCTGGAACTCATCCCCTTGGGTCATGGACATGAGCCATCCCGTTCGAGCTTCCGGACCACGATTCCCCGCACGAGCGCGGATCGCTGGCTCGAGGAGCCGCTCAGCGTCCAGCTCGTCCGCTCGCCGGTACGTCGCGCGGCCAGGATGCGGCCGTGGTGGGCGTTCCGTGGTGCCCGGCGGAGCGGAGTCTCCCAAGGTCGTCCGGGGTGTCCTCGAGGCTCGCCGGGAGGCGGGACAGAGCAGGCGGGTTCGGTTGCCCGACGGCACGGACGATCCGGGATTCCGGATCGTCCGCTGCTCATTCGCTGACTCGAACGCCTAGGTGCGGGGTGGGCGTCCCTCGCGATTCGGGTGGCTGCGAGTCGCCCGAGGTTTGATTCGCGGACCGTAACTCAACGGACGCGGTCGTCTCGGCCTGGACCTCGCCGCGATAGTCCTCCTCGATCCAATTGGCCAAACTCCTTTGGTTCGAGGTCCGGCAGTAGAGAGCGAAGAAGTCGTCCATGGCATGAGCTTGGCCCCAGGCGAAATGGCCGGAGCGCAAGCACAGTTGCGAGCGCAGCGCCTCGTTCAGGTCCGAGCCGCGCATGACGACGAGGTAGACGACGCAAGCGAGCCCAGTGCGATCCGTGCCCTGGTGGCAGTGGATCAACAGGGGCGGCGGCAATTCCTTCAGCGCGATCAGCAGGTCGTGCAGCGCCTCGGGCCTCGGCAGGTGCGTGGGGCTGAGCGGCACATGGCGGAACTCCACGTGATGATCCTGGCACGCGGCGATCTCGGCCTCCTCTTCCCCGCCCTCGGCTCCCGCCCTCCGGAGGCTGAGCACCGAGCGGATGCCGTACTTCTCGATGCACTGGACCAGCTCCGACGTCGAAAGCTGACCGCTGCGATACAGCGCGCCTTCGATCACGGGCCGAGGCGACTTCCAGGACTGCAGGAAGCCAAGGAGGATCGCGCCGCACAGTAGGGCCCCAAGGGTGGATCCGACGAGCACGTTTCGGGCACGCGTGGAACTTGCGAATACCATTCGGCGGCGTGGAATCGAACTTCCGAGGATCGGTACTTCCAGCACGGACGCACTCTAGCGGTTTCGATGTTGCCTGCCGATTCTTACTATGGGCGCTCGCGCACCGGTCACGAATGTTGAGCGGTCGGTCACGTTTCACATTAGTCCACAAAGATCTTCACGAGAATCCAGCGAAGCGAAGCTGCATGTGGCGTACCGTTCGGCAATGGGCTGCGCTGCGCGGGAGGCAGCACGCTGCGGCTCGCGACGCGCACCGCGGCGAACGGACAGGTCGAGTACCCCGTCGGAGCTGAAGCGCGGATCTCGACGCTGGGTGCAGTCACGGCTCCGGGGACCCGCTACTACCAGGCGTGGTATCGCAACAGCGCCGCGTTCTGCACGCCCGCCGGGTTCAACTTGACCAACGGTTGGCAGTTGGACTGGGGCGCGTGATCTCTGCCCGACGCACGCGCAGTGTCGTGCTCCCGGAACTTCGTCAGCGGATTGCGATCGTCATCCCCGCCCGCACCGTCCCGCCGCGCAGCACGCGACAGACGAAGCCGCTGCGGCCGAGCATCAGGTCGGGAAAGCGGCGGTCGAGCTTGCGGAGCGTTCCACAGGGCTCGCGCACGTCGTGGATCGCGATGCGGACTTCGTCGCCGACGGCGAGCTCGTCGCCCGGGCGCAGAGCCGCGTAGTCGAGTCCTTCCGTCAGCAGGTTCTCTCCGAACGTGCCCGGATCCGCGCACGGCACGCCGTCGCGCCGCAGCGTCGCGTAGTCCTCGATCGCGAACAGGCACACCGCGCGATTCGCGCCGCCGTGCAGGTGGAAACGGTGCGCGTCGCCGACGAGGCCGAGCTCCTCGACGACCGCGGATTCGACCGGGGTCTTCGGGATCCCGCCCGGCCCCAGGCAGACGGCGAGGACGACCCCGCTCGTCACGGCTGGGGCGCTGACCCTTCCTTCAGGAAGAGGTAGTAGAGCTGCCCTTCCTGTCGCGTCGCGCCCGCGATCTTCTCGGCCTCGTCACCGACGCCGACGTACACGTCCGCGCGGCCAGCGGTGCGGATCGCGCCGCCGGTGTCCTGGTCGAACAGGAAACGTCCGAGCTCCACGCCGTAGTCGGTGCCGGCGTGGCCCTCGGCCCAGGTGAGCGCGCCGCGCGGGAAGAGCCGCTTGTCCGTCGCGATCGAGCGATTGCCCGTGACCGGCACGTTCAACGAACCGTGCGGGTTGCCCTCGATGGGCTGGAAGAAGACGAAGCTGTCGTTCTTGTTCAGGAATTCCTGGACCTTGGCCGGGTTCTTCTTGGCCCAGGCGCGGATCGCCGCGAGGTTCACGCCGTCCTTGGGCAGTTCCTTGGCGTCGATGAGCGCCTTCCCGAGCGATGCGTACTCGCGACCGTTCTTGCCCGCGTAGCCGAGCTTCAGCATCTCGCCGTCGGGCTGGCGGATGAATGCCGAGCCGTTCACGTGCGCGATGTAGGCATCGACCGGATCCGCGAGCCAGGCCAGTTCGAGATTCTTCTTCTCGAGCATCCCCGTCGCTTCGATGACGCGCCGCACCGGGTAGGGCTGCGTGGCGTTGCCGACTTTCTGTCCCAGGATCTCGCCTTCCGACCCCTTCACGAGGTCGGGCGGCAGCGCGTAGAGCGGGTAGCGGTACTCCGCGGTCGCCACCGGCGATCCAGCCAGGATCGGCGTGCAGTACGCCGTGAAGAGAACGCCGCCGCCCTGACCGTTCCAGCCCGCGCTCTTGTAGACCGTGAAATCGTCGCCGATGCGGCGATCGAACTCCTCCGCGGTCTTCGACGTGGTCAGGAGATCGCGAAAGCGCTCGAGGCTCGCCAGCGCGCGCGCGCTCGACACGCCTTCGATCGGGAACCACTTGGCCGAGGTCTTCTTCTTCGTCCACGCGATCGACTGTTCGAGGGCGGGCAGGATCTCGTCCCTCTGCGCGAAGTCGGCCTGGAAGTCGGGCCGCTTCTCGTTCGGCCCGAGCGGCAGGAGCGCGGGCGCGCCCTCCGGAAGCTCCTTCGAGTAGTCGGGCTTCGTGGACGAGCAGGCGGCGAGGAGGGCGAGGGTGCCCGCGAGGGCGAGTGTGGTGATCTGGCGCATGGTTCCGACTCCGGTTGAGGGGCGGAGTCTGCCGTTCCGCGGTGGCCGATTCACCACCGAAGAATCGGCGCACTGCGCCCACTTGCCGCTCGGAGTCCGGACGGCGAGACTCTCTGCCCCGTGCCCTGCCTACTCGGTTGCCTCGCGCTGTCCGCGCCGCGTCTCGTCGTCCTGATCCTGTTCCTGTTCAGCGACTACCTGGGGCGGGCGTACGAGACGAACTTCTGGCCGTTCCTGGGCTTCCTGTTCCTGCCCTGGACGACCCTGGCCTACGCGGTGGCGATGAACGCGAATGCCGGCCAGTTGTCGGGCTGGTTCGTGGCGCTGTACGTGCTGGCTTTGCTCATGGACCTCGGCATCGTGGGTTTCGGTCGCGGCGGCCGCTGGCGCCGCCGTCCGCCCGGCGGCTCGGGCGCCGGACCGGGCGGGGGAGCCCCGGCGCCGGCCGCGGTCCGCTCGATCGAAGTCCGCGGCGAGCGCGTCGGCTGAGCACGTGCGCGCCCTGGTGGTCGGCGGCGGGATCGGCGGCCTGACGGCCGGGATCGCGCTGCGGCGCGCGGGATTCGGGGTCGATCTGTACGAGCGCGCGCCCGCCATCCGCGAGGTCGGCGCCGGGCTGTCCTTGTGGCCGAACGCGCTGCACGTGCTCGACGAGATCGGCGTCGGCGCGCGCGTCCGCGCCCTCGGCCACGCGCAGGGCGACGGGCGGCTGATGACCGCGGAGGGGCGGACGCTGATCGAGATGTCGATGAGCGTGATCGAGGAAGCCGGCGGCGCCCCGGTCCTGATGCTGCACCGCGCCAGCCTGATCGAGGCGCTGCGGACCGGATTCGACGGCGCCGTGCACCTGGGCCACGAGCTGACCGATGTCGCGCAGACCGGCGAGCGCGTGCGCGCGACCTTCGCGAACGGCGCGACGGCCGAGGGCGACGTGCTGGTGGGCGCCGACGGCTGGCGGTCGGCGGTGCGCGCACGCGTCTTCCCCGGCGCGCGCGCCGAGTACGTCGGCTACTCCGGGCTGCGCGGCGTCGTCGCGCGCCCCGCGAGCGTGACCCAGACGAGCGAGAGCTGGGGCCGCGGCGCGCGTTTCGGCCTGGTCCCGCTCGTGGACGGCCGCCTCTACTGGTTCGCATGCTGGAACGCGCCCGAGGGCCAGGTGCTGTCGTCGGCCGAGCGCCACTCGCGCGCTCTCGAGACCTTCCGCGGCTGGCACGCACCGATCGAGGACGTGATCCGCTCCACGGATCCCGCCGCGATCCTGCACGACGACGTGCGCGAGATCGTCGACCTGCCGACGTGGGTGCACGGGCGGATCGCGCTGCTGGGCGACGCCGCGCACGCGATGACGCCGAACCTGGGGCAGGGCGGCTGCTCCGCGATCGAGGACGCGTACGTGCTTGCGCGGTGCCTGGCTAACTTCCCGCAAGTTGAGGACGCGCTCGACCGCTACGTGCGGCTGCGCCGCCCGCGGGTCGCGAGCATCGTGCGCGACTCGCGCGCGTTCGGGTCCTTCGGGCAGCTCGAGAACGGGCTCGCGCGGCGCGTGCGCGACGCGATCACGGTGGCGACGAAGGGTCGTTATGGACGCGAAGTGGTGCTGCGCTACGCGCGGACGAGGCCTCACGAGCTGCTGGAGGTGACGGAGTGAGGTGTCGCAACCTGCTGGGATGCAGTTGGTTGCGAGCACGCCGACCGTTTTACGGCCCGTCGTAAATTGGTCGCGACCGTTTTACGACTCCCTGAAAGACGGTCGAGAGGCGCAACCGAGGCGGGTTGCACACCCTCCCTCGGGCGCAGCCGCGCAAGCGCAGGACCGCCTTCCGTCACTCCAGCGGGTGATATTGGACACCCCGGAGCTTCGCGGTGCGCATGACCTCCACGAGTTCGTGCGAGGCGACGATGGCGCCGTGAGCACTGGCTCCTGCGCCGAACCACTGCTCCGTGAGAGCCAACGACTCGCCGTGACGTGTAATCAATGGCGGCATGCGACCGCGGCTGACCGGATTGAACTTCACTCGTCGACACGCCTCGCAAGCTTCCGAGGGAAGTCCATCGCATCGCATGCGAGCGGCGACCGGGACGTCCAACTGAAGCACCGTGCTCAGCGTCGCGCCCTTCGCATCGAGGACGGGCAGGGATTTCACTCCGCATGGCGCGAACACGTCACTCCACACGTCCGGCTTCACGAAGAGCCGATCGTAGACCCAGTGCATCTGCAGCACGTGACGCCGTCCCCAGCGAGGCTCTCCTTTCATGCGGAACGGCGCGCGCTGCCTCGCCCCGACCCCACACTTCTCGCAGTAGTCAGCCAGATCGTACGTGACCTCGAGATACCCGAACTCGTCGTCCCGGGGTTGGGGATAGCCGTGGTGCGCAGTTGCGGAAAGTGCCGCCCACTCCGCGGCATCGATCTCCTGGTCCGTGAACTCCGTGTGGGGGACGTCGGGCAGCCTCCACTGCTTCAGCAACGCTTGGATGTCACGCCAGTTGGGATGGCTCTCGTTGACGTCGGCGTAGACAAACGGATCGGATGACTCGTCGTCCGGATCCGACCGGAGGAGTTCGACCCCGAGTCGCTCGAATGCTCGGCGCCTCGCGATCGTCCCGTGCATGGCGATGCGGTGGATGATCTCCACGCTCGCTCAGCGCTTGCCCTCGAACACCACGACCCCCTCGATCACCGTCGCCGTGCAGTGCGTCGTGTACTCGAACGGATCGCCGTCGTAGAGCGCGAGATCCCCGTCCTTCCCCGTCGCGATGCTGCCGATCCGTCCGTCGAGCCCGAGGATCCGCGCCGCGTCGATCGTGATCGCGCGCAGCGCACCATCCTGACCCAGCCCGTGCGCCGCCGCGATCGCGGCCTCGTACAGCACGACGCGCGTCTTCGGCACGTAGCTCTCGAACCCGCTCTGGAACGTGAACGGGATCCCCGCGTCGCGCAACTTGAGCGGCGTCTCGCGGCTCGCGTTCTCGAGGTCGCCCGAGAACCTCGCCATCGGCGCGTGCGCGATGATCGGCACCTTCGCGGCGCGGATCGCGTCGAGCACCACGTACGCCTCCGCAGCGCCGTCGAGGACGAGCTTGAAGCCGAACTCCTTCTGCAGGCGCAGCGCGGACTCGATGTCCTGGTGGCGTTGCGCCGTCACGAGCAGCGGCACCTTGCCGTCGAGCACGTCGACGAGCGCTTCCTTGCGCAGGTCGCGGTCGGGCTTCTTCCCGGCGTCCGTGCCGGCGGCGCCGAGCTTCTTCTTGTAGTCGGCGGCGCCGAGGAACGCCTCGCGCAGCATCGCGACCTCCTTGGCGGCGGTGCCGGGCGACTTGCCCTTGCCTTGCTCCTTCGCGCCGTCACCCAGCGTCGCGGCGATCATCGCGCGCGGCACGATCACGGCTTCGTCGATCGTGTCGCCGCGCGTCTTCGCGACGAGCGTCTGGCCGGAGATCAGCGCGCTCGGACCGTGACCGGTGTGGATCGTCGTCACGCCGAAGCCGCGCACCCATTCGACGAGGCGTTCGCGCGCGTTGTAGGCGTCGATCGCGCGCAGCTCGGGCTGGATCGGCGCGCTCGTGTCGTGCTGGTCCTGATCGGTCGGCTGGTTCAGGTAGCCGGCGAGGCCGATCACGGAGTGCGCGTCGATCAGGCCCGGCGTCACGAACGCGGCTGAGATCGTGCGGAATCCGGCGGGAATCGCGGTGGTGGCGGCCGGTCCGACCGCGGCGATCTTGCCGGCGCGCACGATCACGACGCCGTCCTGGATCGCGGCGCCGTCGGACGTGAACACGACGCGGCCCTTCACGGCCAGGTCCTGCGCGGAGAGCGATGCGGCGAGGAGCGCGAGCGCGAGGAAGGTCTTCATGTCAGTGGTCCCCCCGGTCGCCCATGCAGCAGATGTTCTCGGCGCGCGGTTGGCCGACGCCCCATCCGCCTTCGGCGTACTTCTTGTCGGCGGCGACGGAGATGTCGAAGACCTTCACGCCCTCGACCCACGTCTGCTCGACGCGCGTATAGACGGAGAACGGATCGCCCGAGAGCACCAGCACGTCGGCGTCCTTGCCGGGCTCGAGCGTCCCCACGCGCTTGTCGAGGTCGAGCATCGCGGCCGGGTTCTTCGTGAGGCCCGCGAGCGCCGTCTCGCGCGAGCAGCCGGCGCGCACGGCGAGCGCCGCGCTGCGCAGGAAGAGCCGGGAATCCGTGATCCAATCGTCGGTGTGGAAGGCGACGAGCTCCGGCGCGCCGCGCGCTTCGAGGTCCGCGGCCGAGCGCGCGTCGAAGTCCATCGCCTCGAGCTTGCCGCCCGGCGTGTCGATCACGATCAGCGAGCACGGGATGTGCGCTGCCACGATCTCGTCGGCGACCTTGTACGCCTCGCTGACGTGGTGCAGCACGACGCGGAAGTCGAACTCTTTCGCCAGGCGCAGCACGGTCAGGATGTCGTCGTGCCGGTGCGTGTGGTGGTGGACGATGCGCTTCTTGTCGAGGACCTCGAGCAGGCCCTCCATCGCGAGATCGCGCGGCGGGAGCTTGTCAGCGTCGCCGTTCGCGGCCTGGACCTTGCGCCGGTATTCCTGCGCCGCGATGAACTGCTCGCGCACGAGCGATGCCGACTTGCCGCGCGTTCCGGGGAACGGCGCCTCGCCCTGGCTGTTCGTGCCGTTCGCCATCTTCATCCCGCCCATCGGCGAGCCGTCGGGGAACTTGTAGGCGAGACCCTCGATCGTGTCCGCGTCGCGGTTCTTGAGGTAGATCGTCTGCCCGCTCATCAGGTGGCCGCTGCCGGACATGACGTTGAGCGTGGTGATGCCGCCCGCTTGCGCGCGCTGCAGGCCCGAATCGCGGCAGTTCACGGCGTCGAGCATGCGCACGCCCGGCTGGATCGGCGCGCTGTCGTCCGCGCCCCATCCGCCGCCGACGTGGCTGTGCGTGTCGACGAGGCCGGGCATCAGCGTCTTGCCCTTGCAATCGACGACGACCGCGTCGGCAGGGATCGCGACGCTGCCGCGCGCGCCGACCGCGGCGATCACGCCGCCGCGCGCTACGAGGATGCCGTCGTCGAAGGGCGCGGAGCCGATGGGCAGGATGCGCGCGCCGACGAAGGCGACGGGCTTGTCCTGCGCGAGCGAGCTCGCGGCGAGGACGAGGGGCAGGCACGCGAGCAGGGCTCTGTGGATCGTCATGTGGGTTCCGAGGGGGGGAGAGCCGCACAGGCTAGACCGGACCCGGCTTCCCCGCATCGCCCGCGTGCTGATTCGACACTGCCCGCACGACTCCCGGAGACAACGGTGGGTCGAGTCGGCGCGCCGTCTGCGGCCCGGGCGGGAGCGAGGCCGAGCCGCCCGCGACGCGCAGAACCCTCGACCTCGAAGCACACGTCCGAGCCGGTCGATCGCACAGTTTCCTACCCAATCAAGTCGCGGGCGCGGACCAGCCTAGCCGGACTTCGCCCCCGGCATCCCGAGGCTGGCGCGGCGCCCGGCGAGCGGCGATCATGCTCGGCTCGGACGGGGCCCGGATTCCCCGTGAAACGCCATGGCCGCACGCCGATCCCAGCCCGAACCTGAGCGCGCACCCCAGCCGGGTCCGACGCTGCGCCACAACCCGTTCGCGGCGTTGAAGGGCGGCGCTGTGACACCGAGCTCGAGTCTCGAGAACGCGTCGCCGACGCCGGTGCACGAGCCCGAGCGCGAGAAGCGTGCGAAGACTGGCGAGAAGCAGTCCAAGCCCGTCGTGCACGCCGCGATCGTCGTGCGGCGCGAGAAGAAGGGGCGGGGCGGCAAGGCGGTCACGCTCGCCGAGGGTCCGGGGCTCGCCGGGCGCGACCTCGAGGCGCTCGCCCGCGAGCTGGCGAAGTCTCTCGGCGCGGGCGCGCGCGTCGAGGACGGCGCCATCGTCGTGCAGGGTGAGCAGACCGATCGTCTGGTCGCGCAACTCGAACAACGCGGATTCAGCGGCATCGTGCGCGGGAACTGAACGACACATGGCTTCCCTCACCACGGAGATCGCGCGCCGCCGCACGTTGGCCATCATCAGCCACCCCGACGCCGGCAAGACCACGCTGACGGAGAAGCTGCTCCTGTACGGCGGCGCGCTGCAGATGGCCGGCTCCGTGCGCGCGCGCAAGGGCCAGCGCTCGACGACGTCCGACTGGATGGAGCTCGAGAAGCAACGCGGCATCTCGATCAGCTCGACCGTTCTGCAGTTCGACTACGACGGCTACCGCGTCAATCTTCTCGACACGCCGGGCCACAAGGACTTCAGCGAGGACACGTACCGCGTCCTCACGGCCGTCGACGCGGCCGTCATGGTCATCGACGGCGGCAAGGGCATCGAGAGCCAGACGCGCAAGCTGTTCGAGGTGTGCGCGCGCCGCGGCATCCCGATCTTCACGTTCATGAACAAGTTCGACCGGCCGGCGAAGGATCCGCTGGAGCTGCTGGACGAGCTCGAGCGCGTGCTGGGCATCGGCGCGTGCGCGATGAACTGGCCGCTCGGCGACGGCGTCGCGTTCAAGGGCGTGTACGACCGCGAAACGCGACTGATGCACATGTTCGAGCGCGTTCCGAGCGGCAAGTACGTCACGCCGACCGAGACGTCGGGCCTGCTCGACCCGCAAGTGCGCGAGAAGCTGGGCGATCAGCTCTTCGATCGCGTGAAGGGCGAGATCGAGATGATCGAGGGCGCGGGCCACGCGTTCGATGCGCAGGCCGTGCTGGCCGGCAAGCTGACGCCGGTCTTCTTCGGTTCGGGCGTCAACAACTTCGGCGTGCAGCTCCTGCTCGACAACTTCCTGCGCTACAGCTCGCCGCCGACCGCGCGGAAGAGCGTCGACCGCGTCGTCGAGCCCGACGAGGAGACGTTCTCGGCCTTCGTGTTCAAGATCCAGGCGAACATGGACCCGATGCACCGCGACCGCATCGCGTTCGCGCGCATCGTGTCGGGCCGCTTCGAGCGCGACATGCCCGTCATCCACGCGCAGTCGAAGAAGAAGGTGCGGCTGTCGAGCGCGCACAAGCTGTTCGGCCGCGATCGCGAGATCATCGACGAAGCCGTCGCCGGCGACGTCATCGGCATCGTCGGCGGGATGGAGTACGGGATCGGCGACACGCTCACGCAGGACCCGAAGATCTCGTACGCCGAGATCCCGCGGTTCGCGCCCGAGCGGTTCGCGCTGCTGCACAACCCGCAGACGTCCAAGTTCAAGCAGTTCCGCGAGGGCCTGCGGCAGCTCCTGCAGGAAGGCGTCGTGCAGGCCTACGAGCTCGAGAACTCCGCCGCGAAGGTGCCGCTGCTCGCGGCGGTCGGCGAGCTGCAGTTCGAGGTTCTCCAGTACCGCCTGCAGAGCGAATACAACGCGGAATCTCGGCTGGAATCGAAGCCCTGGACGCTCGCGCGCTGGTGGCGTCCGAAGCCCGGGGTCGAGGAGAAGCCGATCACCTGGCCAACCGGCTCCGCGCTCGCGGTCGATCCCGAAGGCGGCCGGATCATCCTGATCGAGGAAGCCTGGCAGTTCGAGTATTTCCGCGAGCGCCATCCGCACGTGGAGCTCGCGACGGAGCCGTTCCGCGACGCCGTGGCCGTGCGTGCCACCTGACCGCGGAGTTCAGCGCACCGCGCCCACCTGGGATTCGTCCGCGTGCGGCGCGCGCTCGGCGAGGTCGCGCAGCTGTGCCTGCCACTTCGAGCGGAAGTGCCCCTGTAGCGCGAAGATGTTGTCCAGTTCGAGCGTGTCGCTCTTGACGTCGAACATCTCGAACTGGTCGTCGCCGGCCGTGTAGACGAGCTTGTAGCGCTCATCGCGCAGTGCCAGCACCGACGACGGCGCCTGCGGTGGGTGGACCTCGGCCATGACCAGTCGCTCACCGCCACGCAGGAGCGACAGACCCTCCGCGTTCGGGAGGCGATCCTCCCCGAACATCTCGAGCAGCGTGGGTGCCAGGTCGATCACGCGCACGACGTCCAAGCGACGCTTCGCGAGCTCGGCCCGGGCCCCGTCGTTCAGGATCGGCTTGATGACGAGGGGGACCCGCAAGACCGAATCCGCCAGCGATGCTCCGTGCCCGAGCTGGCCGTGTTCCCCGAGTGATTCCGCATGCGGTGCCACGAGCACGATGCACGTCCGGTCGTACTGACCGTTGCGTTCGAGTGCGGCGACGAGCTCGCCGATCGCGGCGTCGACGGCCTCGACCTCGAGGTTGTACCGGCTGCGCGACTCCGCCAGGTCAGGCACGTCGTGCACGAAGGCGACGAGATCGATCTCGGCTTCGACCGGACCGTAGGCCTCGAACGAAGTGCTGAAGGACCGCGTGGTCTTGCCCGTCACGCCTCGTCCGGCCTTCGTGTCGAGGGGCGTGCCGCCACGGAACGCGTCGACTCGCTCCACGACGAAGTCCTCGTCGCCGCGGAACTCCACGGTGTGCTTGCCCGGCGGCACGTGAATGGTGCGCTTCCACGTGCCCGGATCCGACGTGCCGATCCGATCGACCTGCTTGCCGTCGACGAGCACGGAAGCCGTGCGGTCCGCCGTCCCATGCGAGGCGTAGGGCGCCGTCGGATCGGCATACTGCACGAACGCGAACCACGGCGTGTCCTGGTTGGCGCGTTCGAGCATCGGCACGATCTCGCCGTTGATCTCGCTCGCTGGCGGCGCTTCGTGCGGGTGCGTGCGATCGAGGTGGAAGCCGCGGTCGATCCCCTGACCCGGGCTCTGCGATCGGACGTCCGGCGATCCGAAGACGCCGAACGTCTGCCAGCCCGCCGCTCGGAGGTGCTCCTGCAGGAGCGTGACGTCTCCGTCGATCGCCTGGCCGTCCACGCGGACGCGGCTCGAGGAGGGTGTCCGACCGGTGAGCAGCGCGGCAGTCGCCGGCAAGGTCGCCGAGCTGTGACCGAAGCACCACGCGAAGTCGATGCCCGAGCCCGCGAGCCGCTGGATGTTCGGGGTCTTCGGCGCGCCCAGTGCCGGGCGCAAGGCATCCAGGCGAAGCCCGTCGACCGCGATCACGAGGAGGTTCTTGGGCGGGTCTGGAGCGAAGAGCGAACAACTGGGCCCAAACACGGCCGCGGCCGAGGCGGCTGCTGCGATGACGAGCCAGGGACGGATGCGCACGATGGGGGTTCCCCTGCGAACTGGAACGGACTTCTCGGTCGGCGAGGACTGCCACCACGCCGGTTCTTACCTTGTCGCAATGTGGCCGGACCGGTCTTGAGGCCACCTCGGCACATCCTCCGGGCGCCCCCTGGGAGGTCCGGTCCAGGCTCGTCAGACTCTCCGCGCCCGAACGGCGCCCCCATGACCACGCAACGACCCCATCCCCACTTCGACGACCGCGGAACCCTGGACTGGCATACGCGCCTGGGCGACGCCCTGGCGCAGGCCCGACGCGAGAAGAAGAACGTCTTCATCGAGCTCGGGCGTGAAGCCTGAGGCCAATGCCGCTCCCTCGTGCAGGGAGTCGTTCCGCGGCCCGACGTCGCCCCGCTGCTGCAGCAGCACTTCGTCGCGTTGGCGGCGGACGCCGACGACACCGAGCGCGAAGTCGAGGAGCTCGCGATGAACCTCGAGGACGCGATGATGCTGCCGTTCGTCCTGTTCGTGGACGCCGACGGGAAGTTCGTCGACGGGTTCTCGGGGTCCATCAACCCGGTCCTGTTCGCATCCACGCTGAAGCGCATCTCGGGCGCGACCTGAAGCACACCCTGCCGAGCACAGCATGAGCCACCGCATCCAACGGGCGCTGATCAGCGTCTCCGACAAGTCCGGGATCGAGAACTTCGCGCGGCAACTCGCGCAGCTGGGGGTCGAGATCCTCTCGACCGGCGGTACCTACGCGACGCTGAAGAAGGGCGGCGTGCCCGTGCGCGAGGTCAGCGACCACACGGGCTTCCCGGAGATGATGGACGGGCGCGTCAAGACGCTGCACCCGAAGGTCCACGGCGGGATCCTCGCGCTGCGCGACGATCCGGCGCACACAGGCGCGATGGCCGAGCACGGGATCGCGCCCATCGACCTCGTGGTCGTGAACCTCTACCCGTTCGAGGCCACGATCGCGAAGCCCGGCGTCTCGCGCGCCGAGGCCATCGAGAACATCGACATCGGCGGGCCGTCGATGGTGCGCTCGGCGGCGAAGAACCACCGTTTCGTCGGCATCGTCACGGACCCGGCGGACTACGGCCGAGTGCTCGACGAGATGCAGAAGGGCCGGGGATCCCTTTCGGACGAGTTCCGGCGCGAGCTGGCCGCGAAGGCCTACTCGCTCACCGCTCGCTACGACGCGGCGATCTCGGGCTGGATGTTCCAGAAGGAGCTGGAGAGCGGCACGACGACGTCACGTTTTCCCGAGAGTTTCGCCCTGGCCGGCACCAAGGTCACCGACCTGCGCTACGGCGAGAACCCGCACCAGCTGGCCGCGTTCTACAAGATCGGCGGATCCCGCGAGGCTTCGCTCGCCATGGCCGAGGTCAAGAACGGCAAGCAGCTCTCCTACAACAACCTGGTGGATCTCGACGCCGCCCTGGCCCTGGCCCGCGAGTTCGACGAGCCCTTCGTCGCCGTGTGCAAGCACAACAACCCGTGCGGCGCGGCGGCCGCCGGGACGATCGCCGAGGCGCTCGAGGCCGCCTGGGAGGGCGACTCCGTCTCGGCCTTCGGATCCGTGCTTTCGTTCACGCGTCCCGTGGACATCGCGAGCGCCGAGTTCCTGGTCTCCGGCAACCGGTTCGTGGAGGCGATCGTCGCGCCGGGCTTCGACGAGGACGCGTTCCGCCTGCTGGTCGACAAGCCGAAGTGGGGCAAGAACGTGCGGCTGCTCGCCATCGGCGATCTCGCCGGATGGGCACGTGACCCGCGCGAGCTCGAAGTGAAGAAGCTCGTCGGCGGGTTCCTCCTGCAGGAACGCGACCTCGCCGCGGCCGGCGAGGGCGATTGCAAGGTGGCGACGCGACGCAAGCCGACGTCGGACGAGCTCACGAGCCTGCTCTTCGCGGAGAAGGTGGCGAAGCACGTGAAGTCGAACGCGATCGTGATCGCGAAGGGCACGCGCGTGCTGGGCGTCGGCGCCGGCCAGATGTCGCGCGTCGACTCCGTGCACATGGCTGTCAGGAAGAGCGGCGAGCGCGTCGTGGGGGCGGTGCTCGCTTCCGACGCCTTCTTCCCGTTCGCGGACGGACCCGAGCTGGCGATCCAGGCCGGCGTGACGGCGTTCCTGCAACCGGGCGGTTCGCTGCGCGATGCCGAGGTCGTGGCGGCCTGCGACCGCCACGCGGCCGCGATGGTCTTCACCGGGGCCCGTCACTTCCGCCACTGAGTGAAGTGGGGAAAGGCGGGCTTCGCCCCCCGCTTCCCTCCGTCATGCGTTCTGGGGACACGTCGGCAGACCCAACCCGAACCCCGTGTGCAGCGCCGCGATTCCGCGGCTCCTGCCAGCGGAGCACCGAGTACATTGACGCGCGGAGGCTTCCCCATGCTCAAGAAGGTCCTGACCGCGCTCGCCATCTTCATCCTCGTCTTCGTCGTGGTTGGCGCGCTGCTCTCGCGCCAGTACCGCGTCTCTCGCAGCATCGTGGTGAAGGCCGATCCGGCCAAGGTCCACGCGCTCGTCGCCGACCTCAAGCGCTGGGACGAATGGGCGCCTTGGAAGGAGAGCGACCCGACGATCGTCACGAAGCTCGGTGACGCGACGACCGGTGTCGGCGCGAACCAGTCGTGGACCGGCGATTCCGGCGGTGGTTGGCTGAAGTTCACGAAGTGCGACCCGGCGAGCGGCATCGCCTACGACATGGCGTTCAACGACGGCGGCAAGGACATGCCCGCGAAGAGCTGGATGACCTACTCGCCGGTCGCCGGCGGCACGCAAGTCGAGTGGGGCATGGAGGGCTCGATGGACGTGCCCGTCGTCGGCGGCTACTTCGCCAAGATGTCCGACTGGATGATGGGCGGCATGTTCCAGTCGGGGCTCGACAAGCTCAAGGCGCGCGCCGAAGGGTCCTGACGACCGGTCGATTCCCGGCCCGCGAACGCGCGACGCCCGGTGTCCAGCGGCAGGTCACTCGCCGTTCACTTCGCTGCGCCGGCCGTCCTCGGTTCGCCACGCGTCGGCTCCAGCGCCGCATAGCCGATCCGGTCGAGCCAGTCGTAGACCGCCGCCAGCGGCGTCGCGAGACCCATGTGCGGCACGACCATCGGTCGCACCGTGCCGTGGGTGTAGATCTTCGTGAACAGCGCGAGCAGCTCGTGCGTCTCCGCGTCGAAGATGCCCCCGCCCGAGTTGCCGATGTACGTGGGCGCGCTGATCATCCAATAGCTCTGCCCGTCGACGACGTGGTTCACGTCCGCGATCTCGCCGAACGTGGGGATCGGGTCGTTGCCCAGGGGACAGCCGACGGCGTAGATGCGCTCGAACACGCGCACGGAACCGAGCTTTTCGCGCGGCGCGAGTCGGGCGCCGCCGTCCATGCGGCTCGTGGTGAGCAGGCGCAGCAGCGCGACGTCGAGATCCGCGTCGTGTTCGACCAGGTGCGCCGGTTCGGTCCGCGTGCGCTTGCCGGGAGCGTAGACGGTGACGGGGACCTCCGGCGTCGGCGCGTCGGGGTTCGTGTAGAGATCGCGCACCACGTGCCACGCCGTGAGGACGTACGTGATCGTCTCCCCAGGAACGGTCGACGATTCGCCGGCGAGCATGACGCCCGTTCCGACCGTCTCTTCGCCCGAGACCTGCACCGTCGGCCCGAGCAGATCGTGCCACAGGCGATCGGGATCGTGTTCGATCTCCCGCTCGACGTGCTGGATGTCCGTGCGCGCGGTGTCGGCCATGACCTGGGCACGCGAGGCCAGCTCGCCGACCTCGCGCCAGCGCGCATCGACCGACGACGCGAACTCCGCGAAGCGCTCTTCGATCGCGCGCGGTCCGGCTTCGTCCTCGAGCACCTGCACGCGGGCGATCCACGCGCGCTGCTCGTCCAGGCGGCAGGCCGTCTCGCGCAGGTCGGCCTCGAGACCGAGGAGGCCGCGCCCGAGCTCGCGCGAGCGCATCGCGGCGCGCGAGAGGTCGTGGATCGCGGTCAACGAGGTGGACAGCGAACTGGAGAGGTCCTCGACCTGCCGTTCGAGTGCGGCGACGCGTGCCGGATCGTCGACCGGGCGCGACTCGAGAATCGTCAGGCGTCCGCAGAATCCGGCGATCTGGATCGTGCCGAGCGCAAGCCCGGCTCCGACCGCCGCGCAAGTCCACGGGAAGATCGAGCCCATCCGCATCGGGGAACCTCTTGGGTCGCTGAGACGGACCGGGGAGGCCCATCAGGGACAACGAAAGGACATCGGTCCCCAGCCCCGCCGGGCTGAAGCGAATCCGCGCCGCGACGGATCAGCCGCCCGCGGGGAGGTCGCGCACCCGCACGATCAGGTCCCCGACCTGCAGGGCGTCGAGGACGTCGAATCCCTCGACCATCTCGCCAAACAGCGTGTAGCGGCCGTCGAGATGCGGCGTCTCGCGGTGCGTCACGAAGATCTGGCTGCCGCCGCTGTCAGGGTCGTCGTTGCGCGGCATGCCCAGCGATCCGCGGCGGAACGGTCGCGGACCGAACTCGCCGCGCAGCGGATCGCCGCGCCACGTCGTGCCGCCGTTGCCGTCGCCGCGTCGATCGCCGCCTTGCACGACGAAGTCGGGGACGACCCGGTGGAAGGACAGGCCGTCGTAACGGCCGGCACGCGCGAGCTCCAGCAGATTGGCGACGTGGAACGGGGCCTCGTCGGGCAGCAGTTCGAAGACGAGCGTGCCGCGGCTCGTGTCGATCGCCACGCGCGGACTCGAAGGCCACGCGAGCGGAGGCAGAGCTTCCGCCCGTCGCGTCGACGGGGGAGATGCCGGCAGCTTCGATCCCGGTCGTGCCGCGAGCGCCAGCGCGCGCGCCTTCCGCGCGACATAGGCGTCCCGATGCGAAGCGCCTCTCGCGAGCAGTGCGAAGCCCGCGTCGCCGCCGGCCTTGGCCGCTGCGTCGAGGACGGCGGCCGCGACCTCGGCCGAGATCTCCCCGGTCGAAGACTCGAAGCAGCGTTCGAGGGCCGGCATGTCCTCGCTCGTGGCGCAATCCTTCAGCGCGGTCGCGGCCGAGAGTCGCAGCCCGTTGTCCGCGTTGGCGAGCAGTTCCCGGACCATCCTGCGTGCGACGGGATCGGCCACGTGCTCGGCCAATGCGTCGGCCGCCGCGGTCGCGACGTACGGTCGCGGGTCGCGGAGGAGCCGGTCCAGGAGCGGCAGCGCGTGACTCGCGTCGATGTGCGCGCAGGCCGCGGCGGCACCGCCGCGCTCGACGGCATCCGCGGCGTCCGCCGCGGCCCCGATCTCGGCCCATGCGCCTTCTCGCGCGAGGCGCGCCAGCGAGTCGAGGGCCGCGGCGCGAACGGCCGGCGAAGCATCCTTCAACGCCGAGACGAGTGCAGGGCGTGCCAGATTGTTGATGCGAAATAGGCGCTCGTTGCGCGCCGCCAGGGTCTGGATGAGCTCCTCCTGGGCGGCCGGCTGTTCCGCCGGCGTGTTCTGCATCAGCCCGAGTGCCGTCACCGCCGCGCGCCGCACGTGGTGCGCGGCATTCACCGGATCGGCGCGCTGCGCCGCACTGCACAACGCGTCGATCGAGCGGGAATCGGCGTGCTTGCCCAGCGCCGCCGCGGCATCGGAGGCCACGCGCCAGTCCGCATCGGTGAGCTTTGCACGGAGCACCGCCAGCCCTTCCGCGTCCGGCGGGATGGCGGCGAGCCCTTGGACCGCGAAGATGCGCTCGCGCACGTCCTCGGACGTGGCGAACCTCGCGAAGAGATCCCGGGCCCTCTCCGCCTTGCGACGGCCCAGCGAGAACAGCGCGCGCCAACGCGTGCGTTCGTCCGCGGAGGGCTTGTTCGGATCCTTGCCGTCGCGCAGCAGGAAGGCGCACAGATCCGTGTCGGCCACGTTGCCCTGTGGAGAGCTCGCCGGAAACCGGGCCGGTCCGAGTGTGGCCATCTCGCGCACACGGACGTCGGCGTCGTCGAGAGCCGCGAGCACGGCCTGTCGCGCACGCTCCGAGTCCAGCCGGCTCAGCGCTTCGGTGGCGCGCGCGCGCACCTCGCCGTCCGCGTCGCGCAGCGCGACGAGCAGCGCATCGGTCGCATCGGCGTCGCCGCGCTGCCCCAACCCGAACGCGGCGGCGGCGCGCACGGAAACGGCACGGTCCTGGAGGGCCGATTCGAGAGCGTCCGTGACGGATGCGCCGTACTCGTCGCGCGGAAGTCGCCCCAGCGCTCGCACCGCTCGCAGGCGCGTGCGCTCCTCGCCCCTCGCCGCCAGGACCTGGAGCAGGCCGTCGCCGTCGCTGCGCATGTCCTCGAAACGCGCGATCGACCCGAGCGGGTCCTGCGCGGCCGCGGCCGGCGCGGCGGGCACGGCCTGGGACCGCGAAGGCCCATGCAGGGACGAGCAGCCGACGAGACACGACGAGAGGGCGGCGAGGATCCACGGCGCGGAGTTCATGCGAGGATCCTGCCTGATCCGGCGAGTCTCGGACAACTCAGGTCTTCCGTGGGTGCAAGGTGAGCGACGAGGCGGCGCCGTGAGGACCGACCGGCCTTGGAATCCGTAGCCTCTTCGCGCGCATCCCATTCGCGCGCCTGCGACGACCGGTCCGCAGCTCGGAGTCTCAGCCGCTGGCATTCGCGCGCTGGACCGTGAGGTAGATCGGGCCCGCGCCCAGGGTGCCGGCGAGGAAATGAGTGCCCCAGCCCGCACGGTTCACGACGACGAAGCGTGCGTGCTCGCCGGGTTGGAGCTCCAGCTCGATGTTCTTCCAGAAGAGGGTGTTGTGCACCTTGAGCAGGTGCCGACCGGCCGCGATCTCGCGCGACGCTTCACCGCCGTGCTTGAGGAGCGCGAAGAGCCGCGCATCCGGCGGGCCGAAGCGCGACGCTAGATCGGAGAGCTCGAGCACGGTCGTCGCCGCCCGGAACGCCGCGAGCGAGCCCGCCACGTGCCGGCGCCGCTTCCACACGTCGCCCGCCCGCAGGTCGGCCAGCTCGCGCCCGGGCGACTGGTTCCACTCGAGGTCGAGCGTGTCGAACAGGTCGAGCCCGCAATAGAAGCGCGACGTGGTCCGGAACGCGCCGCGCGCCAGCGGGTGGACGCGTCCGTGCGCCGCCGTCACGACGTGCGCGACGAGCGAGGACTCGCTCCACGGATGGCGCTGCAGGACGAGCGCTCGATCGTGCCGGACCGGCATGGGGCTGACCTTAGCGCACCCGGCTCGGAATCCGTCGCCCGTGCCACGAGACCGTGCGGCGACGGGGCCATGCGCGGTGCCCCCCCCCTGACCGGAAGCCTGGTCCGTGCTGGGCCGATTTCGCGCTCGGACTCCCCGCCCTGCGACGCTCGCGCTAGGCTCAGAATGGGTTTTGGCCGCGCTCCGAGGGAGGCTCCCCGAGGTTCGACCGAGCCTCGGCTCCAATCGTCGGCGCGGAACCACGTCCCAGGTTGGAGGACGCCATGTCGTTCGCTC
This sequence comes from Planctomycetota bacterium, assembly GCA_026692665.1. Taxonomy (GTDB): domain Bacteria; phylum Planctomycetota; class UBA1135; order UBA1135; genus JAEUHZ01. The sequence goes on from JAPLOF010000016.1 coordinate 37,234, forward strand.
TCTCGCTCTCTCGCTCTCTTCGCGGTTCTGTTGGGATCGACGACTGAGATCCGTGCTGGTCCAGCCAGGCAGATCAGCGGTCCGCCCCCGACCCCCCACGCCGTTCGTGAGTCTCAAGGCCTCCTACCCCGTGGGTGAGGCGCTCGGCGGCATCGGCATCCCGGGGAACACGCGCGCGGTCGTGGCCCAAGGCGCCACACTCACGGTCATTGACCTGACGACGATCGACAGCGCGACCGGAATGCCGCGCGAGCTGCAATCGATCGAGATCCCAGATGTCTCGCCGATGGCACTCAGCTATCGACTCGGATCCCAGGGCGAACGCCAGGTCTTCATCGCCGGCGGTTCAACCGGCCTGTGGAGAATCGACCTGTGCGACGCACTTTTCACCTCGGCCTCCCCGCCGCCGTGCATCGCGGTTCCGACACGCGTCGACCGGGTCGGATGCGAAGCGCGCTTCGCTTGGAAGCGCTGCGTCGACGTGGCCTTCGTCGAGGGCAATAGCGGAGCGGGTGGAGACGCCCTGCTGCTGGCGCTGTTCTCAGCCAGCAGCGATGTGTCCAAGCGCGACTCGATCCGCCCCTGCGAGAACGTTGCCGATCTCGGCGCGACCGAGTTGCGCGCCTACCGTGTCGCGGCGAACGGGACGATCGTCCCTCATGCGAGCTGTCTCCTATCGCCGCTGAACGTGAACCCAACCGGTGCGGGCGAGGAACTCGGCCTGGCTCTGGCCACCGACCCGGGGGATCCCAACGTGGTCTACGTCAGCGTTGGGTGGGGTGGGATCCGGAAGGTGGATCTCACGACGGCGACTTTCGTCGTCACGCCGATCCCGCTCGGGCTCGCCTGCGGCCTGCCTGACTTCCCCCTGGGAGGAGGCCCAGGTTGCCCCGCAGGAGAACAAGTGCGCGATTTGGCGGTCGTGCGCACGTCAGCCCTGGGCACTCTGGTCTACGCGGCGATGGAACACGGTCGCGTGGCCGAGGTCCAGTTCCTCCCCGGCGGGTCGTTCCTCGTGAGCACTCTGCCCCTCGGGGCCTACTTCCCGAACAAGATCGCCGCGACCGCGGTCGGTGACGAGGTGCTCGTGGCGGTTGGGCTGCACAAGTCCAACGGCCTCGGCTCCGACTCGTCCGCACCTGCCCGCACGACAGGCGTCTGGACGGACATGTGCATCCAGGTCGGGATCCGCGATCCGAACAACGTCAACGGGCTGCCCCAAGTCGTGAACGAGATCCGGTTCTTGACCCGCAACGCGACCAGCGCCCTCGCTCCGCTCGCCTCGACTCCTTCCGTTCCGGTCGACCAGTACTGGAATGCGCTCGAGTTCCTTCCGACGACCATCCCAGGTCGTGTGCGGCTCTATGCCAGCACGGCCAAGGAGGGCCTGCGGGGTCTGAAGGCCGTGCGCGGCGCGCAACCTCTCGCGTGGACCATCTCGCCCGCTTGGACCGGCGGACTCCCGTTCCAGGGGGTCGCGTTCTCGGCTGGGGACCCCACCGTTTCCTTGTTGAGCAACGCCATCGGCGGGGCTGGCTTCGACGGACTGTCGCGCGCAATGGCGGGCCGGATGTTCGCGATCACGGCCAGCGCGGGCGTGACGGATCTCCGGCCGATCCCCAACACGAACTCCGCCTGCCCCATCGAATCGCAGGCCTACCCGAGTGAGCAGTGCCCCAACGCTCAGGTCAAACTCGCGGACCCGACCCCATTCGCCTTCCAGCCCGCCACGAGTTCTGCGCACTGGATCGATCCCTACGATCCGCTGCGGCGGACGGAGTGGTTCGTTTCGGGGGACAACACGACGAACTGGTTCGCGGATCCGTCACCCTGCCAGTGGCTTCTCGACGGCACGCAGTGCGTGCCTGACCCCTGCCCCTCGGTTCCCACCCCCGGAGGTGGGCACTCCTTCTGGGCCAAGCGGGCGATACCGGGCTCCGTCACAGATGTCGGTTGGATGGTCGCGCGGCTGCGGACGGGCGGGAGCAATCCCGCCACCGTGACGGGGCTCGATATGGACCTGGATTGGTGGCAGTTGCCGACCAACAACGCTTCACCGAACGAGAAGTCCGTCACCACCCCCTACACCACCTCGACCGCGGACCCGCGCACGATCCCGGTCGGCCCATCCGCGGTCCCCGTCCCCAAGTTCATCCACTTGGTGCGCAACGGAGCGGTCGAGGGAATCAAGATCGTTCGGACCCAGTGGCTGATGGACCGAGCCAGTGCAGCCACGCCTACTTGCCCTATGAACGTGCGCGGGAACGGCGAACCGCTGGCGAGCCCGGCACCGCCCGTGGGCTGGGCACCCGGCAACGATCTCCAGATGCTCTCCGTGCCGACGCGGGTGGACGTCCTGGCCCCGAACTGCTCGATTCGGGTCCAGCCAGTCGACTGTCTCGGAGGCGCATCCGCGATCAACTCGGCTCGCATTCTCTTCAGCAACAAGGCACACATCTTCTCCGTCCCCGATCCCAACGTGCCCGGTCTCGAGCACACCGTCCTGGCCGTGGCCTCCGGCTTTGTGGCGACTTCGGTCGACGGCACCAACAATCTGAACTGCGCCTGGGGGCCGTACTACCGGCGCGCCCTGACCGTGTTCCTCGACATCACGAACCTGGATGTCGATCCCCAGGTCTTCCTCACGCAACCTCTTCCTCCGGTTCTTGGGGCGGGCCTCGGGCCAGATCCCGCGGCGGAGAACCCGAGCCAGGACGAGTCTACGACCAGTCACTCGTATTCGGTGCGTACGAAGCAGTACGCGTCTCCAGGCGGCCCAAGGACCTTTGCCTACGTCGCGGACCTGCTTGGCCGTGTGCTGGTCTACGACGTCTCGTGGGACAAGCTGAAGCCGCCGGGCTCTCCAGTCCCGAATCCGCTTCCGGGCTACACCAACGGAGCGGTGCTTCTGCCCTTGCACGCCGTACACCGTTTCCCGACGGATCCGTTCGACGGCCGGCGGCCGAACTGCACGGACCTCGAGATCGACCAAGGGGTCCTGTACTGCGCGACTTCTCGCGCGGGTATCTACCTACTCGAGATCGGCTCGATCCCCGTCGCCAGCCTGACCGCGGGGTTTCCAACCTACGCTTTCCTGGATACGCCAGGGGTAGCGACCGGGATCACGTTCCGGCGCGCCGATCCGCCGAACACGCAGTTGGACCAGATGCTGGTGGGCGACAACCGCTGTGGGCTTCGCCTCTACTCGAGAATCGGGAACTGAGCAATGAGGTACGACATGAACCAGGTCCCGAAGATGCTGCTTCGCGCGATTCTTGGCGCCGCGCTCGCCGCCACCGTGCACCAGGTCGCTTGCGGCCAGGATCGGGCACGTGCTCCCGGTCTGGGACTGACACGCGACTTCGAAGTGCAGGCACCCGGCGGCGACTTGTTCGCCTTGGCGGTGCACGACGACGGCACAGGCCCCCAACTGTACGTGGGCGGAGAGTTCTACTACATCATGGGGCACCTGCCCTTCAGCTCGCTGAACATCGCGCGTTGGAACGGAACCACGTGGTCCAACGTCCAGTTTGGCGTGAGCTGGGAGGCGACCGATCAGTTCGCCGAGTACGGCGTCCTGGCAATGGGTTCGTTTGGATCGGGACTTGGATCCAGCCTTTTCGTTGGAGGGTACTTCACGCGGTACTACTCCCAACAGGCCCAAGCGGTGTTGCCCACGAACGGTTTCGTACGCTGGGACGGTACGGATTTTACTGACGCTTCCGCATAATCGGGCATGTACATGGTTCGGGCTTTCATCAACTATGATGACGGTACGGGTTCGGCACTCTATGCGGGTGGTTTCGGCACGGGACACGTTCGCCGTTTCAATGGGTCAACGTGGTCTACTGTAGGTGGCGGCTTCGGCGGTACGCCTCCAAGCTACCAGCCCGTGTTCGCTCAGTTCTGCTCACATCGCGAAGGCTCCAACAATCACCTCTATGTGTCAGGCATCTTCCTATTGCTGCAGCAGGCCAACGGCCAAGTCGTTCCGGTACAGGGCTTCGCTCGCTGGGATGGTGTGGAATGGACGCCAGTGCCAACACCGTACTCGGTGCAGGACCTAGATAGCCGTTCACACATGGCGAGCTTCGACGACGGGACGGGCAGTGCTCTGTACCTGTCGAACAGTGCAAGCCTATGGCGATATCGCGCGGGATCATGGGAAAACGTGCTGCCCTCTCATCAGCCCTATGCCAGCATCGCGAACCTCGTGACCTACGACGACGGGAACGGTCCGTGTCTCTACGTATTCGGCGGGAGACTTCAACTGCCTGGGATGCTGCCCGGTCAATACGCACGATTGGCGCGCTTCGACGGCCATGTCTGGACGCCGATCGGTCCGATCCAGACCGGCACTTCGTTTAACGCGGTCCGCGAGACCAGCGCAGTGTTTGATTTCGGTGAGGGCCCGGACCTCTACATGACGGTCGACTATGCGATCGGTCTGAACCTGGCTGGCCAGCACCCGATTGGCCTGACCCGATATCGCGGTGTGTACCGTGATGTCGCTCCGGTGTGCGGCGGTGATGGCTCGCTCCGGCTCTGCCCCTGCAACGCGCGCGGAGCCGTCGGTCACGGTTGCCCGAACTCCCTGGCGGCGGATGGCGCGCTGCTGTCCGCGGATGGTTCTCCAGTCGGGGACTCGCTGCGCTTCTCTGCGACATCGATGCCGCCGAACTCGCTGTGCGTACTCTTGCAGGGCAGCACCTACGAATACGCCGCGACCTTCGCGGGCGACGGTGTGCGATGTTCAGGCGGGAAGATCCTGCGGTTGATCGCGCAGACATCCCAGAACGGAAGCGCGACCGTGCCGCAGGCTGGCGGGCTCTCGCTGCGTGCTCTGGCCAACGCTCGCGGTGACGCGCTCGCCACGGGCTCCGTGCGCTACTACCAGGCCTGGTATCGAGAGCCGAATCCCGCGTTCTGCACCAGCGGAGGCCTGTTCAACTTGACGAACGGCGTGCGGGTCGTGTGGTAGGGAGTGCGGTGCTGCATGCGCAGCCTGCAACTCGCGCGGGTGCCCAGGCGAGTTCGGCCGCGAGTTCGCTTCGCTGGTACATCACGCTTCCCCACGGCCCGTGGGGGGGGCGGCACGACCTCCCTCGTGCCTATCGAGCGGACCAGGACTCACGGTGCGAGCGCCGCCACGCCATCGCAGGCCCGGGGAGGTGATCGTGCCCCGCTGCGTGGAAGACTCCGTGCTCAGGCGCGCGAGAGCCCGGCCGCTGCGGCTCCCTACACGGGCACCCTCACGGCGACACGCAGCACCCGCCGGTCGCTGGCCTCCAGGACGCGGAACTCCGCGCCAGGGGTCTTCACGACCTCGCCCTTCTTGGGCACGTGGCCGAGCTCCGACAACACGAAGCCGGCCAACGTTTCGTAGCCGCCCTCCTCGGGGATCTCCGTGCCGAGCGCCTCGTTGACCTCGGACACGTGCGAACGAACCGGACGACGAACGCGCTCGACAGCGTCCGGCCTTGGGGGTACGGTCGTTCTACGTGATGAAGCGCGGAAGACTCGGGGCCCGGCATCGAACGCGCGGAAGCGTGTTCCTCTGGGCGTTGCTGTGTTTCGTCGCCGTACTGCCGCGTTCGGCCGGGGCGTTCGTGCTGCACTCCCACGCCGGCCATGGGCTGCACGTGCACCTCGTCTCCGGCCTCGAGGACCAGGTGGCCGGCCTCGATCGTGACGCGTTCCATGCGCGTCACCACGCCCACGCTCACGAGGATTCCGCGGACCACCCGGGCGCCGGTCCTTCGCACGGCGACGCCGAGATCTTCCTCGGTCTGCCTTCGGAGCCGGTCCGGGTCTGCGCGCTGGCGCCCACCATCCCGCCGCCCGACGAATGCAGTGCGCCGTTCCTCGCGACCGGTGTCGTGGACGGGATCGAGCCCCGATCCGTGGCGGCCGATCGGTTGCGGCCTCCGCGACCACGAGGACGTGAGCTCCGATCGGGCACGCGCGTCCTGGTGCGGAAGAGTTCGGCTCTGCGCCTCTGAGTCGGCACGGGTGATCCCCGTGCCGCCCGGAGCCCGCGTGGGCTCCGAGCGGAATCGTGCCGGCCTGCGGCCGGCTCCTTTCCCAGAGTCCGTCACCGGTCCTGTTCCATGTCGCATGCCGTCCGTCGCCCTGTCGTACTTCCGCTCGTCCTCGCATTCACCGTCGCGCTCACCCCGAGTTGTCGGCGCGAGAGCCATGATTCCCACGACCACGCGAGCGCGGATCATCCGGCGGCTCCCGGTATCGTCCAGCGCACGCGCGCGAACCTGGGTGAGCGCTACCTCGTCCACCTGATCCATCCCGATCTCGTCCGAGGCGCACGCGCTTCGGTCCTCGTGCATGGGACACGGCTCGACCAGGGCACGCCGATCGGCGGCGGCGACATCACGCTCGTGGCCCGTGGGCCAGGCGGCGCCGAGCTGCGCTTCCCGACGCGCGAGCTCATGCCCGGTCATTGGCCCGGCGACGTCGAGTTGCCGGCCGCGGGAACCTGGACCCTCGCGATCGACGTGAACTCCGCCAACGGGAGCGAAGAGGTGGGACTCGGTGCGATCGAGGTGCATCCCGATGCGGCCTCCGCGAGCCGCGTGCCCGCGCCTCAGGCGCCCGCGGGAGCGATCCCGTTCCTGTTCGAACAGCAGTGGCCTGTCGCGATGCGGTTCGAGCGCGTGGGGCCCCGTCCGCTGACGGAGTGGCTCAGCGTGTCCGGCCGCGTGGCCCCGCGGCCCGGAGGCGAGGCGCACATCGCCGCGCCCGTGTCCGGGCGACTCCTCGCCCCGAAAGGTGGTCGCCTGCCGCGGCCCGGTGATCGCGTGTCGGCCGGGGACGTGATCGGCGTCGTCGAGCCGCACCTGGCGACGTCGGACATCGTCGGCCTGCAGGCGCTCGAGTACCAGCAGCACCAGCTGCGGCACGAACTCGACCTCCAGCAGTTGGATGCGGAGCGCGTGCTCGGATCGGCGCGAGTCCGGATCCAATCCGGGACACGCGAGCTCGAGCGCGCGGAGCGTCTCGTGGCGCAGACGCTCGCGACCCAGCAGGAGCTCGACCGCGCGCGGGCCGATCTCGAGCTGTCGCGCGCCGAGGAGAGCGCCGCGTTGGCGTCCCTCGCGTCGGTGAACCGGCTGCGCAACGAGCACGCGGAGGACCCCGTCGTGAAGGCCCCGCTGCTGCCGCTGATCGCGCCGATCGCCGGGATCGTCGCCGAGATCCATGCTGTGCTGGGCGAGTCCGTCGAGAGCGGCGCGAAGCTCGCGACGATCCTGGACCTGTCGAGCGTGTGGGCGATCGCGGAGGTCCCGGAGAGCGAGCTGTCTCGGCTCGGGACGATCGCCGACGCGCGCTTCCGTCCGCTGGGAACGGACGAGAGAGTGGAGGCGGAATCCGCGCCGGTACACGTGGCCTCGCGCGTCGACGCGACCACGCGCTGCGTCGCAGTCGCCTTCGACGTCCCGAACGCCGGAGGACGTCTCCGGTCCGGGATGCTGTGCACGTTCGAGCTCAGGCTGCGTGACCATGCCGACGCGATCTCCGTTTCCAAGTCGGCACTGGCGTACGAGCAAGGACAACCGATCGTCTACGTGCTCGTCGACTGCGAGACCTTCGTCAAGCGACGCCTGGAGCTCGGACTCGAGGACAACGGGCGTGTGCAGGTGCTCGAGGGCCTCGCGCCCGGCGACGTCATCGTCGCGACGCGCGCCGACGAAGTGCGCCTCGCGGCGCTTTCCAGCTCCGGCAAGATCGTCGAACACCACCACTAGGAGCCGGTTCCATGGTCGAACGTCTCATCCGGTGGTCGCTGGAGCGTCGCGCGCTGGTCGTAGCGATCTCGGCGTTGGTGCTCGTGCTGGGCGCGTGGGCGACCGTGCGCATGCCCGTGGACGTGTTCCCCGATCTCACGGCTCCGACCGTGACGATCCTCGTCGAGAGCGAAGGCCTCGCTCCGGACGAGATGGAGCGGCTCGTCACGTTCCCGATCGAGGCGACGGTGAACGGCGCGAACGACGTGCGCCGCGTGCGCTCGACCACGGGGCTCGGCATCGCGGTCGTGTGGGTCGAGTTCGAGTGGGGGACCGAGATCCAACGCGCGCGACAGACCGTCGCCGAGCGCCTCTCGACGGTTTCGGGGTCGCTGCCACGCGGCGTGCGCACGCCCAAGCTGGCACCGCAGGCTTCGATCCTGGGCGAGGTCCTGCTCGTGGCCCTCACCTCGGACCGGCACGACGCGCTCGAGGTCCGTCGAATCGGGACGACGATCGTGCGTCGGCGCCTCTTGTCCGAGCCGGGCGTCGCGCAGGTGGTCCCCATCGGCGGCGAGACGCGCCAGTACCAGGTCGTCCTGGCTCCGGAGTTGTTGCGCGCATTCGCCCTCTCCACCGCGGACGTCGTCGCGGCGCTCGAAAAGGCCAACGAGAACGTGTCGGCCGGGATCCTGGTGCGCGCCGACGAGGAGTCGATCGTCCAAGGGATCGGCCGCATCGCGAACACGGCGGACATCGAGAGCACCGTGGTCGCGCTCCGCGGAGACCGTGCCGTGCGCGTGGGCGACCTCGGGTCGGTGCAGATCGGTGCGGCCCTGCGTCGCGGCACCGCGGCCGCGGCGCGTCGAGCACCCGACGGTACGGCCATCGTCGAGCCCGCGGTCGTCTTCGGCATCACGAAACAGCCGGGCGTGAACACGCTGGAGCTGACGCGCAGGTTGGACGCGAGCATCGCGGCGATCCAGACCTCGCTGCCGGAAGGCATGGTGCTGAACGCTCAGATCTTCCGACAGTCGACTTTCATCTCGAACGCGGTCCGGAACACCCTGATCGCGCTCCTCGAAGGAGCGGCGATGGTCATCGCGATCGTCCTGCTGTTCCTGGCGAGCTTCCGCGCCAGCGTCATCACGCTCGTCGCGATCCCGATGTCGCTGGCGGTCGCGATCCTGGCGCTGCGACTGCTCGGCGGCGACATCAACACGATGACCCTCGGCGGCATGGCGATCGCGATCGGCGCGCTGGTCGACGACGCGATCATCGACGTCGAGAACGTGGTCCGGCGCATGCGGCAGAACGCGCTGCTGCCCGAGGCGCAGCGACGCTCCGCCATGGACATCGTGTTCGAGGCCAGCGTCGAGGTGCGCGCGTCGATCGTCTTCGCGACGGCGATCATCCTCCTCGTGTTCAGCCCGATCTTCGCGCTCTCGGGCGTCGAGGGCCGTCTCCTGCAACCGTTGGGCTTGGCGTTCTGTGTCGGTCTGGCGGCGTCTCTCCTGACCGCGTTGACGCTGACGCCGGCGATGTGCCTGTGGCTCCTTCCGAAGAGCACGACCGTACGTGAGGTGCGCGAGCCGCGCGTCGTACGTTGGGTCAAGGCGCTCTACGTCGGGCCGCTGGACTGGTCGCTGCGACATCCGTGGCTGGTGCTCGTGCCGTCGCTGCTCCTGTTCGTCGGCTCGGTCGTCGCCGTGAGCCGCGCGGGCCGGAACTTCCTGCCCGAGTTCAACGAGGGCGCGCTGGTCGTCGGGATCACGACGGGGCCGGGTACGTCGCTCGCGGCCAGCGACGAGCTGGCTCGTCGTGTCGAGACCGCGCTCATGCGTCACGACGAGGTCGTCGCGATCGGCCGGCGCACGGGGCGCGCGGAGGAAGACGAGCACGTCCTGGGCGTCGAGGCCAGCGAGCTCGACATGACGCTCGACATGCAGGCGCCGGCGCGCAAGGGCAAGCCGGTGCGCTCCAAGGCGCAGATGCTCGCGGCGATGCGCGAGGACCTGGCGTTGATCCCGGGCATCCAAGCCACGTTCGGCCAGCCGATCAGCCACCGCGTCGACCACATGTTGTCGGGCTCGCGCGCCAGCGTCGCAGTCAAGATCTTCGGTGCCGACCTCGGGGCGTTGCGGTCGCTGGCCCACGAGGTCGAGAACGCGATGCGCGCGATCTCGGGCGTCGTGGACCTCTCCATCGAGCCGCAGGTCGACGTGCCCGCGCTGCGCGTCGAGATCGACCGCGCTGCGCTGGCGCGCCACGGACTGCTCGTCGCGGACGTGAACACCGCCCTCGAAAGCGTCACGAAGGGGGTCCTGGCCACTCAGATCCTCGAGAACACGGAATCGTACGACGTGGTCTGCCGCATTGGAGGCGCGGGCGAGGTCTCGCGCGGTGCATTGGCCGCGGCCACGGTCGAGACGCCGCGTGGCGATCGGATCCCGCTGTCGATGCTGACGCACCAGCGCGAGGACGCCACGCCCAACTTCATCAGTCGCGAGAACGCCGAGCGGCGCATCGTCGTCCAATGCAACGTCGCCGGGCGTGACATCACCGGCTTGGTCGACGACGTGCGCGCTGCGATCGAGTCCAAGGTCGTGCTCCCGCGCGGCTACTGGGTCGAGTACGGCGGCCAGTTCGAGAGCGCGCAGGAGACGACGCGACGGCTCGCGATCCTGGGACTCGTCGTGATCGCCGCGATGGCGGGCCTCCTGGTCTGGGTGCTCGGGTCCGCGCGCGACGCCGCGCTCGTGCTCTTGAACCTCCCGCTGGCGCTCATCGGCGGCGTCGCCGGACTCGTGCTGTCAGGCGGCGTGCTGTCGGTCGCGTCGCTGATCGGCTTCATCACGGTCTTCGGCGTCGCGGCGCGCAACGGGATCCTGCTCGTGTCGCACGTGCGGCAACTGCAGGAGCACGAAGGGGTGACCGACTTCGCCGAGGCCGTGCGGCGCGGTTCCGTCGAGCGCGTCGCGCCGATCCTCATGACGGCGCTCGCCGCGGGTCTCGCGCTCGTCCCGCTGGCGTTGCGCGGCGACGAGCCGGGCAGCGAGCTCTTGACGCCGATGGCGATCGTGATCCTCTCGGGGCTGATCTCCTCGACGTTCCTCAACATGATCGTGGTCCCGGCGGCGCTCCTGCACCTCGGCAAGGCCTCGACGTTGCGGGCCGCGGTGGTCGCGCCGGTGCTGCTGGTCGCGGGCTGCGCGAGCACGAATCCGGCGGAAGACTGGCGCCTCTCCGCGCAGATCGCCGGGGAGTCGCTCGGCGCTGGATCCGTGCGCGTTCCGACCGAAGCGCCCGCCGATGCGCGGGCGCTCCTCGCGGATGGAGAGCTGACGCGCGCGGAGTGCGCCGCGATCGTGCTCGGGTCCCACCCGCGCCTCGAAGCGGCGTTCCACGACATCGGCGTGTCGCGCGCCGACTTGGCGCAGGCCGGGCTGCTCTCGAACCCCGCGCTCAGCATCTTCTTCCTGTTCCCGGAAGGCGGAGGCAACACCGAGATCCAGGGCACGATCGCCGCCAGCCTCTCCGACCTGTGGCGCATTCCGGCGCGCGAGCGGGTCGCCCAGGAGGCGCTGAACCAGCAGGTGCTGGAGACGGCGCGGCTCGCGGGCGAGTTGGTCTATCGCGCGACCGGGTGCCACGACCGCGCCCTGGCCAGTGCTCGGACGGCGCAGCTCGCGCGCGACATGGCCGCGATCGCGGGACGTTCCGAGGCCGAGATCTCGGCGCGCGTCGAGATGGGGGTCGGCCGAGCGCTCGACGCCGAGCTGGCGCGATCCGAACGGATGCACGCCGACGTGGTCGCTGCGGCGGCGGAGGCGGAGGCTCGCAGCGCGCGCAGCGAGCTGTTCCAGAGCCTGGCGCTCGCCGGCGACCTCGGCACGATCCGGATCGGCGGCGATCTGCCGCAGCTCGAGGAGCTGGAGCTCGAGGTCGAGGAACTCGTCACGCGCACGCTCGAGCGACGGCTCGACCTGCGCGCGCTGCGCGCCGGCACGGAGGCCCTGGCCGCGCAGATCCCGGCCGAGCAGCGCAACGCGTTGCCGCGCATCGAGCTCGCGCTGCACGGCGAGAGTCCGAACGACGGTCCCGACCTCCTCGGTCCGGGAGCCGTGATGACCCTGCCCGTCTTCGACACCGGTGACGCGGCGATCCGCCGCGCAGAGTCAGCGTATCTCGCGGCACTCGCACGCTGGACGGCTCTGGCGCGCGAGGTCGAACAAGAGGTGCGCGGGAGCTGGTCGACGGCTCTCGCGGCGCGTGAGGCCTACGAGCTGGCGCGCGGCGACCTTGTCGAGCGCGCGGAGCGGGCCGCCGAGCTCGCGGAACGCGCGCACACCGCGGGAGACGCGCCGTACTCGACGCGTCTCGCCGCGGAGCAGGGGCGCGTGCGCGCGCGGCAGGCCGTCCTGGGGGCCGAGGTCGAGGCGGCCCGTGCCCGCGCCGCACTGGAGCGCGCGGCCGGCGTTCCCTGGTCCCTGCTCGTGACGCCGCCTTCTTCCGCGGCCTCCGCGGAGGGACCGGCCACGGAGTGAGCGCAGACGGCCCTCGAGTTCATCGAGGCGTTCGGCCATGGCGCGGACGGATCTCCGCCGGAGGGGTAGCATGACCCCTCACATCCCGTGGAAACCCAGAGCATCGTGTTGCGGCGCGCCAAGGCCGGCGACGCCGACGAGTTCGCGGCCGTCTACGGCCCGCTCGTGCTCGCGATGGCGCGGGCGAGCGGGCTCGACCACGCGGACGCCGACGACGTGATGCAACAGGTCCTGCTGGAGGTCCTGCAGGCTCTGCCGCGCTTCGAGTACGACCGCAAGAAGGGCTCGTTCCGTGGCTTCCTGAAGACGATCGTCCGCCAGCGCGTCCTCGACCTGCGACGCAAGCGCCGGAGCACGGACGAGGTCGACGAGTCCATCCCCGAGCCGGGCGACGCCTTCGCGACCTGGTTCGAGGAGGAGTGGCGCCAGGCGCACCTCGAGGCCGCGCTCGATCGCGTGCGCAAGGAGGTCCAGCCGGCCACGTTCCAGGCCTTCGAGCTGCTCGTCGTGCGCGAGCTGCCGGTCGAGCAGGTCGCCGCGATGCTGGGCCAGACGCCGAATCACGTGTGTCAAAGCAAGCTGCGCGTCGCCCGCCGTCTGCGAGAGCACCTGAAGGAGATGCTCGATGAAGACTGACCCCGCGAGCTGCCCCGAAGCGAGCGAGTTGGTGGCGTTTTCGCGCGGCGCACTCGACGCCGTCCGTGCCCGCGTCGTCGAAGCGCACGTGGCTTCGTGCGCGAACTGCCGCGAGAGCGCCCAGGACGAGCAGGACAGCGGTACATTCGGCCGGATGCTCCGCGACTGGCGTTCGCGCATGACGCCCGAAGATCGCAGCCAGACGATCGACCGCGCGGCGCGTTCGATCGAGGCTGCGCGCCGCGACGGCCCGACTCCGCTCTGATCCGTTCCGCGCGAGCGCGTGGGGCCGTCCCGGGTCGAGGAGGGAGGGCGTGTCGGAGTCGTGTCCCGTCCGGGCACCGGGCCCGAGACCGACGGACCCCGACCGGCCAGCTCCGGAAGCGGTGGGAGCCCATTTCGAGGAATTCCGGGAAGGCCGTGTCATCGGCGCGGATTCCGCGCGGACCAGGGATGTGCGCGCAGGAAGCGCACGAAACCCCACATCCCGAAAGGTGTCCGCCATGAAGCTCCTCCTCCCGATCCTCCCGGTCCTGATGTTGTCGCTGGCCCCGCTCGCGCGCGCTCAGGAGTCCGTTCCCGTCCCGCCGCCGACGCAGAGCGGTGACGTCCGCCTCGAGGCTGCGCTCGACGAACTCGAGCAGATGGTCCTGCTGCGCGGCGGCACGCGTTACGACTTCAACCGGCTGCGCGCGCTGCTCGTCGAACGCGCCTCGGCGGCGACCGGCTCGTTCTTCCCGGCCTGCAAGGTGCGCGGCCGCTTCCTGGCGGCTGTCGACGCCCTGGAGGCTCGCGCGAAGCGCTACCAGCTCCACGCCGAGGACGTGGTGGAGATGAAGATCGACGTCCTCGAGGCTCGTCTCGATGCCGCGGTCGGCGAGCTGATCGAGAAGGCCGCGGCGCGCGGTGCGACCCGCGAGCAGTTCCAGCGCGCGAAGGACCTGATCGTCGCCCGCGCCCGCATGACCGCGAGCGAGATCGACAGCGAGACGGTCCGCGAACGCCTGACCGCCGCGGTCGAGGAGATCGAGGAGATGGCCCGGTTCGCGGTGCTCGAGCGGATCCACTTCCAGCGCTACTGGGCCCAGATCGTCGAGCACCGGCTGGAGCGCGCCACGGTCCGCCTGAACAACCGGCTGAAGTACGGGACCGCGACCCGCGCCGACTACCAGCGCATCCAGGACCTGATGCTCGATCGAGCCCAGATCGCGATCGACACGCCCCCTGAGGCGTGCCCGTGAGAGCGGTGCCCCCGAGAGGTGCTCGCCCTCGGGACCACCAGGAGCCGGCCTGCGGGCCGGCTCCTTTCGTTACCATGGGCGATTGGCGGGGCGGCCTTCGAAGTCCCTGCGCTGCCCCCCGACGAGGAGATCCCATGGCGATCAGCACCATCCCCGAGATCCTGGCCGAGCTGCGAGCCGGCCGCATGATCGTGCTCGTCGACGATCCCGGGCGCGAGAACGAGGGCGACCTCGCGATGCTGGCCGAGCACGTCACGCCCGAGGCGATCAACTTCATGGCGCGCGAAGGGCGCGGACTCGTGTGCATGCCGCTCGCCACGGAGCTGTGCGACCGGCTCGAGCTCGGGCCGCAGGTGTCCTCGAACACGAACAAGATGGGCACCGGATTCACGGTGTCGATCGAAGCCGCGAGCGGCGTGACGACGGGCATCAGCGCCAAGGATCGCGCGCACACGATCCGCGTTGCAGCCGCGCCGAACGCCCGGCCGCAGGATCTGGCACGACCTGGCCACGTGTTCCCGCTGCGTGCCCGCGAAGGCGGCACGCTGGTGCGCGGCGGGCAGACGGAGGGCATCGTCGATCTGGCCCGTCTCGTCGGTGCGCGTCCCGCGGGCGTGATCTGCGAGATCATGAACGAGGACGGGACGATGGCCCGGATGCCGGACCTCGAGCTGTTCGCCGAGCGCCACGGCCTGAAGATCTGCACGATCGAGGCGATCATCGCCTGGCGCCGCCGCAACGAGCGCCTCATCGAGCCGATCGAGATGGACGTGCCGTTGCCGACGAAGTTCGGGACTTTCCAGGCCCACCTGTTCCGCTCCAAGGTGGACGGGAAGGAGCACGTCGCCCTGTCGCGTGGCATCTCGGGCCCGAGCCTCGACGGGCCGCGCAAGGCCCTCCAGGACGTCGTCACCGTGCGCGTGCACAGCGAGTGCCTGACCGGCGACGTGTTCCACTCGCTGCGCTGCGACTGCGGACCGCAACTCGACAAGGCGCTGGAGGCGCTCGGGCGCGAGGAACGCGGCGTGCTCGTCTACATGCGCCAGGAAGGGCGGGGGATCGGCCTCGAGAACAAGCTCAAGGCGTATCGCCTGCAGGACCAGGGCCTCGACACGGTCGAGGCCAACGAGAAGCTCGGTTTCGCGGCCGATTTGCGCGAGTACGGACTGGGCGCCCAGATCCTCCAGTACTTGGGCGTGCGCCGGATGCGCCTCCTCACGAACAACCCGAAGAAGATCGCCGGCCTGAACGGCTACGGGCTCGAGGTCGTCGACCAGGTACCCCTGACGACGGCTCCCCAGGCCGACAACGCGAAGTATTTGCGCACGAAGCGCGACAAGCTGGGACACATCCTGCCGCGCGAGGCGGGCGAGTAGCGGAGGTCGGAGGTACGGAGCCAGGAACAACTCCGCCGTTCTCGTCCGCCCCCCCTGCGCGGCCTGGGCCGCGCAGGG
>JAPLOF010000017.1 GCA_026692665.1 Planctomycetota bacterium
TCGGCCGCGACGTGGCCGTGAAGGTGCTCGACGGCGAGCTCGCGAAGCGGCCCGAGGTCGTGCAGCGCTTCGTGGAGGAGGCCCAGATCGGCGGCCAGTTGCAGCACCCGGGCATCGTGCCGGTGTACGAACTCGGGCTCATGGCCGACGACCGGCCCTACTTCACGATGAAGCTCGTGAAGGGCCGCACGCTGGCGGCGCTGTTCCTGCAGCGCAAGACGCCGACCGACAACCGCGGTCGCCTGCTTGCGATCTTCGAGTCGGTGTGCCAGACGATGGCGTACGCGCATTCGAAGGGCGTGCTGCACCGCGACCTGAAGCCGGCCAACGTGATGGTGGGCGCGTTCGGCGAGGTGCAGGTCGTCGACTGGGGGCTCGCGAAGGTGTTGCGCCGGGGCGGAGTCGCGGACGAGAAGCGCGCGAAGGAGAGCCTGCACACGATCATCGAGACCGTGCGCAGCGCGCCGGGATCGAGCGGGTCCGATTCGCTGGTGGGTTCGGTGATGGGCACGCCGGCCTACATGGCGCCCGAGCAGGCTGCCGGCGAGATCGAGAAGCTCGACGAGCGCGCCGACGTGTTCTCGCTGGGCGCGATCCTGTGCGAAATCCTGACCGGTCGGCCGCCGTACGAGGAGCTGCCCGACGTGCCCGTCCTCGTCCAGGCCGCGCGTGCGATGCAGGACCCGGCTCGCGCACGCATCGAGTCCTGCGACGCGGATCCAAAGCTCAAGCAGCTCTGCCTCGACTGCCTGATGCCGGCGCGCGCCGCACGGCCCGCGAACGCGGATGAGGTCGCGAAGGCGCTGCACGCGTTCCTGACGTCGATCGAGGAGCGCGCGCAGAAGGCCGAGGTCGCCGCGTCCGAGGCGCGCATCAAGGCCGCGGAAGAGCAGCGTCGGCGCAAGCTGACGGTGGCGCTCGGCGGCACGATCCTGACCGCGTTGGCGCTGGGCGTCACGGGATTCTGGTGGGTGAGTCACGAACGCGCTCAACGCGCCCTCGAGCAGGCGCAGCGCGCCGAGCAGACGCGCAGCGTCGTCGAGGCCGCTCACGGGGAGTCGATCGAGTTCCTGCAGGCCGGCAAGCCCGAGGAGGCGCTGGCCTCTGCCCGCCGCGCGCTGTCCCTGGCCGAGGCCGGCGCCGCCGATTCCGCGTTGCTCGAGCGCGCCAAGGGCTTCGTGTCGAAGGCCGAGCTCGACATGGGGGCCGCCGAACGCGAACGGTCCCTACGCGAGCAGGACCAACGCCTCCGCGATCGCCTCGTCGACCTGCGCCTCGAACAGATCGGGACGCTCGGGGACCGGCGGCGCGAGGTCGAGCTCGACCTCGCGTTCACGCAGGCCTTTCGCGACTACGGCGTCGACCTGGAGGCCGCCGACCTCGTGCCCGCCCTGGCGCGCATCCGCGAGCGCGACATCGCCGCGGAGGTCGCGTTGGCGCTCGACGACTGGGGCCGCCTGCGTCGGAAGGTCCACGGCCCGAAGTCCGAGAAGGCCGAGAACCTCTACTTCCTGGCGATGGACCTCGATGCCGATCCGGAGCGCCAGCGGATGCGGCAGGCGATCGCCGAGAACGACCTGGACGTCCTGCTCGAACTCGCAGCGCCCGAGAACGTCTCGAAGCTGGCGGCGGGATCGATCTTCGTGCTCAGCTCCGCCCTGTGGGACGGTTTCCCCGAACGGAAGCCCGAGGTCTACCGGATCTACGACCAGGCGCTGCACCTCTACCCCGGCGATTACGTCTTGCAGTCCGTCGGCGGGAGGATCTACGACATCGCAGGGCGCCTGGACTCGGCGCTGATGTGCCGAGCTTCCGCGCTGAGCATCCGGCCGCGCGATCCCGCTGCCCTTTTCAGCCTGGGCGAGAGCCTCTCCTTCCTGGGCCGACTGACCGATGCCGAGGGCACGTTCCGAGCGAGCATCGCCGCGGACCCGAAGAGCAGGACCGCGATCTGGTCGCTGGGGGTGTGTCTGAGCCAGCTGGGCGATCGGGCTGGCGCGCTCGCGCTGTACGAACGGGCACTGGCCCTCGAAGAAGACCCCGACCTGCGCGCGGATTGGATGGGCGTGCGCTACATGATGGGCCTCGTGACCCACGAGGAGATGGTGGCTCTGGCGACGCTCCAAACCACGCCGCTCGGACTGGTGAACGCGCTCTATCCACTGGTCGATCACCCCGATCCGGCGAAGCGCGACCCGGCGTTCGTGCTGCGCATGATCGACGAACGTGGCGCTGTCCTGCGCCAGGACGAGTCCTTCTTCGTGCTGGACTCGACGGCTCACGCCCGCGCGGGCGACTGGCGCGGGGCGCTCTCGGCATTGGAAGGGCACTACTTCGTGGCGAAGCTCCAGCTCATCACACCCAACGCCTTCGATTTCCTGCGAGCGCTCGTCTACAGCAACCTCGGCAACCGCGAGGCCGCGCACGAGTGCTATGGACGCGGCATGTCCGAGTGGAACCTCGTGACCGCCGGCAACCCCGCGGCCTGGGAACGCTCCGACACCATGCGCTGGCGGCGCGAGGCGGAAGCGGCGCTCGCGCGCTAGCAGCAGGGGGGGGAGCCGTAGCGCTGCTTGAGCGCGGAACGCCCTCGGATGCTCGCGTCGTTAGACTGCGTGCTCCTGACTCGAGTTCGAGGGCTGCCGCCATGACGATTCCTTCCTCTCCCGCTCGACTGCGATCCGCGTGGGCCGCCGCGCTCGCGCTCGTGACCCTCATGTCCGGCTGTGCCGCGCCCAGCATCGACCTCGCGGGTTGGCGAGCTCGGGAAGCCGTCGCACGACCTGTCGAGCAGCGTGGCGTCGCGACCGCGGAGATCGAGAGCGTGGAGCGGAGGCGCGCTTCCGAAGAGCTGGGGGAGGCGCGCCATCTCGCGCTGGAGCTCGCGGCGGAACACCCGGACGACGGAACCGTGCTGATCCTCGCCTCGCGGGCCGAAGCCGACGGTGTGCTGCTGTACCCGGAATCGGACAAGGAGTCGCGCAACCACGCCGCCGCGAGCTCGCTCGACTACGCCGAGCGTGCGTCGAAGCTGGGCGAGAGCCCGCCGGCTTCGCAGGCTCAGCTCGCGTGGTCCCTGGGCATCACGACGCACCTGCAGCCGATGGGGGATCGCAGTGCTCACGCGCGTCGAACGAAAGAGGTCGCGGAGCGCGTGCTCGCGCAGGACCCGGAGAACGCGACTGCGCTCGCCACGCTGGCGGTGCTGAACCTGCGCCTCGAGACGCTGCCGTGGATCGCGAACCTGATGGCCAGCGGTCTGCCCGAGTCCAGTCTCGATGCAGCGGAGTGGTTTGCGCGGCGCGCCGTCGCGGCCCGCCCGAGCCGCGAGAACCAACAGATCCTGGCGAAGGTCCTCGTCGCGCAGGATCGCGAGGACGAGGCCCGCGCCGTGTTGACGGCGGCTCTGGCCGCGGAGCCTCGGTTCCCTCGCGACCGCGTGCTCGAGGGGCCGATCCGCAAGCTGCTCGCGGAACTCTAGCCGCGGCAGTGCTCCCCCCCGGGATCGACGGCCGTCTCCGGGCTGCGAAGTCCGAGTTCCAGGGCTTGTATGCCTAGAGCTGCAAGGTATAGTCGGGGCATGCCGAACTCCCTCTCGAAGGACCTCGTGGCGGCGTCCAGCAAGCCGATCGTGCTGGCGATCCTCGCGCGTGGAGAGAACTACGGCTACGCGATCATCCAGGAGGTCCGCGAACGCTCGAACGGGCGCGTCGAATGGACGGAAGGGATGCTCTATCCCGTCCTCCACCGACTCGAGGAGCAGAAGCTGATTCGCGCCCGTTGGGTCGTCGGGGAGAGCGGCCGCAAGCGGAAGTACTACCGGCTCAGCCCGCAGGGATCGAAATCCCTGGCGAGTGACCGCGAGGAGTGGAACGCAGTCCACGGCACGTTGAAGGCTCTGTGGGAGTGACCATGTTCGACATCGAATCATCCATCCAGGGTTGGAGAGGCGCCTTGCTCGCGCGCGAGATGGTGCGCGTGGAGGATGCCGACGAGCTCGAAGATCACTTGCGGGCGGAAATCGAGGATCTTTCCGCTCTCCAGCGCGGTGGGGTGACGGCGCTCTCGCCCGAGGAGGTCTTCGGGATCGCCGCACGACGCCTCGGCCGCACGGACGCGCTCGCGGCGGAGTTCGCGAAATCGGATCCCGGAGCTGTCTGGCGCCGGCGCTGGATCTGGATGCTCGGCGGCTATCTCGGGATCGGCTTCGCAGTCAGCCTGATCACGACGGTCGCGACGGTCGCGTACGGATACTCCCGCGGGCAGGATTCGACGTGGGGGGTCGTGCTGTACTCCTCGATCCTCCTCTTCGGGCTCATCGCCGTCGTCGGCCTCGCGCGCTGGTCGAGTCGGAGCTCGGCGCCCGCGCGGTTGCAGGATGGTCTCGTCCGGAGGCTGCGCACGACTGCCGGCATCGCCGGGCTCACGCTCGTCGCCATCGCGTTGAAGGCCGCGATCGTGCCCGTGGCGCCCATGCTGCTGCTCCGGATGGATGGAGTGAGGACCTTCGAGCCCGTCGCTTCGATGTGGTACGCGCAGGCCAGCCTGTGGCTCGCGCCCTTCGTCGCGCTGGCGCTGCTCATCTGGTTCGAGCGCGGTCGCCTCGACCGTGGCGAAAGCCGGCCCACTTAGCGCGAGCTCCCGGTCGTCGCTCTCCGTCGGCGGCACGCTCGCGAGGGCATTCGGTGCATCGAGGGCCCCCCGGTGTCGCAATCCAGGATCGCAGGGCTGCACCGCGCCATGAGCGGTTCCGCGCCGCGCACGACGAGTGTTTCGGCCCGGTCGGGTGATACGCTGCACGGAACCGCGACCTCGAAGTCGCGCTCAATCCACGACTCTGGGAACTCCGAAGCCGCCCACTCGCCATGTTCGACCCGAAGATGCAGCTTCTGAGCACGGTCCTGGCGACCGCCGCCGTGTCCCTCGCTTCCGATCCGACGAACGAAGCGCCGTGGGCGGAAGCCCTGGCCGCGCTCGCCTCGACGCGGGCGGAGGAGCCGGAGCTCGCCCGCATCCTCGATGCGCGCGACCACGCCGCGCTGACAACGCTCGTCGCGGAGTGGCAGTCCGGCAAGCGGCACCTGCCCCTGCAGGACCGCGAAGTGCTCAAGCGCGCGTTGAAGGCCTATCGCAAGAGCCTGAAGGTCACGCAGCTCGACGCCGAGTCCTCCATCGGCGGAGGCCCGATGAGCAGTGGACGTTCGTCGGGCATCCTCGGGATGCGCCCGCCGGATCGCTATCCGCGCGCGGTCTGGGACGAGCTCGCGCGCCAACGCCGGCTGATCTACGCCGGGCAGGGGTTGTACGAGCTGCCGCCCGGCGACGAGGACTGACGCCGCGCGCCGAGAGGTCGAAGCAGCCGGCGACGCAGGAACCGGTGGGTCCGATCCAGGGATCCGCCGGGAACCGCGCGCTCCGATCCTGAGCAGGCCCACCGGGCGCGACTGAACCGCTGGACAAGAGCGGCGCGCCCCCGGCCGCGCGGGTGCGCACGGCGGCGCGCCAGAGGGGAAGCGCGGTCAAGATCCGCCTGTCCGTGGGCTCCGAGCACGCTACGCTCACGGGATCATGGCACCGCAACGCATCCTGGAACCGCTCGTGCGCGAACACGGCCGTCTTCGTCTCGCGACCTGGGACGAGGCTCTCGACCGCGCGGCGGCTGGCATCCAACAAGCTGTTTCGCTCCACGGTCCTCACACCGTCGGGATGTTCAGCTGCTCCAAGGCGACGAACGAGCTGAACTACGCCGCGCAGAAGTTCATGCGCGCGGCCGTCGGCTCGAACAACATCGACAGTTGCAATCGAACTTGACACGCCCCTAGCGTCGTCGGTCTGGCGACGGTCTTCGGCGCGGGTGGAGGCACCTCGAGCTATCGCGAGGTGGAAGAAGCCCAAGTCATCCTCTTGTGGGGGTCCAACGCCCGCGAGACGCATCCCATTTTCTTCCATCACGTGCTCAAGGCCGTGCGCCGCGGCGCGAAGCTCTACGTGATCGATCCGCGACGCACGCCCACGGCGGAATGGTCGGAGGGCTGGGCAGGGCTCGACGTCGGCACCGACATCGCACTGGCGAACGGAGTCGGGCGCGCGATCCTCGACGCGGGCCTGGAGAACCGGAAGTTCATCGCGAACGCCACCGAGGGGTTCGATGCCTACCGGGCCACCCTCGAGCGTTACGACGTCGAGCGCGTCTCGACCATCACGCGCGTCGACGCGGAGTTGATCTGCCGCATGGCGCGCGACTTCGCGAGCGCCGAACGCGCGATGATCTGCTGGACGCTCGGCATCACCGAGCACCACAACGCGGTCGACAACGTCCTCTCGCTGATCAACCTCGCCCTGCTCACGGGCCACGTGGGCAAGTGGGGGAGCGGCCTCAACCCGCTGCGCGGCCAGAACAACGTCCAGGGCGGCGGCGACATGGGCGCCCTGCCGCACAAGCTCACGGGATTCCAGGACGTCGAGGACGACGTCCTGCGGTCCAGGTTCGAGGCCGTGTGGGGCTGCAAGATCCCGCCCAAGAACGGCTGGCACCTGACGGAGATGTTCGCGGCGATGGGACGTCGCGAGCTCACCGCGCTGTACGTCATCGGCGAGAACCCGGCGCAGAGCGAGGCCGATTCGACGCACGCTCTGCACTGCCTGGAAGGTCTCGAGCACCTGATCGTGCAGGACATCGTGATGACGAAGACCGCCGAGATGGCGGACGTCGTGCTGCCCGCGTCGGCGAGCTGGTGCGAATCGGAAGGCACCGTCACGAACTCGGAGCGCCGCGTGCAGCGGGTTCGCCGCGCGCTGAACCCGCCGGGATCGGCGCGCGACGACATCGAGATCCTGTGCGACCTGTCGTCGCGGCTCGGGTACGACATGAAGGCGCGGACCCCCGAGGCTCTGTGGGACGAACTGCGCACGCTGAGTCCGATGCACGGCGGCATGAGCTACCCGCGTCTCGAAGCGCTCGGCGGCATCCAGTGGCCCTGTCCGGACGAGAGCAGCGTCGGCTCGCCCTTCCTGCACGGACGCCTGTGGGAAACGCCGGTGCGAGGTCCCCGGGCGGCGTTCCACCCGGCCGAGGACGAGGGCCCCGTCGACAAGCTGACGAGCGAATTCCCGCTGCGGCTCACGACCGGACGCCGGCTCGATTCGTACAACACAGGCGTCCAGAGCGGCTCGTTCGCCTGGCCGATGGAGCGCCGCGAGACGGTCGGCATCTTCCCCTCGGATGCGGCCCGGCTCGGGTTGCGCGACGGGGAACGCGTCCGCGTCGTGTCGCGGCGCGGCTCGATCGAGGCGCCGGTGCGGCTCGACGATCGGCTGAAGCCCGGTCTGGTGTTCATGACCATGCACTTCCCCGACGAAGTCGACACGAACCTCCTCACGATCGACGCGACCGATCCGCGCTCGGGCACCGCCGAGTTCAAGGCCGCCGCCATTCGCGTGGAAAAGGTGGGCTGAAGCGCCGCGACCATGGATCTGCGCCACCACGATGTCCTGCCCACCGCTGCCGAGCGCAGCGCCGTCGACGCGCTCCTCGGCGTCGAGGCCGGTGATGCGCCGCCGGCGGGGTTCGCCGCGGTGCGCGACGCGCGGACCCTCTTGCTGCCCGCGCTCCACGCGCTGCAATCGAGCGTGGGGTGGGTCAGCCGCGGCGGGCTCGACTACGTGTGTCGCCGGCTCGGCGTTCCGCCCGCCGAGGCGTTCGGCGTCGCGTCGTTCTATGCGCTGTTCTCGCTGGTCCAGCGACCGCAGGCCTTCGCTCACGTCTGCGACGACATCGCCTGCACGGCGGCCGGCGCCGAGAAGGTGTGCAGCGAACTCGAGCGCAAGCTCGGCGCGCCGGCGTCGGGTCACGCCAAGACGGGCACGGCGCACGAGGACGGCGCGGGCCACGGCCCGCGCTGGGCGCGCAGTCCGTGCCTGGGGCTGTGCGAGCGCGCGCCGGCGGCGCTCGTGACCATCGCGGGCGCAGAACCCAAGGACTGCGCGTTTGGAGCGGCGACGGCATCCAGGATCGAAGCCGCGCTGGCCGGCAGCCCGCCGCGGATCGAGGAGGCGTACGTGGCGAGCTCCGGCCCGCGACGTCTCCTGGCGCGCGTCGGCGTCGCGGACCCGGCGAGCCTCGCAGCCTACCGGGCACACCGCGGCTACGAGGCCTTGGCGCGAGCGTTCGAGCTCGGCGCCGAGGGCGTGCTGCGCGAAGTCACCGAATCGAAGCTCGTCGGCCGCGGCGGCGCGGCATTCCCAACCGGACGCAAGTGGGAAGCAGTCGCGCGGGCAACCGCGCGGCCGCACTACGTCGTGTGCAACGCCGACGAGTCCGAGCCCGGCACGTTCAAGGACCGCGTCCTGCTCGAGGGCGATCCGTTCGCCGTGGTCGAGGCGATGACGATCGCCGGCTACGCGACCGGATCGCAGCGCGGGTATCTCTACCTGCGCGGCGAGTACCCGCTCGCGCTGGAGCGCCTGAGCCACGCGATCGAGTCGGCGCGCGCGGGCGGCCTGCTCGGCGCGAACATCCTGGGTTCGGGCTTCGCGTTCGACATCGAGCTGCGCCGGGGCGCGGGCGCCTACATCTGCGGCGAGGAGACGGCGCTCTTCAACTCGATCGAGGGCTTGCGCGGTGAGCCGCGGAACAAGCCGCCGTTCCCGGCCCAAGTCGGCCTGTTCGGCCGGCCGACGGCCGTCAACAACGTGGAGACGCTCGTCGCCGTGCTCGACATCGTGCGCGACGGCGCGGCGTCGTACACGTCGGTCGGTACCGCGGGTTCGCCCGGGACGAAGCTCTTCTGCGTGTCGGGCTCCGTGGTCCGGCCCGGCGTGTACGAGGTGCCCTTCGGCACACGGCTCGACGCCCTGCTCGCGCTGGCCGGCGGAGTCCTGCCGGGCAAGACGATGCGCACGATCCTCCTGGGCGGCGCCGCCGGCGGCTTCGTCGGTCGGGACCAACTCTCGCTCCCGTTGTCGTTCGAGGACACGCGCAAGGCCGGGACGACGCTGGGATCGGGCGTGGTGCTGGTCTTCGACGACGAGACGCCGATGGTCCCCATCCTGCGGCGCATCGCGGCCTTCTTCCGGGACGAGTCGTGCGGGCAGTGCATCCCCTGCCGCGTGGGGACCGTTCGGCAGGAAGAGCTCCTGTCGCGCGTCGTGAACGGCCGCTCCACGCTGCAGGGCGAGCTGCCGCTCTTGAAGGACCTGGGCCAGGTGATGCGCGACGCCTCGATCTGCGGCCTCGGTCAGACGGCGTCGAGCGCGATCGAGTCCGCGGTGGCATTGGGTCTCTTCGAGGACGAGCGATGAACGAATCCAGTCGAGGGGAGGTCGAGTTCACGCTCGACGGCCGGTCGGTCAAGGCACGCGAGGGCGAGACCATCCACGCCGCATGCCGTTCCGCCGGCATCGACACGCCGACCCTGTGCTGGGCCGAGAACCTCACTCCGGTCAACGTGTGTCGTGTCTGCGTCGTCGAGGTCGAAGGAGCGCGCGTGCTCGCTCCGTCGTGCTCGCGCAAGGTGGAGGCGGGGATGGTCGTGCACACCGACAGTCCGCGCGTCCGCTCGAGCCGCAAGCTCGTCCTCGAGCTGCTGGGTTCGTCGGTCGACATGTCGCTCTCGACCGACTTCGCGGACTACGCCAAGCGCTATGGCGCGGAGCCCGGGCGCTTCGGCCCGCGCGCCCAGCCTTCGGCCGCGGGCGTCCGGGAGAGTGCGCTTCCCGGCCATCACGAAGTGGGCGACGGAACGCGCGCGGCGACGGTCGGTCAGCCGACCAAGGTCGACAACGACCTGTTCGTGCGCGACTACGACAAGTGCATGCTCTGCTACAAGTGCGTCGAAGCGTGCGGCAGCGATGCACAGAACACGTTCGCGATCGCCGTGGCCGGACGTGGATTCGACGCGCGGATCGCCACCGAGCACGAGACGCCCCTGCCCGATTCCGCCTGCGTTTTCTGTGGGAATTGCGTGGGCGTGTGTCCGACCGGGGCCCTGATGTTCAAGGCCGAGCACGACCTGCGCGAGGCCGGGAAGTGGGACGAATCCAAGCAGACCGAGACCGACACGATCTGTTCGTATTGCGGCGTCGGCTGCGTGCTCACCCTGCGCGTGCAGGACAACAAGATCGTGCGCGTGACCTCGCCCAGCGACAGTTCGGTCACCGGCGGCCACCTGTGCGTGAAGGGGCGGTTCGGCTTCAAGTTCGTCGAGGAATCGCCTCGGGCGCCCTGAGCGGGACGACGTCTCGCGAGCGGTTCTCCCAGGTCGAAGCTCGGGCGCGAGAGAAAGAAGCCATCCCGGGCGCTGCTGCTCCAGCGCCGAGCAGTCGGCGGACGGATTGCCCGTCAGCCGTTCCAGTCGGCGATGAACAGCGTGTGCGTCTTCACCTGCGCCTGCGGGTAGGCCTTCGCGCTGATCGCATCCGCGCGGAAGCCGGCCTTCACGAGGCGCTTCAGGAAGGACTCGTCCGTGCCCGCCGACCAGAAGACCGCGCGTCCGCCCTTGCGCATCGCGCGGGACAGCGTCTTGAGCCCCGGGTCCGCGTAGATGCGCTCGTTGCGCGGATCGACCAGCTCCTCCGGGCCATTGTCGACGTCGAGGAGGACGGCATCGTACGTCTGCGGTGCGGCGCGCGAGAGCACGGCGAACACGTCGTCCAGGACGATCTCCACGCGCGGGTCGTCGAGCAGCTGCCCGTTCACGTTGCGCAGGTGCAGGCGGTTCCAGGAGACGATCTCCGGGAGCAGTTCCGCGACCTGCACGTGGTCGTCCGCGCCCACGAGTTCGAGCACGCGACGCAGGGTGAAGCCGAATCCGAAACCGCCGATCAGGACGTTCTTCCCGCCACCGCTCCCGAGCGCCTCGTGCGCCAGCTCGGCCATCCGAGCTTCCGACGCCGTGGCTGTCGTGCTCATGAGCAACTCGCCGCCGACGCGGATGTGGTAGTGGCCGTCGTGCGAACGCAGGGAGAGTTTCTGCTTGTTGGGCAGGATCGCTTCGGCCAGGACGACGGACGGTTTCATGGCCAAACAAGGTCGTCGCACGCGTGCCGTTTGTCACCATCGATCCCGGTTTGGCGTCGGGAACCGCGTTGGCGGAGCGTTCTGCGCGGGTCCGCGCTCCGCATTCGTCGCGTGGTCCGAGCGGTGAGCCGCTTCAACGAGCTCGCCACCGATCGGGAGAACCAGGCCGGTCACCTGCGCGGCGCGTACCGTAGAAGGTGCCCGCGGAGCCCCATTCCGATCATCTGCCCGTCAGGACCGATCACAACCCGGCGAACTTCTTGATCTCGCGCTCTCGCTTGGCGAGCGCCTTCTGCAGCGCAGTCGCCGTCGTCGTGATGTCGGCCTTCACACCGGTCTTCAACGCCGCCTGAAGAGCCTTGTGCAGCTCCGGCAGCTCCTTGTCCGCCCCGGCCCCGTCGAGCATGTAGGCCACGAGGAGTCCCGCCTCGTGGTAGAGGCGGCTCGAGTTGGGGATGTCCTTGATGTCGAGCTTGAAGGCGAACACGTCGTCGAGCTTGTGCAGGCCGCCGGCCTTCTTGATCTCGCCGAACGCGAACGTGCGCAGCGTCCAGGGATCCGCGCCCTCCGCAGCCTCGGGGTTCTTCATGAACCGCTCGACGTACGACGCGGCGCCGTAGCGCAGCCAGCGCGGGATCTTCTTCTCGGTCCAGAACGCGCCGGAGTACGTGGCCAGATCGCCGCGGCCGCCATCGGCGATCCACTGTGCGACCGCGGCCCACGACGGGTCGATGCCCTCGACGAAACTCTGCGCCGCGGCGAAGCGCAGCCAGTAGGGGCCCCAGACGGCGAGCTTCGGGTCCTTGCGATCCCAGTAGCTGACGCCGCAGCCCAAGTACTGCGGCGGCTTCGCGTTGTTGTCGAAGAAACCGTCCGCGAAGTACGACCCATGCAGCGAGGAAATGCCCTCGGTCTCGATCAGGATCGGCTGGTTGCCGGCGGCCTGGTTGTACTGGGTGAGGCTGTTCAGGACGACGAGGTGCTGCTTCTTCGCGGGCTCGGTGCCGAAGATCCGCACGAGCTCGGCGTGCGTCTTGTCCGCGTGCCAGCGCGCCAGGTTGGCGCCTTCCCAGTCGCACGTCGCCCAGACTTCGTAGTGCTCGCCCATGAGCTCCCACGAGGTCTCGATCTTCGAGTGGTACTCGTTGGCCTTGGCCAGGTCGACCCACTCCTGGCCGCACTTCCATTGGAGCGCGGTCCACTTCTCGAAGTCCTCGGGCGCGATCCAGCTGTTGTCGTCGGCGCGGAATTGGTACCCGGCCGCCTTCCACTCATCGACCTGCTTGGCGAGAGCGGCCTCGGACGGGTCGATCCAGCCCTTCTGCGCGTCCTTCGTCCAACCCATCGTGAGGAAGGGCACGTCGCCCTCGGGCACCCATTCCTCCTTGAAGCGAGCGAGGCCCTTGGCCTTCATGCGCGCGGCCTCTTCGCGCTTGTACTTGGCCAGCTCGGCGAAGCTCTCGAACCACTTGCCGTCGTAGGACTGGTGACGCAGAGCCTTGCGCGCGACCTCGTTGTCGGGTTCGAGCTCGATGACGCGTTTGTAGACCTTGTCCGCGGAGGCCTGCATCGGTCCGCCGACGAACGACGCGGCCAGCTCGAGCAGCTTGGCGACGTCCTTGCCCGCCGCCGCGATCTTCGCGTCCAACGCGGGATCCTGCGCGGCGATCGAGACCGGCGCGGGGACGGAAGCCGAGAGGGCGGTGGGCCACGGGAGCAGGCACAGGGTCAGCGCGACGATCATGGCGGTTGCGTGAGCTCCCCGGTCGGAGTGGGACGGGGCAAGCGGACCGACCTCCGTGCGCGGTCGCACGACGGTCGGTCGGATGGAGAGAGGGTGGTCGCCGCTTCCCGAGGCCCATGGTCAGGTGGTGCATCCGAAGGCCGTGGAGGAGGGCGGATCCGCAGAGAGCTCAGCCGAGAGCGTAGCTTCCTCGACCGGCCGGGCGGGATACCCCACTTCCGACCCCGCCATTTCCCCGCCGCGGGGCCGGGCTCCCGCGGTCCGCGTACAGCACCCTGACACTCCCGTGCAGGGCGCCTGCCCTCAGTCGCCGCCGCCCGACCCCGGGAGCCCGTGGCACAGGTTGCAGCCGATCGGCGTGCCCTTGGCCACGGTCCAGGTGTGGCCGTCGTGCGACCACGACCGGTCCGCCGCCGCGCGCGACAGCGCCGTGCCGAGGAGGTTGGCTCCGTGGCAGGCCTGGCAGCTCGCGTGGTTGTGCTCGTAGAAGTCGTGGTGTCCGCCGTCGATGAACGACATCTGGTCCACGTTGTGCATCCCGTGCGGCCCGTTCATCGTCCGCGCCAGCGTTCCCGGCGGGTGGCAGGAGGCGCACTCGGCGACCGTGCCCGTGTGCCCCTGCAGCTGGACCGCGGCCACGTTGTCGTTGGCGGCCGGATCCGAGTTGGGCCACTCGGCGTGGGTGCTGCCGTGGCAGTTCTCGCACGAGATGTCGCCGTGGCCCTTGCTGAACCGATAGAGCGTGTTCGGCTCCTCGGCGAAGCGCGAGTTCGGCGCGAGGATCGCCGACGCGGCCGGATCCCCCGTGCGGTAGGACTGGCGCAACCGGATGCCGTCGGCCGCCAGCTGGTAGCCCGGCCCGGACACGTGGTTCAGCGCGTCGCCCGTGTGGCACGACTGGCAACGCGGGAGGTCCTTCCACGGCCTCCGCGCGGCGAGATCGGCCTGGCCATCCAGGCTGCCGCCCGGCTCGAGCGGGAACGCTCCACCCACCGCGAGCATGTCACCGTGGCACGAGAGACACTCCATGCCGCCGGTCTTCATGGCACCGCGCAGGCATTCGGTCACGGCGCCGGGGTGGCACTGATAGCAGGTCGACAGCGCGTCACCGCCGTGCGGGAAGAGCGGATTGCCCTGGTCGTCGTTCAGGCGTCCGTGGAAGTCGTGCATCACGCGCGACATCAGCGCCGGGTAGCGCTCCACCGGACCCGACCAGCGTGCCTGCGTGGGGGCCTGATGTGCCGAAGAAGCCGTCGTCGCCGGGCCCGGCGGCGTCGGCGTGGACGGTGCGGATCCCAGGTCGAGAGGCGGGGAATAGTGACAGCTCGCGCACAGCACCGGTTGGTGCGCCACGAGCTCGGTGCCCTCGCGCAGGTCGTGCAGGATCAGCACGTTCTGCTTGGCCTGCACTTCCGTGTCGGCGGTGCTCGACCAGGCCACGCCGGCTTCGCGCGCGGCGATCTGGCCCGTCGTGTGGCAGTTGCGGCAGTCCGTCTCGCTCGCGACGGGCACGACGACATCGAGGGTCGCCAATGTGGCGCCCGTCGCCGGGTTCCGCGCGCGAACGCGCAGGAGCGGATAGGGATTCGTGCTGCCCTGGTCGTCCACCGGCGTGATGGGGATCCCGAACGCGTGGAAGACCTGTTCGCTCGCGCTCCACGTGAGAGCCTGCGGTCCGGGCGTCGGCGCGTCCGCCGGCATGTAGAGTCCGGTCACGCCCATCCCCAGGGGCAGTGTGACCCCGAAGAGCCCAGGAGCCCACGCCCAGAAGTCGGTCTTGCCGGCGCTGCGCGAGTTGATCGATCCGTGCGAATCCGCGACGGGCTCGTAGGTCACGTCGACTTCGCCCGGCTGCAGCACGCGCGGCATGCCGCCCGAATTGCGCTGGACGACCTGCGCCCGCAGCACGTTGAACGGCGGCAGGATCGAGAAGGTCGAGAACTCCCGGTCCATGCAGTGCATGCCGAGGTCGTTCGCGGCGAGCACGCGGTAGCTCCCCGGCGGGATCACGTTGCTGGGCGGGACCCCCGAACCGTCGGAGCTCGTCCCGTTGCCTGCCGTACCTCCACACGCCGTCAATCCGAGCCCGAACACCGCCACGAACATGCTCTTCATCGGAGGATCTCCGCGAGCAATTCGAACCATGGCAGGGAGCGTGCCACGCCGACTTCTTGAACCTAGATCGAGGTCGGGAATCGTTCGCGGGACCACTGTGCGTAGATTTCCAGGAAGAGTGCGTAGGAGCCGAGCGGCACACGAACCGGGCATGCGAACAAGGGCGGGCACGGCTCGATCTCCGCCTCATCGGTTCAACCGCTACCCTCTGCGTCGAATGCGAATCCGCGCGCACCCCTCCGAGCTTGGAGAGCCCGTCCCATGAACCGCTGGCTGCGCTACGTGCTCGTCCTGATCGCCATCGGCCTCGCGGTCTGGCTCGTGCGCGTGAAGTTCCTCGCCGCCGATCCCGTGGTCGTGCGGACGGTGCGCCTCGAACGCGGAACCTTGGAAGAGACCGTGACGAACTCCAACGAGGCAGCCGGCCGCGGCGTGCACGCAACTCCGGATCCCGGTGCCCGTCTTTCACGAGAGGGGCGAGTGGTGTCGAAATGACAACGTCGCTTGCAGCAAGAGTCCATGCGGCGATTCGCCTGTGAGGTAGAAGCGTGAGCCCGGGCTCAGGCGTGCGGTTCGCGATCCCGCGCAGTCCGGCACGGGATCTGCCTGTGAAGTCCAGGCGTGGAGCTCCGACAGCGAATGTGCAAGAAGCGGAGTGCTCACACCGACCAGCAGGAGCGCGCGCGGGAAGATCCCGCAGTCGACCCCGCTCCTTGTCACCAGAAGACGTCCAGAGGCACTCCATGCATACCAACCTCCGTTCCCGCACAGCACAGATCTCGTCACGGATCACCTTGCTCGTGCTCGTTCTCGCTCCTTGCGCGGCGGCCCAGAGCTTCAACGTGGACTTCGCGTCTCTCAGCAATCCTCCGGTGCCGTCCAGCGCCTACGGCGCTGCGGCCGGGCAGCCGGGCCACTGGAATGTCATCGACGTAACAGTCGTGAACCCGCCGCTGCTGGGTCTGGGCGGGGCGGCGACGGCCATCACGCTGACTCGCTCCAACCTCATGACGATCGACTTCGGCTTCGACAGCGTCATGACCCAGGGCGACGACGGTGCGCTGATGGACGACGGCGAGAGCATCGGCGGGCCCGCGGTGTGGACCTTCAGCCACCTCTCCGCCGGGGACTACGCCGTGTACACGTATGCGTGGGCGTCCGACAGCTTCACCTACCGCACGCTCGTCAGCTGCGGGAGCCAGGATCCGGACCAGATCGTGGGCGGCACGTGGCCGGGGCACCAACAGGCCGGCGTGACCTACGCCCTGCACCACGCCTCGGTCCCGGCGGGTGGTTCGATCACGATCCGCGCGTCCACCTACCAGGTCGCCGGGACGATCAACGGATTCCAGCTGGTGCGATCGGACACGCCCGCGCAGACCGTGTGCGTGGGGGACGGCAGCGGCACCGCGTGCCCGTGTGGCAACGCGGGTGGTCCGGGGCGCGGTTGCGCCAACAGCGTGAACAGCGCGGGGGCGCGCCTCGACGCGTCGGGCACGGCTTGGGTGTCGGGCGACTCCTTCGTGCTCTCCGGTAGCGGCATGCCGAATGGACCGGTCCTCTACATCCAGGGCAGCACGGCGATGAACGGCGGCCTGGGCGTCGCGCTGGGCGATGGCCTGCGCTGCGCCGGAGGGCTCGTCGTGCGCCTGGGGACGAAGAGCAACGTCGGTGGCGCGTCGAGCTATCCGCAGCCCGGCGACACGTCCATCTCGGTGCGCGGCGCCGTCGTCGCGGGCGGGACCCACACCTACCAGGCCTGGTATCGCAATGCCGCGACCTACTGCACCGCCGACACGTTCAACCTCACCAATGGGTTGAGCGTCATTTGGATGCCCTGACGGCCCGGATTCGACGCACACGCCAAGGACAGACCGCAGGAACTGGCTGGGGATGGTCCGATGGGGCCATCCCCTCAGTGCTCGCTCAGCTGCTGCGACGCGCGGGCGGCCACCTCGTGATCGCGGTCGTGGTTCCCGTCCTTCGGATGCTCCGCGAACGACGTACCTGGTCGGAGGACACGGCGGGCCATCGGGGGTGGGCCGGCCTCGAGCCTGCGCTCGTATCGAATGCCGACTGCGAAGCAGTGGGTATCGCCTGCTACGGGGCGTGCGCGCAGCATGCAGTCGGCTGTTTCGTTCGTAGCCTCCGATGCTCCGTCGAGACGGCCAGGACGAAGGAGGTTGCCATGAACGGCGGTCAGTCGCGATCAACCCTCACCCTCACCGGGATGCTCCTCGGTGCTGGACTCATCTCCACCAGCGCGTTCGGGGGCACTTCGACCGGATCGGGCTCCCTGGCCGGGCACTGTCTCGCGTTCGACGGCGTCGACGACCTCGTCCACGTCGTGCGCAGCGTCGCGCTCGAGCCGGCGGAGATCACGGTCGAGATGTGGGCCCGTCTGGACGGTCCGCAGGACTGGAACTCGCGCCTGCTGCGCAAGGGCGAGCACGACGCCTACTTCATCACCGCCGACCAGGACAACGACCAGCGCATGCAACTGCTGGTCACCCGCGGAACGGAGTACCGGGTCACGGCCACGGACATCCAGCCGCACACCGCGTACATCGGCACGTGGCACCACTTCGTCGGCGTCTACTCGACGAACCAGGCCGAGTTCTTCGTGGACGGTGCCATCCAGGCTCAGGTGAGCCATGACCTGGGCGCGCTCACGCACCTGCCGCTGACGGACCTCTACATCGGCGCGGGGCTGCCCGTGACGCTGCAGAACGAGTACTTCCGTGGGCGGATCGACGAAGTGCGCATCTGGAACCACGCGCGCGACATCGGGGACATCGAGGCCAACTGGTCTGGCACGTACCTCGGTACCGAGCCGGGCCTCGTGGCCTACTGGCGCTTCGACGAGGGCAGCGGCCAGATCGCGCACGACTCGTCGCCGTTCGGACACGATGGTGAGCTCGGACTCACGGCAGGCGAGGATGCCAGCGATCCGACCTGGGTCGTCTCCGACGCGCCGATCGGCGCGGCGACGGGCAGCGGCTACGCGCTCGCTTTCGACGGCGTCGAGGACCTCGTCCTCGTGCCGCGCAGCGCTTCGCTCGAGCCCGAGGAGATCACGGTCGAGATGTGGGCTCGCCTGAACGGCCCGCAGGACTGGAACACGCGGCTCTTGCGCAAGGCGGGGCACTTCGGGAATGGCTACACGCTGAGCGCGGATCGCGACTTCGACCAGCGCATGCAGTTCATCGTCTCGAAGGACGGAGTGCTCGTGCAGGCGCGCGACCCGGCGGTGCACACCGTGTACGACGGTGCCTGGCACCACTTCGCGGGCGTGTACGGCACGAACTTCGCCCAGTTCTGGGTGGACGGATACCCCGTTGCGAACGAGGTGCACGCGCTCGGCCCGATGAGCCATGTGCCGCTGACCGACCTGTACCTCGGTGCTGGGCTGCCCAGCCCGGAACCGGGCGAGTACTTCGCGGGCCAGATTGACGAAGTGCGCATCTGGAACCGTGCGCGCAGCGTGGAGGAGATCCAGCGGGACTGGTATCGCCAACTGCTCGGGACCGAGCCGGGGCTGGTGGCCTACTGGAAATTCAACGAAGGGGCCGGCCAGACGGTGTACGACCAATCCACGGCCGGAAATGACGGTCAACTCGGCGCGACGAGCCTGCCGGAGCCCAGCGATCCGACGTGGGTCGTGTCGGACATCCCGCTGGATTGGGCACCGGGGTACGCCGCCCTCTACTGCTACAGCCACCCGAACTCCACGGGCGTCCAGGCTTCGATGACGTTCGCGGGCAGCTTCGCGATCCAGGACAACACGGCGGCTGTCGAGGTCGTCCATGCGCCCGTCGGGCACGCCGGCGTGTTCTTCTACGGTCGCAATCCGTTCCAGGTCCCGATGGGGGATGGGAACCTGTGCATCAGCCCGTACAGCCCGGGCCTTTTCCGGCTGATGCCGCCGCTGCAGGTCGACTTCACCGGCCATGCCGTTCGCCAGATCGACTTCGGCGCCCTGTCGCCCCTGGGCCAGATCACGCCCGGCACGCCCTGGCGCTTCCAGTTCTGGTTCCGCGACTGGGCCGCGGGCGGCACGGGGACGAACCTGTCCGACGCGATGGAAGTGACCTTCTGGCCGTGACCGGCCTGGACGGAGGGGGCCGCGCGCGGACCGGGCTGGTCGCGCGCGGCCTCGATGCGCGATGATTCGCGGGCCGGCGGTCACAGGCGCAGGCCGACGGCACGACATGAACTTCGACGCGATCCTCCGCGACCTGCTCGATCCGGCCGCGCACCCTGTCGGCTCGAGCGCTCCCGTGCTCGTCCAGACCCACGCGTCGGCCGTCGTCCTGGTCGGCGACGACGTCTACAAGCTGAAGAAGCCGGTCGACCTCGGCTTCCTCGACTACTCGACGCTCGCGCGCCGCAAGTCCATGTGCGAGGCCGAGGTCGAGCTCAATCGGCGCCTGGCGCCGGGCGTCTACCAGGGTGTCGTGCCCATCACGGAACGAGCCGGACATGCGGTGCTGCGAGGCGCGGGTGCGCCGATCGAGCACGCGGTGCACATGAAGCGCCTCTCCGAGGAGGCGTCGCTGGCCTCGCGCGTCATGGCGGCTCCCGTTGACCCTGTCCTGATCGACCGCATCGGACGCACGATCGCGCGCTTCCACCGAGTCGCTCGCCGTGGGCCGGAGATCGCGCGTTGGGCCGAGTTCGATCGCGTGCGCGAGAACTGCCGGGAAAACCTGGCCGGTCTGGCGCCCCATGCGGAGTCCATCGCGCCCATCGAGGAGTTTCTGCGGCTCCAGCTCGAGACGGAAGCCGAGCTCGAAGCCCAGCGTGCGCGGATCGAGCTGCGCGTCCGCGAGAACGTGCCGTGCGAGACGCACGGAGATCTGCGCCTCGAGCACGTGTACCTCCTCGAGGGCGGAGAGATCGCCATCATCGACTGCATCGAATTCTCGCCGCGGTATGCGTGTGCCGATCCGATCGCCGACATCGCATTCCTCGCGATGGACCTGCGCGCGCACGGTGCATGGTCCGAGGCGCGCGCGCTCCTCGCGTCGTACTTCGAAGAGAGCCGCGACGAAGGTGGCCGAGTCCTGGTTCCGCTCTACACGTCCTATCGATCGGCGGTGCGTGCCAAGGTGCGGGCCCTGCAGGCGCGAACCCCCGGCATCCTCACCGACCAGCGCGCGAAGGCGCTGCAACTCGCGCGCGCTCACGTCCAACTGGCCGTGGGCGAACTCGCACCGGCGGGCGAGCGGCCCTGCCTGCTCCTCGTCGGCGGCCTGCCTGGCACGGGCAAGTCGGTTCTGTCGGGCGGACTCGCGCGGACAGCAGGTGTCACCTGGCTGCGCGCCGACGCGATCCGGAAGGAGCTCGCGGGGCTCGATCCGCGCGAGTCCGGCCGCTCGGAGGTGCGCAGCGGGATCTACACGCCCGAATGGAACGAGCGCACCTATGGCGAGTGTCTGGCGCGAGCGAAGACCCTGCTCTTCGCGGGGCAGCGCGTGCTCGTGGACGCGAGCTTCAAGGAAGAGCGTCGACGCGCGGCGTTCCTCGCCGCGGCCCGCGAATGGGGCGTTCCCGCGTTCTTCCTCGAGTGCCGTTCCAGCCCCGAGCTCGTGCGCGGCCGCCTGGAGGGTCGCGTCGGCGACCCGTCGGACGCCGATTGGGGCATCTACGAGCACGTGAGTCGCACGTGGGAAGCGCTCGGCCCGCGCACGGCGGCCATTCACGCGGTGATCGACACGTCTGGGCCGCGCGAGACCTCCTTGGCGCGAGCCCTCGCGGCGCTCACCCTCGCCGGCCTGCACGGCGACGGGCGATCGGGCCTGGCTTGAATTGGTGCTCTCGTCCGCTCGAGCGAGGGCAGCCGGTGCTCGTCCGCGACAGGAGCGACCACGTCCAGAATCCGTTGGATCGATGACGCGATGTCGGCCTGGCGACCGGGTCGCCGCGGAATCGGGACCGTTCTCTCCCTGAACACGAACCCGCCCGCGCGTGCGGGTGCACGCGCGGGCGGTTCCACTCCGGCGAGCTCGAGAGCTCGGGGATCAGCCGGGGGTCACTGCGGCGCGAGCACGCTCGAGGAGCAGCGTGCACAGTGCGTCGCAATCGGCGCGCGTGATCCGCCCGCCGATGGCCGCGTCACGGATCACATCCAGGCGCGCGCCGACCTTGCGCATCAGGTCCGCCGTCGCGGGAACACCCGTGGCGAGCAGGCCGTCCTTCACGTCGTCGAAGTCGCGCGTGACGAGCAGGTAGCGGCCCTTCGGATCGATGACGCCCGGGATCGGCTCGATCGCGCGCTTGGTCAGGCGCGCGGCCGCCGCGTGGACCATGACGTCCGCATGGAGGCCCTGCAGCGGAGCCAGATCGGCGGGCTTCAGCGCCTCGCCAGCACGCTTCTCGAGGCGACCGCACTCGGCGAGCAGGCGCCCGACGATGGCGTCGATCTCGGGGTTCCAGGCCTTGGCGGCCTCGGCGCGCTGCGTCAGCGCCGTGGTGACCATGAGCCACTCGAGGCGCGTGGCCTTGCCCTCGCGGGCGAGGCTCGAGACGCGCAGGAGGAGGCTATCGAGCTCGAGGTCGATGATGAGGTCCTTGAACACGTCGAACTCCATGAGCTGGAGGGACGCGTCCCGAGCCTTGACCTCGAGCGCGTTCATGCGTTCGATCATCTTGTCGCGCATCGTGATCGCACGCGCGTTGTCGACGTACTCGTTCGCGATGTTGCGCATCTCGTCGACGACCTTGGCGAAGTCGGCGCGAGTCGCCTTGCGAGCGGCCGCCTTCTGGGCCAGCTCGTCGCACATGGCGTTGAAGCGCACGCGGATGTCGACCTTGGCAGGAGTCGTCGTCGGCGCGGGCGTGTCGTTGGCGGTGAACGCCATGGCCGGCGCGACGGACAGGGCCAGGAAGGCCGGTAGGAATGCGATGTAGATCTTCATGACAACTCCCCGGAACTAGGCTCCGGCTCCACGAGTCCTGGCCGGGGCGGCACCGTGCCGCACGACTGCCAGACTGGACTGGAAACTACGCCACGCACGGCGTCGGCGCTGTTCGGCTCAGCGCGTAGTCGCAGGTGGCCAAGTGAGTAGGATCCTGCCCCAGGCGCAAATCGCGGGTTCCGGGAGCGAATCTCCCGACACGGCTTCCCAGCACTGGGAATGCGCCCTTGGGCGCATGGTGCCGCGATTGCGATCGCCCACAATGAAGGGGCACTTGGCCGTCTTGCGGCCAGCACCCATCCCATGAAGCACAGCACGATTTCGACCGTGGGCATCGCGGGCGTCCTGGTGTCGCTGATCCTCGGAGCCGCTTCCTGCGCCGAGGCTCTGGGGCACGTGCGTCCGGACGATTCGGCCCAGGTCGACACGCGCTGGATCGTGGATCCGGCGGACAACGTGTGCGGTCTCTCCGACGCGCGCATGCTCAGCCGGCCCGCACGCGTGGATTACCCCGTGGTCTTGGCCGCGACCCCGGAGATGAAGCGCATCGTCGACGAGGGAATCGACCCCAACTCCTCGGTGGGCGTCATGCTGCGGCAGCAGGCCGTGGACCGGGTCCTGCGGGTGGCCGAGCAGGTGCGCGTGCGCGAAGGCTACTGCAGCGTGTGGAAACGGATCCGTCACCGGGACGGGCGCGTGATCCCCGACGTCACCGAGCCGGTTCGTCAACGTCTCTGAGCCGCTCGGCCGCGCGTGAGGCGCTTGCTGCGTTCAGCCGCCGAACGCGTCGATGCTCGTCGTGTCGTCGCGCAGCACGTCGGGGCTCAGGCACTCGCGCTCCTCCCCGTCCATGTCGGCGCGCAAGTCGGTCACGAACTCGCGGACGCTGCGCACGTACGCCCCGGGGTTCGTCTCGGCCGAGAGTGCGGCCAGCTCGGCGACGCGCTGGCGCTGCTCGACGTGCTCCCGGTCCATGAGCTCGATGCGGATCGGGCCCCAGTTGTCGATGTCGGCCAGGATCGGGCGCAGGATCGCCTCCTCGTGGGCGATGTGCGTGATGAACAGATGGCAGAGGGTGTCGAAGCTCGTGCGCAGCTCGCGACGCGCGGCGGAGTCGCCGCGGGAGAGGCCCTCGAGGAGCGCCTCGATCCCAGCCAGGCGCCGCCTCAGCTCGCCGTGTTCCTCGAGGATGATCGTCCGGATCTCACTGGGCTTGAGGACCATGGTTTGCCTCCATCGATCGAATCGGATCTCGAATCAGGGCGTGCTCGCGCCGAGCGCGAGCGGTGGACTCAAGGACCTCCCGCGAAGGCGCTGGCCGCGCGCGTCGCCTCGGCCAGAAGCGGGCCGGGCCACAGACCGAGGCCGACGACCGCGGCGAGGCACAGGACGATCGCGGCTCGCAGCGGTAGCCCCGATCGCACCGGCTCGGCCGACCGTCCGTCGGCCATGAACGTCGAGCGGGCCACGGACAGGTAGTAGAAAAGCGCGACGACACTGAGCACGACGCCCGTCACGACGAGCCAGACGAGCCCGGCCTGGTAGGCGGCAAGCAGGACGAAGAGCTTGGCCCAGAAGCCGACCGCGAAGGGGATGCCCGCCAGCGACAGGACGAACACGAGCAGGGCCGCGCCGAGCCAGGGGGAACGGCGGGAAAGCCCGGCGATCTCGTCGAGGGAGTGCCCGCCGGAGTTCTCGGCCGCCGCGTGGACGACCAGGAACACGCCGAAGTTCGTGAACACGTAGCTGGCGATGAAGAAGATCGCCATCGCGATGCCCTGCTCGCTCCGCGCGCACAAGGCGACGAGCACGTAGCCCATCTGCGCGATGCCGGAGTAGCCCAGGAGCCGCCGCGCGTCCTTCTGCGGCAGCGCGAAGAGGTTTCCGACGGCCATGCTCGCCGCCGCGATCACCGCCAGGGCGGGGGCCCACAGTTCGTGCTGCCGGGACCAGCCCGACAGCAGCACGACGACGAGCGCGGCGAGCCCGCCAGCCTTCGGCGCGACGGACAGGAAGGCGACGAAGGGGGTCGGTGCTCCCTGGTAGGTGTCCGGGATCCACATGTGGAACGGCGCGGCCCCGATCTTGAAACCGAAGCCCGCGAGGACGAGCAGCATGCCCACTCCGGTCAGGGCCGACACGTTGGCCGACTGCGGGCCGTCGAGGCTCGAGCTCCCGCTCGCTCCGACCACCAGCGCGAGCCCGAACAGCGTGAGGGCCGTGCTGGCGGCGCCCGTGACGAACAGCTTGAGGCCCGCTTCGGCCGCCAGCTTCGGCTCTCGCGCCGGACCGTCGAGCTTGGCGTACGCGCACAAGACGTAGAGCGGGATGCCCATCAGCTCGAAGGCGACGACGAGCAGCACCCAGTCGCGCACACCCGCGAGAAGCATCATCCCGACCAGGCTCGCGAGCAGGAGGACCAGGTACTCCGCCGGGCGCCGGGCGACGCGCGTCTCGAGCCAGTCGATCGACCCCAGGACGCCCAGGATGCCGGCACACAGGAACAGGCGCTGGAAGTAGAGGACCCACGCCCCCGAGACGTAGACGCCATGGGGCGCGGATCCTGCGAGCTCCACCGCGAACGAGGCGACCAGGACCGCGACGAGTCCGATCGCCGTCAGCCACCCCAGCGCGCGCGCCCCGAGCGGGGAGAGCGCGTCGCACAACAGCACGAGCAGCGCGATCCCGAGGACCGCGAGCTCGAGCGTGAAGATGTGGAGCCAGGGGGGCATGAGTGGGGATCTACGAGATCGTCGGGATCCGGCCCAGGAAGGCCGTGCTCGTCAGGTCGATGAAGTCGAGCAGGAAGCGCGGCCAGACGCCGAACAGGATGAGCGCGGTTCCCAGCACGAGCGGCGCGCCCCACTCGGTGCGCTGGACGTCGGCGAGGTGCGCGAACTCCTCCTTCGGCGGCGGTCCCCAGAAGATCGTCTTGCAAGCGCGCAGGACGTAGACGGCCGTGACGAAGGCGCCGATCACGCCCGGGACGGCCCACCAGGCGTGAGCTCCCTGGGCGGACCCGAGGAACACGAGGAACTCGGCGATGAAACCCGCGGTGCCCGGGAGGCCGAGCGACGAGAGGCAGGCCAGCGTGAAGAAGGCCGCGACGACGGGCATCGTGTGCGCGAAGCCGCCCATCTTCGCGATGGTCCGCGTGTGCGCGCGCTCGTAGACGATGCCGACGAGCGCGAAGAAGAGCCCCGTCATGATCCCGTGCGCGAACATCTGGTACACGGCGCCGTTCCAGCCCGTCGTCGTCAGGGTGGCGGCGCCCAGCATGACGACGCCCATGTGGCTCACGGACGAGTAGGCGACGATGTACTTGAGGTCCTTCTGGCTGGCGGCGCACAGAGCCCCGTAGAGGATGTTGATCACCGCCACGGTGCCGACCACGGGAGCCCAGGCGACGGCGGCGTCCGGCAGGAGCACCATGCCGATGCGCATGACGCCGAATGCACCGAGCTTCATCAGCACGCCCGCGTGCAGCATCGAGACCGCGGT
Source organism: Planctomycetota bacterium (assembly GCA_026692665.1). Classification (GTDB taxonomy): domain Bacteria; phylum Planctomycetota; class UBA1135; order UBA1135; genus JAEUHZ01. The sequence continues at coordinate 25,298 of JAPLOF010000017.1, forward strand.
CGGAGCCGATGCGTGACCATCCGGAGACCAAGTGTGGAACGGGAAGACGCCCGCCAGCGACCCGAAGCCGAGCCACACGAGCGGGAACGCGATCATCTGCGTCGTGCGCGAGAACTTCGTGGCCTCCAGCACGCCGAGGTCGAACGTCGTGGCGCCGGCCTCCTTCCACAGGAGGAACATCGCGACGAGGATGGCCGCCGAGCCGACGAGCAGCATCAGCGTCAGCTTCATCGCGGCGTATTCCTTGCCGCCGACGGCGAAGCGCTTCCAGACGAACCGGAATGGACCAGCCGCCGGGACCTCGTGGCTCGCGCCCCAGATGCCGATGAGCAGGTACATCGGCAGGACGGCGATCTCGTAGAAGAGGAAGAAGACGAACAGGTCCTGCGAGACGAAGACGCCGAAAACGCCGGCCACGAGCACCAGCAGCAGCACGAAGTAGTCCTTGTCGCGTTTTGCGACGGACCAGCTCGCGAGCACGCCGGTGACGATGATGATCCCGGTCAGCAGCAGCAGCGGTACGCCCCAGCCGTCCACCGCGAGTCGCAGGTGGATGCCGAGCGGCGGGACGAGCGGGTAGTCCTCGACGCGCTGCAACCCGCCCGCGGCGCGGTCGTAGGTCCAGGCGACCGCGATGCTGCCGGCCAGCGAGATCAGCGCTCCGAGCAGCGACACGACCCGCACCCCGGTGCGTGCCGAGTTCGGCAGGAGGAGGAGGATCGCGGCGGCGATCGCGGGAGCCGCGACGATGATCGAGAGGAGGTGCGTCATCGCAGCACCCCGAAGAGCGAGAGCAGGATCGCGCCGACGACGACGGCCAGAGCGTAGTCGCGCACGCGGCCGGTCTGCAGAGTCCGCACCGCGCTGCCGCTCTCCAACGTCGCGTAGCCGGTGAGGTTCATGAGCCCGTCGATGACGTACCGGTCGAACCAGCCCAGGACGCCGCTCACTCCGAGCATCACCCGTCGGTAGAGGAACTCCCACGAGCGGTCGACGACGCTGCCGCTGTCCAGGCTGCGCAGCGTGCGCATCAGCGCCACTTCGCGTCCGCGGCCGAAGACGAGGCCCGCCATCGCGAGACCGCCGAGGGCCATCGCGGAGGCGAGGATCGGCGTCAAGCCGAAGTGCGTGTGGTACTCCGCGCCGACGAAGTGCGCGAGCGTGCCGCCGAACAGGCCTGCGATCACCGAAGGAACGGCGAGGAGCACGAGCGGTCCCGTCATCGCGAGGCCCGGCTCGTGAGCGTGCTCGGCCTTCGCCGACGGCGCGCCCAGGAAGGCCTTGATGAAGACGCGGCCCATGTAGAACGCCGTGAGGAACGCCGAGGCCATCAGCAGCGCCCAAGGGATCCAGCCCGCGCGTCCTTCGACCTGGGTCAGGACGAGGTCCTTGCTGAAGAAGCCCGCGAGTCCCGGGACGCCCGCGAGCGACAGCGCCCCGATGCCGAACGTCGCCGCGGTCAGCGGGATCTTCCGGCGCAGGCCGCCCATGTCGGCGAGGTCGTTCGAGTGGACGGCGTGGATCACGCTGCCCGCCGCGAGGAACAGGAGGGCCTTGAAGAAGGCGTGCGTGCCGAGGTGGAAGAAGCCGGCGAACGCGGAGCCCGCTCCCAGCGCGGCCACCATGTAGCCGAGCTGCGAGCACGTCGAGTAGGCCAGGACCTTCTTGATGTCCGTCTGGACCAGGGCCAGACAGGCGGCGAACGCCGCCGTGACCGCGCCGACCCACAGCATCACGTCGCCGGTCGTCGGCGCCAGCTCGAAGAGCGGGTGCGCCCGGACGACGAGGAACACGCCGGCGGCAACCATGGTGGCGGCGTGGAGCAGCGCCGAGACGGGCGTGGGGCCCTCCATCGCGTCCGGCAACCAGACGTGCAGCGGGAACTGCGCCGACTTGCCCATCACGCCCAGGAAGAGCAGCAGCGTGACGGCCGTGGCGACTGCCGTCGTGGGGACGGCGGTCCATTCGAACGATCCCGTCGTCACGAACAGGACCAGCAAGGCGACGAGGAAGCCCATGTCGGCGAGCTTGGTCATCCAGAAGGCCTTGACCGCCGCGCGCGCCGCGCTGGGCTTCGCGAAGTAGAAGCCGATCAGGAGGTAGCTCGCGAGGCCGACCAGCTCCCAGCCGGCGAAGAACTGCAGCAGGTTCGGCGCGACCACGAGCAGGTTCATGCTGAACAGGAACAGGGCGTGGTAGGCGAAATAGCGTCCGTACCCGCGGCGCGTCTCGTCGTGCATGTAGCCGACCGAGAAGACCTGCACGCACAGGGCGACGAGCGTCACGACCGCCAGCATCACCGACGAGATCCCGTCGACGAGCACGCCGACCTCGGCGATCGTCCGGCCACCCGCCTGCAGCCAGGGGACCACGACGCGAACCTCCTCCGCGCCGGGCGCGCGGCCGACGAGCAGCCCGATCGCCGCGCCGAAGGAGACGAGGGTCCCGGCGATGCACACGAATGCCGCGGGCGCTCCGCGGTGACGCAGCGGCGGCACGAGCGCCAGGAGGAGCGCTGCGGCCGCAGGCGCGACGAGTGCGATCGTGGCGAGGAGGGCCGGGTCGCTCATCCCTTGGTCTCGCTGGCGAGGTCGATCGCCGTGTCGCCATGCTTCCGGTACAGCAGGAGCACGAGCGCCAGCCCGACGGCGACCTCCGCCACGGTGATCGCCAGGGCGAAGATCGCGAAGATCTGTCCCGGACCGCCGCGGAAGTGCGCGAACGAGACGAACACGATGTTCGCCGCGTTCAACATGAGCTCGACGCACAGGAGCATCGCCACGGCCTGGCGGCGCGTCAGGAGCCCGTAGACGCCGATGCTGAAGAGCAGCGAGGCGAGGAGGATGCAGTTCGCGAGGGTCATCGGCTCATTCCGCTCCCCGTCGAGCGCTCGGCGGCGAAGTCGGCACGGTCGCGTCGCCGGCCTCGTGGTCCTTGCGGCGGGCCAGCACCACGGCGCCGACGATCGCGGCGAGCAGGAGGAGGGAGAGCGCCTCGAAGGCGACCAGATGCTCGTCGAGCAGAGAGCGGCCGATCTCGGTCGTGGTCGTCGCGGGGGGCGGAGTTCCTGTCGTGAGGTCGGAGCGGCCGACGGCGACGAAGAGCAGCGTGCACAGGGCGATCGCCGCCGCCACGCCGGCCCAGTTCCGCACGTTGCTCGCAGCCGCGACGGTCCCGTCGTGCCGCTGCGTGAGCATGACGCCGAAGATCATCAAGGTCACGACGCCGCCGACGTAGGTCAGGACCTGCACTCCGGCGAGGAACGGCGCCTCGAGCATCGCGTACAGCACCGCGGACGCGAGCAGCGTGAGCGCGAGCCACAGCACCGCGTGGATCAGGTTCGCCGAGCGCACCACGTAGAGGGCCGACACGACGGAGACTCCCGCGACGACCCCGAATCCGATCGTGTCCATCATGACGCGGCTCCCGCGTCTGGAGCAGCGGGCGGCGCCGGCGGGACCTGTCCTTCCGGCGCACGCGTGGGATCGGAGCTCGCGGATCCAGGTGCCGCCTCGGACGGTTTCGTCGCCGGAGCGGATTCGGCCGCGGCCGGTGCAGCCGCCCCAACCGTGGCCGCCACCGCGGCAGGCGCATGCGCCTTCGGCGCCTTGGGTGCCTCCTGCATCCCCATGAGCTTCGTCGCATCGCCCCACGAGCGCGTCTTCGACTTCTCGTTGGCGTACAGCTTGTCCATGGTCAGCACGAGGTCCTCGCGCGAGTAGGCCGGCGGATCCTGCTCGCGCGTCATCACGATCGCGTCGGTGGGGCACACCTGGACGCACAGCTCGCAGAAGATGCAGGCCGACATGTCGAGCGTGAAGTCGTCGGCGTAGCCGCGTTTCTTGCCCGTGATGGGAGACTCGCGCTTGCCCGCGGCCTTGATCGCGATGACCTGAGACGGGCAGATGCGCTCGCACTGGAGACAGCCGATGCACAGCTCGTCGCCTTCCTCGTCGTGCAGCAGGGCGAAGCTGGCCCGGTAGCGCTCGGCCCGCGGGCGGATCACGTCGGGGAACTGCACGGTGTTCACCGGACGGAACACCTGCCTCATCGATGTGCCGAGCGCGCGCACGCTGTCGATCAGGTAGCCGAAGGACTTCACGGAAGCGGCCCCCATGCGACCCACGCACCGGCGCCCATCACCAGGACCACGCCGGCGGGCACGAGCCACGTCCAGCAGATGCGCAGCAACTGGTCCGAGCGGAAGCGCAGGAGCGTCCAGCGCACCCAGTAGACCGAGCCGAAGAGCACGAAGGTCTTCAGGAGCAGCCAGTGGAGCCCCGGGCCGAACGGACCGTCCCATCCGCCCAGGAAGAGCGCCGCGCCCAGCGCGGACGCGATCAGCGTGTGGGCGTACTCGGCCAGGTAGAAGAGCGCGAACTTCATCCCCGTGTATTCGGTGGTGACGCCGGCGACGAGCTCGCTCTCGGCCTCGGGGATGTCGAAGGGGATGCGGTTCGACTCGGCCAGCATGGCGAGGAGGAAGATCGCGAACGCCGGGATCCCGAGGAAGAACGGCCAGACCGCGATCCAGTGACCCTCCGCCTGCTGGCGCACGATCTCGGAGAGGTTCATCGAGCCCGAGAGGATGATCGGCACGAGCGCCGCGAGCAGGAGCGGCACCTCGTACGAGATCGACTGCGCGATGGCGCGCATGCCGCCCAGCAACGCGAACTTGTTGTTGCTGGACCACCCGGCGATGAACACCGGCAGCACCGTGACGGCGCCGATCGCCAGCACGAAGAGGACGCCCAGGTCGACGTCCGCGGCGGCGAGGCCCGGTGCGAGCGGCACGACGGCTGCGGCGCCCAGCGCGCACACGGCGGCGAGGAGCGGCGCCAGGTTGAAGAGCGCCCAGTCGGCGTTCGCAGGCCGGATGCTCTCCTTCTGCATCAGCTTGAACGCGTCCGCGACCGGCTGGAGCAGGCCGACCGGTCCGACGCGGGTCGGGCCCAGGCGCGACTGCATCCGGCCGGCGAACTTGCGCTCGAACCAGATCGCGAACGTGGTCAGGGCGAGCACGGTGCTCACGACGACCACGGCGAGCACGAGGGAGCGGACGTGGACGTTCACCGGTCCGCTTCTCCCATGATCGGATCGAGCGAGCCCAGGATGACGACGGCGTCGCTGACCGTCGCTCCCGGGAGGATGTGGGGCAGCGCGGACAGAGCGTGCAGGCTCGGCGGCCGGATCTTCAGCCGGTGCGCGTTGGCGGTCCCGTCGGCGATCACGTACGTGCCCAGCTCGCCGCGCGGCGTCTCGATCCCGACGTAGACCTGACCAGCGGGGATCTTGAACTGCGCCGGCTGCTTGATCGGGCGCCCAGCGTTGATGATGCCTTCCGGGATCCCGTCGATCATGGCGCGCACGAGGCGGATGCTCTCCTCGATTTCGCCCAGGCGGACCTGGGCGCGTGCCAGGCAGTCGCCTGCCGATCGCGTCACGACGTTCACCTTCACCTCGTCGTAGGCATGGAACGGCGCGTCGCGACGCAGGTCGTGGTCGACGCCGCTCGCGCGCAGGATCGGTCCGGTCACGCCCAATTCGAGCGCGAGTTCGCCGTCCAGGATGCCGACGCCGCGCGTGCGCTCGATGAAGATGCGGTTCTCGAGCGTCATCGACGCGTACTCGGGCAGGCGCGACGCGATGACGTCGAGCGCGGCCTTGACCTTCGCGCTCCACCCCGCGGGGATGTCGTGGCGGTTCCCGCCGACCGTGTGCGTGTTGTAGTGGAATCGCGCGCCGGTGACGTCCTCGAACAGGTCGAGGATCAGCTCGCGCTCGCGGAAACAGTGCAGGAACACGGTGGATCCGCCGCCCAGGGCGCCGCCCATGTCCAGCGCGAACGTCCCGAGCCACAGGAGGTGCGATGCGATGCGCTGCATCTCCGCGAAGATCGTGCGGATCCAGCGTGCGCGGCGCGGGACCTCGATCCCGAGCAACGCCTCGAAGGCCATGTTGATGGCCTGCTCGTTCGTCATCGGCGCGACGTAGTCGTTCTTGTCGACGACGGGCGTGATCTGCGCGTAGGTGAGCTTCTCGCACAGCTTCTCGACCGCGCGGTGCAAGTAGCCGACGTACGGCACGACCTTCACGACGATCTCGCCGTCGAGATACAGGTCCATGCGGAACACGCCGTGCGTCGACGGGTGCTGCGGACCGAAGTGCAGGAGCAGGAGCTCCGCCTCGGGGTCGTACAGGTCGATCGCCAGGTGCGGATCGACGCGGCGCGTGATGGTCTGGACCTGCATCACGTCTATCTCCAGGGCGCCGCCGCGGTATCCGCGGCGAAGTCGCGGCGCAGGGGATGGCCGGAGTAGTTCTCGGCCATCATCAAGCGCCGCAGGTCCGGGTGGTCCGCGAACGGCACGCCGACGAGGTCGTACTGCTCGCGCTCCTGCCAGTCGGCGCCGGCATAGACCGGCACGAGCGACGCGATCGACTCTCCCGGCGCGAGCCGCACGGCCCAAGTGGCGACGCGCGTTCCGGATCCGACGCTGCGGACCAGGTACGCGACCTCGAAGTGCTCGGGCTCCTCCGCATCCGCGCCCTTGCGGCCCCGACCGGCGGGCCAGTGGCTGGCGACGATCGAGACCAGTTGGCGGAAGCCCTGCGCCTTCAGCTTGCGCGCGAGCGCCAGGTGCTGAGCCGCCGGAACGAGCGCCGGGCCCTCGCGCGGGAAGTCCTTCACGCCGTTCTCGGCGAAGAGGCGCTGCAGGTCGGGGTCGACCGCCTGCGCGGCGGGCGTGTCGAAGTGGAGCGGTGCGCGCGGCTCGGACGCCGTGCTGGTCGCGGCCGATTCCTCCTGCGCCGCGTCCATCTCCGCCGTGCGATCGGCGTCACAGAGCCGCGGCACGGAGGGTTTCGTGATCGCGAGCAGAGCCGGGTTCGGGTCGCGCACGACCTTCTGTCCCTGGCGCTGGAGCTGCACCTTCTCCTGCAGCCGCAGGAGCCCGTGCATGAGAGCCTCGGGGTTCGGCGGGCAGCCGGGCACGTACACGTCGACCGGCAGGAACGTGTCGACGCCCGGCACCACCGAGTACAGCTCGCGGTAGAAATCGCCCGAGATCGCGCACGATCCCATGGCGATGCACCACTTGGGCTCGGGCATCTGGTCCCAGAGCAGCTTCACGCGCGGCGCCATCTTCACGGTGATCGTGCCGGCCACGACCATGACGTCGGCCTGGCGCGGCGTTCCGCGGACGATCGTGCCCATGCGGTCGAGGTCGACGCGACCCGCGGCGGCGGCCATGAGCTCGATCCCGCAGCAGCTCGTCGCCATGGGGAACACCCACAGCGAGTTCGTCAGGCCCCACGTGAGCAGGTCGTCCAACGGAGCGACGCTGACCGAGAGCCCGGGCGTGTTGAGCAGCGTCTTGTAGAGCGGGTGCTCGAAGGCGCTGCCGTCGTCCACGGTGCGGCGCGTCACTGCCATCGGAGCGCACCCTTCCGGAGGGCCCACAGCCAGCCCACCATCAGCACGCCGACGAAGCCCGTGATCGCGAAGAACCCGGCCGGTCCCGCGTCGCGCGCTCCCAGTGCCCAGGGCAAGAGGAACACGGCCTCGACGTCGAACAGCACGAAGAAGAGGGCGACGACGTAGTAGCGGGCGTGGAACCGGACCCACGTGACGCCGGTGGCCGTCTCGCCGCACTCGTAGGTCGTGTCCTTGAGCCGATGCTCCTTGCGGGCGCGCACTCCGAGGAGCCGGGCGGCGACGAGCATCCCCGCGGCGGTCACGACGGTGACGGCTAGGAAGATCGCCAGGGAGACGGCTTGGTCCGAGGGCATCGAGCGGGGTCGGGTCGGCTACTTGGCGCGGAAGCGGGAGGGGAAGGACTTCGACCCGATCCGCGCTCGCAGCGCTGCGTCCCCCGGGTGCAGGGCGATCGCGCGCGCGGCCAGGACGTCCTCGGTCTCCGGGCGGCCCGGGTCGGGCACGCAGCATTCGACCGGGCAGACCGCTTGGCAAGCCTCCTTCTCGTGGAAGCCGACGCACTCGGTACAGCGGGCCGGATCGATCTCGTAGAGCTCGGATCCCTGGGAGATCGCCTCGTTCGGGCACTCGGGCAGGCACGCCCCGCACTGGATGCACTCGGCCGTGATCATGGTTGCCATGGGGTCCTCGGGGATTCGGATTGGGGCGACCCCCTGGGTCGCCGAGCCCGTCACTGCTGGACGGGCGGGTCGCTGTAGTCCTCTTGGTTCCCGGGGGAGTCGGGGGGGAGCTCGGCGATCTCCTCGCGGACGAGCCGCTGGTGGAGGATCTCCTCGATCTCGAGCTCCGCGAAGAGGGCCCGGGTCTCGGGGTCGCGCACCGCGTCCTTGGCGGCGGCGAAGAACGCCTGGGCGCTCTGCTCGCTGCGCAGGGCCACGTCGAGGGCCTCGCGCTCGGTCATGAAGACGCGTGCCTCGCCGTGCTCGGGCGCCTCGATGTCGAAGATCATCCCCAGGTTCACGCGCGAGGGCTGGGTCCCGAACTTCGCCTGCCGGCGCTCGGCCAGCTCCTTCCGGTGCTTCTCCTCGATCTCCGACATCCAGCGGAAGAATCCGGCCGCCTCCGGCGTGTGGTGCAGCGTGAGCTGGTCCGCGAAGTCCGCGTACCGGTCGCGCGCCTCCTCCTCGACGAGGACGGCCAGGTCGATCGCGTCGCACAGGCTGAGCTGCGCCAGGTCGAGGTTGCGGCTCTTGAGGTTGAGGGGCACTTCGAGGCTCATTTCTGCAGGTAGGCGTCCAGGATCTGGGCGCGGGGACGGGCCTGTTTGGCCATCTCGTCCTGCCGCAGGCGGATCAGGCGGTCGTAGGAGAGCGGCGGTTCCGGGTTCCGGTAGAAGACGCCGGTGTACAGCTCGGTCCCGTAGTGGCCGGCCAGCTCGAGCGCCTTCTGGAGGTCCGACGGGTCGTGCCCCAGGCTCGCCAGCGGCTTCATGTGCGTCTTCTGCGCGCGGACCTGCTGCTCCTCCTGGCCGAAGGTCACGCACGGCGACTGGATGTTCACGAAGGCGAACCCGGGGTAGCGGATGGCCTCCTCGAGGATGGACGTCATGCCGGGCATGTCCGCCGGCGTCGACTGCGCGACGAAGCCGGCGCCGTAGGCCAGGACGTAGAGCAGCGGGTTGATCGGGTCCTCGAGGCTCCCGAAGGGCGACGTGATCGTCTTGAGGCCCTTGGGCGCCGTCGGCGAGAGCTGGCCCTTGGTCAGGCCGTACACCTGGTTGTCCATCACGATGTACGTGAGGTCAGTGTTGCGCCGCACGGCGTGCGCGACGTGGCCGCCGCCGATCGAGAAACCGTCGCCGTCGCCGCCGGCGACGATCACGAGCAGGTCGGGGTTCGAGAGCTTGACGCCCTGCGCGATGGGCAGCGCGCGGCCGTGCACGCTGTTGAAGCCGTAGGCGGTCGTGTAGCCCGGGATCCGGCTCGAGCAGCCGATGCCGGAGATGAATGCAATTTCGTGTGGAGGCCTGCCAATGGTGGACAATGCCCGATACAAGCCGCTCAGGACGCCGAAGTCGCCGCACCCCGGACACCAGATCGGCTTGAGGCCGCTGTTGAAGTCCTTGGGGCTCAGGGCGGGCGCCTCGCCCAAGCCGGTGGTCGTCGTCGTGGTCATCGGATCCCCGCTCCCTTCGCGGCTTCGAGCAGCTTCTCCAGCACTTCCGCGGGCCGGAACGGGTTCGCGCCGCTCTGCGCCAGCGAGCGCACGCCCTTCGGCACGTCCACGTACATCCGCAGGATCCGGTAGAGCTGGCCCTGGTGCGAGAGCTCGAGGACGAGCCCCGCGCGCACCGAGGCGAAGAAGTCCGCGTAGACCTCCTCGGCGACCGGATAGACGAGGTAGGGGACGATCAGCTTGGCCTTCACGCCGCGGCTCCGTGCCAGGGCGAGCACCTCGCGCGCGACGCCGGCGCTGCTGCCCCAGCTGACGAGCGCGAGCGGCGCGTCGAGGTCGCCCGTGATCTCGAACAGGTCCTTCCGCTTGGACAGCGGCGCCAGCTTGTCGAAGCGCTTCGCGTTCATCTGGGCGTGCATGACACCGCTCGAGGAGGGCTCGCCCTTCTCGTTGTGCTCGATGCCGGCGCCCTGGTACGCGCCGCCGGCCATCCCCGGCTGGCTGAGCGGGCTGATGCCCGATTCCGTCTTGCGGAACCTCAGGTAGGGCTCGAGCTCCGCGCCCTGCGGTCGCAGGCGCTCCTCGACGACCAGCTTCGACGTGTCGATCCGGTCGACGGTCTCCTTGCGCTGCGCGATCTCCTGGTCGGAGAGCAGGATCACGGGCGTCTGGTAGTGCTCGGCCACGTTGAAGGCCTCGACCGTGATCGCGAACGTGTCCGCGACGCAGGTGGGCGCCAGGATCGGCCGCAGCACGTCGCCGTGCGCCGAGAACGCGGCCTGGTACAGGTCGGCCTGCTCGGGCTTGGTCGGGATGCCGGTCGACGGGCCGCCGCGCTGGACGTTGACGATGACGAGCGGCAGCTCGGCGATCGAGGCCAGGCCCAGGATCTCGGTTTTCAGCGCCATTCCCGGCCCGGAGGTCGCGGTCATGGCCTTGCGCCCGGCGAACGACGCGCCCAGGGCCGCGCCGATGCCCGCGATCTCGTCCTCGGCCTGCAGGACGACGCCGCCGTACTTCCAGATCTCCTTGGACAGGGTCTGCATGATCTCGGTCGAGGGCGTGATCGGGTACCCGCCGAAGAACTGGACGCCGCTGAAGAGGGCGCCCGCCGCGCACATGTCGTTGCCGTCGCACAGCATCTTCGAGCCCGGCGGCGCGGTCGTCTTCTCGAGCGTGCGCGGCTTCAGGAGCGGGTGGGCCTCGGCATAGGCGATCCCCGCCGCCAGCGCGCGGTCGTTCGCCGCCAGGACGTCCTCGCCCTTGGAGAGGAATTTCTTCCGGAGGCCCCGCTTCAACGACTCGGCCGGGATGCCGAACCAACCGGAGATCAGGCCCAGGACGACGCTGGTCTTGGCCTTGTCGGTGCCGGCGGACTGCTTCGTGATCTCGGTGACCGGGACGGACAGGATCTGGGTCGGGACGATGCCGCGAGCGCCCAGCGTTTCCGGCGGCGGACCGGCCTTTTCCTCGTGGATGAGCACCGTGTCGGCGGACAGCGTCAGCTCGGCGCCGAAGCGGAAGAAGTCCTCCCAGTTCAGCGCGAAGGCCACGTCGAGCGCGCCGCCCGGGTTCAGGACGCGGCGCGTGCTGACGCGCACGCGACAAGACGATTCGCCGCCGCGGATCTGCGGCCCGAAGCTCTTCGTCATCATCGCGTGGTAGCCCTCGGCGGAGAGCGCCCCGAGGAGCGACTCGCCGGCGCTGACGACGCCGTCTCCACCCGATCCGGCCATTCCGAGGACCAGGTCGTCGACCGTCGTGTTCATGCGGAAGCTGCTCCTCGCGCGCGGCGGCCCAGGGTCGGGCGCGCCCAGTCCCTCGTCCAGGGTGGCTCGGGCCGGGTCGGGATGGACGGTGCCGGTCGGCATCCGTCCGCTGACGACCTGGTCGAGCGGATCATGCCCCCCAGGATCCGGTCCGGGGGGCGCGGGCGTAGTGTGCTGAGTGCGCACGGTGGGGTGGCCGAAGTTCGTAGAGGTCGCTCGCGCGGGTGCCTCCGGGGGTGGCCACCGCGAATGTCGTAGGCGCGCGCGAACTAGTACGCAGGAGGCTCGCTCCACGCACTTTCCGGCGGCTTGCGCCGCTCGTGCGCCGGACAATCGCGCTCGCGCGCGACGAGCGCCCCGTCTGGGCCCGCGCCGTCCTCATGAAACGACCCTTTGTCACCGTCGACGGCAACGAGGCCGCCGCGAACGTCGCCTACCGGCTCAGCGAAGTCGTGGCGATCTACCCCATCACGCCCGCGTCGACCATGGGCGAGTTCTCCGACGCGTGGGCCGCCGCGGGCGTCCGCAACGTCTTCGGCAGCCTGCCGCGCGTCGTCGAGATGCAGAGCGAGGGCGGAGCGGCCGGCACGCTGCACGGCGCGCTGCAGGCGGGGTCGCTGGCGACGACCTTCACGGCGTCGCAGGGCCTGCTCTTGATGCTGCCCAACATGTTCAAGATCGCGGGCGAGCTGACGCCGACCGTGGTGCACGTGGCGGCGCGCACGCTGGCGACGCACGCGCTGTCGATCTTCGGCGACCACAGCGACGTCATGTCGGCGCGCACGACGGGCTGGGCCATGCTGTGCTCGGCGTCGGTCCAGGAGGCGCAGGACTTCGCGGCCATCTCGCACATGGCGACGCTCGAGGCGCGCGTGCCTTTCCTGCACTTCTTCGACGGGTTCCGCACCTCGCACGAGGTCGCGAAGATCGAGCAGCTCCAGCCCGAGGACCTCCTCGCGCTGGTCGATCCGGTCCGGATCCACGAGCACCGCGAGCGCGGCCTCACGCCCGATCGGCCCGTGCTGCGCGGTTCGGCGCAGAACCCCGACGTGTTCTTCCAGGCGCGCGAGGCGGCGAACCTCTACCACGACGCGGTGCCGGGCATCGTCGAGGCGGCGTTCCAGCGCTTCGAGAAGCTGGTGGGCCGGCGCTACCGCGCGTTCGAGCGCTACGGCGCGGCCGACGCGGAGCGCGTGATCGTCGTGATGGGCTCGGGCGGCGGCGCCATCCAGGAGGCGGTCGACCACCTGATCGCGCGCGGGGAGAAGGTCGCGCTGATCCAGGTGCGGCTGTACCGGCCGTTCGACGTGCTGGCGTTCGCGGCGGAACTGCCGGCGACCGCGAAGCGCGTCGCCGTGCTCGACCGCACGAAGGAGCCGGGCGCGGTGGGGGAACCGCTGTACCAGGACGTGATCGCGGCGCTGGCCGAGACGCGGCCCGGCGCGCAGCGGCCCGACGTCATCGGCGGGCGCTACGGGCTCTCGTCCAAGGAGTTCACGCCGGCGATGGCGATCTCCGTGTTCGAGGAACTGGCGCGGCGCGAGCCCAAGCGGCACTTCACCGTCGGCATCGTCGACGACGTGACGCACACGAGCCTCGCGTGGGATCGCGACCTCGACGCGCAGATCGAGCGCGCCCGCAAGGGCGAGGTGCGCTGCGTGTTCTACGGCCTCGGCAGCGACGGCACGGTCGGCGCCAACAAGAATTCGGTCAAGATCGTGGGCGAGGACACGCAGCTCTACGCTCAAGGCTACTTCGTCTACGACTCGCGCAAGGCCGGCGCCGTTACGGTGTCGCACCTGCGCTTCGCGCCGAAACCGATCCGCTCCAGCTACCTGGTGCAGCGCGCGGGCTTCGTCGCGTGCCACCAGTTCCACTTCCTCGAGCGCATGGACGTGCTCGCGCTGGCGGACGAAGGCGCGGTGTTCCTGCTGAACAGCCCGTACGTGGCGGACGCGGTGTGGAGCAAGCTGCCGGTCGAGGTGCAGGCGCAGATCCTCGAGAAGAAGCTGCGCCTCTTCGTCGTGGACGCCGACCGCATCGCGCGCGAGGCGGGCCTGGGAGGGCGCATCAACACGGTCATGCAGACGTGCTTCTTCGCGCTGTCCGGCGTGTTGCCGCGCGACGAGGCCATCGAGCGCATCAAGCACGCGATCGAGAAGAGCTACGGCGGGCGCGGACGGCGCCTCCTGGAGATGAACTTCGCGGCCGTGGACGCGTCGCTCGGCGGCATGCACGAGGTGAAGGTCCCGCGCGAGTCCGGCGGAGACGTTCACCGGCTCGCGGCGTTCGCGCGCAGCGGCGACGTCGTGTCCGACTTCGTCGAGCGCGTGACCGCGCGCATCCTGGCCGGCGAAGGCGACCTGCTGCCCGTCAGCGCGATGCCGATCGACGGCACGTTCCCGACCGGCACGTCGCGCTTCGAGAAGCGCGGCATCGCGCGCGAGATCCCGATCTGGGACGCGGACCTGTGCATCCAGTGCGGCCTGTGCCCGCTGGTGTGTCCGCACGCGGCGATCCGCATGAAGCCCTTCCGCGAATCGGCGCTGCAAGGCGCGCCGAAGGACTTCCAGAGCCGCCCGTGGTCCGGCAAGGAGTTCCCCGGCCGCCACATGACGATCCAGGTCGCGCCCGACGACTGCACCGGCTGCGGCGTGTGCGTCGACGTCTGTCCGGCGCGCAGCAAGGAGGTCGCCAAGCACAAGGCGATCGACATGAAGCCGCGCGCCGAGCACGTCGAGCGCGAGCGCGCGAACTTCGATTTCTTCCTCACGCTGCCCGAGGTGGACCGCGCCACCGTCGACCCCGGCTCGGTCAAGGGCTCGCAGTCGCTCGAGCCCTTGTTCGAGTTCTCGGGCGCGTGCGGCGGATGCGGCGAGACGCCGTATCTGAAGCTCCTCACGCAGCTCTACGGCGACCGCATCGTGGTCGCCAACGCCACTGGCTGCTCGTCGATCTACGGCGGGAACCTTCCGACCACGCCCTGGACGAAGGACAAGGACGGGCGCGGTCCGGCCTGGGCCAACTCGTTGTTCGAGGACAACGCCGAGTTCGGCTTCGGCATGCGGCTCGCGCTGGATCATCAGGAGGCACGTGCGCGCGAGCTGCTCGGCGCGCTCTCGAATCGGCTGCCCCCCGACCTCGTGTGCGCGTTGATCGACGCCGAGCAGGGGACCGAAGCCGGGATCGCCGCGCAGCGCGCGCGCGTCCTCGAGCTGCAGCAGTACCTGGCCGGGATCGGCACGCGCGAATCCAGCGACCTCCTGGAGCTCGCCGGTTCGCTCGTGCACAAGCAGGTGTGGATCGTGGGCGGCGACGGCTGGGCCTACGACATCGGGTTCGGCGGCCTGGACCACGTGATCTCCACGGGGGCGGACGTGAACATCCTCGTGCTCGACACGGGCGTGTACTCGAACACGGGCGGGCAGGCTTCGAAATCCACGCCGCGTTCGGCCGTCGCGAAGTTCGCGGCCGGCGGGAAATCGACGCGGCGCAAGGACCTGGGCCTCCTGGCTGTCTCGTACGGGCACGTCTACGTGGCGCAGATCGCGCTGGGCGCGAACCCCAAGCAGACGATCGAGGTCTTCCGCGAGGCCGCGTCGCACCGCGGGCCTTCGCTGATCCTGGCCTACAGCCACTGCATCGCGCACGGCATCGAGATGTCGACGTCGATGACGCACCAGAAGGACGCGACGAACAGCGGGTTCTGGCCGCTCTACCGCCACGATCCGCGGCGCACGCTGGCGGGCGAGCACCCGTTCCAGCTCGACAGCCGCAAACCGAAGATCCCGTTCAAGGACTTCGCGGCCAAGGAAGGGCGTTTCGCGTCGCTGGTGCACAGCGATCCGCAAGCCGCTGCCGAGCTGGCGCTGCTCGCGCAGAAGGACGTCGACGAGCAGTGGCACCGCTACGAGCAGATGGCCAGCATGGAACGCGACGCAGGGGCCAAGGAGGTGACGCCGTGAATCCTGACCTGTCCACCCGCTACCTGGGTCTCGACCTCACCTCTCCGCTGGTGGCGTCGGCTTCGCCGATCACCGGCGAGATCGACGTGCTGCGCCGCCTGCAGGACGCGGGCGTCGGAGCTGTCGTGCTGCCCTCGCTGTTCGAGGAGCAGATCGAGCACGAGGAGGCCGAACTGCTGCGCCTGTCCGACGTGGGCGCCGGGTCCTATGCCGAGGCGCTCGACTACTTCCCGAAGCTCCAGTCCTACAACAGCGGCCCCGACGCGTACCTCGAGAAGATCGCGGCGGCGCGCAAGGCGCTATCGATCCCGGTCATCGCGAGCCTCAACGGCGCCTCGAGCGGAGGCTGGGTGCACTACGCGAAGCTCATGGAGGACGCGGGCGCCTCCGCGCTCGAGCTCAACGTGTACTGGGTGCCGGTCGATCCGAAGGAGAGCGGCGCGCAGGTCGAGCAGCGCTACCTCGACCTCGTGGCGGCGGTGCGCGCGGCCGTGCGCATCCCGCTGGTCGTGAAGACCGCTTGCGTCTTCAGCTCGCCCGCGCACATGGCGCTGCGCCTCGAAAAGGCCGGCGCGAACGGCCTCGTCCTCTACAACCGCCTCCTGCGCCCCGACATCGACCTCGAGAAGCTCGAGATGGTGCCGAAGCTCGAGCTCTCCGAGCCGTCGGAGTCGCGCCTGCCGCTCCTGTGGATCGGCGTGCTGCGCGAGCACACGCGCATGTCGCTGGCCGCGTCGAGCGGCGTGCACTCGGCGGGGGACGCGCTCAAGCTGCTGCTGGTCGGCGCGGACGTCGTGATGGCGACGTCGTCCCTGCTGCGTCAGGGTCCCGGTCACGCGCGGACGCTGCTCGACGGCATGACGGGGTGGATGAAGGAGAAGGAGTACGTCTCCGTCGCCCAGATGCGCGGCAGCATGAGCCGCGCGAACTGCCCCGATCCGACCGCGTACGAGCGCGCGAACTACATGCGGACGCTGATGACGTACGCGACGACGGCGCTCTGAACCGGTCGCGAGCCGCTGGTGAAGCACGCTGCGCGCGGTCAACTCCGTCGATGGTCGTGCGGCGGCCCGCCCCACGGCGGGATGAACGTCTCAGGCTCGACGCCCAGCGCGTCGGCCACGCGCGTCACGTAGTTGAAGTAGCCGATCACCTGCACCGCGTCGTGGATCGCGCGGTCGTCGAGGCCGTGGGTGCGCAGCACGTCGAGGTCGCTCGGGCCCATCGAGCGCTGCTCGCGCGTCAGCTTCACCGCGAACGAGCACAGTGCGCGGTCGGCCTCGGACATCTCCGCGGTACGCCAGTCGGCGACGAGCGCGTGCACGAACCTGTCGGCGGCTCCGTCGTCGGCTGCGAGCGTGGGGACGACCTCGGCCCGGAGGTCGTGCGCGTGCGCCTGCGTTCAATAGGGACAGCCGAGCTCGCGCGACACCAGCGTCGCCAGCATCTCGCGCCGCGACCTCGCGAGCGGCGACGGGCCGTGCATGAGCGCGCCGTAGAACGCCATGCTCGCCTCCATCACCGGTGGGTTCGGGCTCATCACGTGGACGATGTTCCACACGCGGCCCGCGCGGCGGATCGCCTCCTGGAACAGGCGGCCGACGTGCCCGGTGGCGTTCTCTATCGCGGGGAGTCGGATCCAGGCCATCTCGGCTCGCTCAAGGTCGGATCTCGAAGCCCGCGGCGCGCAGCGCGTTGTCCAGCAGCCCGCCCGCGTCGGCGCGGCGCGTTTCGACCACCACGTCGATGTCGACCTGGCCGAGCGGCACCTGCCATCCGGCGCGCAGGTGCTGCACGTCGACGATGTTGCACTGGTTCTGCGCGACGATCGAGACGAGCTTCGCGAGCTGGCCCGGCGTGTCCGCGACGCGCACGCGGACGTGGTGCGTGCGGCCCGCGCGCTCGAGGCCGTTCTCCAGGATGCGCGCGATCTGGTTCAGGTCGATGTTCCCGCCGCAGATCACGGTCGCGACGCGCTTCGCGCCCTTCACCTTGTGCGCCAGGATCGCGGCGACGCCCGCCACGCCGGCGGCCTCGGCGACGACCTTGCTCTTCTCCATGGCCTGCACGACGGCATCGACGATCTCGTCCTCCTCGACGGTGATGCAGTCGTCCACGCAGCGGCGGATGACGTCCAGCGTGATCGTGCCCGTGACTCCAACGCGGATCCCGTCGGCGATGGTCGTGGGGGACTCGACGCGCGCCGGCTTCCCGGTCAGGAACGCCTGCACGGTCGGCGACGCGCCCGAAGCCTGCACGCCGATGACGCGCGTCGAGGGCGATCGCGCCTTGATCGCCAGCGCCATCCCGGAGATCAGGCCGCCACCGCCGATCGGGACGACGACGGCGTCGAGTCCCTCGAGGTCTTCCACGAGCTCGAGGCCCGCCGTGCCCTGTCCGATCAGGACCGCCTCGTCGTCGAACGGGTGGATGAGCGTCGCGCCGCTCTCCCTTGCGAGCTGCGAGGCAACCTTCTGCGCCGCGTCGTAGTTCTCACCGGCCAGGACGACCTTGGCGCCGTAGCGCTCGGTGCCGTGCACCTTCACGATCGGCGTCGCGACGGGCATGACGATCGTCGCGCGCACTCCCACGAGCTTCGCGGCCAGCGCCACGCCCTGCGCGTGATTCCCGGCCGAGGCCGCGACGAGCCCGCGCTCGAGCTGTTCGCGCGGCAGGCCCAGCACCTTGTTGAGCGCGCCGCGGATCTTGAACGCGCCCGTGCGCTGCAGATTCTCGAGCTTCAGCCACACGTCGAGACCCGTCTGCTCGCTCAAGCTGTGCGAGTAGATCGTAGGCGTGCGCCGGATGTACGGCGCGAGCCGCTCGGCCGCGCGCCGGATCTCCGGCAGCGCGGTCTCGGGCGTCAGGCGTGCGGCGGTCGTCTCCAAGCTGGGCGAAGATCCTATCCGGCGTCCTCGTCGATGCGCGATGCCGCCGTGCCTGCCGCGCTCCTACCCGGCCGAGTCGTCAGGGCCGACGGCCCAATGTGGTCGTCGGGAACAGAGCTCAGGGGTGACGCACCGTGGAGCCATCCGCCTGCAGTGCGACGACTCCGCTGCACGGGTCCAGCAGCTGGCGGAAGTCCTCCGGGCTGCTGATCGTGCGGATCATCGCGAAGACGCGGATGTCGGCGTCTGGCATCTGCTGCCTCAGCAGGCTCACCGCTGCGAGTCCCACCGCGCCACGCGTGATCACGTCGTCGACGACCAGGACGCGTGTTGCCTTTCCGGGCGCGCCCACGACCCTCATCGAGGCTGCATGCTCCGCGGCGGATACCCGGACACCCTGGCGCGACTTCGGGACGGGCGTTACTCGTTCCAGGCAGCGCTCGCTACGAACCGCGAGGCCGCGAGCCACGAGTTCGGAGCACAGTCTGTCCGGTACCCAGAGTCCATCCGGCGTGCGCGGCGCGTGGCCTGGCATGGGGACCACCAGCACGCCGGCGCCAAAGCAGTCGGGGAGGTGCCCGCGTTCCACGTGCACTGCGAGTCGTTCGACGAAGAACCGGGACGCGGGTCGGGGTGGATCGCCGACCGGCCGCTCGTCCTTGAGGCGGTAGGCCCACGACCTCGATTCGGCGCTCAGCTCGTCGAGGCCGCTCGGCGAGTACGCCAGCAGGGACGCGAATCGGACGTCAGAAAGGAGCATCGATCGCCGCGGCGAAACGCTCGGGGGGGAGTTCGCAGAGCACGTCCTCCGGCTCAGCCAGGACGTGAGCACCGAAGTGCATCATCTCCCGGGGCCAGGCGAGCCGGGGATCGTCCAGGACGGACTTCATCAGGAAGAGGGGGCGGCCCAACCGAAGTGCTTCGCGCCCCTGCGACAGCGATCCGCTCGTGTCGCTCGCTTCCACGATGACCGATGCATGCGCGATCAGGGCCATCGTGCGATTGCGCAGCACGAAATTGTGACGGTGGACCGGCTCGTCCTCGGGGAACTGCGAGACCAGCAGATGCTCGCGACGGATCCGTTCCTGGAGGTCCTGGTTGGACGCGGGATAGGCCCGGGAGAGCGGGGTCCCGAGCACGGCGATCGTCCGGCCCCCGCGGTCGATCGCCGCGAGGTGCGCTGCGGTGTCGACCCCCTCCGCCAATCCGCTGACGATCGTGATCCCGTGATCGACGAGCACGCGCGCCAACCGCATCGCGCGCAGTTGGCCCTCGCGAGACGCCTTTCGAGCGCCGACGATCGCGACCCGCGGTCCGGAGCGCAGCAGTCCAGGATCCCCGGCGAGGAACAGGATGTCCGGCGCGTTGCGCAACTCGACGTCGTTGAGTTGCCCCAGCGCCGCGACGGGGCTCATCGAAACGGAGGGATTGGGGACGGGGGGCATGGCTGCTGCTCGTGACGCGCGCGGCGACTCGACCCGCCCGAGGATACCGCGGCCGCTGCGCCAGCGATTCTCAGCGCGGCCGGTCCTTCGCACGCCCGCCCCGGCACCGGTCGCTGCAGTAGCGCACGCGCTCCCAGTCGCGCTCCCATTTCTTGCGCCACGCGAACGGGCGGCCGCACGTCGCGCACGTCTTCGTGGGCAGGTGCTCCTTGCGCACGCCCTTCACGCGCGGACCCGCAGAGCCTCGGCCAGCGACGTTCCGGAGAGCCACGCGCCCTCGACGCGCGGACCGCCCAGCGCGTCGCCGCACGCGCCGAGCCCCAGCTCCTCGTCGAGGAGGTGCGGATTGGGCAGCACCGGATCCGGCGTCGCGAAGCGCCAGCGGTGCGCGACGGCCTGCCGCGCGCTCGGCACGGCGCACGCGAGCGCGTCCGTGAGCGCAGCGAGGAGTTCGCGCGCGATCCAGCCCGCGTCGAGCTCGAGGTGCGCCGCGCTCCACTCCGGCGACGCGTGCAAGATCCAGCGCTCGCCCGCCGCGCGGTCGGGCTTCGACGCCTCGCGCGCGATCCACGCGAGATGGGAGTCGTGCACGAACGCGCCGTCGAGCGCGAGGGGCAGCGGGCCGTCGAAGTCGACCATGAGCGCCCAGCACGGGCGCGCGCGGACCCCGCGGAGTGCGGCGGCGATGTCGGGCGCCGCGCGCTCGAGGAGGTCGGCCGACTGCGGCGGCGGCGCGCTGACGATCACGTGCGCGAACGGGCCCAGCGACGCGCCGGCCTCCGTCGCGACGGCCCACGCTCCAGGCTCGCCCTCGATCGCTAGCGCGCGCGTGCTGCAGCGGACGTCCAGCCCGCGCGCGAGGTGGCGCGCGATCGCGCCCATGGACGGCCGCCCGACGAAGCGGCGCGTGGAGCCTTCGCTCGAAGTCGCGACGCCTCCGTGCAGGACGCCGACGCGACCGGACCACTCCGCCGCGATGCCGGCGCGGCGCCAGCTCTCGACCTCGCGCAGGAACCGCGGATCGCGCGCGGTCAGGTACTGGGCGCCGTGGTCGTAGGCCTGCGCGCCTTCGCCGCGGGTCGAGGCCCTTCCGCCCGGACAGCGGCCCTTGTCGAGGACGATCACCTGCGCGTTCCGCGAAGCCAGGCGCCGCGCGCAGGCCAGCCCCGCGATGCCGGCCCCCACGACGCAGATGGCCTCCGCGGGGATCGTGTTCGAGGTCCGTCGGCCCGCATCCGGGTCTCGTGGAGTCGCGTATCGCATGAGGAACCTCGGGTGACTACGCCCGGCAAGGCGCCGGGGATGCGGCCGCCGGGCGGAGGGGCTATCTCCCTGGACCCATTTCCTGAATGCTGGGACTACCGATGCGCCGCGTGACCTTGCTCCTATTCGTCCTGATCGCGGCCGGCGCCGGCCTGCTCGTCGTCGGGGGCTGCTCGTCCATGAAGAAGTCCGAAGTCGAGACGCGCCTCTTGGCGCTGGAGAAGAACCGTCCGGTGCGCGAGGCCGGCCTCCAGGTTCGCAAGGCCGAGGCGACGATCGCGGGCCAGCGCATCCCGGTCGAGTATCGCTGGCACCAGGCCGGCACCAGCGGGCCGATCGTCGTGCTCGTGCACGGCACGCCCAGCTCGCTCGTCACGTGGACCGAAGTCATCCACGGCGGACCGGGGTACGAGGGGCTCGCGAAGAGCTGTCGCGTGTACGCACTCGACGTGCTCGGTCACGGCTCGACGCGGACCGAGCTTGATGCGTACTCGTTCCAGGCCTGCGCCGACTGGGTGGGCGGGTTCCTCGAGATGCTCGACCTGCGCGACGTGACGCTGGTCGGGCAGAGCTACGGCGGCGAGTTCGCCTGGCGCTGCGCGCTCGATCGCGCGGACCGCGTCGCGCGCCTCGCGTTGATGAGCAGCTCCGGCTTCCCGCGGCGCGACGACGAGTGGCTGCCGGAAGAGGTCAAGATGCGCGAGATGAGCCTGGCCAAGTGGGGCTGGCTGCTGAACTCGCGGGATCGGCTGCGGCCGGCCGTGGATCTGCACTTCGCCGCGCCGAGCCCGGCGGAGCGCCTCGAGGAGTACTTCCTCGTGTGCGAGAACTCCGACAACTGGCACGCGATGATCGACCTGGCGCGCGACGAGAACGGCACGCGCTCGACGGATCTGGCGCGGATGAAGCAACCGGTGCTGCTCCTGTGGGGCGAGCGCGACATCGCGTACAAGCCGGAGCGCTTCGGGAAGCTCTTCGCCGACAAGATCCCGGGCGCGCGCTTCGTGTCCGTCCCCGGATCCGGTCACTATCCCCAAGAGGAACAGCCGGCTTTCGTGTCCCGGGCCTTGGCCGAGTTCGCCCGGGAGGGAGCCCGATGATCGCGCTCGCCACCCTGTTCGCCGCGTCCGTCGCGGTCTCGGAAACGCCGGCGGTCTTGCCGCGGACCATCGAGTGGGCCGAGCTCGGGCCGGCGACGTTCGACCGCGCCTACCTGCTGCCCGAGGAGCTCGAGCCCGCGGACGAAGGCGAGGGCTTGCCTGTCGATCTGGCCCGCGCGATGCGTCGACTCGCCCTGGAGCGCTACGCGTCCAAGCCCGGCGCGACCGAGACGTTGAACTGCCTCGGCGACGTCGTGCGCGCCGTGCGCGCGGCCGGTGGCGGCGCGCAGGCTTGCGAGCGGGTGCTCGCGCGCGTGCGCGAGGTCCAGCCGGGCCTGGCGAAGGAACTGGAGCCGTGGGCCTCCGAACTCCTGTGCGATACGGCGCTCCGCGCCCCGAAGTGGAATCCAGACCGCGACAGCCCGTGCGATGGTCTCGTGTTCGCGCGCCCGCTCACCCTCGGCGGTCGCAAGGAAGCGGCCTGGAAGAAGCGCGATCGCGACGACCTCGTCCAGCAGGCGGCCACGCTGATCTACGCCGACCTCGAGGCGATCAAGGCGGCCGAGAACGACTACCGCTCCTACCCCTCACGACCCGGAGCCAGCTACGAGCGCATCGGTCCGATCGCCGACACGTACGTCCAGGGCAAGGATCCGGACGGCGGCCCGTTCTCCGCGCTGCGCATCCTGTTCGAGACCGACCTGCCGTTCCCGTTCTCGTCGTTCACGTGCGACCTGCACGTCCTCAACCGTGTGGACGACCGTGGACGCCTGGTCTGCGACGTCTACTCGGTCAGCAAGGACTTCAACTGGCTCGCCGGGCGCGACCACTTCTTTCCCGTGCGCGCGAGCGACGGCGCGTGGGTGGCGACCCTCGTCGTGCGTTGGTACGGCTTCGATCTGCGGGGCGTTCCCGACGACGACGACGCGCGACGCGGGGCCCTCCGATCGAGCCTGGGCGGCCTGCGTCTCGGGGCCGAGGAGGCGTTCGGGGCCCACGGCGGCCCGCCGCGGACCGTCGAGGGCGGTTTTCCGAGCTTCCAGGTCTTCGGCACCCCGGTGTTTTGAACCCGATCGGGCCTCCGGCGCGAAGCACCCGGCATGATCTCCGCCATCGCCCTCATCTCCCTCGCCCAGACCGCGATCACCACGGCCCCGTCCCCGGAAGCACGGGCAGCGGCCGTTCGAGAGCTCGAAGCCGGGCTCGAGCTTGTGCGGGCCGAGGCACCCGAGTTCACGGACGCCCAGCGCGCCGCGCGCCTGAGGCAGGCCGCGACCGCGGCTGCCGGCAAGCTCGGCGAGCGCTCCCTGACCGCGTCGCGCCTCGCGGCGCTCGCCGCCGGATCCGATCCGTTCGTGGAACTCCAGCGCGAGACGAAGGCGATCGCGACCGACATCGAGTTCACGCCGGTCCTCGAGGCCGACCGTCCGCGCGGCTTCCCCGGCGCGACGCCGGTGGGTGAGGTCCTGGTCCTCGACTACCCCGCCTGTCGCCTGGCGCGCGTGCCGATGGCGCGTCAGTTCGGCCCCGAGAACGGCGCGTTCTGGAAGCTCTTCCAGCACATCGAATCGAACGGGATCCCGATGACGGCGCCGGTGGAGATGACCTACGACGGCGCGGGCAAGCGGCAGACCGCGATGGCGTTCCTGTACGCGTCCACGGAAGTCGGCCGTCTGGGGCCGGCCGGTGGCGATGTCGAGGTCGCGGACGTCGCGCCCGTGCGCGTGGCGAGCATCGGGCTGCGGGGCCGGCGCACGGAGGAGCGCGTCCAGCAGGCGCTGCGCTCGATCGAGGGCTGGCTCGCCCAACAGAGCGACTTGGAAGCGGCGGGAAGCATGCGCGTCATGGGCTGGAACGGCCCGATGACACCGATCGCTCGCAGCTACCACGAGGTGCAGCTGCCCGTCCGCGCCGTCGCGCCCGGTACTCGACCGGCTCCGGCCAACGCGGCTCGCTGAACCGCCGCCCGGATCAGGGCACCGCGTAGGTGCGCTTCGCCCCGACCCCGTGGGCGACGAGCATTCCGGCGATCTCGAGCTGCGTGAACGCGCGCCGAGCCCGCTGGATTCCGACATTCCGAGCCTTGGCGAAGTCCGCCACGGTCGCGTCCCCGCCGGGGCGCGTCGTGGAGCGGTCGCGCTCCGCGACCCAGGCCAGCACGGACCGCTGCAGCGGATCGAGACCGGACGCGGAGCCGCGTCGCCCCGACTCGAGCGCCGCGAGCGTCGCGCCCGTCGCTACGCGGTTGCTCGACCCGACGCGCGCGACGATCTCTCGCCGGCCGTCTTCGTGCAGCACCGCGTGCGGACGCCGAGGCGACAGCGGCACCGAGCACCACACGATCGGCTTCTGGTTCACGCTCACGATCCCGCACTGCACGACGAGGGGCGGTTCCAGCTGAAGCTGCGCGATCTCGTGCAGGTGCGCGCTCGTGTCGGGGGGATGCGGCGCACCGAGGATCTCCCCGCGATCGCCCACGCCGACCAGCAGGATCCCTCCGCGTGTGTTCGCGAACGCGGCCAGCGAGCGCGCCGTCTTCTCGTCGCGCGGCAGACCGCTCTTGAACTCGAGCTTCTTGCCCTCGCGCTGCGCGACGAGCGCGCGGATGTCCTCGGGGGATAGGTCCACGGTTGTTGCAGAGGAGTCGCCCCGTCAGACTCCCGTGTCAAGGGCCGCGCGGCGCGCTGCCCGCTTCCGACTCTCCTCGCCACCTCGCTCCCGGAGTGCCTGCATGGACCTCGTCTACGCGATCTTGCTCGGAATCCTCGCCGGTTTCATCGCCGGACAGCTCACGAAGGGCAGCGGATTCGGTTGGATCGGGAACCTGGTCGTCGGCGCGCTGGGGGCGCTGCTCGGGAGGTTCGTGTTCGGGCTGCTCGGCCTGGCCCCGACCAACCTGATCGGGATGCTCCTGTCCGCGGTCGTCGGTGCCATTATCCTGCTGTTCCTGCTCTCCCTCATCAGCCGCAAGAAGGGCTGAGCATCGGCGAGGCGCGGTCCCTGAGGCGCCACAGGCCGCGCGGACCGATTCCGGGCTGAGCGGCTCCGGGACTCGAATTCGATCCAGCCGACTCTGGCCCGGATGCCGAATCGGCTCGAGCCGGTCGGTGGATCCGAGAGGTGCCGGGTCCGCTCGAGGCGGGATCGGTGTTCGGCGATGTCAGCCTACATGGGCCTGACGCCGCGCGTGCGTCGTCGTACTGTGTGTCGCGATCGCGGCTCACGGATCCACGAGGACGCTCGCCATGCACAAGAGTTCGCACCGCCGCACAGTTCTCGCGGCCCTGCTCCTGACCCTGACATTCTCGGCTTGCGGCACGACGGCCACGCACGCCGTTCTCGATGTCGATCTCGGCGCGCACACGCGGGCGGCGAGCACGACCTCGACCGAGGCCCAGCGCTGGTTCGACCAGGGCCTGACTTGGCTCTATTCGTTCAACCACGACGAGGCCATCCACTGCTTCAGCGAAGCGGTCGAGCTGGACCCCGGCTTCGCGATGGCGTGGTGGGGGATCGCGAACGCCAATGGGCCGCACATCAACTTCCCCCTGGTCCCGCCGGAGCGCGACAGGTTCGCGCGCGAGGCCGTCAAGCGGGCACGGACGCTCTCTGTCGGCGCTACCCCCGTCGAGCGCGCGCTGATCGGCGCGCAATTCGTGCGCTGGGGCGAGACCGTGCCCACGGATCGCCGGCCGCTCGACGAGGCCTACGCCGAGGCGATGCTCGCCGTCACGCACGAGCACCCGCGCGACGCAGATGTCGCGGCGCTCGCGGCCGAAGCGCTGATGGACCTGCAGCCGTGGGACCTGTGGACCCGCGCCGGGGCGCCGAAGGGGCGCGTGAACGAGATCCTCGCTCTGCTCGAGGGTGCCTTGGAGTCCGATCCGTCGCACCCACTCGCGAACCACCTCTACATCCACGCGACGGAGGGCTCCGCGCGGCCCGAGCTCGCGCTCGCCGCCGCCGATCGCCTGCGCGATCTCGTGCCGGGTGCGGGCCACATGGTTCACATGCCGTCGCACACGTACGTGCGCACGGGACGCCTCGCCGACGCTTCGCTCGCGAACGAGCGCGCGATCGAGGTCGACGCGAGCCATCGCGACCGCTTCCCGCGCGACGGCTTCTATCGCGTCTACATGATGCACAACGCGCACTTCCTGGCCTTCAGCTCGATGTTGGAAGGCCGGTCCGATGCGGCGATGACCGCGGCGAAGCGCATGCTGGCCGACCTCCCGCCCGAGTTCGTGGCGAGCGTGGGGCCCATGGTCGACGGCTATCTGCCCGTCGTGTTGCACGTGCTCGTGCGCTTCGGGCGCTGGGAGGAGATCCTGCGCGAGCCGGCGTTCCCGGAGGAGTTCCTGGTGGCGAACGGCGTGCGGCACTACGCGCGGGGCGTCGCGCTGAACGTGCTCGGCCGCGCCGCCGAGGCGCAGGAGGAGTTGGCGGCGCTGGACGCCATCGTCACGCGGCTCGACGACCGTCCCGTCGGGAACAATCCGGCGAAGTCCGTGCTGCGGATCCCGCGGCTCGTCCTGGCCGGCGAGATCGCTTTCGCGGCGGGCCGGCGTGACGAGGGGATCGGCAACCTCGCCGAGGCGGCCGAGATCGACGCGAGCCTCGTCTACGACGAACCTCCCGACTGGATGATGCCCGTGCGACATCCCTACGGCGCGATGCTCCTCGAGGCCGGACGCTGGAACGAAGCGGAGCGCGCGTTTCGCGAGGATCTCAAGCTGTTCCCGGAGAACGGCTGGTCCTTGTTCGGCCTCGAGCGCGCGCTGCGCGAGCAGGGGCGCGCGAAGGAAGCAGACGGGGTCGCGGCCCGTTTCGCGAGAGCCTGGTCGCGCGCGGACGTCGAGATCCACGCGCCGTGCCTGTGCCAGCCGGGAAAGAAGCTCCGGCCCTGACCGTTCGGTGGTACGGCAGGTACGGAGCCAGGCACAACTCCGCCGTTTTCGATCGAGCGCCCTGCGCGCTGGATCGAAAACGGCGGAGTTGTGCCTGGCTCCGTACCACTGACCGTCGGTACCGGTACCGCAGTCGGCGTGCCAGCGACGAGCCAGGCCCGTACACTCCGCGGCATGCTGGCCTTCGACATCGAGCTCGCTTCCGTCGTCGAGATCCCCGCGGGCGGGGACCTCGACCAACTCGGCCCCTTCGACCTGGCCGTCGCCGCGGCGCGCGACGATCGCGGCGGCTCGTGGACGTGGCACGGCATCGAGAGCGGTCTGCCCGCGCCCAAGATGAGCGCGAGCGACGCCCGGGCCGTGCTCGTCGCCCTGCGCGAGGCGCAGATCCGCGGCGAGCAGGTCGTCGCATGGAACGGCGTCGGCTTCGACCTGAAATGGCTCGGCGCCGCCGCGGGCGACGCGCACCTCGCCGGCGAGGTCGCGCTCGACACGTTCGACCCGATGCTTCAGATCTTCCACGGTCGCGGCTTCCCGATCGCGCTCGCCGCGGCGGCCGAAGGCCTGGGCGTCAGCCTGAAGAAGTCGATGCACGGCGCGGAAGCCCCGAAGGCCTGGGCGCGCGGCGAGCATGCGCGCGTGATCGAGTACGTGCAGGGCGACTGTCAGCTGACGCTCGAGGTCGCGCAGCGCATCGTCGCCAAGAAATCCGTGCGCTGGATCACGAAGAAGGGCACGCCGGCGACGGAGCCCATGGCACGTCTGCTCAGCGCGCGCGAGCTGCTCCGCCTGCCGCCGCCCGATCAGTCGTGGATGTCGACGCCGATCCCGCGCGAGCGGTTCTTCGCGTGGATTCCGCCGACGCTCCTGCGCTGAGGTCGTCGGTAGGGCGCCCGGAACGACTCCGCCGCTTTCGTAGCCCGCGCCCCGCGCGCGGACGACGAAGGCGGCGGAGTCGTTCCGGGCACCGTACCGACGACCTCAGCCCGGATGCCCGAGCCGCACGAGCCGCTTCTCGCGCTCGCGCGCGAAGCGCGTGATTCCTTCCCACAGGGAGTCGGGGTCGATGTGCGCTTCCTTCTTGAGCTCGTCGACGGTGCCGCCGGTGCGCCAGCGGTTGTCGAAGTCGGGGCTCATGGCGTAGGCCTCGGCGACCTTGCTGCTGAGCCAGTCGTGCATGAGGCGCCGCGCCCCGTTCGTGATCACCGTCGAATCGAGCCAATCCCCGCGCGGGAGCACCGCGTCCTGGTACTCGCGCGGTTGCATCTGGAAGAGCTGCCAGCTGACCGCGGCCAGGATCTTCACGTTCGGCGCGCCCGGCTGGTTAAACCGCGGGAGGAGCTGGAACACGGACTCCGTCGTGCTCGTGCCCTGGACGAGCAGCGTGCCCTCCTTGGGCCGGTTCTTGTCGTAGTCGCGGATGACGTAGCAGCCCTTGGCCGCGTCCATGTGCGACGCGCAGCCGATCGCGGCGCGATCCGGCACCGCGACGTTCGGACGCGTCAGGTGCAGCGCGATGATCGGCACGTCGCTCTGCAGCGCCGCGGCCAGCATCGGCGCGACCTCGTTGTGCTCCCACGGGTGCAGGTTGATCACGTGCCCGTCGGGGAAGAGCTGCGTCGTCCCCGGCGCGAAGATCCCGAAGTGCGTGCGGCTGTCCTCGGCCGTCTCGGGACCGGAGTGGCCCGCGACCCAGATGATCTTGCCGACCTTGAGCGGGCAGTCCTGCGCCAGCTGCGAGAAGAGCCGCATCATCCCGTACATCAGGTAGCTGAACGACCCGTACGTGGAGTGCGCGCCCCAGTAGCCGAGGAACTCCTTCTCCGGCGAGGCACTCATGTTCACGGTCGCGAGCCCCGCCATCAGGCCGGAGTTCGTGAACTCGGTGATCTGCTGCGGCAGGAGCGACCCGCCCGGGTTCTTGTTGCGCTCGTACCAGCCGAAGCCCTTCGTCGCGCCGAAGTCCTGCGCGAAGCCGAAGATCGACGTCGACTCCGCCAGGTCCGCCGAGCAGCCGAGGACGAGCGGGCGGCCCATCTTCTCCTTGGCGACCGCGTTGACCCACGCGCCGAACTTCCCGAACCCTTCCTTGTTCGCGATCTTCGTGCCGGGAGCGACGAAGAGCTCCTTGGGCAGCTTGTCGAGCGCGAGCCACGAGCGGTCCGTGTGCAGGTTGACGCTCGAGGCGAGCTTGAAGCCGGCCGGCTTCACCGGCACCGACTCGCCCATCTCGACGAGCGTGTCCGACAGGTACTCGACGAGCGCCTTGTCGTCGCGCAGCACCTTCATCACGGTCTGGAACCAGGCCTTCGACTGCTCGCGGCACGCGTCCTCGCCCGGGTCCTTCGTGTCGCCGGCGCCGGCGAACACGGCACCGTGCTTCTTCGCGAAATCGGCGCGGCACTGCCAGAAGAGCTCGCTGTTTCGTCCATGCGCCTTGCCGTGGCTCGCGTAGTCGAACTTGTGGTAGCCGCGACCCTTGCGCGTCTTGACCCACACCATGCCCGGCCGGCCCTTCGGTGCTTCGTCGTGCACGATCGCGAGCAAGGCCTTCGTGATCTCCGCGTAGTCCTCGCCCTTCTCCGTGCCCGCGACGCGCCAACCGTACGGCTCGAACCACTCGCGCGGCGTGCCGTACACCATGTCCGAGCACGGCCGCGGATCGATGCCGTGGTCGTTCCAGTCGAACAGGTAGATCAGGTTGTCGAGCCCGAGGCCCCACGCGGAGTGCTTGACCTCGTGGTGCGCGCCCGCGGTGTGTCCACCTTCGCCCTCCATGGCGAAGACCTTGGTCCCGCCCGCGCCCGCGTGCTTGAGCGCCATCGCCTCGCCCAGCGCCGCCGGCGCGCCGTGGCCCGACGGCCCCGTGTTGAACTTGAAGAAGAGCGTGTTGCCCTCCATCTCCGCGTGCCCGGGCAGGCCCTTGTTGTGCCGCAGGAAGAGCAGGTGCTCCCACGTGAGCTGCCTCTCCTTGGCGTGCGGCACGAGGAAGCGCTTGTCGCCCGTCATCTCGTAGCGCGCGCGCAGCGCCTCGTTGTAGACCGCGAGCATCGCGTACACGACCGGCGCGCAGTGCCCCGCGACCAGCACGAAGCGATCGCCGAACGCCTTCTCCGGATGCCGGATGTCGAAGCGCATCCCCGCGCCGAGCGTCGACGCGACGAGCAGCGGCACCTTGCTGCGCGACCCGCCGGGGTGACCGGATTGGCGCAGGTTCAGGGTGAGATCGATGCACTGGTCGATCAGGTCGCCGGTCTTCTCCCAGTGATGGAAGTTGCGGGAGAGCTGCTCGAAGGAGGGCTTGGCGACGGTCTGCATGGGGCGGGTTGGGCGGTTCCTTGGCAAAGGGCGCGAGTATAGCGGGGCGGATCTGCTCCTGAGCGCCCGGATAGGACGGGGGCTCGGACGCGCCATCGGACCCCTGAATTCCCGCCGCGGAACCTTCAGTCGAGCAGCCCGTTCGACCACCGATGGCCCCGGATCGAGAACTCATGAACGCCGTCGCCGCGCCCCTCTCGTCCCAGTCTCCACTCCCTGCACTTCGGGCTCGTCGGGCGATCCCAGCGGGGTTCGTTGCCGCGGCTTCGATTCCGTTCGTGGCCAGACCCTCGTTGTGCGGGTCGCGGCGCTCCGACCAAGTCTGGTACCGCAACGCCGCCGCGTTCTGCACGGCGAGCACGTTCAACCTGACGAACGGGCTCAGCGCGGTATGGGTCCCCTGATCAGGGTCCGACGCACAGAGTCCAGGCCCGCGATCCACGTCCTGGGGCGTCCGCGGGCCGGTTGGCCGCGAACGGACCCGGGGATCGCGTAGGATCCTGGCGCCGCGAGAGCCGCACCGTCCGGTGCCGGCCTCGGCCCGACAACCACATCCTCATCGAGGAGATTCCCACATGAAGCTCAACTCTCTGCACCTCGCGATCGCCGCGGCGCTCGTCCTTCCTCTCGCCACGGGCTGCTCGAAGGAGTCCACGAAGGCGGCCGGAGGCGGCTCCGCCATGGACGTGAAGGACATGGGCGCGAAGGCGACCGAGGCGGCCAAGCAGTTCACCGGTCAGTTCGAAGAGCTGAAGAAGATGGCTGACGGCAAGCTCAAGGGCGTCGACATGACGCTCGCCGACCTCAAGACGAAGGCCGGAGCCAAGACCGGCGACGCCAAGAGCCAGATCGAGACGCTGATGACGCAGCTCACGGCCAAGAAGGACGAGATCACGAAGATGTTCTCGGGCTTCGACATGAAGAGCCTCGACATGAAGTCCTTCGAGGCGCTGAAGGCCAAGGTCGAGCCGATGGTGGCCGAGCTCACGAAGCTGCTCGAGAAGGCCAAGAGCATGTGATGCCTCGAGCGGGCCGGCAGGTCCGCTCCCCGTGTGCATCGTCGGGCATCCAGCCGCGCGGCTGGGTGCCCGATGGCATTTCGAGGCGGGCCAGCGCGCGTGACGGCTACGGCATCTGGTCCGTCCGAGCCCGCTCACTCGGCCCAGAAGCGCTGCAGGGCGTCGAGCGCGGCGTCCGAGTCGCGATTTCCGCGCCAGCGGAACGAGGACAGCAGGGATTCGACCGCGGCTTCTTCGACCGGGTTCGCGAGCTCGGCGCGGCGCAACGCGGGCCAGACCGTACGCCACATGCGACCGGCCAATCGTCCCGGCGGTTCGCGCTCGCCCGCCGCGGCGAGGGCGTTGATCGAGAGCGCCACCTGGACCTCCGGATCCTCTTCGCGGCCCAGGCGGTCGAGCAGGCGACGCAGGACGTCCTCCGAGCGCAGCTTCCACAGGCCCTTCGCCGTCGCCATCCGCACGCCGCGGTCCACGTCGTCGAGCCGCGCGAGCCAGGCGGTCTCGGTCTCGGCCGAGAGGGTGCGCTGCAGCCGTTCGCGCGCCTCGGCCACGCTCATGGAGCGCGCCTGCGCGATCCAGCCGGGCCAGTCGACACGACCCTCGGTGCGGTACATGTCGAAGACGATCGCCCAGCCGACGAAGTGCACGAGCACGTTCTCGCGCAGGTCCGTGCCGTGATCCGCGCGGACCGCGAGGAGCCGCGCCAGCTCCGTGACGTCCGGCGTGCGCTCGCGCAGTTCACGCAATGGCCAGCACGCCAGGCCGTCCACGACCCAGCGCTCGCCGTCGAGGAATCCGTCGCCCAGCACGCACGCCAGGCCTTCCTCGAACCAAAGCGGCAGGTCCCGGTCGATCTCCGCGATGCGCGCGTGCACCAGCTCGTGCACCGCGGTGCCCGGATCGGCGCTGCTCGCGTAGATGCCCGCGGCGGGACCGAACGGACCTTCGCCGCGCGTGTGGTAGGCGCGCACGCGGGCGCGGCCGATGCCCGGCACTTCCTGGACGGCGGCGACTCCAGCGGCTCCGTCCTCGTCCTCGAATGCGTGGATGCGCACGGGCGATCGGAACTTGCCGAGCACGGTCTCCACCGCGTCGAACGCGGGATCGTAGGCGCGCTGGAACGCTCCGACGTCGACGCCCTCCGGCACCTCGGAGTAGAGCGACCAGCCGGGGTAGGCCTCGACGCGATGCCAGGTGGAGCACCCGGTCAGGCCGACGAGGAGAGCCGCGGAGAGCGCCGCCCCTAGCCGATGGCATCGACTCGCATGGAGGGACCTGTCCATCGTGCGTTCGAGCATACCCTCGGCCTGGCGACGCGGAGCTCGGACTCCGTCTGTGTTGAGTTCAGCGCGATGGACAGACCTCGAAGTCTGGTTGGCGAACGCTCACGACGCGGGCGACCGTGCGATTCGCTACCACTGCAGCAACAGGAGCTCCGAGCAGAACCCCGGCCCCATCGCCAGCATCACGCCGCGCGTGCCCGGCTTCGGGCGGCGCTTCTGCAGCGTGCGCTCGAGGATCAGCAGGACCGACGCGCTCGACAGGTTGCCCGCGTTGCGCAGGCTCTCCCAGGACAGGGCCAGGTCCTCGTCCGTGATCCCCAGGGAGTCGCGCGCGGCGGCGAGCACCTTCGGGCCGCCGGGGTGGCACACCCACGACGCGATGTCCGTGCTCTTCAAGCCGTGATCGGCGAGGAACTTGTGCACGTCCGGCCCCAGGCGCTCGCGCGCGACCGTCGGCACGGAGGGGGAGAGGATGAGGGTGAAGCCGCGCTCGGTGATGCGCCAGCCCATCACGTCCTCGGTGTCCGGGTAGAAGACCGAGCGCGTGTCGACGATGCGCGGGCCGTCGGCCCCGCGCTGGTCGCCGACGATGACCGCACAGGTGGCGCCGTCGCCGAAGAGGCCCGTCGAGATGATGTGGGCGAGCGAATGGTCGTCGCGTTGCCAGGTCAGCGAGCACAGCTCGACCGTCAGCACGAGCGCGACGCCGTCGCGCTTGCCGCGCACGAAGTCGGCGGCGCGGGACACGGCCGCGGCGCCCGCGACGCAGCCCAGGCCGAACATGGGCACGCGCTTGATGTCGGAGCGGAACGGGATCTTGTTCGCGAGCCGCGCGTCGAGCGAAGGGGCCGCGAGTCCCGTGACGGTCGAGAAGAAGATCGCGTCGACGTCCTGCGGTCGCAGGCCGGCGCGATCGAGGGCCAGCTTCACGGCCTTCTCGCCGAGCTCGAGCGCGCAGCGGATCCACTCGTCGTTGAACTGGCCGAAGGTCGAGAGCTCCTCGTAGCGCTCGAGGGGCAGCACGAAGTGGCGACCCTCGACGCCGCAGTTGGCGAACAGGGCGGGGAGCCGGCGAACGACCTCCGGGCGGGCGGCCCAGATGCGCTCGAGGCGTTTCTGCACCGTCAATTGGTCGAAGTAGTGCTCGGGCAGCGCGCTGGCGACGGATGCGATTCTCATGAAGTCAGTTCAGGCCGGTTGCGGGAAACGCTGCGACGGTGTCGTGCGCGCGGTTCGCCCTGGTACGCGGGACGCCGACGACTCTCGAGCAGGGACCGATGATGCGGTATCCGGTCCAGATTCGTGTGAAGCCAGGGCTTTCGAGGGCCAGGACGGGTGGGCTCGAGAGCATGCTTGGACCTGCTCGATCCGCGCGCTCGCGCAGCCGACGCTCTGGTGATTGGGCGGCGCCACCTACTGCACCGCGGCACGCCGCAGGATCGCGACGCCGCCCTCGTTCTCGAGCTTCAGGTGGTCGGCCGCGCTCGACGCGCGGGCCGTCTGCCCCTCACCGAGGTCCAGGATTCCGTTGTCGAGAGTCCAGCGTCCCGACAGCGTCTGGAACTGCGGGTTGTCCGCGCCCAGGACGAGCGCGGCGCCGGAGTACGAGCCGTCCGCGCCGAACACGTACTCGATCTTCCACAGCGAGGCCGCGACCTCGCCTTCGATCGAGACCGATTCGTAGAGGCCGCGCAGATCCTCCGGCCTGGCCGGGCTCCACACGAGCTTCGTGTCCGGCACGGCCACCGCGCGGCCGGTGCTGTCCACGACGCTCGACGTGATGCAGCCGGTCGAGCAGAGGAGCGCGCCGCAGGCGATCCAGGTGGTGCGCAGGCTCATCGCTTCGCGTCCGCGGCCGGGCCCAGCGTGCGTGCGCGCAGGGCGATCCACAGGACGGCTTCGTCCTCGACCGAGATCAGGCCGAGCTTGCTGGGCGGCTTCACGCCGAAATCGCTCATCTTGATCTTCGTCTGGCCGTCGATGGCCAGCCGCTTCGAGGCGTCGACCGTGATCGTCACCGGCATCGACACGTCGCGCGCGACGCCGTGGATCGAGAGCTTGCCCTTCGCGACACCGACGACCTTCTGCGCGGCCGCGTCGACGCTGGTCGGCTCGAACGCGCTCCAATCGAACCTCACCTCGGGGAACTTCGCCGGCTCGAGGATCTCGCGCATGCTCTCGTCGCGCGCCTCGAGTCCCGTGTCGAGCGAAGCCGACTGCGCGCTCACGCTGCCGCTGCAGTTCTCGCCGGGTTTGGCCAGGTTGGCCGTGATCTCGCCCTCGACCCGGGTCGTGACGCCGCTGAAGTCGTGCAGCGTGCTCTTGGCGTCGAAGCCGACGCGCGACAGGTTCGAGACGATCGCGAAGCGCTGGCGCTGATCGAAGACGAAGCCCTGGGAAGGCAGTTGGAAGGACAGGAAGCCCTTCTTCGGCGCGCTCTCCGGTGCCGTCGTCGCCGCGGGCACGGCCGGGACGGGGACCTCGGCCGCGGCGACCTCCACCGACGGTGCGGCGGCGGGGGCGAGCACGATCGGCGCCACGGACACGGCCTGCCGCGAGTCTTCGGCGACCGCCTTCGCCAGGTCCTGCAGCCCCTGTCCGAGCGTCGCGAGCGCCTGGTTGACCTGGGCGCGGGAACCGGCCGCCTCGGCCGCGTTCTGGTCGAGCCGGTTTCGCACGATCGCCAGCTCGGAGCGCAGCGCCGCGACCTCGGCCGCCAGGCGGGTCTCGCGCTCGCCGGCGGAGCCCTCCAGAGCGTCGTGGAGCGACTGCATGCCGCTCCGGAAACCCTCGCCGAGTCCGCGCACGTCGTCGCGCACCACCGCGACGTCGGCCGCGAGCAGCTCGACCGGATCCGGTCCGCGACGGCTGGCCGAAGCCTCGTCCGCGACGGTGATGTCCATCCGATCCCGGACGACGATCAAAGCCGCGATCGAGCCGGCCACCAACACGAACAAGGCGACGACGCCGAAACGCTGCAGGAACTTCTGGGTCATTCGCCGTCCTCGTGTGCAATCTGCGCGCCAACCCCGGGCGGTTCGTAGTCCAATGCCGCCAGGAAGCCCGCGACAGGGGTTCTTGCAAGAGTTGCTCCGGGGTTGCAAGGACGACAATCCGCGCGCCAGGCGAGGCCGCGCCAGCTGAGGAACCCGCCCGGCATCGACGACCCGCGGTCCGGGTCGGGGCGGCATGGCGCGTGCAGGAGCGTGCGCGTGCCCTCGCCGCAGCCGTCACGAGCACGCTCCGCGCTGCTGGTCCTGGCCCTCCTGGTGCCGACGTTCTGGCTCGCCTGGTTGCAGGCGGGCGCGACCGTCGACGTCGAGAACCACGCCCTGAAGTCGGTCGGCACGCGCGAGGCCGCGACCGAGGCGCGGCGCGTCGCGAGCTTCGGCCGTGAAGACGTCGTCGTCGTGGCGTTCCAGGCTCTCTCGATCGGCACGGGGATCGTCACCGAGGTCGAGGCGGAGGCGCTGAGCCGGCTGGTCGAGAAAGCGCGCGCGTTGCCCGGCATCGGCGAGTTCCGGGAATGGCCGGAACACTCGGCCGGTGCTCGCGTGTACACGGTCCGGCTGGACGCGCCGGAGGGCAACTACGCCCCGATGGTCGAACGGCTCGAGGGCCTCCTCCGCCGGGAGACGCCGCCCTCGATGCGCATGGCGATCAGCGGCCAGCCCGTGGCGGAGGTCGTGATCGCGCACGAGGTGCAGCGCGAGCGGAAGCGCGTCGCGCCGCTCATCGCCCTCGGCCTGACGGCGCTGCTGTTCCTGTACTACCGGCACGCGGGGCTCGTGCTCGCGATCCTGGCGCCGGCGGGCATCGCGATCGCGTGGACCGGAGGCGCGTTCGTCCTGCTGGGACGCGAGCTGGACCCGATCTCCGTGATGCTGCAGCCGGTCCTCTTGACCGTGGGCGTCGCGAGCGGCGTGCACTGGATCGAGGCTTATCTCGACGAGCTTTCGGAAGGTCGCTCGCCCGGCGATGCCGCGCGGCGTGCGGTCGACGGCCTGCGCATGCCGTCGATGCTGGCCGGGCTCACCACGGTCGTCGGCTTCCTGTCCCTCGCGTTCAACTCGATCCCAGCGGTCGTCGACTTCGGCGTCTTCGCGGCTCTCGGGGTCGGGCTGTCGTACTGGATCGCCAGCTTCCTCACGCCCGCGCTGCTCGTGCTCGTGGCCGCGCGTGTTTCGCCGCGGCTCCTCGCGCGTCGCGGGGCCACGGCCGGAACCCTCGGCCGCCACATGGCGGACTGGATCGCGCAGCGCGCGCTGGCCGTCCGGATCGCGGCCCTGGCGGTGACCATCGGAGCGGCCGTCGCCTGGACCCACATCGAGGTCGACAACGATCCGCAGCGGGTGTTGCCCGAGAGCCACCTGTTCCGCCGCGACACGGCGACGATCGCGAGCGAGATCGGCGGCTCGGACGTCTTCGACGTCCTGGTGCCGAAGGAGAGTCCGGCGGCGAATCCGGTGCAGATCGCGCTGCTCGCCGGCGCGGTCCTCGAGCTCGAGGGGGTGGCGGGACCCGCGGGACCGGCGCTGCACGCCGAGAACGGCGACTGGTCGGTGCGGTTCCTGCTCGCGCCCTCCGGCAGCGCCACGCGGGAGCGGTTGTTCGACGCGATCGAGTCGCGCGCACGCGCACTCGGCGCCGGCGACGTCCTCGTGGCCGGCAGCTCCGTCCAGATCGCGCGGGACAGCGGGCGGCTCGTGCGCAGTTCCCTGACTGGACTCGGCGCGAGCATGGCCGTGCTCTTCGTCCTGTTCTGGGTGGGCTTCCGCTCCCTGCGCTACGCCTGGCTCGCCATGGTGCCCAACGTCATGCCCTGCGTGATCGTGTACGGCGGGCTGGCGCTGATCGGGCGCCCGCTTTCCCTCGCGACCGCGATGATCAGCTCGGTGATGCTGGGCCTGATCGTCGACGACACGATCCACCTGCTGCACCGCTATCGCGAGCAACGCGCGAGCGGATCGGGGTCCCTGGCTTCGATCGAGCACGTGTTCCAGCACTCGGGGCGCGCCGTCGCCATCACATCGGTCGCGCTCGGCGTCGGGTTCTCGCTCACCATGTTCGGCCGGCTCTCGACGACCTTCGAGTTCGGTGGGCTGGCCGCGGTCACGATCGCGGTCGCGGCGTTGTGCGACCTGCTCCTCCTGCCGGCTCTCCTGGTGAAGCCCGTGGATGCCGGACCGATCGCGAACCCGGCTTCCTTGGAGGCCACCCGTGCCGGCTGATCTACGTTTCGATGCCGTGATCGCGGGGGCCGGCCCCGCGGGATCCACGACGGCCCTGCGCCTCGCCCGCGCGGGCTTCCACGTCGCTCTCGTGGACCACCAGCACTTCCCGCGCTTCAAGCCCTGCGGCGAGTTCATGAGCCCGGAGTGCTTGACGATGCTGGACGACCTCGGCGTCGGCGGGGACCTGCGGGCACTCGGCGCGCGCGAAGTGCGCGGCATGGTGTTGCACGGTCACGGACGGCAGGCGCGCGGCCAGTTCGCGGACGTGGGCGCCGTGGCAGCGCCGTTCGAGCACGGCTGGGCCGTGCGACGCGAGGTCTTCGACGACGTCCTCCTGCGCGCCGCGCTGCGGACCGGCGGTGTCCAGTTGTTCGAGGGCGTGCGGGCCACGGGCCTCCTGCGCGGCGATCGCGGCCAGGTCACCGGTCTCGCCGCGCGCCGTCCCTGTGGGGAAACGATCGCGTTGCGCGCGCCGCTGACCATCGGGGCGGATGGACTGCGCTCGCGGATCGCGCGCGAACTCGGCGTGCAGCGGACCGTGCCGTGGCTCGACAAGCTCGCACTGACCACGCGCTATTCCGGGGTGGACTGGGGTGGTTCGGCCGAGGTGCACTTCTTCGAAGGCGGCTACTTCGCCTGCACGGCCGTCGAAGGTGGAATCGTCAGCTTGAACCTGGTCCTCGACCGCGCGCTGTACGTGGGCGCCGGCCTGCCGCGCGACGCCGCGCTCGAAGCCTGGCTGTCGCGCGTACCCGCCCTTGGAGAGCGGCTGGCCCGCGGACGCCGGGTGGATCCGGTCCGAGGGATCGGTCCGCTGGCGGGTCGGACCACGCAGCAGACCTTCGACGGTGCCGCCCTCGTCGGGGATGCGTGCGGATATGTCGACCCGGTGACTGGCGAGGGCATCTTCTTCGCGCTCAAGGGCGCGGAGATGCTGAGCCAGAGCGCGATCGCCGCCCTGCACGCGGGCCGAGTCGACCGTGCGTCGCTGCGCGACTACGCACGCGGCCGGCGCCGCGAAATCGTGCCGCGCGTGGCGTTCGCGAGCCTGCTCCAGCGCGGCCTGCGCCATCCGCGACTCGTGCGGAGCGCGCTCGGCCTGCTCGAGTCGCGTCCTGAACTCGTCGACGTGCTCGTGTCGGTGACGGGAGACTACGTGCCCCTGCGCGAGCTCGCCCGTCCGAGGGTCTGGTGGAGCGCTCTGTATCCGAGCGGCGGGCGGGCACGCCGTCAGCGAGCGAGCGCGTGAAGCGGCTCCTCGAACGCGCGGTGGTCGTGACATTCGTCCCGCTCGCCCTGGCGCTGGCCGCCCTGGGCGTGCGCGAAGCGACGCGCGACGCGCATCGCTCGCCGATCTCGCACGGCCGGTCGACCGAGTTCGTGCCGCCGCTCCTGTTCCTGGCCGCATCGGCGCCTCCCGGCGTCGACCAGGTCCTGCAGGCGGACGCCCAGCGCAGCTCCGCGCGCGTGGTCACGATCGGCGATCGCGGGGAGCAGCGGGAGCAGGGCCTGCGGGCCGAGGGCTCCGTGCGCATCCTGGCCGACGAGACGCTCGCCGGCCTGGAGCTCGACCTCCAGCCCCGCGCGGACGCGCTGTCGAACGGCTGGCCTCGGGACCTGAAGCTGCACATCCGGACGGTCAGCGCACGTTGCCACGCGACCGGCGCGCCGGGCGTCCGCGCCTGCACCCTGCGCTGCACGGTGGTGCTCGGGGGTGTCTCGCGCGACACCACGCTGGCCCTGACCTGGATGCGTCTGCCCGGCGGCGCGGTCGAGCTCCATGCGGTCGCGCCGCTGGATTGGGCGCCCTTCGGCTTGCCGGAGTCCTGGTCCGAGCGGATGCTGCCCGGCAACCCGCACTACGAGCTGGGCCTCGACCTCGTGCTCCACGCCGAAGGATGAACGTGGGACTGCGAACCGACGATGAGCGCGGCGCACAGCGCAGGCCGGCGTTCGGCATCGGGAGGAGGCTCGGCGTCGTCTTCGCGCTTCTGGCCGCCCTCGTGGGGACGATCGGCGTCGTGGTGGCTCTGCGCGTCGGCGAGATGCACGTCAGCGTCGAGCAGGTCCTGGAGGAGCAGCGCGAGTCGATGTACTCGCGCGACATCGCCCACGCGCTGCACGCGCTCGAGACCCACGTCCACCTCCACGACGCGACGCGACTCGCGAACGACTCGGACGCGCTGGCGCTCATGCGCGAACTGACGGCCGACGCCACCGGCGCGCTGGCCGAGCTCGAGAAGGGGCCCGAGGAGGACGACCCGTCCGAACAGCGACACACCGACCAGGAGGCGCGGCTCTACGACGCCCTCGAGCTGGCGCTCCACGACCTCGACGCGGCCCTCGTCGCTCGCGCCGACACCGCGCGTCTCCTCGCAGCCACGCGCGACGCGAGCCGGCTTGCCGACGTCCTGCGCGACGAGATGCGTCAGGAGTCCCAGAAGTCGAGCGTCGAACTCCTGGATCGCGGACGCGAGCTGCGAGTCCAGGTGATCTGGATGACGGCCGCGGCCCTGCTCGTCCTGGCGCTCGTGACGTACATGGTCCAGCGCTGGATCGTGCG
Organism: Planctomycetota bacterium; assembly: GCA_026692665.1. Taxonomy (GTDB): domain Bacteria; phylum Planctomycetota; class UBA1135; order UBA1135; genus JAEUHZ01. The sequence continues at coordinate 65,665 of JAPLOF010000017.1, forward strand.
CCCCGTCGAGGACCTGCGCGCGAGCGCCGCGCGCATCGGCGGCGGCGATCTGGCCCATCGCGTGGGCATCGACTCGCGGGACGAGATCGGCGAGCTCGCGCGGGAATTCAACACCATGGCCGGCGAGCTGCAGGGCATGCGGGGTGATCTCGAGCAGCGAGTCGAGCAGCGCACGCGCGAGTTCGTGCGGGCTGCGCGCCTGGCCGGCCTCGGGACGCTCGCGGCCGGCATCGCGCACGAGATCAACAATCCGCTCGCCTCGATCGCGGGCTGCGCGGAGGGGCTCGAGCGCAAGCTGCGGAGCGGCGGCACGACGCCCGAGCAGCAGCGCGAGTACCTGCAGATCATCGCCAAGGAGGCGTACCGAGCGCACGAGATCACCTCGCGGCTCCTGGAGTTCGCGCGCTCCGATCCGGCCACGCCCTTGCCCTTCGCCGTCGCGGCGGTCCTGCGCGAGATCGAGGTGCTCCTCGAGCACCAACTGCGCGCGCGATCGGTGCGGCTCGACGTGGATTGCGACCCCGAGATGCCCCGGATCGTCGGCAATCCTTCGGAGTTCAAGCAGGTCCTTCTCAACCTCCTGCACAACGCGATCGACGCGAGTCCCAGCGGAGGCAAGATCCGCGTCACCTGCCGGCGTGAGCGGTCCGACGCCATCCTCGAGGTCGAGGATCAGGGACCCGGCATCCCCCCGGATCGAGTCGAGCGCATCTTCGATCCCTTCTTCACGACCAAGGAACCGGGAAAGGGCACGGGCCTGGGTCTCGCGATCGTGCACCGCATCGTCGAAGCGCACGGCGGTGACATCCAGGTCGTCGACACCGGCCACGGCGCGCTGTTCCGCGTCCGGATTCCGCTAGTCTCTGCTGCCGCATGAAAGCTCCCCGGATCCTCTTCGTCGAAGACGACGAGTCGCTGCGCAAGGTCCTGACGCGCGAGCTCACCGACGCGGGATTCGACGTGAAGTCCTTCGCGTCGGCCGAGGGCGTCGTCGATGCGGTCCGGCAGCAGGCACCCGACGCGATGCTGCTCGATCTGCGACTGCCGGGTGTCGACGGCCTCGAGCTCCTCGCGCGCGTGCGCGCCATCGACGAGAGCTGTCAGGTGGTGGTGTTCACCGGCCACGGAGCCGTGCCCGAGGCGGTCGAGGCGATGCGCCGCGGCGCGCACGACTTCCTGACCAAGCCCGTGAGGCTCGAAGTGCTCGAGCAGACACTGCGGCGCGCCGTCGAGAAGCGGTCGCTGCTCGAGGACAACGCGCGCCTGCGTCGAGTCCTCGAGCCCAGTGCCGGGGCCGGCGGACTGATCGGCGACGGAGCGGCGATGAAGCGGCTGCGGCACGAGATCGAACGCGTCGCCGCGAGCGGGAGCGCCGTCCTGATCCAGGGCGAGAACGGCACGGGCAAGGAGTTGGTCGCGCGCAGCCTGCACGCCCAGTCCCCGCGATCGAAGGAGCCGTTCGTCGTGATCAACTGCGGGGCGGTGCCGAGCACGCTGGTCGAGAGCGAGCTGTTCGGTCACGAGAAAGGCGCCTTCACCGGCGCCGACCGGCGCCGTATCGGCCTGTTCGAGGCGGCTCACCAGGGGACCCTGTTCCTCGACGAGATCGGCGAGCTCCCCAAGGCCGTGCAACCGACGCTCCTGCGCGCGCTGCAGTTCGGCGAGATCCGGCCGGTGGGAAGCGACCGGACGCGCCGGGTCGACGTGCGCGTCATCGCGGCCACGAATCGCAAGCTGACCGAGATGGTCGCGAAGGGGGAGTTCCGCGAGGATCTCTACTACCGCGTCGCGACCCTCGTCATCGAGGTGCCACCGCTGCGCGAGCGCCGTGACGACGTCCGCGCGCTCGCCAACCTTTTCCTCGCCCGCTGCGGCGCGCGCACGGGACGCCGGTTCGAGATCGAGGACACCGCCCTGCGAGGCCTCGAGCAGTACGACTGGCCCGGCAACGTGCGCGAGCTCGAGAACGCGGCGGAGCGGATGTGCGTGATGGCGGACGGGGAACGCATCACCGCCGAGCTCGTCGAACGCTACGTCCTCCGCAAGGACGTCGCGAGCGCCGACCTGCCGACGTTGGAGCTGGACGCGCTCGAGAAGCGCGCGGTCATCGCCGCCCTGGCGCGGTACCGCGGCGACAAGAAGGCCGCCGCCCTGGCGCTCGGGATCGCGTTGAAGACGCTCTACAACAAGCTCGACCGGTTCGGCCTGCGTCCGGCCTCCCCGATCGACGTCGAGCGCGGGCCCGAAGAGGCCTGAGTTCCCGCGCTCTCGCGGCGCGTTCCGCGACCATCCCTGGCCCTGGAACCGCGCGGGATCCGTCGCTCCGGAGTCGGCCGGCTCGGACGACCCTCCCCGGAGCGCCTCGTGATCGGGGAGGGCGCGTGCGACACGCGTTTCCGCGGGTAAGATCCGCGGGGAGTCCAACCCCCAACGATCGCAGCTCATGGCCACCTTCCGCACCGAACTCGACGCCCCGAACCACATCGTCCTCGTCATGGTCACGGAGGACGACGGGAGCGAGCACGACTACCAGTTCGACTTCGACCCGCGCTCCGGGCGGTACGAGTTCAGCGAGCGCGATCTCCTCGAACGCGATTTCGGCCCGGATTTCGTCGAGGACATGGATCTGCAGGTGCGCCTGATGATCCAGCGCGCGCTCGCCAAGAAGAAGACACCGTGAAGGCGGACTCGTGAAGCGCGTCTTCCTCCTCGTCCTCGACTCGCTGGGCGTGGGCGCGATGCCCGACGCCGATCGATTCGGCGACGTCGGGGCGCACACGCTCGATCACCTCGTCGCGGCCGCCGGCGGACTCGACGTGCCGCGCCTGGCGGAGCTCGGACTCGGCGCCATCGAGGGCGTGCACTCGATCCCGGCGCCCTCACGTCCGAAGGGAGCCTTCGGCCGCGCGCGCGAGTCGTCACCGGGCAAGGACACGTCCACCGGGCACTGGGAGATGATGGGCTGCCCGCTGGAGCGCGCCTTCCCCGTGTTCGCGGGCGGCTTCCCGCCCGAGATCATCGACCCGTTCGTGGCGCGCGCCAAGGTGCCCGGCGTGCTGTGGAACAAGGCCGCGTCCGGCACGGAGATCATCGAGCGCTTCGCGGCCGAGCACATCGCCACGCGGAAGCCGATCGTCTACACGAGCGCCGATTCGGTGTTCCAGATCGCCGCTCACGAGACGCACTTCGGCCTCGAGCGCCTGTACGAATGCTGCCGGATCGCGCGCGACATCCTGGATCCCTACGGCGTCGGCCGCGTCATCGCGCGGCCCTTCGTGGGCGAGCCGGGCTCGTACCGCCGCACGTACAACCGCCGCGACTACTCCATGCTGCCGCCGCGCGACACGGTGCTCGATCGCCTGAAGGCGCGCGGAATCCCGGTCGTCGGGGTCGGCAAGATCGAGGACATCTTCGCGGGCCGTGGCCTGACCGAGTCGGTCCACACCGAGGGCAACCTGGACGGCATGCGCGCGACGTCGGATCTGGCATCGAAGCTCGAGCGCGGGCTCGTGTTCGTGAACCTCGTCGACTTCGACATGCTGTACGGCCACCGGCGCGATTCACGCGGCTACCGGCGGGCTCTGGAGCAGTTCGACGTGGGCTTGCGCGAGCTCGAATCGCGCCTCGGCGCCGAGGACCTCGTGCTGATGACGGCCGACCACGGCAACGACCCCACGAAGCACGAGACGACCGATCACACGCGGGAGTACGTGCCGATCCTCGCCGCGGGCGCGCGCGTGCGTGCCGGGACGGACGTCGGGACGCGCCAGTCGTTCGCGGACATCGGGGCGACGGTGGAGGAAGCGCTGGCACACGTGCCGGCTGGGCCCGGACGGTCCTTCCTGGGCGAACTCGGGATCGCGTGAGCACCGCGATGCCTGACCAGTCCGGAAAGCCCGCCAACCGTGCACGACGCGAGGCGGATGCGGAGCTCCGCGAGAAGCGGAACTACGTGGGCCTGTACGCCGTGTTGCTCGCGCTCATCGCGGCGATCGCTTTCCCGCTCGCGTTCGCCCAGTTCGCGGGTGCTTGGCCTTGGGTCGGCGCGGGGTTCGGAGCCCTCCTCCTCGTGTCCGCCTTCGGGGTGTGGCGCGCCGCCGAGTGGGCGCGCGTGGCCGGGGGGATCCTTCTGGTCCTGGGAGCGATCACGGCATCGTGGCTCCTGCTGCGCAACGGAGACTCCGGCGAGGGGCAGAAGCTGGCGCGGGCCCTCGACAAGGTGATCCTCTTCGCTCCCGGCGTCTGGCTGCTCATGCCCAGCACACGGCGCGAGTTCCAGCGAGTCCGCGAGGTCGCGCTTCGCATCCATCGTAGGGCCGCCTGATGGACGCACGTTCGGTCGTTCGCACGAAGCGCGACGGAGGCGAGCTCTCCGAAGAGGAGATGCGCTGGTTCCTGGGTGCCTACGTCCGCGGCGAGGTCGCCGACTACCAGGCGGCGGCGCTCGTGGCGTGCATCTTCACGCGCGGGATGACGCCCGCGGAGCTGGCGCTTTGGACGCGCGCGATGCTCGAGTCGGGCAGCCGTCTGTCGTTCGAAGAACTGCCGCAGAAGAAGGCCGACAAGCACTCGACCGGCGGCATCGGCGACAAGGTCTCGATCCCGCTGGCGCCCGCGGTGGCCGCGTGCGGCGTCGCGGTGCCGATGATCTCTGGCCGCGGGCTCGGGCACACGGGGGGGACGCTCGACAAGCTCGAAGCGATCGCGGGATTCCGCGTGCGCCTGAGCGAGGAAGAGATGCACCGCGTCATCGGCCGCACCGGCGTCGCGTTCGGCGCGCAGACGGCCGAGCTCGTCCCGGCCGACCGCAAGCTGTACCAGCTGCGCGACGCGACGGGGCTCGTCGAGTCGATCCCGCTGATCGCGAGCTCGATCATGAGCAAGAAGCTCGCCGAGGGCCTCGACGCGCTCGTGCTGGACGTGAAATTCGGCACGGGGGCGTTCCTGCCGGATGTCTCGCGCGGTGCGGAGCTCGCGCGCGTGATGCTGGAGCTGGCGCGCTCGATGGGCGTGAAGGCCAGCGCGTTCCACACCGCGATGGACCGCCCGGTCGGAGCGGCGGTCGGCCACGCGCTCGAGATCGCGGAGAGCCTCGAGTGCCTCGAGGGCGGTGGACCCGCCGACCTGCGCGAGCTCGTCCTGATCCAAGGCGGCGAGATGCTGCGGCTGTGCGGGCGCGCGACGACGCTCGACGATGGGAAGCGGCAGATCGCCGACGCGCTGGATTCCGGTCGCGCGCGCAGGGTCTTCGAGCTCGTCGTGAGCGAGCAGGGCGGCGACCCGAAGGTCGTGAGCGATCCGTCGCGTCTCCCGCGCGCGAGCCACGTCGACCCGTGGAAGGCCGGGAGCGCCGGCGTGCTCTCCTTCCGCGACCTGCGCGAGGTCGGCTGGGCCGCCGCCGCGCTGGGCGGGGGACGCGTGAAGATCGAGGACGTCATCGACCCCGCCGTCGGCCTCGTGTGGCGCCGCCGCGCGGGCGAGCGGGTCGAGACGGGCGACGTCCTGTGCGAGATCCACCATCAGAAGGGCCGCGGACTGGAAGCCTGCCGGGCTCGGCTCGCCGCGGCGGTGTCGATCGGCGGCTCGGTCGAGCTGGCCCCGCTCGTGCGCGAAACCTGGTCGGGCTGACGACGGACACGCCGCGCGCGCAGTTCCTCACCGCGATCGCTCATCGACCTGGACCGGCCCGCTCGCTAGCCTCCTCCGCGTGACGCTCCCCCGCGCGCTCCTCGGCATCGCCATCCTGCTCGGCCTCGCGTGGCTCCTGTCCTGGGACAGGAAGCGCATCCCGTGGCGCACGGTGATCGGGGGGATCCTGCTGCAGGTCGTCGTGGTCTTCGCGATCTCCAAGACGAGCGCGGGCAAGGCCTTCTTCGACGGCGCGGCGGCGTTCATCTCGAAGCTCGTCTCGATGGCCGTGCCGGGTGCCGAGATGGTGTTCGGAGGGCTCGCCCGGCCCAGCGAGACGATGGGGTTCGTGTTCGCGTTCGCGGGCACGGGACTCGTCGTGATCATCTTCGTGTCGGCCCTCATGTCGGTGCTCTACCACCTGCGCGTCATGCAGGTGCTCGTGTGGGCCCTCGCGAAGGTCATGAGCCGGACGATGGGCTTGTCGGGCGGCGAGTCGATGGCCGCGGCGGCCAACATCTTCATGGGCCAGACCGAGGCGCCGTTGGTCGTGAAGCCCTACCTGGGCGTGATGACGAAGTCCGAGCTCAACGCGCTCATGACGGGAGGCTTCGCGACCATCGCCGGCTCCGTCATGGCCGTCTACATGCAGGTTCTGGGTCCCGAGCTCGCGCCGCACCTCGTCACCGCGTCGGTGATGAGCGCGCCAGCCTCGTTCGTCATCGCGAAGATCGTGCTGCCCGAGCGCGAGACGTCCGTGACATCGGGCAAGGTCGAGCTGCGCTTCGAGCAGAACGCCGGCAACGTGATCGAGGCCGCGGCGAACGGCACGGGCGACGGCCTGAAGTTGTGGCTCAACGTGATCGCGATGCTGATCGCGTTCGTGGCGCTCGTCGCGCTCGTGAACTGGCCGCTCGAGGCGCTGGGCGACGCGCTGTCCATCGACGGCGGGCTCTCGTTGCAGAGGATCTTCGGCTGGGTGTTCGCGCCGATCGCGTGGGCGATCGGCGTCACGGGTTGGCACGACTGCCAGATCGTGGGCGGGCTCCTCGGCACCCAGATGTCGATCAACGAGTTCGTGGCGTACAAGTCGCTCGCACAGACCCTGCAGGCGACCGATCCGGCGCTGATGCTGCAGGATCCGCGCTCGGCGAAGCTCGCCGCGTACGCGCTGTGCGGCTTCGCGAACTTCTCCTCGATCGGCATCCAGATCGGCGGGATCTCCGCGCTGATACCCGAACGCAAGGGCGAGCTCTCGCGCATCGCGATGCGCGCGATGCTGGGAGGCGCGCTCGCTTGCTGGATGACGGCGACTGTGGCGGGGGCGTTCCTGTGAGCACGACCGCAGTTCAGGACTCGGTCGAGCGCCTCACGTCGTCGCTGCGCGCGCACGGCGTCGAGGGCGCACGCGTGGCGCTCGTCTTGGGCTCGGGGCTCGGGGACTTCGTCGATCGCGTGCGCGGCGCTCGCGCGATTCCGTACGCGTCGATCGACGGCATGCCGCAGAGCAGCGTGCCCGGCCACGCGGGCAAGCTCGTCGTTGGCGACGTGGGCGGCGTGCGCGTCGTCGTGCAGCAAGGCCGCGTCCACCTGTACGAAGGCTGGAGCGCGCACGAGGTCACGCGCGCCGTCCGCGCGTTCGGGCGCCTCGGAGTGCACGCGCTCGTGCTGACGAATGCCGCGGGCGGGATGAAGCGCGCGTGGCCGCCGCCGACGCTCATGCGCATCACGGACCACGTGAACCTGCAGGGCCGGACGCCGCTCCTGCCCGGCGAAGCGGGCTCGGGCAATCCGTACGACGCCGAGCTCGGCGCGGCGCTCGACGAGGCTGCGCGCGCGAGCAAGGTCCCGCTCGAGCGCGGCGTGTACGTCGGCGTGCTTGGGCCGAGCTACGAAACGCCCGCGGAAATCCGCTACTTGACGGCCTTCGGCGCCGACGCGGTCGGCATGAGCACCGTGTGCGAGGCCCAGGCCGGCCGCGCCGCCGGGATGCGCGTCGCGGCGATCTCGTGCATCACGAACCTGGCGGCGGGATTGTCTCCCGGGCCGCTGAACCACGCCGAGGTCGTCGAGGTCGGCAAGCAGGCGTCGCAGCGCTTCTGCGACCTGCTCGAAGCGGCGGTGCCGCGCCTCTCCGCGCGCGTGGCCTGAGGTCTTTTCCGCGCGGGCCCGGGCGCTGACCGTCCGAGGCGTCCGCGGGGCTCGATTTCCAGGACTGCGCGCCAAACCCGCGGGAATGCCAACCGTTTGCGCGCTAACGTGAACCCATGAGCAACGCCCCCGCGCCGCAGAGCGATCACGACCTGTCCCAAGCCAAGGTCCGGCCGCCCGGCACGCGCGAGTTCACGTTGCGCGGCGTGATCGTGGCGCTCCTCGTCGCCGCGGTGATCGGCGCCGCGTATCCCTACGTCGTGCTGAAGCTCGGCTTCGGCCCGAACATCGCCGTCGTGTCGGCGTTCTTCGGCTGGCTCGCGCTGGCGGCGTTCTCGAAGGGCGGCGCGCTGCGCTGGGAGAGCAACCTGGCGCAGGCGGCGGGCACGGTCGCGGGTCAGACGGCGTTCATGTGCACGGTTCTGGCGGCGTTCGACATGTTGAGCGCGGACCCGGCCGCGGGCGTCCAGATGTCGCTCACGCGGATGCAGACGTTCCTGTGGCTCACGTCCGCGGGCGTGCTCGGCGTGCTGCTCGCGGTGCCGATGCGGCGCCACTTCATCGTCGACGAGAAGCTGCCGTACGCCGACGGGCTTGCGGCGGGGGAGACGCTCATCGTCCTCGACTCGCGCGGAGCACAGGCCAAGCTCGCGATCCGCTCGATGATGGCCGGGCTCGGGTCGTCGGCCATCGTGACGTGGGCCTACATGCGCGCCTGGATCCCCGAGGTCCAGCACATCACCGTGAACGCCTATTCGAAGGTCACGGGCGTCGGCTTCTCGTGGGGCCTGCTCACGATCGGCTCGGGGATGATCATCGGCCTGCGCATCTGCACGAACATGTTCGTCGGAATGCTGCTCTCGTGGGTCATCGCGCCGGTGCTGCTCGTGGACAACGGCGTGCTCGCCGAGGGCTTCACGAAGCGCGACCTGCTCCTGTGGGTCATGTGGCCCGCGACGGGGATGATGGTCGCGGGCGGCCTCACGGCGCTGTTCCTGAAGTGGAACATCCTGGTGCGCACGTTCCGCCAACTCTCGGGCGCCAGCGTCGACCCCGAGGATCTCTCGCTGCGCTGGGTCGGGGCCGGATCGCTGCTCGCCCTGGTCGCGATCGTGCTCGTGCAGCACTTCAGCCTCGGCATGCCGATCTGGGAGATCCTGCTCGCGCTCCTGTTCACGATCCCGCTCATGCTGGTCGGCCTGCGCGTCCTGGGCGAGACGAACTGGGGCCCGATCAGCGCGCTGTCGAACCTCATGCAGGGCGTCTTCGGCGCGATCTCGCCCGGCAACATCCCGACGAACATGGCCGCGAGCGGTCTGACCGGCACCGTCGTCGCGACGTCCGAGGGTCTCATCCAGAGCTACAAGACGGGCGACATGATCGGCTCGAAGCCGCGCTACCTCGCCTACGTCCAGCTCCTCGCCGTGCCGATCGGAGCGGCGGCGACCGCGATCGTCTACCCGATCCTGCGCGACCAGTACGGTTTCGAGGGCGAGAACGCGCTCACGAGCCCGATCTCGCAGAAGTGGGTCGGCTTCGCGAAGCTGCTCGGCCTCGGGATCCACACGCTGCATCCGAGCGCCATCTGGGCGCTCGGCATCGGCGTCGTGCTCGGCATCCTGTTCACGGTGCTCGAGCAGAACAAGGCGATCCGCACGTGGGTGCCGTCGCCGACGGGCATCGGCATCGGCATGCTCGTCCCAGGCGCGGCCGTCGCCAGCATGTTCGTCGGCGCCTGCATCGACTGGGTGTTCCGCAAGCGCGATCCGAAGGGCGTCGACGGCTGGATGCTGCCGCTCGCGTCGGGCTTCATCGCCGGCGAGGCGCTCATCATCGTGATCCTGTCGCTCTTGTACGCGTCGCAAGTGATGAGCCCGGCGGGGTGACGCCCGCCGCATCCGATCCACGGGCGCCTTCCGGCGTCGGCACTTCCGCGCGGGGCTGCTAGACTCCCCGCCCCGTGGCCGCCTCCATCGACCTCCGAGCTCTCGTGAAGCGCGTCGCCGGCCGCGTCCTCGCGGAGCGCGGTCGAACGCGGCATCCGGACGGACGCCCCGAGACTCCGGGCGTGGAGCGCCCTGCGGGTGTCCACGTCACGATCACGTCTCCCGCGGGACCGGACCGCCCCGCGACCGACGAGGCTTCGTCCGTCGCGCGCAAGGGCGGCGAGCTCGTCACCGCGCGCGACCTGGCCGGCGTTCCCGACGGCGGCGCGTACGACGTCCCGCCGGGCGCGATCGTCACCGACCTCGCGCGCGACGAGGCCTGGCGGCGGCGCATCCGGCTCGAGGAACGCAGCGCCGGCCGCGGCATGGCGACGCGCGTCGCGATCGGATCCGACCACGGCGGCTTCAAGCTGAAGGGCGAGGTCGCCGAGCTCCTGCGCTCGATCGGCATCGACGTCCTCGACGTCGGCACGCGCGACGAGAACCCCGTCGACTACCCCGATTTCGCGCGCGCGGCGGTCGAGCTCGTCGCCCGCGGCGACGCGCGCTTCGCGATCGTCGTCGACGGCGCGGGGATCGGCTCGGCCATGGCAGCCAACAAGGTGCCCGGGGTCCGCGCGGCCAACTGCTGGGACGAGGCGACGGCCCGGAACGCGCGCGAGCACAACTACGCCAACGTCCTGACGCTCGGGGCGAAGCACCTGACGCCCGAGCAGGCGCGCAAGGTCGTCCGGGCCTTCCTGGCCACGTCGGATGGGGAGGAACGGCACGGCCGGCGTGTCGCGAAGATCATGGAGATCGAGCGGCGCACCACGCGCGGCTGATCGGACGTTCCGGGCCGAGCAGCCCGCTGAAAAAGTCCCTACTGCGGCTTCGCGCGCGCTCGCGCTGCTGCGTCGGGCTCGTCGGGCCGTGCTCAGCGGCCAGGAAGGCCGCCTCCGCCGTCCCTCCGTCGCCCTCCTTGCATCGCGAGCGCGCGCTTCGCCTCGCTACGGGACTTTCTCAACGGGCTGCTCGGCGCGCTATCCTGCGGCCCCATGAGCGCCCCCGCGACCGCGGCCATCGACGCCGCCACCCTGGAACGGATCCTCGAGGAGATCGGCCGCCAGATCCTGGAGCACGGTCCCGAGAGCCTGTCCGGCTGGGGCTGCTCGTCCGTCTGCGTCGAACTCTGCCCCGAGCACGTCGACGAGGTCGTGCAGGCCGGCGCGTGCCGCGTCGGCGTCCGTCCCGGAGACTCGGCGCGGCTGGGCGGGCTCGCGGGTGCGATCGACCACACGCTGCTGAAGCCCGAAGCGACCTCGGCCGAGGTCGACCGCCTGTGCGACGAGGCGCGCACGCACCGCTTCGCCAGCGTCTGCGTGAACGGCACGTGGGTCCGGCGCTGCGCCGAGATCGTGGCCGGATCGGGCGTCGCGGTCTGCTGCGTCGTCGGGTTCCCGCTCGGCGCCAGCGCGACCGAGGTCAAGGTCTACGAGGCGCGCCGGGCCATCGAGGACGGCGCCTGCGAGATCGACATGGTCATGAACGTCGGGGCGCTGAAGTCGGGCGACCGCGAGTTCGTGCGGCGCGACATCGCGGCGGTCGCGGAGACGTGCCATCGGATGGGGGCCAAGCTCAAGGTGATCCTGGAGACGGCGCTCCTGACCGATCCCGAGAAGGTCTCGGCCTGCGAGGCGGCCAAGGCGGCGGGGGCCGACTTCGTGAAGACCTCGACCGGGTTCTCCAAAGGTGGCGCCACCGTCAAGGATGTCGCATTGATGCGCTCGGTCGTCGGCCCGACGCTGGGGGTCAAGGCCTCGGGCGGCATCCGCGACCAGAAGGATGCGGCCGCCATGATCGCCGCCGGCGCGACGCGGCTCGGGGCGTCCGCCTCGGTTGCGATCGTGTCGGGCGCGCAAGGGGCCGGGTCGTACTGAGCGGCTGCGGCGCGGGATGGGTAGGGGTCGCCGTTATTGCGACTTCCTGAATAACTGAAGTTTGGTGCCAGCTGCCTTGGCAGTTCCAGGGCTGCCCGACCCTCAGTTGCGCGCCGGCCAGCCGGCCGAGTCGTCGAGCGGCGGCTGCGGCATCCGCGCCGCCGTCTCGTCCGCCAGCAACTGCGTGGCGATCAGGAACTCGTCCGGCGCCGGCCTGAAGGGCGATGCGACCAGCTCGACGCGGGCTCCCGAGGGGCCAACTTCTCCGGCCAGGTGGCACACGCGCAGGACGTCCAGCACCCGGTCCTCGAGGCGCCGGCCGGCCGGCTCCTGGAACACGAACTCGGCCTCGCCGCGCAGGACCGCCGCGCTGTCGATCCGCGGCAGATCCGACGGGCCGACGATCCGGACGCGGGCCGAGGACGTCCCGAAACGGCTGCGCGCCCGCAGGCCCCACAGGCGGATGCCGTCGTGCGCGCGAACCCGGAACTCGTCGACCTCGATCCCGTTCGAGGAGAGCTCGGGACGTGGGATCAGGACGAGAGAGACGCGGGAGAGGCGCAGCTCGCGCAGGCGGTTCGCCCAATAGCCGCTCTCCAGGAGCAGGGGGTGCAACGTGCCTTTGCTCTGTCCTCCCATCCGACCCCGGAGCCGCTCTCAGCCGCGGCGCCGAATGCGAATTCCCTGGCGTCGCGCACCTTTCCGATTTGCGAATTCCTTTCCGCATGCAGCGCGCCGTGCAGGCCGGCGCCCGCCGGTGTCGGCGCGCTTCGACAGGGTGAGGGGGTAAGCCAGCCGTAAGCCCGCAAACGATACGGATCTAAGACTCTCCGGCCTCTTCACGGCTCGTGCGCGAGCGGGGTAGGATCCGCGCCCGATCGGGCGGAGTCCTCCGTCCGGTTGCCCCCCTCTCCGACCTGCTCCAGCTCCGCCGGCCCGCCGTCGGGCCTGCGGCACTGCCCTCACCCCTCCTCTCCGGGAGCCCCCGCATGCACACGAACGTGGGCTGGCTCGCGCTCCTCCTCGCCACCGGTTCCGCCGGTGCCCAGGAAGCCGCGACGCCGGTGCGCGAGACCATCCTGGTCCGCGCCGAGCACGTCATCGTCCGTCCCGGCCACGTCCTCGACGCGGCGCAGGTCCTCGTGCGCGACGGTCGGATCGTCGCCGTGGGCACCGACCTCGAAGCGCCCGAGGGCGCGCGCGTCATCGAGGGCCGCTTCGTTTGCGCGGGCTTCATCGATCCCTGGTCGGCGCTCGGCCTGGGCGGTGACGCACTGGCCGAGGTGAACTCGACGGCGGCCACCCGCTCGATCGACGGCTTCGATCCGTTCAACCTGGATCACCTGCGGCGCGAAGCGCTGCGCGCGGGCGTCACTTCGGCGCGCGTCCAACTCGGCCCCCAGGCGCGCATCGGCGGGCTCGGCGCGGTCGTCCGGCTCGTGCCGGGCCTCGCGCGCGAGGAAGTCGTCGTCTCGGACGCGAGCAACCTGTGGATGACCGCGGGCCTCGGCCAGCCGACGGGCGGCCAGTTCGTCGACACCGGCGACGGCTTCCAGATGCTCGGCGGCGAGCGGACCCCCGACCCGTTCGAGCGTGCCGAGGCCGTCGACCGCATCGTCAGCGCCTTGCAAGCCGGGAAGAACTACCTGATCGCGCAGAACGAGCACCGCCACGAGCTCGAGGACTGGAAGAAGAAGATCGTGGAGAAGGACGCCGAACTCGACAAGGAGTTCAAGAAGGCCAAGAAGGACCGCGAGAAGGCGCAGAAGGACGCGGAAGAGAAGGGCAAGAAGTTCGAGGAGAAGAAGTTCAAGGACGAGAAGAAGCCGCAGGCGCCGCGCTTCGACGAGGACAACGAGGTCCTCGCGCGCGCCATCGACGGGCGTCTCCCGCTCTTCGTCGGCGCGGAACGCGCCGCGGAGATCCGCGCACTCCTCGCCGGCACGGAGTCCCTCGGACGTCTGCGCCTCGTCATCACGGGCGGCAGCGAGGCCGGCCCGAAGGCCAGCGAACTCGCCGAGCGCCACATCCCGGTGCTCGTGTGGCCGACGCCGCTCGGCCGCGTGCGCCCGGACGAGCTCGACCAGCACGACCTCTCGCTCGCCGGACGCCTGTCGCGCGACGGCGTGCAGGTCCTCCTCGGCTCGGGCGGCCGCGATCCGGCCGCGACGCGCGACCTGCCGCTCCTCGCCGGCCTCGCGATCGCGCATGGACTGGCGCGGGACGACGCACTCGAAGCGGTCACGATCGGCGCCGCGCGCGTCCTCGACGTCGCCGACCGCATCGGATCCATCGAGGCCGGCAAGGACGCCGACCTCATCATCCTCGACGGTCCGCCGCTCGAGACGACCACGAACGTCCGCTACACGATCTCGTCGGGCCGCGTCGTCGTGACGCCGGAGAACTAGAGTGCTCCAGATCCTCCTCGCGTTCGCCGCGGCGACGCTGCCCGCAGCCGCTACTGCGGGATCTACCGCACCCTCCGGGGCCCCGCTCGCGATCCGCGCCAAGACGGTCTGGACCGGCGGCGGTCGCGTGCTCGAGAACGCGGTCGTCATCGTCGACGACGGCCGCATCCAAGCCGTCGGCACCGATGTCGAGATCCCGGACGGCGCCGAGGTGATCGAGCACGACGGCGTCCTCACGGCCGGCATGATCGCGCTGCACGGCGCGACCGGCGCGGTGGGCGAGACGCGCGACAACACGCGCCCGGCACTGCCCGAGGCGCGTGTCGGACTCGCGCTCGACGCGCGCGCCGCGAACTTCGCCGAGCTGCGCGCCGCGGGCATCACGAGCATCCTCGTCACGCCGGATCCGAACGGCATCACCGGCGGCACGAGCGCCCTGGTCAAGACACAGGACGGTGTCGTCCTGCGCGATCCGGCGCACCTGTCGCTCGTCTTCTCGAACGAGGGCCTGTCCGGGAACCGCGAGCCGACCAGCAAGTCGGGAGCCCTGGCGCTCATGTCCGCCCTCTTCGCCGAGCCGCGCGGCGTCGTCGCGGACGCGCGCGACGGCAAGCTCCCGTGTCTCTTCGAGGTGCGCGAGCGCGACGACATCGGACGCGCGCTGGCTTTCGCGAAGGAGCGCAAGCTCCGCGGGACGCTGCACGGCGCCTGGCTCTCGGGCGAGCTCTCGGGCGCGATCAAGGAGTCCGGCCTCTCCGTCATCGTGCCCGTCCTCGCCATCGGCTCTCCGAAGCGTGCGCTCGACGCGGTGGCTCGGCTCGAGAAGGACGGAGTCGTCTTCGGCTTCGGGCTCGACGCGCCCTGGAATCACGCGGATGGGCTGAGGCTCTCGGCGGCGTTGTGCGTGCGCGCGGGCCTCGACCGCCAGGCCGCCTGGCAGGGGCTCACCGCGAACGCCGCGAAGATCGCCGGCGTGGAAGCGCGCACGGGCCGCATCGAGCGCGGTCTCGACGCCGACCTCGTCCTGTGGAGCGGCGATCCGCTCGACCTCTCGAGCCGCGCGAGCCTCGTGCTGGTCGGCGGAAAGCCAGGTCCCTGGATGGAGAGCGCCGCGGGCGCCACGAAGGAGTCGCAGCGATGACGTTTCTCTCCGTCGCGTTCGCCGCGCTCGCCGCGGTCCCCGCCGTGCAGGATGCCGAGCCCCGCGCCTGGACCATCCAGGCCGAGCGGATCTACACCGGCACCGGCCGCAACCTGGAGAAGGGCCTCGTCGTCGTCAGCGCCGGCAAGATCGCGGCCGTCACCGTCGGAGCCGACGAGCAGTCCGATCATCCGAAGGACTCGCTGCGCGCCTACGCGGTGACCGCGGGTCTCGTGGACGCGGGCGTGCGCGTGACGAACTGGTTCAGCGTCGAGCAGTCCAAGGAAGTCACGCCGCAGTTGCGCGTGGCCGACACGCTCGACCCGTACGCGCTGGACTGGGAACGGCAGCTGCGCGGCGGCGTCACGACCGTGCTCGCGTCGCCGATCGACCGCAACGTGATCGGCGGCCTCTCCGTCGTGCTGAAGACGGCCGGGCCCGAGTCCATCGCGGCTCGCACGCTGAAGGCCGACGCAGTCCTGCGCGGATCGATGGGGTCCGACCCCAGCGCTGGCAACCACCCGGCTTTCGGCCGGCCGACCGACTTCTATTCGCGGCGCCCGACGACGCGCATGGGCGTCGAGTGGGAGTGGCGCAACGCGTTCTTCAACACGGCGCTCGGCCTGAACGAGAAGGACCCGGGCCGCGCGACCCTCATGGCCGCGCTGCAAGGCAAGCTGCCGGTCTTCGTCCAGGCCTGGACGACGCAGGACATCCGCACCGCCGTCTTCCTGCGCGAGGAAGTGCAGTCGCGCCCCGAATTCGCGGCCGCCGGCATGAACACGCCGCGCTTCGTGATCGACGCGGGCGCGGAGGCGTGGAAGGAGCCGCAGCTCCTGGCGCGCAGCCAGACGGCCGTCGTCCTGCCGCCGTTCCCGGCCGGCGGACGCACGCGCGAGAACGCGCTGATGGCCTGGAACGTCGCGAAGATCCTCGCGGACGAGGGCGTGCCGTTCGCGCTGTCGAGCCACGGATCGGGCGATGTCGATCAACGCCTCTCGAACCAGGCTGGCTACGCGATGGCGGGCGGGCTCACCTTCGAGCAGGCGCTGGCTGCCGTGACCTCGACGCCGGCGAAGCTGCTGGGCGTCGAGTCGCGCGTGGGAACACTCGAGGTCGGCAAGGACGCCGACCTCGTCCTCTGGAGCGGTGAACCGTTCCAGCCGGGCGCTCGCGTCGTCGCGACGATCGTCGACGGCGTCCTGCGCTACGAAGGTTGGAACGCGGTGCAGGGCGCCGCGGTCGCACGCTGAGCGGGCACGAGAACATGAACGTCTGGAGATCTTCGATGACGACGACGATGATGCGCGCCACCTGCGCCGCCACCCTGACCGCCTCGTTCCTGGCCCTGTCCCCCGAGGCGCGCGCCGGCGACGGACGGCTCGCGATCCGCGTGGGCCGGATCATCACGAACGCCGGACCCGACATCGAGAACGGGACCATCGTGATCGAAGGCGGGCGGATCACGAGCGTCGGAGCGGACGCCAAGGGTTCCTGGGACGCCGAGGTGATCGATCGGCCCGAGCTCGTGGCCTTCCCCGGCTGGGTCGAGGCGCATTCCACGCGCGGCATGGACCGGCCGAACGAGAACATCGAGGTCGCGCCGTTCCTGGACGTGCGCGATTCGATCGACCCGATCAGCTTCTACTTCGAGGACTGCCTGCGCCAAGGCGTGCTCGCGATCAACGTGCAGCAGGGTTCCCTGTGCGCGGTCGGTGCCCAGGGTCGAGTCGTGAAGCCGTTCGGCCTGACGATCGAGGACATGACCCTGCGTCCGAGCTCCGGACTCAAGATCGCCGCCGCGCGCCCGGGCCGCTCGCGCGCGCTGCAGGCTCAGTCGGTGCGCCGCGCGTTCCGCGACCTGCGCCAGCACCTGGAGAAGCTCGTCCAGGACAAGAAGGACGGCAAGGACACCGCGCGTCGCGAGGCGCTCTTCCAGGGACGCGACCTCGACAAGGAAGAGAACAAGAAGGGCCGCGCCATGGAGGGCAGCGCACCCTGGAAGGTCGCCAATCTCGAGACCATCCCGCGCGGCGAGATCGACGAGAAGCAGGAACCCCTGCTCCGTCTCGTCGAGGGCAAGATGATGGCGTTCGTCGCCTGTGATGGCGCTGTCGCCGTGACGCAGGCCCTGGAGATCTCGCGCGAGAACGGGTTCCTCGCGAACACCGTGCTCGTCCTCGACGGCGACGCCTGGAAGGCCGCGGACCGCATCGCGGAAGCCGGCGTGCCCGTCGTGCTGGGACCGCAGCTCCTCTACGTGGAGCGCGATCCGCTGACCGGCAAGGAGATCGAGACGTTCGTTCCCGGCGTGTTCCGCGAGAAGAAGGTGCGCTTCGCGCTCCAGTCGTTGAACCCCACCGCGCAGTCCCTGTGGTTCCAGGCCGCGACGTGCGTCGGCTACGGCATCCCGCGCGACGAGGCGATCGCCGCCGCGACGAAGGTCCCGGCCGAGATCCTGCGCCTCGGCGACCGGCTCGGTTCGCTCGAGAAGGGCAAGGACGGCAACGTCCTGCTCCTGAACGGCGATCCGCTCGCCGTGACGACCTCGGTGCAGTACGTCGTTCTCGACGGGAACCTCGTCTACGACCGCAGCAAGGACGTGCGCGTCCAGCAGATCCTCGAAGGTGTCGAACAGCCCAACGCTTCGCCCGCGGACGCGGACGACCCGGCGGACATCGATCCCCACAGCGGCGAGAAGAAGTCGAAGTCGGACAAGAAGAAGGACTGACCGATGGGCGTCCAGATCCTCCTCGCGCTCGCCGCGATCTCGCCCGCTCCGACCTGGTCCGGGTCGGGGACGGTGGTCTTGCGTGCCGGCTCGGTCCACGTGGTCGAAGGCGGCCGCGTGATCGAGAACGGCGCCGTGATCCTGCGCGACGGCAAGATCGTCGCGGTCGGCGCCGACCTCGCGGTTCCGCCCGGTGCGCGCGTCGTCGACTACGGTCCCGACGCGGTGTTGACCCCGGGGCTCGTCGCCGCGGACAGCAACTACGGCGCGCCGCGGCCGGACGAGCGCAGCGCGGACCCGTTCCTGCGCGCGCTCGACAACTTCGATCCCTACGCGTCTTACGTGTTCGCCCTCCAGGAGGGCGTCACCACGGCGTATCTCGCGCCCGCGCGCAACCGGCTCATCGCGGGCGTGGGGGCGGTCGTCAAGCTGGCTGGCGAAGCGGACGTCGGCTCGCGGCTCCTGCTCGATCCGTCCTCGATCCACGGTTCGCTGGGTCTCGACGCGCGCAACTCGCCCGGCTACTGGAAGCCGCCCATCCCGGCCACCGCGGATGTCGGCATGGGCGTCGTGAAGCAGGAGCTGCCGCGCTCCCTGGCGGGCGCCGTCGTCGCGTTCCGCGAGCTGTTCGCCCTGGCCCAGGGTTCCGCCGGTGCGCCCGCCGAGGACGAGTACGGCGCAGGCGTCGGCGAGGAGCTGCGCGGGCTGATGTCGCGGCGCGTCCCGTGGCGCATCACCGCCGACTCGGCGCCCGAGATCCGCGCGCTCGTCGACCTGTTCTCGAAGAACGGCCAGGCGTTCGTCGTCGACGGCGCGAACGAGGCCGCGGACGTCGCGAAGGAACTGGCCGAGGCCGGAGCCTCGGTCATCGTCGATGCGCCGATCACCCCCAACCGTTCGGGGCAGGACCGGGGCAAGGATCCCGAGGCTCGCTGGCCGCGCTTCGACGCGGCCGCGAAGCTCGCGGAAGCCGGGGTGCGCTTCGCGATCGCGCCCCCGCAGAGCGGTTCGGCCTCGGATCTGCGCCTCTCGGCTCAACTGCTCTCGCGCGGCGGCCTCGACCCCGAGATCGCCTTGCGCGCCATCACGCTCTCCGCGGCGGAGATCCTGGGAGTCGGTGATCGCGTCGGGAGCCTCACACCGGGCAAGGACGCCGACATCGCCGTGTTCTCAGGCCATCCCCTGCAAGGTGGAGCCGTGCTCGCGACGTGGGTCGCGGGCGAGATCGCCTTCGACGTCGAGGACCTGGCTCACGCCGGCGCGTTCGGTGACACGAAGGACTACGCGCCCCCGATGCAGAGCGCGACCGTGATCCAGGTCGAGGAACTGCACGTCGGCGACGGCACCGTGTACTCGCCGGGCGAGGTGCTCGTCGAAGGTGGGAAGATCCGCGCGGTGGGCAAGTCCGTCGGACGTCCGAGCGGAGCGCGCGTGGTCCGCGGCGCGGCGGCGATGCCGGGCATGATCGACGCGCTCGGCTACCTCGGACTCGAGGGATCCCAGAAGGTGCCGGCCACGCGGTTCGACATGAGCCGCATCGTGGAGCCCGGTGATCGCGTGGACCGCATGGTCGCGAAGGCGGGGGTGACGACGGTGGCGCTCTCGCCGCGCGGTCCGAGCCGGACCGGCGCGCCGATGATGGCCTACAAGCCCGCGGGCGACGATCTCGAGACGATGATCGTGGATGCGACGTGCGCCCTGCGATTCACCTGGACCGAGCGCAACCGCCGCGAGTCCGGCGCCGCGCTGATCGAACGCCTCAAGAAGGCTGTCGAGTACGCGAAGCGCTGGGACGAGTACGAGACCAAGCTCGCCAGCTGGACTCCGCCGAAGGCCGACGCCGCGGCGGACGCCGACGCGACGGGCGAGAAGAAGGCGGACTCCGCCGACTCCAAGGACGGCGAGAAGAAGGAAGAGTCCGCCGAAGCCAAGGAAGGCGAGAAGAAGGACGGCGACAAGAAGGACGCCGAGGCGGACAAGAAGAAGGACAAGAAGAAGAAGGGCGAGGAAGAGCCCGCGAAGCCGATCTCCGGTGCGTGGGAGTCGAAGGTCACGCTGCCGCCGTTCCAGGAGGCGCGCATCCGCCTGTACGTGCTGGACGAGGAAGGCGCCGTGTCCGGTTCGCTGCGTTGCGCCTCGCTCTCGGACGCCCTGATCCAGGTCTCCGGCAAGCGTGACGGGCACAAGGTCGATCTGCGCGGCGAAGGCACGCGCGGGACCGTGACCCTCGTCGGCGAGACGAAGGAAGGGAAGCTGAAGGCCAAGGTTTCGGTCGCCGGCTCCTCCGCGGACGTGGAGTTCGCGCAGACTGCGACCGAGTACGAGGTCGCGCGGCCCGCCGAACTGCGCAAGCCCAAGGAGGTCAAGAAGGCCGAGATCAAGGGCGAGCCGAAGGCTCCCAGCCTCGATCCGGAACTCGAACCCCTGCGCCGGGCGATCGCTCACGAGGCCGCGGTCCTCGTGGAAGTGAACCGCGAGGACGAGATCCGCGCCTGCGTCGACGCCTTCGAGGCCGCCGGCATTCGGCCGATTCTGTACGGCGCCGAAGAGGCCTGGAAGGTCGCCGACGAGATCAAGGATCGCGTCGCGGGCATCCTGCCCCAGCACGATGTCGTGCGCGCCACGCCCGAGACGGGTGCTCGGAAGCGCAACCGCTACGCCGAGCTCGTCGCGGCCGGTATCCCGATCGCATTCCACAGCGCGGCCGAAGAGGGCGCGGTGGACCTGCCGCTCATGGCGGCCTACGCCGTGTCGCAGGGCCTCGGCTCGGAAGCCGCCCTGCGCGCCCTGACCTGGGACGCGGCGCGCATGCTCGCGATCGGCGATCGCGTGGGCATGCTCGCGCCGGGCATGGACGCAGACATCCTGTTGCTCGACGGATCTCCGCTCTCGCCGTCGTCGAGCGTTCTGCGCGTCTGGGTCGCGGGACGGGAAATCCGCTGAGCCCGATGTTCGTCGCCGCACTGATCGCCGTCGCTCTCGGGAGCGCGACTCCGCCCCGCCCGGGTGAACCGGGCGGACGCGGCATCGCCGTGCTCGCGGCGAAGGCGGTCGGGGTCGGGGCGGACGGACGCGGCGTCGTCGATCATCCTGTCGTGCTCGTTCGCGACGGGAAGATCGAGACCATCGGTCCCGCGCGCGAGGTCTCGATCCCGGCCGGTTACGAGGTCGTCGACCAGGGCCGGCGCTGGCTGGCGCCCGGTTTCATCGATCTGCACTGCCACGTCGCGGGCGGCCCCGGCGGGCTGGGCGACATCAACGACGCGGTGTACCTGACGAATCCGGAGCTGCGCGCCAAGGCGACCGTGGTGCCGGGCAACCCGCTCCTGAAGCGCGCGGTCGCTGGCGGCGTCACGAGCGTCCTCTACATCCCCGGCTCCGCGACCAACATGGGCGGGCAGGGAATCCTGCTGAAGACCGGTCTCGCGAAGTACGAGGCGATGGTCATCCGCGACCCGGGTTCGCTCAAGCTCGCGCAGGCGGGCAACCCCGAGCGTTGGGCCGTCGGCGTCGGCCGCAGCCTCATGAACTGGAACACGCGCGACACGTTCGAACGCGGCGTGGCCTACGCCAGGCTGCGCGACGCCGCGGAGCGCGGGGGCGAGCCTGTTCCGCGCGACATCCACTGGGACATCTTCCCGCCGCTCGTCCACAAGGATGTCCAGATCTCGACTCACACGCAGCGCTACCAGGTCGTGCTCGCGACGCTGACGATGGTGCGCAAGGAGCTCGGGTTGGACGTGTTCATCGACCACGGCGAGTGGTACGGCAGCAAGCTGGCCGGCTATGCACGGGATCTCGGCGTCGACGCGATCCTCGGACCGCGCGCGATCGATCCGCCGTCGCCGATCCTGGACACGGACGGGAAGATCCTCGGCATCGCGGCGAGCTACCAGGAGGGCGGCCATCCGAACATCGGCTTCAACACCGATTCGCCGGTGATCCCGCAAGAGGAACTGCCGTTGCAGGCCGCCGTGGGCGTCCGCTACGGCTTCGACGACTCGCGGATGGATTCGATCCGCGGTCTCACGATCGTCCCGGCCACGACGGTCGGGATCGCGCACCGCGTGGGCAGCCTCGCGCCGGGCAAGGATGCCGACATCCTCGTCACGAGCGGCGATCCCGTGGATCCGCGCAGCTCGGTCGAGGTCGTCTGGATCGAAGGAACCCGCGTCTACGACGCCGAGGCCGACGGGAGGATCTGGTGATGCGAGTCTCCTGGACGTGTACTCCGCTCGCGCTGGCCGCGAGCACCGCTCTCTGCGCGGCCCTGCTCGGCGCGCCCGCGATCGGCCAGCTCGGCGGCAAGCCGACCGCGGCCGTCGGACGCGCGCCCGTCGCCGGCGAGGTCGGCGGCCCCGGCCTCGCGATCCGCGCCAAGAAGGCGTTGGCCGTGCCGGACGAGGGCCCGCAGGTCATCGACAACGCCGTGATCCTCGTGCGCGAGGGCCTGATCGAGGCGATCGGTCCGGCGCGCACGACCGCGATCCCCGCGGGCTACGAGGTTCTCGACTGTTCGGACAAGTGGGTCTGCCCCGGCTTCATCGACCTGCACTCGCACGTCGGCGGCACGTTCGACATCAACGAGATGGTCTATCTCGTGAACCCGGGCTTGCGCGTGTCCGCTTCCGTGATGCCGGACAACCCGGCCTTCCAGAAGGCCGTGGCCGGCGGCGTGACGACCGTGCTGTACATCCCGGGGTCGGGCGTGAACGTCGGCGGCCAGGGCGTCCTGATCAAGACGGGTCTCGGCCGGTTCGAGGACGCTCTCGTTCGGAACCCCGGCTCGATGAAGCTCGCGCAGGCGGGCAACCCCGAGGGCTGGACCGTCGGCGTCGGGCGCTCGTTCATGAACTGGAACACGCGCTGGATGTTCCGGCGCGGACTGCTCTACGCGAAGCTCTACGACGAGGCCGAGAAGAACGGCACGCCGAAGCCGCGCTACGAGTTCGACCTCGAGATCTTCCGCTGGTTGGCCTCCAAGAAGACGCAGATCTCGACCCACACGCAGATCTACCAGGTCGTGCTGACGACCCTGACGATGGTGCGCAAGGAGCTCGGGCTCGACGTCTACATCGACCACGGCGAGATGGCCGGCCACAAGCTGGCCGCCTTCGCGAAGGACATCGGCGTCAACGCGATCCTGGGGCCGCGCGCCGTCGAGATCCCCACGCGCGGCTTCGTGAACTTCACGGGCTACCAGCCCGAGGCGATCCTCGGCATCGCCGCCGAGTACCAGAAGCGGGGCATGAAGCGCATCGGGTTCAACACGGACTCGCCGGTGATCCCGCAGGAGGAGCTGTTCCTCCAGGCTTCCATGGGAGCGCGCTACGGGCTCGACGACTCGAACCTGGAGACCATCCGCGGCCTGACGATCGTCCCGGCCATCACGGCCGGGATAGCGGACAAGGTCGGCAGCCTCGAGCCGGGCAAGGAAGCCGACATCCTGATCCTCACGGGCGATCCCGTCGATCCGCGGACGGCGATCGACGAGGTCCTCATCGAAGGCCATCGCGTCTACGACACGGGGACGATGAAGCGGCGCTTCTGATGAACACCGCGCGCACGATGTCGACGGGTCTCGCCGTCGCGCTCCTCGCGAGCGCGGCGGGCCTGTCCTCATGTGCGTCCAGCCGATCGGCGGACCTCTCCGAGCTCGGACCGGGGGAAGAAGGCGTGGCGATCCGCTGTGGCCGCGTGCTCACCGTCGACGCGGAGGACAACTCCTACTCGCCCGGCCTGATCCTCGTCCGCAACGGCCGCATCGCTTACGCCGGCCCGGACCGTCATGTCCCCGCGGGCTATGCGATCGAGGAGCAACCCGAGCTCTGGGCCGCGCCCGGCATGGTCGAGCTGCACGCGCACGTCCTGTGCTCCGGCGTCGACATCAACGACATGGTGCTCCCGGTCAACGCGGAACTGCGCGTTTCGGCTGGAATGGTCCCGAGCAACCCGGCGATTCGCCTGGCGTGCGCGGGTGGGGTCACGACGCTGTTCGGCATTCCCGGCAGCGGCACGTCCCTCGGCGGCTTCGGCATCGTGTTCAAGGCGAAGACGCACGCGACGTACGACGAGGCGGTCGTGCGCGATCCGGGCGGCATGAAGGTCGCGCAGTCGTACAACCCGGAGCGGCGGTCGGGCGACCTGGGCGCGACACGCGCGGGACTCTCCTGGATCCTCGAGCAGTACAACGAGGAGGCGCGCGCGATGAACGCCGCGGGCACCTCGACGCCGGCGCTGGAGAACCTGCAGAAGGTCCACTCGCGCGAGCTGCCCGTCCTGATCCACAGCGCGGGGTCCGACGGCTACCCGGCGGCGGCGCGCATGTGGCAGATCCAGAACGGGACGCGTGCCGTGCTCAGCCACGGCTGCTTCGACGCGCACCTGACGGCGCCCTGGCTGGTGAAGATGGGCGCCTCCCTGAACGTCGGCCCGCGCGAGATCGACTTCAGCTCGACGCGGGACGGACGCATCACGGGGGTCGCGGCGCGCTATCTCGAAGCTGGCGCGCGCGACCTGTCGCTGAACACGGACTCGCCCGTCGTCCCGCAGGAGGAACTGTTCCTGCAGGGAGCGGTCGCGGCGCGCTACGGAGCCGATTCGTACACGATGCTGCGCGCCGTCACGATCGCTCCGGCGCGCGTTTTCGGTCTGGATGATCGCGTCGGGAGCCTCGAGGTCGGCAAGGACGCCGACATCGTGTTGCGCACCGGCGACCCCCTCGACCCGCGCTCGCGGGTCGAACGTGTCTACATCGACGGACGGGTCGAGTACGACCGCCGTCACGACGGGCAGTGGTTCTAGGGTGTTCCTCCCATGCTGAGATCCCATTCCATCCTCTTCGGCGCGCTCGGCGCCCTCACGGCGCTCGCGGGAGAGTCGCTGGCTGCGTCCACGTCGCTCGCTGGCGGACCGCTGGCCATCCGGGTCGGCCGTGCCGAGACCGTCGCGAAGGGCGTGATCGAGCACGCGGTCATCCTCGTCGAGGACGGCAAGATCGTGACGATCGGCGAGGACCTGCCCGTCGAGCGCGGCATCACGGTCATCGACCGGCCGAACTGGACGGTGATGCCCGGGCTCGTCTCGAGCTACACGCGCATCGGGATGGACAGCGAGGGCGGGGACGACATGAGTCCCGACGTCAAGGCGTCCACCGAGATCTTCCCGAAGTCGCGCGATCTCCGGAAGGTGGTCGAGTACGGCGTCACGACGCTCGGCATCTACCCCGCGGGCAACGGCATCCCCGGTCTCGCCGCCGCGATCCGCCCGCGTGGCGACACGGTCGAGGAGATGGTGCTGAAGGACCCGGCCTACCTGAAGATCGTCATGCGCTCCGACTCCGCGTCGAAGAAGCGCGTCCGCGACGCCTTCGCGAAGGCCGACGAGTACGACGAGAAGGTCAAGAAAGCCCGCGAGAAGTGGGACAAGGACAAGGACAGCAAGAAGGGCAAGAAGGAAGAGAAGAAGGAAGAGAAGCCCGAGGAGAAGAAGCCCGGGATGGCCGGCGTCGAGGGTCAGGGTCCTGGCCCGGACGCCGCGGAGGAGCCCAAGGCCGACGCGAAGGCCGAGAAGGCCGCGGACGGTTTCGTCCCGCCGATCCCCGACGACAAGGTGCGCGCGTTCGTCGAGATGCGCGCGAAGAAGCTGCGCGCGCTGGTCACGCTCACCAGCGCGGCCGACTGGCTGCACTGGCTCGACGCGATCGGCAAGGAGACCATCGGCTTCGACGTGCGCCTCGTCCTCAACCAGGAATCGGACTACTTCTACGTCCTCGACAAGAAGACGTACGACCTGGAGGCCGACGGCATCGGCGACCGCAAGATCCACGCGGTGGTCGAGCCTCTCCTGACCTATACGCCGAACACGCGGCGGGTGCGCAACCTGCCGATGGAGTTGGCCAAGGCGGGCGCGAAGGTCTGCTTCACGCCGCGTTTCGACGACCTCGTGAACTACAAGGCCTGGCTCGGGCACGTCGCCGAGCTCGTCGGCGCCGGCATGACGCGCGACGTGGCTCTGCGCGCGTTGACGCTGAACCCGGCCGAGATGCTCGGTGTCGCCGATCGCGTCGGCAGCCTCGAGAAGGGGAAGGACGCGAACTTCGTCTTCCTCGACGGCGATCCCTTCCAGCCCGCGACCCGCATCCAGGCCGTCATGCTCGACGGCCGCTTCGTCTTCGGTGAGGTGGACCCGTGATCCAGCTCGATCTCACGCGCCGTCTGGCGCTCGTCGCGGCCCTCGCGGTCACCGCCTTCCCCGCCACCGCCCAGGAGGGCGAGAAGCCCGCCGAATCCAAGGAGAAGTCCGAGGAGTCGAAGGATGGCGAGAAGAAGAAGGAGGAGGTGGAGCACTGGTTCGCGATCCAGAACGGCGACGTGTACACGGGGACCGGCGAGGTCCTGCGCGGCGCGACGCTCCTGGCGAAGAACGGCAAGATCCACTCCATCGGGTACGACCTGTACATCCCGCCCGACACGAAGACGGTCGACGCGAAGGGCTACCGGCTCTACCCGGGCCTCGTCGCGATCTCCTCGCAAGGACTGCTCGGCAACTCGTCGGGGGACTTCGACGACACGATCGATCCCTTCAACTACCGCATGGTCCTGGGCCTCGCCACGGGGATCACGACGACCGGCGCCGGCTCGGGCGCGGTGAAGCTGAAGCGCTTCTCGGTCGATGGCGCGGTGGTCAACGAGAAGATCTTCTCGAGCTTCTCGTGGAGCAACAGCAACCCGCGCGGCAAGGGCGAGCTGCACGAGAAGCTCGTCGCGGCCGCGAACTTCCAGCGCGAGTACCGTGAGTGGCAGCGCAAGGTGAAGGACGACAAGACCCTCGTCGAACCGACGAAGCGCGGCGTCGACAACACGGTCCTCGCGGTCCTGCAGGGCGAGCAGACGGCCAAGTTCGTCGCCAACGACCGCGACGAGCTGCTCGGCATCGCGCGCCTGGCGCAGGAGTTCAACTTCCGGCCCGTGATCGAAGGCTGCCAGGAAGGGTGGACCATCGCCGACGAGCTGGGTCGTGCGGGCGTCCGTGCCATCGTCACGCCGCGCGATCGCCGTCCGAAGGACGAGCGTCAGGCGCTCGCGGGCGGCGCGAGCATCGAGAACGCCGCGATCCTCCACAAAGCCGGCGTGGCCATCGCGATCACGCCCGCCACGGAAGGCGTCGACCTGGGCGGGCTCGTGGGCCGCGACATCATGCACCTGCCGCTCGAGCCGGGTTTCGCCGTGCGCGGCGGGCTGTCGGAACGCGCCGCGCTCGAGTCGATCACGATCGTGCCCGCGCGGATCCTGGGCATCGCCCACCGCGTCGGCAGCCTCGAAGTGGGCAAGGACTGCGACGTGATCATCACGGACGGAGACGTCCTGCACTACAAGACGTTCGTCCAGTGGGCGGTCGTGGACGGCAAGGTCGTCTACGACAAGGAGAAGGAGCTCTTCTTCGCGCACATCCGCCCGCGCCCCGAAGCTCCCGCTCCGAAGAAGGTGGATGCCGGCGAGACGCCGCCGAATCCGGACGCGAAGCCCGCCGACGCCGAGAAGGAAGGCGAGAAGAAGGAAGAGGGCGGCGACGACGCCAAGAAGAAGGGCGAGGGCGACGAGAAGAAGAAGGACGGCTGAGCGACGCGGCTCAGCGATCCAAGAGCGGCCGGAGTGCTCCCGCGAGCGCTTCGGCCGCTCGCGCATGACCGGCGGCGTTCCAGTGCCGGTCCTCCGCGAAGTGGTAGCGCGCGGCGCCGGCCCCGAACGCGCCGCCGAGATCCACGTGCTCGATCCCCGGCTCGTCGGCGGCGAGTCGAGCGAGCTGAGATCGATCGGAGACGATCACGAGCGGCCGATCGCGCAGCACGGTCCGCATGCGACGGTAGAGGTCGCAGACGAGCGCCCACTCCGCGTTGGGATCCCGCGCTCGCGCGACCTGGTGGCGCTCCCAGCGCGACTTCTCCAGCGCGCGCCACAAGAGGCTCGTGCGTTCGATCCACGGGAAGGGGACGGGCACGCCCGTGAGCCGGAGGCCTCCGCCTTCGCGTACGAACCGCGGCTTGTGCTTGCCGTACGCGACGTCGCTCGCGCATTCGGCCAGGTCGTTCTCGCAGAAGACGACGACGACGCAGTCCGGGCGCAGGGTCGCGTCGAGCTGCTCCAGCAGCAGGCACTCCTGGTCGGTGCCGTATCCCGAGACGCCCGCGCCGAGGACGTTCCAATCCGGACGCCGCGCCTGCAGTCGCGCGGGCAGCGACTCCGCGAACTCGACGCCCCAGCCGAACGCGAACGAGTCGCCGAGGACCAGGACGCGCGGTCGGCGAGCGTCCCCGGCCGCGGTTCCGAGGTCCCAATCCGGCCCGCGAAACCCCTGCGCATTCGTGCGCACCTCGACGTCGAACTCGTCGCTCGCGTGGCGTTCGACCATGACCGGTCGGTACCGCCAGCCAAGCCGCGCATCGTGCTCGACGTAGGCCGGGTTCGTCGTGGGGGAGAGGCCCGCCGTCCGGAGCGCACGGTACGCACCCTCGGCGACGAGAGGGGCGAGCAGCAGTCCGGCGAGGACCGCCGCCGGACGCCGCCACGCGCGGGACCTCTCGATCTTCGGACTCAATGCACGGCCTCGGACGCACTCATCGGTCGGATTGGGGATCGCGTTGCTACCGCGGGCGCGCGCTGCTAGGCTAACTTCCCTGCAGCGTAGGAGTTAGGTCGGGCATGAGGGCCCGACCGGCCACGCTCGAGAGCCCCATGAGCCTGCGCAGCCTGATCCGGATCCTCGGTCCCGGACGCAAGGACAGCCGCAACCTCACCTACGACGAAGCGTACCGGGCGTTCGACCGGATCCTGTCGGGTGCGGAGAGCGACGTCCAGATCGCCACCTTCCTCGTGCTCGTGCGCATGAAGGGGCTGACGGTCGAGGAGCTCATGGGCTTCGCCAAGGCCGCGCGGGACCACGCGACGATCCCGTGCAACGACGTCCCGGGCCTCGTGACGATCTGTCCGCCGCACGATGGTCTGGAGCGCTCCGCGCCGCTCGAGGTCGCGGCCGGCCTGGTCGCCGCGGGAGCCGGAGCCCGGGTCCTGATCCTCGCCGATCGCTGTGTCCCGCCGCGGCGGGGACTCACGACCGCCAGCGTGCTGGAAGCTCTCGGCGTCGGCATGACCTGGGATCCGCGCGAGGTCGAGACGTGGGTCGCGAAGGCGCGGTTCGGCGCGTGCGCGGTCTCGGGGATGCTCCCGGCGTTGATGAGCCTGCGCAAGGTGCGCAACGACGTCGTCATCCGCACACCGCTCGCGACGGTCGAGAAGCTCCTGGCGCCCGCATCTGGCGCGGTGCTTCTCGGTGCCCAGAACGGACCGGTGCTCGGCACGGCCGTCGAGGTCATCCACGGACTCGGCCACGCGCGCGGCATCGCGATCCAGGGTCCGGAGGGCAGCGTCGTCCCGTCCGTGAAGAAGCGCACGCGCGGCATCGAGCTGGCCGAGCGACATCTGGTTCCCATCAACGTGGAGCCCGAGGACTTCGGCCTGCAGGGCGACCTCGAACCGGAGATCCCCGAGTTCGGGCCGCCGCCGGAAGGGCTCGGAACCGGCGACAATCCGGAGCTCGTGAAGTTCGTCGGCGACGTGACCGAGTCCGTGCTCGCCGGCGACGCCGGCCCGGCGCGCAGCGCGACGTTGCTCACCGCGGCGCTGATCCTGAAGGCCGGTGGCTTCGCGTTCACGCTGGCCGAGGGCGTCGACCGCGCGGCGCGGTCGCTCGACAGCGGGGCCGCGCGCGACGCGCTGGCGCGGCTGCGCGAGATCGCCTGAGCGCCGCGGTCCACCCATGGACCTCTCCTTCCGTCACGACTTCTGGCTCTCCCGCCTGCCGCGTTCCCCGGCCACGCTGGGGCGGCTCGAACTGCTCGTCCTGCGGCCGCGGAAAGGCGAGCGCGCGGAGCCCGCCGAGGTCGAAGTCTCCGTGGAGCGTGGGATCCACGGCGATCGCTGGGAGTTCGACACCCACAAGCGGAGTGGGAACCAGGTCAGCCTGATGAACGTCCACGTCCTGCGAGCGATCGCGAGCGACGACCCGGCGCGGCTCGCGCCGGCCGGCGACAACCTGGTCGTCGACCTGGACCTCTCCGAGAAGAACATGCCCGTCGGCTCGCTGCTCACGATCGGCGATGTCGTGCTCGAGGTCACGCCGGATCCGCACCGTCCGTGCGCGTCGTTCGTCGAACGCTACGGAGCTCTCGCCGCGAAGCGCGTGGCGCGGGGCAATCGCACCGGACGCCGCACGCGTGGCGTGCTCGCGCGCGTGGTGGTGCCGGGGATCCTGCGCGTCGGCGCGAGTGTCCACGTGAAGCGGCCGGGCTCGGCCTGTCTCGCGTGATGCAGATCCCGCTGCCCACGAGCATCCGGCGGCGACTGATCCGCCCGTTCGCGAGCGGTCCCTGGCGCTACGTCCGCCGGCCCGAGTTGCTGCGGCGCTACACGCTCGTGACGCCGCTGCGGTCGGGGGCCGAGACGTTTCCGGCCATGCTGGACGCCATTCGCGCCGCGAAGAGTTCGATCCACTTCGAGATCTACATCCTGCGCGACGACCGCGTCGGCGAGGCCTTCCGCGACGCGCTGGTCGAGCGCGCCCGGGCCGGCGTCACCGTGCGGTTCCTCTACGACGCAGTCGGGTCGATCAGCCTGCCCGACTCGTTCCTCGAACCGCTGCGCGCGGCCGGCGGTCGCGTCGCGATCTACCACCCGCTCGCTCTGTGGCGCCGGAAGGCGGGGGCACGCTGGCGCCTCACGCTCAACAAGCGCGACCACAAGAAGATCCTCGTCGTGGACGACCGCGTGGGCTTCACGGGCGGGATCAACATCGGTCTCGAGTACGAGTCGAAGGATGCGGGTGGGGAGGGCTGGCTGGACTGGCACGCGCGCGTCGAAGGCCCCGCCGTGTTCGAGCTCGCGGTCTCCTTCCGGCGGACGTGGATGAGCGCCACGGACGACGTGCTGCCCGAGGCCACGCTGCCCGGACCGGCGCTGGGCCGCAACGTGCTCGGCACGCAGGTCGTCGACAACACCGGCCTGCGTTCGCGCTGGCGCATGCACCGTGCCTACCTGTACGCGATCGCCGCCGCCCAGCACGACATCTCGATCCTGAACGCCTACTT
Organism: Planctomycetota bacterium; assembly: GCA_026692665.1. Taxonomy (GTDB): domain Bacteria; phylum Planctomycetota; class UBA1135; order UBA1135; genus JAEUHZ01. Next base: position 96,730 of record JAPLOF010000017.1, read on the forward strand.
CATCCCCGAGCTCAATTTGCGCCGCGCGTTCCGCAAGGCGGTCGCCCGCGGCGTCTCGGTGCGCGTCATCGTGCCCTCCGACTCCGACGTCAAGCCCGTCCGTCACGCGAGCCGCTACCTCTACCGCCAGCTCATCGCGGGGGGGGTGCGGATCTACGAGTGGCCCGAGAGCATGATGCACGCGAAGGCCGGCATCATCGACGGCGTGTGGTCGACGATCGGCAGCTACAACCTGGACCACAGGAGCCTCATGCACAACTTGGAGGTGGCCCTGGTGTGCGTCGACGGGCCGCTGGCGGCGACCCTTCAGGCGGAGTTCGAGCGCGAGATCGCGCGTTGTCAGGAGATCACGACGGCGGACCTGGACGCGCTGACGCGCTGGGAGCGCTTCCAGGACTGGTTCTGGTACCAGATGCGCTCCCAGCTCTGAGCGCGGCGCGCCGGACGCTCAGTAGTTCTTCGCGAAGAGCACGCGGCGCGCGCTCGGGCGCCCCGTCTTCACGCACTTGCCCGGCTCGGGCGCGGGCCCCTGTCCAGCCAGCGGCAGGCAGCGGATCGTCGCCTTCGTGGCGTCCTTGATCGCCTTCTCGGTCTCGCCCGTGCCGTCCCAGTGCGCGTGCACGAACTTCGAACCGTCGCCGGCGAACACGGCCTGGAACTCCTCCCAGGTGTCGACGGAAACCGTGTTCGCGTCGCGGAACGCCTGGGCGCGCCGGAACAGCTCGACCTGGAACTCGTCGAGGATCTTCCCGATCGAGAGGCCCAGGTCCTGCAACGCGAGCTTCTCCTTGACCGGCTTCCCGTTGGCGTCGAGCGGCGCGATGCGGCGCTTGATCATCACGCTCGAGCTCGCGAGGTCGCGCGGTCCGAGCTCGACGCGCACCGGCACGCCCTTGCGTTCCCACTCGTAGTACTTGTCGCCCGGCCGCAGGTTGTCGCGGTCGTCGACCTTCACGGAGAGGCCGTCGCCGCGCAGGTCCTTCGCGATGCGGTGCGCGGCCTCGCAGACCTGCGTCTTCTCGGCGTCGGTCTTCCAGATCGGCACGACGACCACGTGGATCGGGGCGAGCTTCGGCGGAAGCACGAGGCCCTCGTCGTCCGAATGCGTCATGACCAGCGCGCCGACGAGGCGCGTCGAGACGCCCCACGACGTCTGCCAGACGTGCTCGCGTGTGCCCGTCTCGCTCTGGAACGTCACGTTGAAGGCCTTCCCGAAGTTCTGGCCGAGATCGTGGCTGGTGCCGGCCTGGAGGGCCTTGCCGTCCTGCATGAGCGACTCGATGCAGCGCGTCTCGACGGCGCCGGCGAAGCGCTCGTTCTCGGTCTTCACGCCCTGGATGACGGGCATCGCCATGACCTCGTGCGCGAAGTCGCGGTAGACGTCGAGCATGCGCTGGACCTCCTCGCGCGCCTCGGCGTGGTTCGCGTGCGCCGTGTGGCCCTCCTGCCACAGGAACTCGCCCGTGCGCAGGAAGAGCCGCGTGCGCAGCTCCCAGCGCATGACGTTCGCCCACTGGTTGATGAGCAGCGGCAGGTCGCGGTAGCTGTCGATCCACTTGGCGAAGAAGTGGCCGATGATCGTCTCGCTGGTCGGGCGGACGACGTAGGGCTCCTCGAGCTCGTTCTTCACGACGAGCTTGCCGTCGACGGCCTTCAACCCCGAGTGCGTGACGACCGCGCACTCCATCGCGAAGCCCTCGACGTGCTGGGCCTCCTTGGCCAGGAACGACAGCGGGATCAGGAGCGGGAAATAGGCGTTCTCGTGTCCCGTCTCCTTGAAGCGTCGATCGAGATCCGCCTGCATCTTCTCCCAGATCGCGTAGCCGTGCGGCTTGATGACCATGCAGCCGCGCACGACCTCCGCCGGCTCGGCCAGGCCGGCCTCGCGGATGACGTCCTGGTACCACTGGGCGTAGTCCTTCGAGCGGGGGGTGATGCGTGCTTCGGCCATGGGGATCTCGCTTCGATCGAGTGAAGGGCGAGGAGGGTACGTTCTCCCGCCGCAGGCGGCCACCCGCGCGGGCCCTGGAACGAAAACGGCAGGAGCCGGGTCGCCCCGGCTCCTGCTCGCGAAGGTCGGCCCCGCCCGGAGGCGGTGCGTGGACCGTCAGGCCCGAATCACGGGTGGAACACGCTCTGCGAGACGAGCTCGCCGTTCGTCTGCGTGCCCTGCGTGAAGGGCAGTTCGCCCGTGCTGCCGACGTAGCGTTCGAACAGCGCGGCGAGGATCGCCGGGTTGGTCTCGGAGTCGGCCGTGGAGTAGGCCAGGTTGCCGTTGATGCGGAACCAGCCCGTTTCGAGGCCGAGGACCGACTCGAGCGGGTTGTGGCCCGTCGTCGCCAGGAAGGACTGGGTGAACGCGCCGTTGATGCGGTCGAGTTCGACCTTCTTCCAGCACTGGAAGTCGTACTGGGCCGAGAACACTTCCTCGTTGTCGTTGTAGATCAGGAAGTCGACGACCGCCGTGAAGCGCGCCGCGCCCGTCAAGTTGATGAGGACGAGCGTGCTGTTCGCCGCGGGGCCAACTTCCGGGTTCATCGTGTTGCCCTGCCCGAGGAAGCGCGGGACCAGGAGGCGATCCGGAGCGGCTCCGTACTCGACGCCGTCCAGGTTGCGCAGCCCGTCGCTGTTCACGTCCGTGGCGGCGCCTTGGGCTCCGACGGCCTTGAACACGTAGGGGTTGATGTCCACGGCGGTGCCGACGGCCGAGTCGACCTGGGCGATGCCGATGAGCCAGTTCCACGAGATCGCCGCGCCCGTGACGGGGCTCTTGGCGAACACGTAGGCGTAGCCTTCGCGCTGGTTCGGGTTGTCGAGAGCCGCCGTGACCGTCAGCGTGTCGTTCGGCGTCAGGCGACGGGTGCGGTTGAACTCCTGGCAGTCGTGCTTGTTGATGTAGACGAACTCGACGTCGACGGTGCCGGCGAAGAGCTGCTGACCCACTTGCGTGAAGTCGGCGTTCGTGTTGGTGACCGTCAGCAGCGTGAGCGAACCACGGTTGCTGTCGAAGCACGGGTAGAGGAGCAGCGAGCCCGCTTCGGGCGCGCCGGCGCTGGCAAAGGCGCTGAGGGACAGGCCGCACAGGGCGGCCGCCGGGGCGATCTTCTGGAGGAGCTTCATGGTGCGAATCGTGTTGGAGGGATTCCCGGCTCGGAGCCTGCCGGGGTGGGGAGGTAGCGAGGGGCTGCGCGGGCCGAGCATCGAGACTCGCGCGCTACGAAATGCTGTGTCTCCGATGGGCATGGCAGCGCAGGCGGGCAGGCCTGCGAGTGGGAACACGAGCGGAAGATGCCCTCCAGGAACTGGGCACTTCCGTTCCGCCGACCGGGACACCGAAGACTATCCCGGGTCGCTGGCACGCGCCGGTCGGCGCCGAGCACATCTTTCGAGTGCCGAGTCGCGCGGCGCTGGCTGACCTGCAAAACGGCAGGAGCCGGGTCGCCCCGGCTCCTGCTCGCGAAGGTCGGTCAGGCCAAGAGGCCGGGCCGGACCGTCAGACCCGAATCACGGGTGGAAGACGCTCTGCGAGACGAGCTCGCCGTTCGTCTGCGTGCCGCTCGTGAAGGGCAGCTCGCCCGTGTTGCCGATGTAGTCCTCGAACAGCGCGGCGAGGATCGCCGGGTTGGTCTCGGAGTCGGCCGTGGAGTAGGCCAGGTTGCCGTTCAGGCGGAACCAGCCCGTCTCGGTGCCGTTGACGGACTCGAGCACGTTGTGGTTCGTGGTGACCAGGAAGTCCTGGCGGAACGAGCCGCTGATCTGGTCGAGGTCGACCTTCTTCCAGCACTTGAAGTCGTACTGGGCCGAGAACACTTCCTCGTTGTCGTTGTAGATCAGGAAGTCGACGACCGCCGTGAAGCGAGCCGCGCCCGTGAGGTTGATCAGCACGAGCGTGCTGTCCGCCGGGCCCTGCGCCAGGAAGCGCGGAACCAGGAGGCGGTCCGGGGAGCCTTCGTACTCAACGCCGTCCAGGTTGCGCAGCCCGTCGCTGTTCACGTCCGTCGCCACGCCTTGCGCGCCGATGGCCTTGAACACGTAGGGGTTGATGTCGACCGAGGCGCCGACGGCCGAGTCGACCTGGCTGATGCCGATCAGGTGGTTCCACGAGATCGCCGCGCCCGAGAGCGGGCTCTTCGCGAACACGTAGCAGTAGCCTTCGCGCTGGTTCGGGTTGTCGTTCTTGGCGAGGACCGACAGGGTGTCGTTCGGCGTCAGGCGACGCGTACGGTTGAACTCCTGACAGTCGTTCTTGTTGATGTAGACGAACTCCACGTCGACCGTGCCGGCGTAGAGCTGGCCGACCTGCGTGAAGTCCGAGTTCGTGTTCGTGACCGTGAGGATCGTCGTCGAACCACGGTTGCTGTCGAAGCACGGGAACAGGAGGAGCGAGCCCGCTTCGGGCGCGCCAGCGCCGGCGAGGGCGCTGAAGGACATGCCGCACAGGGCGGCGGCCGTAAAGGCCATCTTGGGGAGGAGCTTCATGTTGCGAGTCCTAGAGGGAACGTTCCCGGCACTGGCCCCGCCGGGGGGGGAGGTTTCAGGGATCTCTGAGCAAACCGAGCACCAGTGCCGGTCCGCTACGAAGTTGCATTGTCCACGTGGTCGCCACGAGCGCAAGGGGGGTCCCCCAGGATCGGTGCGTCGAACATGAGCGAACCCACCGACGTGGTGGGCGCGTCCACGTGCCGACGCTTGGCGGCACACGGAAAACTACAACACCGAACGGGCTGAGCAGGGAATCCTGCGAAAAACTTGTTTGTTCCTGTGAAGTACCCATCATCTGGGCATGAATGAAGGAACGTGCAACGTGGAGGTCCGAGGCGCGCTCCGGCGGAGCTCGCGAGCTCGTTTCCCAAGAATGGGAAGGGCTGCGCGCGGTGCTGCACGCGACTCCAGCGTTGCGCGCGTGGGGTCGAGAACCTCCCTGCTCTCCCGGGCTCCGCGCCCTGGGCTTAGACTCCCGCCCCGGCGCGGAGACTCGAGTCCCCGGCCGCGCCAGGCCCCGTGAGAGCAGAGCACCCCGGACGATGACGACCGCCCCGACCCCGATCCGCCCCGACATGACGATGGAGCAGATCCTGGCGATCGCTCCGGCCGCGCACCGCGCGCTCTTCCAGCGCTATCACGTCGGGGGCTGCAACGCCTGCGGATACCAGCCCAGCGACACGCTGGCGCGGGTGTGCAAGGACCACAACCTGCTCGACGTGAGCGAGGTGATCCGGACCATCCTGACCGCCCAGGAGATGGAGTCGCAGCGCCAGGTCGAGCCCAACGCCGTGCGCGCCTGGCTCGCCGCGCGCGAGCCCCTGCGCTTCATCGACGTGCGGATGCCCGACGAGGTGGCCGCGGCGCCGCTCCCGGAGGCCGAGCCGCTCGATTACGACGACTCCGGCAAGTACATGACCCTGCCCAAGGAGACCCGCATCGTCTTCGTCTGCGCCAACGGCGAGCGGAGCCTGGACGTGGCGGCCTACTTCGCCGGCCACGGCTTCGGCAACGCGGTCGCCCTGCGCGGCGGGGTGGCGGCCTGGCGCGGGCAAACCGCCGGGGCACGGGCCTGAGGCCGCCCCCCCCAGGAACCGTGAAGAATCCTTCAGAATCCCCGTGGACACCCTTCGAACCCCACTGCTAGATTCTCAGAACACCGGCCGGGATCCTGCCATCTCGACCGGAGTCCGGGCGCCGCAAGACGCTCGGTGCTGCGATCCCCATCGCAGCGCTTGGAGGCCATCCCTGCCTTGACCTCCAGGCCGCTGGGCGAAGGTTCTGCCACCTTCGCTTGGCCGTCGGCTGATGCGAATCAGCAAGACCCGCGCGGAGTCGTCCTCCTACCCAGGAGGACGACTCCCTTTCTTTTCCAGGGACGGTGCTGCCCGGTTGGCGAGCCTTTGGGCTGCGCGGGCCGCGCCGTGACCATCCGCACGCGCCAGGCCGGAGCGCTGGCGACGACCCCACGGCACGCGAACCGCGCGGGCGACCGGGTGACGAGGGCCCAGCCGAGCTCGCTCGGCGACGACCCAGGAGGCTCCGATCGGAATGCGCACCCGACCGAGAACGGCACGGTCGATGCGACCTTCCACCGCATCCGCGCCGAAGCCGGCGCGACGCACGTGTCACCCTCCGCGGTGCGAGTTCTCGACCGCGATGAACAGCGCCTGCGCGTCCACGAGGACAGTGCGCGCGACCCCGCGATGCACGAGCGTGATCGACGCGTCGGAGGCCGGCCTGCCGATCGCATCGAAGACGAGCTTCTCGCCGCGCTGCACCTGGACGGAGCGGATGCGGACGTCCTCGAACACGGCGTCGATCGTGTAGCGCCGCACGCTGTCGACACCGCCCGCCCGTCCAAGATCGCGGGCGTGATACCCGCATCCGTCGGCGTCGAAGACGACTTCGAGCGGCGAGCGGCGCAGCGTCGCGTGCGTCTGCATCTGGCGCAGGTCGTTCGCCAAGAGCTCGGCCGCGTTCTGCAGCGTGACCTCGCTGCGGCCAAACCAGGCGCGGATCGCGATCGTGGAGACCGCCGTCATGAGCACCAGCACGCCCACGAACTCCACGATGGTGAAGCCTCCGGCGCCGGATCGTGCCTTGCTTCGGAACGCCGCCATCCCGGCTCCTTCTCGGCCTTCCGATTGCGCCGACTCCACTCCGAACCAGATCCTCGTGGGCACGTGCCCGCTCAGAGGTCGAGGAAGCGCGGCGCGGCCGCGAAAGCCCGGCCCGGCAGGTTCACCCGGATCTCGCCGGTGGCGGGCCGATAGAGCCACCCCGTCCGTCCGTCGCCCTCCGCAGGCCACGGCTCGTCGGCGCGCAGGAACCGGACGCTCGCGAGCCCATTCACCGGGTTCGCCGGGACACCGCCATCCCGATACGGACCGCGCACGCGCTCGAGCCGCCCCCCGGACGCCGGGTGCGCGAGGACGGCGCCGTCGCGACCGGTGGGAAACGCGAGCTGGTCCGCGAGCAGCACCGGATCCCCGACACCATCGCGCCCCTGACCGGGCCAGATCCCATGGTCGGCGCGGAAATCGGCCAGGACGGCCCGGATCTCGGCCAGAACGAGGCGCACTTCCCCGAGGCGCCGCTCGACCGCCGCCGCATCGCGTCGCGGGCCGGGGATCGGGAGTGCAATCGCGAAGATGAGCAGTCCCAGGACCACGGCGAACAGCGTGACCCGGACCCAGAACTGGGCCCGATCCTGGCTGGCGCGCCCGGAGGGGTAGGGGGCGCGGGGGGGCGCCGTGACCGGGCTGCTGGGCGCCTGCGCAGACGCACCGGAATCCAGGCCTGGAGCTGGCTGGGCGGCCAGAGAGGAGCGCCGGGGGACTGCAGGCGGTTCGAGCACGGGGACCACGGACGGCTTTCGGGCGAAAACCGTTCCGAGGGGTATCGGCTGGACCCGGGTGCGGGCTGAAACGACGGCGCAGGGCGCGCAGGCGCCTGGCCGCTTCCGCTTCGCCCGAGCGGGCTCCAGGTGCGGTCACTTGTGGAGTTCGTGACCAGCCCGGCGCGCCGCAGGTCCGCGCGAGCGATCGGGCGTGCGCTGCGTGGATGGCTCGCAGGCTGCGCTTGTCCCTCGCGATGTCGCGGTTCCGTCGCGTGCGCACCGCGGGCTTGGCCCGCAGAAAACAGGGCGAGTGCGCAACCTGCGGCAGCCGGCGCGATGCAGATCGTGCTCGCGAAGGGAGTGGGTGGGATCGAGGCGAGGGCCGATCGCTCAGGCGCTGAGGTGATCGGGATGGACCTCGATTCGGCCGCCTGCCTGCATCGGGTTAGGATGCCCGGATCGGGCGCGCGGTACCGGGAACGGTGCGGTGCGCTGGATGAGTCGGCGCCCGTAGCTCAGCTGGATAGAGCGGCGGTTTCCTAAACCGCAGGTCGTGGGTTCGAATCCCGCCGGGCGCACCATGACTGGCCGCTCACCCGCACCGTGCCTCTCGAGCCCTTCGTCGCCACTACCGAGTGAGCCTGGTTCGACGGCCTCCGGTCGATCCGCACGGACGGTGTTGTCAAGGGGGGCCGAACACCGTGTCGTGACTCTGGGATCCCCTCGCGCTCCGGAAGAGCGCACCTCGAGTGGGTAGGCTGAAAGCCGGAGCCAACCGGAGCCTGGGAGACCGCTCCGTTGCCGGCACAGAGTGCACGAAGCCTGCGATGAGCGACACAGAACACGACGCGCTGCGTGAAGGCCCGGGCACGACCATCGGGCCCTACAAGCTGCTGCAGCAGCTCGGTGAAGGCGGCTTCGGGGTCGTGTTCCTGGCCGAGCAGAAGGAGCCCGTCGCGCGCCAGGTCGCGCTGAAGATCATCAAGCTCGGCATGGACACGCGCCAGTTCGTCGCGCGTTTCGAGCAGGAGCGTCAGGCGCTGGCGTTGATGGACCACCCGAACATCGCGCGGGTGATCGACGCCGGTGCCACCGAGACGGGGCGGCCGTACTTCGTCATGGAGCTCGTCCGGGGCTCCCCGATCGCGGAGTACTGCGACAAGAACAGACTGACGATCGAAGAGCGCCTCCGGCTCTTCGAGCAAGTGTGCTCGGCCGTCCAGCACGCGCACCAGAAGGGGATCATCCACCGCGATCTCAAGCCTTCGAACCTGCTCGTCGCTGTTCAGGACGGACGGCCGCAGGTCAAGGTCATCGACTTCGGCATCGCCAAGGCGACCTCGGCCAAGCTGACCGACAAGACGTTCTTCACCGAGCAGCGTCAGGTCATCGGGACGTTGCAGTACATGAGCCCGGAGCAGGCCGAGGGCTCGATCGACATCGACACGCGCACGGACGTGTACGCGCTGGGCGTGGTGCTCTACGAGCTCCTCACGGGCAGCACGCCCTTCGACAAGGAGACGCTGCGCGACGCGATGTACAGCGAGATCCAGCGCATGATCCGCGAGGTCGAGCCGCCCAGCCCCTCGACGCGACTCAGCACGGCGCACGAGACCCTGGCGGGCATCGCCGCGCGGCGCGGTGTCGAACCCAAGCGACTGGGCACGCTGCTCCGCGGCGAGCTCGACTGGATCGTGATGAAGGCCCTGGAGAAGGACCGTGCGCGCCGCTACGAGAGCGCGAGCGGACTGGCGCTGGACATCGGGCGCTACCTCTCGGGAGACGCTGTCCTCGCCGCGCCGCCGAGCGCCGCGTACCGCCTGCGCAAGTTCGTGCGGCGCAATCGCATCGCCGTCGCCGGCGGGACCGCCGTGGCTGCGTCGCTGCTCGTCGGTGCGGTCGCTTTCGCCTGGCAGGCGAACGTCGCCTCCGCCCAACGCGATGCGGCGCGCGCGGCGGAAGCGGTGGCGCAGAAGGAGCGTGTGCGCGCCGAGAGCAACGAGGGCAAGGCCACCGCCGTCAACCAGTTCCTGCTCGACATGCTCGCTGCGGCGGACATCCGCCGGCTCGGGCGCACGGTCACGGTCGCGCAGGCGCTCGATTCCGCGAGCTCGACGATCGACGGTGCATTCAAGGACCGGCCCGACGTCGAGTTCGCGGTGCGCGCCATCCTCGGCCGGACCTACAGCTCGCTCGGCATGCTCGATCAGGCCGAGCCGCAGGTGATGCGCGGGCTGGAGCTCGCGCGCAGCCTCCACCTCGAGGAGTCCGGCGAATACGCACGCAGCGTCCACGACCGTGCAGCCGTGGAGCGGGGGCGCGGCCAGCACGAGCTCGCGGTCCGGTCGGAGAAGAGTGCGCTCGAGATCGCCGAGCGCGCGGGGGGGGCCGAGGCCGAGATCACCCTGAGCTTCCAGAGCGACTACGCGAACTCCCTGGTGCGGCTCAAGCGGTACGACGAGGCCGAGAAGCTCTTCCGCGAGACGCTCGCGACCTGTCGTCGCGTGTTGGGCTCCGACCATCGAGTCACTCGGGTGGCCGTCAACAGCCTGGCCGTCCTGCTCCACACGCAGGGCCAGCTCGACGATGCCGAAGCGCTTTACCGCGAGGCGCTCGAGTCCGGTGTGCGCGTGCGGGGCAGTGACCATGCCGACACGAACATCGCCCGCATGAACTTGGGCAGCCTGCTGCAATCGCGCGGGAAGCTCGACGAAGCCGAGCCCTTGCTCGTTGCGGCCCACGCGGGGATCTCCCGGGTGTACGGCGAAGCCCACCCCCAGACCGCCGAAGCGGCCGCCATCCTGGCGAGGTTCTATTACCAGCAGGGCCGGATCAAGGACTCTGTACCGCTCTTCGAGGAGTCGCTCGCCAGCCTCCGCCGCACGGAAGGCGAGCAAACGGTGGCCGTGGCCAAGGCCAAGCTCTTGCTGGCCAGAGCGTTCACGAGAATGGGGGAGGCCCCCCGCTCGATCGCGCTTCAGCGTGAGGCGTTGGAGATCTGGACCGCGCTCGGGGGAGCTGACAGCCCGGATGCGCTCGGCTGCGCGCTCGATCTCGCGAATGCCCTGGCCGCGGCAGACCAGATCAGCGCCGCGGAGGCTCTGTTCCGCGACCTGCTCGAGCGCTGTCCGCGCATCCTCGGCGAGGATGCCGAGTCGACGATCATCGCCAACAACAGCTATGCCGTGATGCTCCTCGGACAGGATCGCTACGCGGACGCCGAGCCCTACCTGCGCAAGGCGCTCGAGGCCGGTGTCCGAGCGCAGGGCGCCGACCACGCGAACACGCTGATCACGCAGTACAACCTGAGTTCCGCGTTGAGCGAACTCGGCCGCCTCGACGAGGCCGAACGCCTCGGACGTGAGACGCTCGAGGGCTTCAAGCGCACCTTCGGTCCGAAGCACGCGAACCTCGCTTCGGCGCATGGAGGCCTCGCGGAGACGCTGGTCAAGCTCGGTCGGAACGACGAAGCCCGGAGCGAGTTCGTCCAGGCGATCGCGATCTCGAAGGCTGCGCTCGGCGCGCGGAACACCGGTTTCTTCGGCAGTGCCGCGGGCCTGGCCGATCTGCTGATCGACACCGGCCACCCCGACGAAGCCGAACCGGTGCTGCGCGAGGTCTTGGAGGTCGGCTCGGCCGTTCGCGGTCCGCTCGACGCACGAACGGCCAACGCCAAAGTCCGACTCGGGCGCTGCCTGACGGTGTTGCGCCGGTTCGCCGAGGCCGAGACGCTGCTCCTCGAGGGGCACGCGCGGCTGGTCGAGGCGCGGCCCGAGGGAGATGCGGACATCCGCGTTGCGGTAGAACGCCTCGCGGAGCTCTATTCCGCCTGGAACACCTCCGAACCGGACGCGGCGCGCGCGGCATCGGCGGCGGAGTGGAAGGCCAAGGCCGACGCGGGGCGCTGAGGTCCACGGGTCGTCCGTGCGAGACCTGGCGTGGCCGTTGCGTGCCGCGCGAGAGGGGCGAGTGCGGGCGCGCCGCAGTTCGGACTCGTTTCAGGAGCGCCTGCCACGGGGAGTCCAGTCGAGGCCGGCACCCTGCTGACGGATTGAGCAGCCGCCGAGATGGCGCGTCCGGACAGGGGCTCGCTAACATGCCACGTCTTCATTCCTTGGCGCGACCCTACCATCGCGCAGGGAGCGCGATCGGGCGCGCGAGTTTCGAGGGACAGTGCACGCATGAACAGGCTGGTCTCGCTGGCGTGGTGGTTTCCCGTGATCTGCTGCCTCTCGGCCTGTCGCGAGGAGGTCAAGGTCGCGCCGCCGCCGCCGCCGCCCCTCGTCAAGGTGGCCGCAGTGCTCCAGCGCGACGTGCCCTCCTACGTCGAGGTCATCGGCGAGACGCGCGGCAACACGGAGATCGAGATCCGCGCGCGTGTCGAGGGCTTCATCGAGACCGTCGACTACAAGGAGGGCACGCCGGTCAAGAAGGGGCAGCTGCTCTACACGATCGACCCGCGCCCCTTCGAGGCGCGCCTGTCGACCACCAAGGCCAGCCAGGCCGAAGCGGAGGCCCAGTTCGCGCGCGCGCACCAGGACGTCGTGCGCTATGAGCCGCTCGTGGCGAAGAACGCGATCTCGCGCCAGGAGTACGAGACCGCGGTCTCGATCGAGAAAGCCGCCGCGGCGGTCGTGGAGGCCGCCAAGTCGGTGGTCCAGCAGTCCGAGATCGATCTCTCGTACACACGGGTCCTCGCGCCGGACGACGGCCTCGCGGGCCGCACCGAGGTCTACGCCGGCACGCTGGTCGGACGCGGACAAAGCACGCTTCTCACGCGCATCTCCCGCACCGATCCGATCCACGTGCGCTTCAGTTTCCCGGAGAAGGATTACCTGGCCATGGCGCGCAAGCGCGGCACCGGCGTCACTCCGGAAGGATCCGACCGGACCACGACCTTCGAGCTCATCACGGCGGACGGGAACCTGCACCCGTCTCCCGGGACGCTCGTCTTCGTCGATCGCAACGTCGACCCGAAGACCGGCACGATCATGGTCGAGGCCGCCTTCGCGAACCCGGGCCAGATCGTGCGCCCAGGCCAGTACGGGCGGATTCGCGCGACGGTCGAGCAGAAGAAGGGCGCGATCCTCGTTCCCCAGCGTTCGGTCGTCGAGCAGCAGGGCGTCTTCAGCGTCATGGTCGTGGCCGAAGGCGACAAGGTCGAGCAGCGACTCGTCACCCCGGCCGAGCGCAGGGGCTCCCTGTGGGTGATCGCATCCGGACTGAAAGCCGGTGACCGCGTCATCGTCGAGGGGCTGCAAAAGGTCCGGCCGGGCATGCAGGTGCAGGTCCAGACCGTGCTGATCGAGGAGAAGGCCGAAGGGGCCGTGCAAGGGGACAGCAAGCCCGCGCAAGTCGACGACACCTCCAAGAACAGCGCGGTCAAGTAAGCCATGGCCAGCTTCTTCATCCGGCGGCCGATCGTCGCGATCGTCATCTCGATCCTGATCGTGTTCATGGGGCTCTTCGCGCTGAAGGGCCTGAGCATCGAGCAGTACCCGTTCCTCGCGCCGCCGACGATCCGGGTCACGGCGAACTACCCCGGCGCATCGGCCGTGGCGGTCGAGCAGTCGGTGGCCACGCCGCTCGAGCAAGAAGTCAACGGCGTCGACGGCATGATCTACATGAAGTCGTCGAACACCAGCGACGGCCGCATGCAGCTCGACGTCAACTTCAAGGTTGGCATCGACCAGGACACCGCGAACGTCCTCACGCAGAACCGTGTGTCGATCGCGCAGGCACGTCTGCCGCAGGAGGCAGTCCAGCAGGGCGTGACTGTCAAGAAGATGAGCCCGAGCATCCTCATGCTCGTCTCCATCTACTCGCCGAAGCTCAGCTACGACGCGAACTTCCTGGTCAACTACTGCGGGATCAACCTGCGCGACCAGCTGTTGCGCATCCCTGGCATCGCGCAGGTCGAGCTCTTCGGCGGCACAGACTACGGCATGCGCGTCTGGCTGCGGCCGGACCAGATGGCGAAGCTGGGCCTCACGCCTTCCGATGTCATCGCGGCGATCAAGGAGCAGAACCTGCAGGCGCCGGCCGGCAGGATCGGCGGCGCGCCATCGCCGAAGGACCAGGACTTCACCTACACGGTCAGCGCTCCGGGCCGCCTGATCACGGCCGAGGAATTCGAGAACATCATCATCCGCGAGAGCGACTCCGGGGCGCAGATCCGGATCAAGGATGTCGGGCGCGCGGAGCTTGGATCGCAGAACTACGACTCGTTCGGGCGTCTCGATGGGCAGCCGTCGGGCGCGATGGCGCTGTACCTCCTGCCCGGAGCGAACCAGCTCAAGGCCGCGGCGGAGATCTACGCCACGATGGAGCGCGCCAAGGCGCTGTTCCCGACCGACATGGACTACCGGGTCGTCTACGACACGACCCCGGCGGTGGAGGCCTCGATCGAGTCGATCGTGCACACCTTCATCGAGGCGGTGATCCTCGTCACGCTGGTCGTCTTCATCTTCCTGCAGAACCTGCGGGCGACCCTCATCCCGCTCCTGACCGTGCCGGTCTCGCTGCTCGGGACGTTCATGTTCTTCCCGCTGCTCGGATTCTCGGTCAACACGCTGTCGATGTTCGGCCTCGTGCTGGCCATCGGCATCGTGGTCGATGACGCGATCGTCGTCGTGGAGGCCGTGATGCACCACATCGAGCACGGCCTCGATCCGCGCGAGGCCACCGAGAAGGCCATGAAGGAGGTGTCGGCGCCGGTCATCGGCATCGCGCTCATCCTGACCGCCGTCTTCGTGCCGGTCGCGTTCCTCGGCGGCCTGACCGGTCAGATGTACCAGCAGTTCGCGCTGACGATCGCGATCTCGGTGCTGCTGTCGGCCTTCAGCGCGCTGTCCCTGTCGCCCGCGCTGGCCGTCATGCTGCTCAAGCCGGCCAAGCCCACGAAGGGGCCTCTGGGCAAGTTCTTCGGCGCGTTCAACGCCGGGTTCGACAAGGTGACGAAGGGGTACGTGTCGGTCTCGCGCGTGCTCGTGCGCCGTGCGTTCCTGACGATCGTGATCGTGGCGGCCGTCGTCCTCGGTGGCGGGCTGTTCGCCAAGGCCGTGCCCTCGGGTTTCATCCCTGACGAGGACCAGGGCATCTTCGGGATCGCGGTCCAGTTGCCGCCGGCCTCGTCGCTCGAACGCACCAGTTCGATGCTGGCGCAAGTCGAGGCGATCCTGGCGAAGACGGACGGTGTCGAGTCGTACCAGACGATCGGCGGCTACGGCGCGGTCACGAGCACCTACCAGCCGAACTTCGGAACCATCTTCGTCCGCCTCAAGCCCTGGGAGGAGCGGCATGGCGAAGCGCTGCACGTCAAGGGGGTCATGCGCGCACTCCAAGCGCAGCTGGCGCGGATTCCGGAAGGGATCGCGTTCCCGTTCAACATCCCCACGATCTCGGGCTTCGGCGCTTCGGCCGGCTTCAACTTCCTGCTGCAGGACCGCAGCGGGACCATGGGCGTGCCCGAGCTGGGCGAGCAGTCGCGCGCCTTCCTGGCCGCGGCACGACAACGCCCGGAGCTCGCGAACCTCTTCACGTCGTTCGACCCGACCTACCCGCAGGTCAAGGTCGAGCTCGACCGCGAGAAGTCGCGCAAGTTGGGCGTTCCGGTCAACGAGGCCTTCCAGGCCATGTCCGCCACGCTGGGTGGCGCCTACGTCAACGACTTCAACCGGTTCGGCCGCCTGTTCCGCGTCTACGTGCAGGCCGAGGCCGAGTACCGGCGCAGTCCGGAGGACATCGGCGACATCTACGTTCGCAGCGGCACGACGGGGGACATGATCCCGCTCTCGACTCTGTTGACGGTCACGTCGGGGCCGGGCACCGAGATCACGAATCGCTTCAACCTGTTCCGCTCCGTCGAGGTCAGCGGCGTCCCCGCGCCGGGGTACACCTCGGGGCAGGCTCTCGCCGCGCTCGAGGAGACCTTCAAGGCGAACATGCCCTCGACCATGGGCTTCGACTACTCGTCGATGTCCTACCAGGAGAAAACGGCGCCGCCAGCTGGACCGACCTTCGTCATGGCGATCGTGTTCGTGTTCCTGCTGCTCGCCGCGCTGTACGAGAGCTGGCGTCTGCCGTGGGCCGTGCTCCTCGGCTCGCCGCTGGTCGTGCTGGGTGCGTTCTTCGGCGCGTGGCTCATGGGATTCGACAACAACGTCTACATCCAGATCGGTCTCATCATGCTGATCGGCCTGGCGGCCAAGAACGCGATCCTGATCGTCGAGTTCGCCAAAGCCAAGCACGACGAGGGCATGGCGATCGAGGAGGCGGCGCTCGAGTCGGCGCGCCTGCGCTTCCGGCCGATCCTCATGACGGCGTTCGCGTTCATCCTGGGCGTCGTGCCGCTGATGCGGGCAACCGGCGCCGGCGCCGGCGCGCAGAACGTCATGGGCACCGCGGTGTTCTGGGGCATGCTGATCGCGACCGCGCTCGGCGTGTTCCTGATCCCGGGCAATTTCGCGTTCGTGGAGCTGCTCGGGCGCAAGAAGAAGATGGCGGCGGCCCACGCGGCGAAGGCAGCCGCGGGTGGACCTCCCGGCGCGGATCCGCACGGTCGAGGTCCAGACGAGCCCAAGAAGGGCGCGACGGGGGGGGCGCACTGACATGGACGTACGTCCCTTCGTCGCCGTGCTCCTCCTCTCGGCGGGCTGCACGCTCGGCCCAGACTACGAGCGCCCCGACCTCGCTCTGCCCGAGGGCTGGCGCGACGTCAGCGGCAGCGAACAGCAGTCGTTCGCCAACACGCCCTGGTGGGGAGTCTTCCGCGACCCCGAGCTCGTCAAGCTGATCCAGATCGCTCTGGACGAGAACAAGGACCTCGAGATCGCCGTCGAGCGCATCGAGGAAGCGCGGGCGATCTACGGCTTCACCAAGGCGGATCTGTACCCGAAGCTCGACGCCTACGCATCCGCGGGCAGCGTCCAGGCCAGCCGGCAGGGGATCCCGCCGCTGCCGGCTGGAGTCGACAACCAGAACGAGCTCTACACGGTCGGCGCCACGATGTCCTGGGAGCTGGACTTCTTCGGCCGCATTCGCCGCGCGACCGAGGCCGAATTGGCCCAGCTCTACGCCACGGAAGAGGCGCGCCGTTCGGTCGTTCTGGCCCTCGTCACCGACGTGGCGCGCGCCTACGTCGAACTGCGCGACTTCGATCGACGTCTCGAGATCTCGCGCCGCACGCTCGAATCCCGGGTGCGCTACGTGGAGCTGGCGCGGGATCGTTTCGAAGGCGGGCTCACGTCCGAACTCGACTGGCGTCAAGCGGAAGCGGAGATGCACCGCACCGCTTCCCTCGTGTTCGACTTCGAACGCCTCGTGCGCCAGAAGGAGAACGAACTCTCCACGCTGCTCGGCCGCAACCCGGGCGGGATCCCGCGCGGTCGCGCGCTGGACGAACTCGAGATTCCCGCGTCGGTTCCGCCCGGCCTGCCGTCAGAGCTCCTGGATCGCCGGCCCGACCTGCGCCAGGCCGAGCAACAGCTCGTGTCCGCCAACGCGCGCATCGGCTCCGCGAAGGCGCTCCTGTACCCGAGCATCGCCCTGACCGGCTCGTTCGGCTGGGAGAGCACGGAACTCGGCGACCTCTTCGATTCGCCCGCGCAGTCCTGGTCGATCGGCGCGAACCTGCTGCAGCCGATCTTCAACGCCGGGCAGAACCAGCGGCGGGTCGAAGCGACCGAGTCCCAGCAGCGCCAGGCGCTGTACGCCTACGAACGTTCGGTGCTGCAGGCGTTCCGCGAGGTCGAGGATTCCCTGGTGGGCTTCCGCCAGGCCGGACTGCGGCGCGGCTCCGAAGGCGAACGCGTGACGGCCGAGCGCAAGGTGGTCGAGCTGGCCGAGCTGCGCTACCGCGGCGGCGTCTCGGCGTACCTCGAAGTGCTCGACGCCCAGCGCTCGCTCTTCAACGCCGAACTCGACGAGACGAGCTCGCTGCGCGACGAGGTCGTGGGGCTCATCCAGATCTACAAGGCGCTGGGGGGAGGCTGGCCGCAAGAGCCGGGGAGCGTCCGGGACCTGCGGCCCGAGGCGGGATCGGCTCGCTGACGTAGGACGGTGACTACGGGAGGATCGCGAAGGGGAGGTAGGCACGATCCCGATCCTCTCCGGAATCATCGTCCGCGCGTGCCCACCAGCGGAGTCCGCGCGGTGGGGATGAAACCGTTAGGTGGCTGGGGAAGAAGCTGGGGAACTGGACTCGTCCTCAGGGTGCTGTGATTCCGATCCAGCGCTCTACGAAGGCCTGGCCCCTGGCGAGTCTGTAGAACGCCACCGTGTGGAGCACGAGGCCCTTGGGTCGACTTGGCGTGTTCACGTCGAGGGAGAAAGTGACCGGGATCGTACTCAACCTTCCACCCCTAGCATTGACCGTCTGGCTCAGGCTGATGCGCGTGCCATCCGGCAGTATGTAGGGATCCTTCGAGTACGATGTCCAGTTCTCCCCGGACGCGTCGATGTCGATGGTGCCCAGTTCGGCTAGCCACAGATCGAGCCTGAACGCCTTGCTGTGGACGTGCGGAATCCAGGCAAGCTGCATCTCAACCGATTCCTGCGGAGATCCGGCCGATTGTTGTCCTGAGGCCGGGGGTGACGGGACCTGCGTGAGAGTGACGGAAATGGGAAGAAGATCGGGCGGAGGAATCGAGCGTGGGCTCGGTTCAGCGCTCTCGTTCCAGCTTCGCTTTCCCTGGATGTCGGGAATCCAGACAACGCGGGGGGCGAACGCGTCGTACTGCTGCGCTTCCTGGGCCGCGGGAGATGGAACACCGACTGTCCTGCTAGGCTCGGGGCCCGACTCGCGGACCGACGGCACCGCCGCCTCGTGGACGGACGTCCGGCCAGCCGGTTCCCGCGTCGTCGAGCAGGCGGCGATCCAGACCAGGGCGAGACAGGGCAGCACGCTTGCGAAGTTCATGAGGGAAGCTCCGTTGGGATCTGGAACAGGAAATCACGGACAACCGAGGTTGGCCGCGGCGGATGAGCATTGTGCAAAGAGGAGATCGATTCCATGAAGGCTATTCCTTGTCCGATAGCCAGGCTCGTAATCACGATCCGTGCCGGCGATGGCCTGGGCGAAGCCAGCATCGCGCCGCTCAGGGTTCGCCAGCTCCCGCAGGATGTGGCAGGCCCGCTCGCGGAACGCGGGGTCCTTGGTCGCCAGGTCCGCCAGGCACAGGGCGCGGTAGCACTCCAGCGTGTACTCGTTCCATGGGCGATCGGGTCGTGACAGGGACGCATCCGCCAGATCGATCGCGGCCCGCGCGGCCTCTTCTGACGTCGACGCGCGCTCCTCGAGAATCTTCAGGCGGAGGGCGGTGCACACGTCGATCTGATTCCGCGCCCGCGCCGACACGCGATCTCGGAAGTGCGGTTCAGCGACCGCGAACAGGGCCTCGAGACGCTCCAGGGGCTCGCCCAGCCGATAGGCTTCACCGATCGCCGTCGCCGTCGTGAGCCAGAAGGCGTGCGCGAGGTGATCGGGGATCACCTCTCCCGACTCCAGACGTTCGCGAGCCCAGTCCACGATGGTCCCCGCATTCCGCTCGACATCGGCGAGGGCACGCTTGCGTTCCGGGAGTTCTGCGGCCCGAGCGAGTCCATCCAGGACTTCGAAACCTGGACGTGGCTCCTCGGACTCCGAAGCGCACTGGATGGCGAGGATCGATCTGCGGCCCGACAGCACCGGAACCCGCGCGGCGGCATCCGGACTCGAGTCGATCCTGCGCAGGGCCAGACAGTAGCGCGACGCGCGAACCAGCTTGTCCACCTCGAGCTCCATGTCGGCGGCCTCCTGACGGAGCCTCTCGACCTGGTTCGCGCGCAACCACACGCCCAGGAAGGTCATCGCCGCGATGCCGATCAGGATCGCGACGGACCTCCTGCGACGACGGATCGCGCGGAGCGCGCGCCCGGCCCAGCTCGCATCGCGCACCTCCGCCGCGAAGGAATCGGCCCACGCGGCCCACTCGTCCGCGGTGGCCTGGCCACCGCGGGCAAGCCGGATCAGCGCGACCTGCGCCCGCGCTCGCGCGCGTCGCGCGTGGCCCGGTGGCGCGACCGAGGCTTCGAGTGTCCGCTGCGCGAGCGTGACGAGTTCGTGCGTGTCCTTGGCCGCGCCTCCTCCTCCGGCGTCGTCGAACAGCGGGAGCTCCACCAGCGCCCGCGCGTGCGCCGCGGCGGTCGGCGGATGGAAGCGGATCGAGGACTCGACGCGCCCGTGTGTCATTCCCGCGCGGTGGAGCGCCCCGAGCGCGCGCGCGGCGCCGGCGATCACGTCGAGCGTCGACACGACATCCAGTGGCTGGGCTCCGCCCAAAACCAGCGGCGCCGCATCCTCGATGAGGAACCACGTGTACCCGTCGCCCTCGCCGTACTCCCTCAGGCGCACGAGCGTCTCGCAACTCGAGCTCTGGAGCTTCGCGAGGACAGCCATCGTCCGAGTTCGCCGGGCTTCGTCGTTCTCCAGCGCATCGTCGAGGATCCCGACGCGGACGTTCGCGAGGGTCCTGTCGTCGATCGCTCGAAACAGGGTGGCGCCGGGCAGCTCACCGACCGGCTCGTGAACGGCATAGTGACCGAGCCTCTGGCCGCGGACGATGTCCACCGTTCGTGGGGCGTCCGGCGTGGCATCGTGCAAACGCTGCAACCGCCCGTAGAGATCCGCGCCGTGCTTCGGCCTCGAGGCCGGGTTCTTGGCGAGACACTGGCGCACGAGGTTCGCCAAGCCTTCCGAGACATGCGGAGCGCGCTCGCCGAGCGGCGGCAGCCGGGTCCTGTGCTTCGCGCGTGTTTCCTGGGCGGTCGAACCCCGGAACGGAGGAGCGCCGGCGAGCGCCTCGTACAGCAGGATCCCGAACGCGTAGACGTCGATCGTCGGCTCGGCCTCCTGGGTCTCTCCGCACTCGGGGGCCATCGCCTCGGGCGTACCGATGGGCAGCCCATCGTGGGTCAGCGACGAAGCACCGAACCCACGCGCAATGCCGAGGTCGCCCAAAACCGCGCGTCGGTCGCCGCCAGTTTCGAACAGCAACACGTTCGAGAGCTTGACGTCCCTGTGCACCAACCCGTTCTCATGCAACTCGGCGAGGCCAGCGGCCACGTCGATGGCGATCCCGCGCACCGTTTCCTCGTCCAGGCCCGTCGAACCTCGGCTGCGCGCGACGGCCAGGAACTCCGCCGCGTCGCGCGCGAGCTCCCCGTCGAGACTCCAGCCGTTCGCCAACTCGGTCACGACGTAGCGCGCTCCCGCGTCCTCGCCGTCGTCGACGTAGCGCAGGACGTTGCGGTGGCGGATCCGGCGCAGAGCCGCGACCTCGCGTCGGAACCGGTCCAGCGTCTGGGCCTCGGCCGCGATGTCCGCCGCGATGAGCTTCAGCGCGACGGGCACGCCGTCTGGTGCGATGGCTTCGTACACGTCGCTCGTCCGGCCCGAGCCGAGGTAGCGTTGGATGGCGTAGTGGTCGGAGACCGTATCGCCTGGTCCCAGTCGACGCGCGGCGACGACCGTCAGCGATGGGCAGGCGAAGTGTCGGGGCGCCACCCACGTCACGGCTCGTTCCTCGAGGCCGGGTAGTGCGTCCTGGATCAGGGCCCGCACGGCGGCCGGCGCGTCTCGGCCGAGCGCGACGCTGCGAACGGAGAGTCGTCCGAGATCGCGCACCGCGTAGAGTTCCGGAAGACGCCCACCCGCGCAGCTCTCACCCTCGACGACCAGCGGGTGCAGCGGCAGCAGCCTCGAATGGCCCTCGATCGCGAGGTAGGCGCGTCTCGGAACGAGATCGACGTCGGTTTCGATCGTGACGGGGTGTCGCATCGAAAGCCCGCGGTAGCACGCGGCGCGGTAGACACGCACGGCACCGCGCAGGTCCTCCAGGGCGCGTGGCACCACGATCGCCTGGAAGCGCAGCTCCGCAGCGTGATCCATGGCGCTGCGCACGGCCTTCCGCGCCTCGGCGCGCGCCTCGAGCCGGTGCTCGTGGATGACGGAGTTCCTCAGCCGGATCGCCCGTTCGAGCGCTGCGTGCAACGGGGAAGAAGCGAAGCCCGAGGAGGGCGAGCCGAGCATCACATCGCACGCCTCCCCGCCAGGGCCCAAGCATGCCTCGCGCAGGAGCTGCAGCAGCGTGCCGAGCGATGCCGGCCCGCCTGCACTCGCCCGGGAGATGGCAGCTCCGCCGGATGCCAGGACACAGGTCCACGCCAGGTGCGCGAGCAGTGCGCCGAGCAAGTCCTCGTGAAGTACGTCCGTGTCCGAAGGTTCCGCGTTCGACGCGCGGTGAAACGCATGCGCGATCGGCGACGGGTAGAAGCCGAGCACGGTGCCGCTGTCGATCGAGGAGAAACTGCGAGCCACTTCGATCTGCTCGCGCTGGGACGCGAGGCTTGGATTCCTCCAGAAGGCCGGCATGGTAGCGCAGCCCTGTGCCGTGGGGCGGGGGGCCGGGGGCCGGGGGCGAACGAAACCAAAGCCTCTCCCGCCCTCGGTACTGTCCGTGCGCCGGGACCGGCGTACCACGCACGGGCCCGGCCGCGGATCCCGACCGGGATCCTGCTGGGCGCAACCCCTTTCGGCCCGAGGCCGGGCTTCAGGAAGCTGGGTTCGTGGAGCGGACCCGCAAAGTCGAAGTCGCGATCCCGACCCTGGAAGAGATGCGCCCTTCTCGTCGGCAATGCGCTCCAGGCGGTCCGAGAGGCGGAGTGGTCCGGTGCCCGGGACACCGTCCCGACTTCCGGCTTCAGGAAGCGCGAACTCGATCGCTATCCAGCACGACGTGCTCCGTCGACGCGACCGTCCAACTCACCAGGAGCCGGTACGTGACCGCGAGCACCGCGGGTCCCACGAAGATGCCGACGAGCCCGAACGCGATGAGGCCTCCGATCTCGCCGACGAGGATCAGGAGCAGCGGGAGGTCCACGCCCTTTCGGATCAGAATGGGCCGCAGGACGTTGTCGAGTCCGCCTACGACGATGGTCCAGATGACGAGGAAGATGCCCCAGCCGGTTTCACCGCGCGAAAAGACCCAGATCGTGGCGCAGGCCATCACGGGAACGGCACCGATCTGGGCCAGCGCGAGCATGAACATGAGCGCCGTGAGGACCGCGACATAGGGGACTCCGGCGATCGCGAGCCCGATGCCGCCGATCAGGGCTTGGACGACCGCGGTGACGACGACGCCCAGCGCCACGCCGCGAATCGCCTTGGCCGCGAGCACCGCGGAGTCCTCGCCGCGGTCGCCGCCGATCGCGCGCGCGAACCGGACCGCGCTGCTGGCCACCACCTCGCCCTTGGCATAGAAGATCGCCGCGATCACGACGGTGAGCAGGAACTGGACCACGAGCGATCCCAGATCGCCCACCTGCGCCACGAACCAGGAACCGACCGAACCCGCGTAGGAGGTGATCCGCGAGCCCAGGTCGCCGGTCTGCACCATGTCGCGCCAGGACGCGTCGAGTCGCGAACCGACGACGGGGAGCTTGGCGACCCAGGCCGGAGGCGCATCCAGCGCGTGCGCCTGGAGGGACTGCGCCCAGCCCGTGATCACGTCGATGTGGGTCACGATCGACAGGATCGCGAGGGATAGAGGGATGACGAACGCGAGCAACAGCGTCGTCGTCATCACCGATGTCGCGATCCATCGCCGGCGCCAGAGCCGCGCCTCGACGGCGAGCATCACGGGCCAGGTCGCGATCACGATCATCGTGGCCCAGATCAGTGCCGGCAGGAACGGCATCATGACCCAGACCGAGGTCGCCGCCAGGCCACCGAGGATCGCGAGCCCGAGCAAGTGGCGTATGGGGTCTCGTTGCGTCTCTTGGCTCATCGAGCGCGCATCGTACAGGGCTCCTCGGGACTTGGATCCACGGACGGGCTTGCCCCGAGTCCTGGCGCGCGGTGCTCCCGGCCCCGGGACTCGGGAGCGCTCGTCCCTCTGGGTGGCCGTTGCGAAGGTCCTTGCCGCCTCTCGCACGCCACCCGTCAGCCCGTGAACGGAGCCCGCGACTCGGCACGGATTCGTAGGATCACGACGAGGGTCGCGGGAGACCCGCCCGCGATCTCGAACTCCTCCTCGGAGCCGAGCTCCCGTGCCCAAACGCTCTCGGCCGGCGCGAGCTCGAACGGCTCCTCCTCGCGCGGCGCCCGCACGGTCGCGGATCCGGCCAGCACGTGCACGAACGCGTGGCCGGGCCCCATCGACTCCCACATCCGCCGCGCGCCGATGCGCGACACTTGAGCGTCCGCGCTCACGACTCCGCGCCGCGTGAGCACGTTGAAGTCCGCCACGGGCCCCGCGACGAGGTCCGCACGCGTCGGCCATTCTCCGGCGAAGCGGTACGGTTCGAGCGGGCGCAGACGCGACCGCGGCGCGCTCTCGCCGAGCGACAACACCAGTCCCGCGCCCTCCGTCACCAGGAGGATCCGCTCGAAGCCCGCGAAGTGCGAGAAGGGGCCGGACTCCTCGACCCGCGCCTTCGAGATCCGCCAGTCGAAGTCGCCGCGCTCGAACGAGGAGCCCTCCGGCCAGATCGCGAGCTGCTCCGTCACGCCGCGACCATTGCGCCACGGGACGCGCTGCGAATCCGAGCTGGTTCGCCACAGGATCTGGCGTGTCATGGCGCGAAACTAGCCGAGAAGAAGGTCGGATTCCCGCACGGGCCGAGAATGCCTCGCCTCACGTCGGGGCGACGAGTTCGGCTGTGCGTGTCGCGGCGCGGCTGAGCTGGGCGAGTCGGCAGCTCACGCGGAGTCGGGGTCGCTGTGGCAGTCCGTCATGAACATCCGTGCTACGCCTTCGCCGCGGCCGCCGTCTCGCGCCGCGCCTTGAGCATCGCGTCGTACGTGGCGTGCTTGTACAGGTCGCCCAGCGTGGGATAGTTGAAGCACGCGCGGTCGAAGAGACGTGCGTCGCCGTCGCAGAGCAACGCGATGAGGCCCACGTGCACGAGTTCCGTGGCCTGCTCGCCGATCGCGTGCACGCCGAGGAGCTTCATGTCCGACCGTCGGAAGAGGAGCTTCAGGAACCCGCGCTCGTCCCCGATGATCTTCCCGCGGGCATTGTTCGAGTAGGCGCCACGCCCCACGACGTAGTCGATGCCCTTCTCCTTCAGCGACCGCTCGGTCTCGGCGACGGTGCTGACCTCGGGGATCGTGTAGATGCCCGTGGGCAGGAGCGGCGACGCCTGCTTGTCGTACTCGCCGAACGCGTGGCAGATCGCGTAGCGCGCCTGCTCCATGCTCGTCCCGGCGAGGGCCGGCGAACCGATCACGTCGCCCGCGGCGTACACGTGCTGCACCTCGGTGCGGTAATAGGAGTCGACTTTCAGCAGGCCGCGCTCGCCGATCGGGATGCCGGCCCGCGCCAGGTCGAGGTCGGCCGTATTGCTCGTCCGGCCCGCGGCCACGAGCACGTCGCTCGCCACCAGCCGGTCCCCCGACGAGAGCGTCACGTGGACACCGTCCTCCTGCGGTTTGCAGCTCGCGACCTTCTCCTTCCAGTGGAAGCGGATCCCGGCGTCCATCATCGCCGCGTACAGTGCCGACGACAGGTCCTCGTCCAGGAAGGAAAGCAGCGTGTCGCGCCCGTCGACGACGTGCACCTCGACGCCCAGCGCGGCGAACATGCACGCGTACTCGGATCCGATGACGCCCGCCCCGACGACGACCAGGGAGCGCGGCATCGCCCCGATCTCGAGGATCTCGTTCGAATCGTGGACGCGGGGATGCTCGAACGGGAACTCGGGGGGGTGAGCCGGCGAAGAGCCGGTCGCGATGAGGATGCGCTCTCCGCGGAGGCGCGACTCGCTCCCGTCGGCAGCGGCGACCGCGATCGTGTGCGCATCGACGAAGCGCGCCCGTCCGCACATCCGGTGGACACCCAGGGAGTCGAGCCGGACCTCGACGCGGGCGCGTTCGTCGGCCACGACGTGGCGCTCGTGGTGGAGGAACTCCGAGAGCCGAGCCCCGCCCTTGACCGCCACGTCCACGCCGAGCAGTCGACGCGAGCGCCAGCCGGAGAGGAGCAGCGCGCTCTCGCGCAGGGTCTTGCTCGGGATCGTGCCGGTGTTGATCCCGGCGCCGCCGATGCACGCCTCGCGTTCGACCAACGCCACAGTGCGGCCGAACACCGCGGCGGTCTGGGCACCCGCGATGCCCGCGGGGCCGCCGCCGAGGACGACGAGGTCGTAGGGCTTGCTCTCCATGGGACTTTGGGGGCGCGGCACTCGGCGGGCGCAGAAGTCGGGGGGCGGGCGGGGTACGGGGGGGCTGGCGGCGCAGCCTAGCACGGGCCCCGAGGTCCCCCCGGCCGGCCCTGGGACTGACCCAGTTGGCTGGCTGCGCCGTCCGCACGCGGACCAGGAGGGGAGCCGCCGCCGGTTGCGGGCGAACGGACAGCCGTCCGAGTCGGGGGAAGCGACGATCCCGAGGCCCCGGGTCGTGGACCCCCTGCCTGCGCGGGCCAGCCCGCGGGGGCTGCGGCCGACAGCCACGGAACTGGGTCAGCTTCCCCGCAGGGCCCCCAAAAAGGGAGCCGCGCCGAAGGGACCTCGGCGCGGCTCGGAGATTCCCCGAGGAAGGGCGGGGCTCGATGCGGGAAGCATCGCTTCGCTGCGCGCCAACGCGCTGCGGATGGCAGGGCCCGCGGGCTCGGGGCCGAGGCTCATGGCCGGGGGAGGCACGCGGTGGACAGGGAACCCGAGGAAAAGTCGGCGGGATCTCCGGCCGCGGAACCCCGCCGGTCCGCTCGCCCCCGGGAGGCGCGGGCCCAAGGCTTCGTCCCGCCCGCGGCTACCCGCGCTTCCGACCCCGCTCACCTGTGGTTACCGTCCCGGTCGTGAGCCAACCGGCCGTCAGCCTGCGCGGAGTGCATCACGCCTACCTCGCCTCGAAACCGGTGCTCGACGGCATCGACCTGGAGGTGCCGCGCGGCACGATCCTCGGGTACCTGGGCGCGAACGGCGCGGGGAAGTCCACGACGATCAAGATCCTGCTCGGGCTGCTGACGCCGAGGGCGGGGGAGGTCCGGGTCCTGGGCCTGGATCCGCGGACCGAGTCCCTGGCGATCAAGCGCCGTGTCGGCTACGTGCCGGAGAACGCGCTGCTCTACGACCAGCTCACCGTCGCGGAGACGCTCCTGCTCGTCGGGCGCATCCATGGACTCACGGACGCGGTCGTGCGAGACCGCGGCACGGCGTTCCTCGACGCGCTCGAGCTCTCGCGGGAGACCAACGCGCGGGTCGCGACTCTCTCGAAGGGCATGCGGCAGAAGGTGCTCCTCTCCGCGGCGTTGCTCCACGGACCGGAACTCCTGTTCCTGGACGAGCCGCTCTCCGGTTTGGACGTCAACGCGCAGCTCCTCGTCAAGCGGCTGATGCGACGCCTGGCGGATGGGGGCCGCACGATCTTCTACTCGTCGCACGTCCTGGGAGTGGTTCAGGAGATCTGCGATCGCGTCGTCATCCTCGACGCGGGGCGCGTGGCGGTGGAGGGGACCGTCGAGGAGGTCCGCAATGCCCGTGCCGGCGGGACGCTGGAGAGGATCTTCGCCGACGTCACGCGGCCCGAAGGCGAAGAAGAGCGCGTCGCGGCTCTCGTCGCCGCCATCTCGTGAAGTCCATCGACCCCTGGACGATCGACGTTCGCGGGTCGTGGCTCGCCCGGGCGGCCCTGCGCGGCTTGGAGCTCCTGCGCGGACCGCTGTCGGCTCTCGGCGTCGACGTGGGTGTCGCGCGCACGCTTCTCGCGGTGCGCTTCCTGCTCGACAAACGGGGCACGTTCGCGGGGCTCGAAGGCCAGTTCCAGACCGGATTCGTGCTCCTCCTGGCCATGGGTTGGCTCTCGGGGATCGGGGTCGGCATCGCCGCGGTCGCGAAGCTCCCGGGCTCGACGTGGGTCGGACTGATCGCGGTCCATGCCTTCGTCATGTCGCTCTTCGTGATGCTCGTCCACTTCGGGACGATCCTCGTCGACGGATCCGACGTCGCCCCGATCGCGGCGCGGCCGGTTTCGGACCGCACGTTCTTCGCCGTACGTCTCGCGCACCTGTCGGTGTACGTCGCCGCGATCGCCTCGACGTCGATGTTCTGGCCGCTGCTCCTGGGTTGGCTCGCGTACCCCTGGTGGGCCATCCTGGTCCTCGTGCCGATCGCCGCGTTGCTGGGCTCCGCGTGCGCGATCGGCGTCGTGGCCGCCGGGTTCTCCAGTCTGCTCGCACTGTTGGGACCGGACCGGTTCCAGCGCGCCGCCTTCTGGGCCCAGGCTCTCGCAGCGGGCCTCTTCGTGGGCGGACCCCAGTTGATCACGCCCATCCTGATCGCGACGCTGCCGAAGGACGGCGGCGCAGCATCCATGCTGTGGATCGAGTGGGTTCCACCCTATTGCGCGGGAGCTCTCTACGATCTGGTGACGCTCCAGGCCTCCGCCACGACGGTGGAGCGCGCTCTCGTCGCGATCGGCGCACCGCTCGTGCTGTCCGTGATCGCGCTGCTCGCCGCGGCGCGCGGGTACGTGCGCGGGATCTCGGCCGACGTGGTGGGCCCTCTGCCGCGCACGCGAACCTGGCCGAGGATCTCGATCGGCCGGCGAATCTGCAGGAACTCGGATGAACATGCTGGCTACGGACTCGCCGCGGCCCTCGTGTTCCGCGACAAGACGTTCCTGCGTGCGGTCGTCCCGCTGGCATTCGCGCTCTTCGCCGGCGCGCTCGGAGGGACCATGCCGCTCCTGCGCGAGAAGCTTGCGCTCCCGCCCGTGATCGGCGCGCTGCCGCTCTACATCTTCGCGATCGTCGTTCCGGCGGTGGCCGAACTGCTGTCGGTGACGAGCACGCCGGAATCCGCGGCCGCCCTCGACGCGCTGCCCATCCAGCACCGCGTGGACGTGTTGCGCGGCGCCCTGAAGGCGATGCTCCTGCGCGTGGTGGCGCCGCTCTTCGTCGCCGGTTCGGCGTTCCTCCTGGTCCTGAGCCACGGCCGCATCGGCATCCATGTACCCATCGCTGCCTGCGGCGCCTTCGCGATTGGTCTCCTGAGCGTGCGTCTCCTGGCCCTGCGCATGCCATTTTCCCACCGGCCTCTGCCCGGTGAAGGGAGCATGCGCAACCTCCCCGTGATGTTCGGAGTCGTCGGCGTCGCGATCCTCGCTGGGGGAGTTCACTTCGCCGCGAGCCTGCACACCCTGACGACCATCGGGGCGTTGATCCTCGCTGTCCTGCTGGTCCCCCTCGCCTGGCACGGGCTCCGGGGGATCCGTGAACCGCGTCGGGCCTGACTCGATCCGGATCGGAGGGCGATGCCCGAGAGGGAGCTCGCGAAATGCTCAGTGGCGCGCCACGGGCGTCGGCAGGGGACCGACGACGGCCGCGAAGCCCGCCGGTTGCGCCCCCTGGGCTGCGCCCAGGAGATCGCTCGGCCACAGGCGCGCGGTCCCGTCACCCGAGGCCGAGAGGATCCACGTGCCGTCGGCCGTCACGTCCACGTCGAACACGGCGTCCATGTGGCCTGGATAGCTCGCCACGCAGCTGCGTTCGTTCAGGTTCCAAAGGTGCACGGTCCGGTCGAGCGATCCGGTCACGGCGAAGGGGGCCGCGCGCGCCTTCGCCAACGAGGTCATGCTGTTCGTGTGGTGCTCGCCGGGCAGGCCCCAACTGGTCCTGCTCTCGAGTTCGATCGGCATCGCGGGATCGGGGAAGCGCCAGAGCGTCGTCGTGCGGCCGTACTTGGACGTGCCGATCAGGAGGGACTGCTCGGGCGCGAACGCCACGAGTCCTGGCGTCGCGATGACCGGGGAGCGCGTGACGCGTCGGCCGTCGGAGTCGAAGACCTCGATGCGAGTGCTCTGCTGTGCGGCCGCGATCCACCGTCCGTCGGGCGAGAAGGCCAGGTCGAAGACCTGAGTCAGCGCGCGCAGGTCGGATTCGAAAGGGTTCGTGCGCCAGACCAGCTCGCGGCCGGGTTCGGCCGTCATGTCCCACGCGCAGACGCGCCGGTCGCTCCCGCCGGTCGCGAGGCGCCGACCGTCGGGTGAGAAGCGCAGGGCTGTGAGGTCGCCCTCGTGCGCGGAGAACGAACGTTCCGCGCCGCTCGCGATCTCGAGCACGCGCACTCCACCCGGTCCGTCAGGGAACGCGAGGCGTTCGCCACCGGGCGAGAAGACAGCGGCGATTCGTGATGCCTGCACCGTGTCGAACCTCCGCTCGACGCGCGCACCCAGGCTGCTCCAGAGCAGGACACGGCCTCGCACGTCCGTCGTCGCGACGCGTCCAGCCGTCGCGTCGAAGGCCGCCCCGATCATGGGGGAGCGTGCCAGGCCCTCCCCCTGTGGGTCGAAGACGGCCTCGGGCCTGCCGCTCGGAATGGACCACGAGCGGGCCGTCCCATCGTCGGACGAGGTCAGCGCATGCCGCCCGTCCAGCGAGAAGCGCGCGGTGCGAACCGCGCCGTCGTGACCCCGCAGCACGGGCAGGAACGGGCGTTCCGCGCCGTACCACACCGAGACCGTGCTCTGACGGTGCCACGTCGTGAGGAAGGAACCGTCCGGTGCCCAGGAGAGCCCCATGATCTGTCGCGCGGAGCCGCGGCAGGTGCGCAGGAGCACTCCGTCCTCCGCGCGGAAGATGCGCAGCGCGTCGTCGTAGGCGACCGTCGCGAACTCGCGGCCGTCGGGCCGCCATTCGATGCGCACGATCGCGCGGTGGCCGTGGCTCGGCAGCACGTAGCGATCGGCACCCGTCGCGACGTCGACGATCTTCGCGCCAGCGTCCCACGAGAGCGCCAGGTTCGATCCGTCCGGGGAGAATCGCGCGGAGTGGTAGCGGCCTTCGACCGGGAACACGTGCGCGGGATCCTCGCTCGAGCTGGAGAGATCCCAGAGCTGCGCGGTCCGGTCCTCGCATGCGGCCACGATCCAGCGGCCATCGGGGCTCGCATCGATGGCGAGAGCCATGCCCGGCGAGCCGGAAAGCCGGCGCAGCTCGGCACCCGTGCGCGCGTCGAAGATCCGCTTCGTGGCATCCGACTCGGTGACCGTCGACCCGGCTAACGGCTCCGCGGAGCGCGTCAGGATCCACGCACCGTCACGCAGGAAACGCGCTTCGGCGACGGAGCCCGTGTGTCCGGTGCAGGCCGCGAGCTCGCGCCCCGTCGCGACGTCGAACACCCGCGCCGTGCGATCGCGCGACGCGGTGACGATGCGCGTGCCGTCCGGACTGAACTCCAGGCTGTGGACGTCGTTCGTGTGACCCGCGAGCTCGAGAGGGTGCGCCGTTGGGTCGTCGAGCCCGACCACGAACGCCCTGCCGCCGGTACCGGCGAACGCGAGTCGCTTCCCGTCCGGGGAGAAGCGGACCGAGTAGACCGTTCCGTCTCCGAGTCGGAACAGGGCGAGTTCGCGCCCCGAATCGACGTCCCAGACCCGCGCGGTTCCGTCGAGCGATCCCGTCGCGATCCGTCGCGAGCCGGGATCGACATCCGCGTCGAAGACCATGCGCTCATGGCCCACGAGAAGCTGGCGCTCGTGGAGGGAGTCGAGGGCGGCGAGCAGCACTCGATTGCTCGCGAGCCCGGGGTCGTGCTCCGCCGCCGCGATCGCGAACTGGAGCGCGCGCGGCGGCGCGTCGGGCAACGAGCTCGACGCCTCGTCGCGGAACCAGCCACCCTCGTACAGGGCCAACGCGGCTTCCTTGCGCTGTTCCTCGGTCCGCACGCGGCGCAGCAGGACGAGCGCGATCGTCAGGGCGATCGACAACGCCACGATGGAGCCGATCGTGCCCGTCGCGATCACGGGGTTCCGTTGCCCCCAGCGTCGCAGCCGCAGCAGCGGTCCGGCCGGGCGCGCGAGGATCGGCTCGTACTCGCGCACGCGCCGCAGTTCCTCGGCGAATTCGAGTGCTGTCGGGTACCGGCGCTCGACGTCCTTCTCCAGCGCGGTCTCGAGGACGACCACGAGGTCCGGCGGCAGGTTCGGGTTCAGCTTGCGCGGAGGAGGCATGGGCGCGTGACGGATCGCCTCGCCCAGCGCAGCGTTCGAATCGCCCTGGAACGGCCTCACGAGCGTCAGACACTCGTACAGGACGACCCCCAGCGAGTAGACGTCCGTCCGCCGGTCCACGTTGCGTCCGCTCTCGAGCTGCTCGGGCGAGATGTAGGCCGGTGTCCCGAACACCTCGTCCGAGCGCGTGAGCTGCGCCGAATCC
Organism: Planctomycetota bacterium; assembly: GCA_026692665.1. Lineage (GTDB taxonomy): Bacteria > Planctomycetota > UBA1135 > UBA1135 > JAEUHZ01. The sequence goes on from JAPLOF010000017.1 coordinate 128,245, forward strand.
TCGCCGTCGTCGCGCGCCAGCCCGAAGTCCAACACGACCGGTGCGCCGTCGGTCGAGACCATGATGTTGCCGGGCTTCACGTCGCGGTGGACGACGCCCGCCTCGTGCGCGGCGTGGAGACCGCGTGCGGCGCGTTCGAAGAACGACAACGTCTCCGCGAGCTCCAGCGCCCTTCGCGGCGCCAGGAGGCGCGACGCGCTGGTGGCGGAGTCGCCGCGGGTACTGGGCGTGACCTTGCGCTCGCTCTCCTCGCGCACGCGGATCAGCGCCGCCGCCAGGGTCTCGCCTTCGACGAAGCGCATGGCGATGTACGGCGATTCGGCGTCGAGGTCCGCGTCGAGAACCGTGCAGATCCCCGGGTGATCGAGGCGCGCCAGGATCTCGGCCTCGCGGCGGAACCGCGTGCGACGTCCTTGCGAGACGCTCGCCACGGGAATCGTGAGGACCTTCAGCGCGACGGTGCGATCGAGGCGGGGATCGAGTGCCCGGTACACGACGCCCTGACCTCCACGGCCGAGCACCGCGAGGACCTTGTACGGACCGATGTGCTCCCGCAGCCTGTCGCCGGAGACCCGGGTGGTGCCGGGGCTCGCCAGTTCGCCGGTGAGCGCGATGTACTCGCGCGCGACGGCCTCCTCGTGACCCGGAAATCGGGCCAGGTAGTGGGCCAGGGGGCGCAGGCGGCCCGCATCCAGATCCGAGAGGAGCTGATCCGCGAAGTCGAACAGGATCGATCCGCTCGAGTCCGTCGCTTCGGTCATGGGGTAGGGGGGCGGCCGGCCTCCGCGCCGATCCGATCCTACTCCATGGTCCTCCGTGCTACTCGTTCGGGGCCCGCGCCGTAGAATCGGGCGCAGACCGATGAGTGCCGAAGAATCCGGATCGACGCGCCGCCGCCAGGATCCGCGGTTCGAGGCGCTCTTCGCCGAGGTCGCGCCGGCGCTCTACGCCTGGGCCGAGCTGCGGATCCGGCCGGCCCTCCGCGCGCGCCTCGATCCGCAGGACCTCGTTCAGGAAGTCTGGATCCGCGGCATGCAGGGCTTCGCGCGCTTCGACGAGCGCGGCGTCAGCTTTCGTGCCTGGGCTTTCCGCATCGGCAAGAACATCCTGATGGAGTCGATTCGCGCGACGCGCAACGACATCGTGGGCACGCCGGGCGGCGTGACGTCGAGGATGCTCGCCCTGGAAGGCGTGCCGCAGGACGTGACGAGCTTCACGCAGCGTGTCGCGCGCGAGGAATCCGTGCGCGCGTTCCTCGATCAGGCCGGAGCGCTGGTGGAGGTCGAGCGGATGCTCCTCGTCCACTGCGGTCTGGAAGGGGAGACGTGCGCCGAGGCTGCCGTGAAGCTCGGCATCTCGGAGGATGCCGCGATCAAGCGCTGGCAGCGACTCAAGGCGCGGTTGCGTGACGAGACCTGGTCGCGCGCGATCCTCGGCGCGGAGTGAGTCAGTAGCCGGCCTTCTTGTCGACGACGTTGTAGAGCGGTTCTCCCGCGTCGAAACGGCGCAGGTTCTCGCGGAACAGTGCCCAGCGTCGCGCATCGGTCAGCTCGGCGCTCGCCGCCACGTGCGGCGTGATGACGACGTTCGGGAACCGCCACAGCGGATGCGCCGGAGGCAGCGGCTCGGGGTCGGTCACGTCGAGGCATGCGCCGGCCAGTTTCTTCGAGCGGAGCGCCTCGACGAGCGCATCCTGGTTCACGACCTTTCCGCGCGCGATGTTCACGAGGTAGCTGCCGGTCTTCATCGCGGCGAAAGCGCGCGCATCGAAGAGATTCGTCGTCTCGGGCGTCAACGGGACGGCGATCGCGACGACGTCCGCTTCGGGCAGGAGCGCGAGCAACTGGTCGGCCTTGGCGACCCGCTCCACGAAATCCGGGGCCGGATCGTCGCCGCGCCGCGTGGCCAGCACGCGCATGCCGAATCCGTGGCCACGCCGCGCGATCTCGGTCCCGATGCCGCCCAGCCCGACGACGAGCAGCGTACGGCCCTCCAGCGCGATCGGCGTGAGCTCGCCCGAACCGTCGCGCTGCCATGCACCACGTTCGCGACCAGCGAGGTGCACCGGGAGGTCGCGAGTCAGCGTGAGGAGCATGGCGAACACGTGGTCCGCGATGGCCGGCCCGTGGACGCCGCGCAGGTTCGTCAGCGTGATCCGGTCCGCGTCGCGAACTTCCGGCATGGCGACCCAGCGGTCGACGCCGGCGCTCTGCGCCTGCAGCCAGACGAGGTTCGTCGCGGCCTTCAGGAATTCGGGGCTGGCATACGTCGCGTCGGCTCCGTGGGCTTCGGCGGCGCGGCGCGCGGCCTCGGCCCGGTCGAGGCCCGCGACGATGCGCACGTGGGGCGCGAGGCGCGCCACCTCGGTCCTCTCGGCCTCCGTCATCGAGCTCGCGAAATAAGTCAGCGGCGCGGGAGTCGGCCCGCGCTCGATCGCGACCCGGGCGTTGCGCAGGGAGCCGAGCTCCTCGGCCGGCCGGGCGGTGGGCGCCGCGGGGTTCGTCGAGCAGGCCGTGACGACGAAGAGGGCGAGGACCGGCAGGCGCGGGATCCGGATCAGCGGGCTCATGCTCCGGATGCTAGCGCGAATCGGGGAGCGCCTTGACTCCCTCGTGGAGAGTGTCGAGAGTCCGCGTGACGTCCCGCGCGCCACCGCGCGGCGCCGAGTACCGAACGAGACCCCCGCCATGCCCCAGAACACCGCCGCCTCGCTCAAGAACCAGCGCACGATCCTGCTCAACCAGCGGACGATCCAGCGCCAGCTCAAGAAGGTCCTCTCGAACCAGTCCGCGATCCGTCACGACCAGGCGACGATCCTGGCGAACCAGGGTCGGATCCTGGCGAACCAGGGGAAGATGCTGTCGCGCTGACTCAGGTGGTGGGTGGAGGTACGGAGCCAGGAACAACTCCGCCGTT
>JAPLOF010000018.1 GCA_026692665.1 Planctomycetota bacterium
GACGACGACCCACTCCTGCGGATCGTAGACCGCGCGCCCATCCGGGAACGGCACGGTCCATGTGCCGGTCGTCGCCAGCGACAGATCGATCGTCATCGTGTTCGACTGCGCGCCCGACCCCGTGTCCTGCACGAACACGAATTCGGGGTACGCGCCGCCTCCGGGGCAGGGCGGGACGATGTTCACCTGCGCCCGCGCATGGGCCACGAGAACCAGGAGAAGCGCCGAAGCCACGAGCGCGCGACGGCCCCACGGCGTGGTTCGTTGAAGACTGGGGACGAACACTCGACTCATAGGAGGACTCCAATTTGGACGAAGAAGGGTTCGGTTCGTTGCGGCCGGGTGACGTGCATGCAGGACGAATCGGAGTTCATCACGGCCCCCACACCACGCGCAGCCCACTCGAAAGGTTGTAGTTCGCCGGCGCGGGGCACCCGAACGCCGGATTCACATCGCGGTAGTACGCCTGGTACCAGCGCGTGGTGCCGAGCGCGAGAGGATCTCCGAGAGCCGCGGAACGCTGGCTGACCGACGGTTCGGCGGGCGCCGGATAACTCGATGCGCCCATCGAGTTCGTCCGCAGCCCGAGCCGCTTCAGCGCTCCGGCCGCACAACGGACGCCGTCGCCCAGGATCGACCCCGTCGGATTCGCGATCGTGCCTTGCAGGTAGATCGTCACCGAATTCGGATTCGTCGACGCGACGTGGAAGACGAGCGTGTCGCTCGACAGCCGCGCGAGGCCCGTCGCCGTCAGGCGCGCTCCGCCCGTGCCCGCCGAGTTGTTGCAGCCACGGTCGGATCCGACCGGCGGATTGCCGCATGGACACGGGCTGACCCCGCCTTGGCCCGGCAGGCAGAACGCAATCGGAGCCGGCGGCTCGCACTCGTCGGGAACGCCGTTCAGGTTGAGGTCCTTCGCGTTCCCGGCAGCGATGTCGCACGTGTCGGGGATCCCGTTCTGGTTGCAGTCCCTGCCGGGCTTCGCGAGCTCGCACTTGTCCCCGATGCCGTTCCCGTCGCAGTCCGCCTGGTCGTCGTTCGGCAGATCGCAGTTGTCGACGCAGTCCGACACTCCATCGCCGTCCGTGTCCGTCTCGATCGCGCCGCAGCCGCACTGTCCAGGCTGGGTCTTCGCGGGATCGAACGGGCAACCGTCCTGGCAATCGAGAGTCGCGTCGCCGTCGCTGTCGGTCTCGGAGACTCCGCACCCGCAGATTCCAGGTGCCGTCTTCGCTGGATCGCTGGGGCATCCATCGCAGGCGTCGATCGCCGCGTCGCCGTCGGAGTTCGGCTGGCACTCGTCGGGAACCGTGTTCCCGTCGCAGTCCTGGCTGTTCCCGAGCGCGAGGTCGGTCGGATCGCCGACGCCGTTGGCGTTGCAGTCGAGCGGCATCGTCACGATCAGGTCCGGCACCGGCGGCACAGGTTCCCTCCGTCCAACGCGGTCCCGCGCACGCGAGTAGAAGCGGTAGGTCCGCCCCGGCTGTCCGTGGAAGACGCGCTGCTGGGTCTCGGTGTCGGTGATGAGGGGCGTGAACGGCCCGCCGTCCGTGGAGGCGTAGACCGTGAACGACTCGAGTCCCGCTCCGCCCGGCGGATCCGAGCCGTTCCAGTCGAGCAGGAGAGCGAAGTCGTCGCCCTGAACCGCGCTCGCGAGGACTCCGCTCGCGGGATCGTCAGCATCCAGCGTGTTGAAGACCTGGTTCGTCGGAAGCGTGGGGTTCACGTCGAACTTCACGCCTGCGCGGTTGCGGACACCCGTTCCGGTGGCGACCGTACCGGGCGTCGAGGCCACGAACTCGACGAAGCCGGAGCCCTCGCCTCCAGCGCCGTTGGGAGGCAGGAAGCCCCGCACCCCGTCGGTGATCGGCAGGTTGGTCGACGGATCGAGGCTCTGCATGATCCAGAAGGCCGTGTTCGTCGCGGCGTCGACGCCGGCGACGATCTGGAGCTTCACGCCGAGCGTGGCGGAGTAATCGAGCACGTTCGAGAAATTCGGGGCCAGATCGGGCAGCTCGATCAGGACGTTCCCGAACTTCAGCCGCTTCGCGCGGAACGTGGACGCGATGAGCCCGGGCTCGAGCTCGTCCTCGATCCGCACCAGCGCGGCGGGCGCGGCGGCGGTGGCGACGTTCTCGAAGTAGACGCGGTACGTCAGCCCGTCGCCGGCGGCGACGAGGCCCTGCGACCCGAATCCGTGAGGAGAGGTCTTCTCGTTCGGGTCGTCGGAGGTCGGCACGGCGACGCACGCCGTATCGGTCGGCACGTTGCCGCCCGCCACCTGCGTGACTTCAGCGGACGGGATCCCGTCGACGCAGCCGGCCTGGGCCAGGTCGGCGCACTGGAACTGCTGAGGGCCAAGCCAGGCGCATCCCAGGTCGGCCAGGACGGCGTCGATGGACGTGGGCGGGACCGCGTCCGAGAGGCCCGTGGACGCGGCGTTCGCCAGCGCGACGACGAGTTCACGCCCGGTGCGCGGCGCCGTGGCCGGCAGATGCACGTCGCTCGTGTCGGGCGGCAGCACCGCGGCCGCGCTCCAGCTGGCGGGCGCGTTGGCGCGCGCCAGGATGCTCGCGCCCGACTGCGGGTCGGCCAGCACGCGCTGCCGCAGGGACTCAGAGGTCTGGGCGACGAGTGCATCGTAGTCCGCGTCGGACAGCGCTCGCCCGGTCACGACGAGGGGCAGGTCCGCGGCGGGGATCGAGGGGGCGTAGAGCGAGCTGATCGCGATCTGCAGCGCGACCTCGACGTCCTGGCCTGGACCGAGATCGTCGATCAGGAAGATCGAGGAGTCCGCGACGGCACCGGGCTCCAGGCTCGGCAACCCCAGGTCGGATGCGGCCACGATGGCGAGCGGATCGGGGAGCTTCCCGAGCACCAGCAGCGTCCACGGCGTGTTCACGTTGCCGGCACCCGACATCCGCATCGAGCCGGATCCGCTCGAGCCCTTCTTGATGCTCGGCGCGACGCTGAGCGCGAGCCCGGCCTCGAAGGGACGTGCCTCCTCGACCGAGACGGCCGAGGGAACCACCGCGATGCCGTTGCCCTGCGCCAGCACGTCGAAGGTCCCGGTCGTCGCAGATCCCAGGTCGAACAGCGCGAGGGCGCGCGTCGGACCGAGGATCTCGACGTCGAGTGCCGTGTGCACCTCGGTCCCGCCGCGCCGGCGCAGCGACACCGAGGTCAGGGTGTTCAGCTGGCTCCCCTCGAGCTGCAGCGTCACCCGACCGCGGCCGACGGCAGGCGGCGTGACCGTCGTGATCTCGAACGGCAGGAGTTCCGCCCGGATCTGTGCGCTCGGCGAAGTAGCGCCGAAGACGGCGCGCGCGAGCACGAAGTAGGGCTGGCCGCTCGCCGCGGGGATGACGATCGTCTGCTCGGGGAAACCGGGGCGCTCGAATTGGAATTCCGCCACGCCGGGCGACGGCACCGAGGCCGACGACGCGTAGAGCTCGGTCCAGGCGCTCGGATTCGCGTGCTCCAGAGTCAATCGCACCGCCTCGCCCGCGGGGGCATCGATGCGCACGTACTGATCCACGCCAGTCGGCAGATCGAGCGCCAGCGTGTTCCCCGGCGGCGGGAGCGGAACGAGGCCCGGATACGTGCAGACGACGAACCCGGTCGACACGGCGTCGTTGTTCGTCTCGGCGCTCTCGGGGATCTGGCCGAACGTGTCCGACCGCACGAGCAATCGGTACATGCCGGGCAGAATGCCCGGGATGCGCAATTGCGCTGTGCGCTGGTGCGTGCCGCCCACCGGAAGCGACGGCGCCGTCCCGATCACTTGCCCCAGCAGGCGATCGCCGCCGTCGAGCACGGCATCCGACGACAGGAACAGCGCGTCCGTCCATGAGCCCGACATGGTGCTGCCGCTCAGGTTCGTGGTGACCCAGGTGACGTCCAACAGGTCTCCCGCGTCGACCGTCGGAGAGTGCGTGATCGAAGTCACCCTCAAGTCGCAGTTCGGAGGCAGCGTGACGGCCGTCAGCGTCGGAGCAGAACGCACATCGTCGAGCACGCTGCTCTCGACCAGCGCCGCGTTGCTGTTCGTGCGCACGATCGCGAAATAGGAGCCGGCGAGCCCGACGGGGACGATGAACGACCTGGCGCTCACGTACGTCTCGTTGGGCGCGAGGTGCCCGGCGTGGTCGAGCGCGCCGAGGAAGACATCCGTGGCGACGTCGAGGCCCTGGTCGAGCGAGAGGTAGACCGAATCGGACCACTGCGCGGTCGCGGTAGGGCCTGCACCAGCGTTACGGACGGTCCAGGTCACGGCGAGCGGCTGGCCCGCGACCACCGCAGGCGCCGCGCTCATCGAATCGACGACGAGGTTGGGGGGCGCGCCGGCCGTCACCTGAATCTGCACGCGGTCGTACGCCGTGTTGTCCGACTCGTCGCCTTCGAAGACCTGAGAACCTCCGTCGGCCTTGACGATCACGTAGAAGAGGCCCGTGGTACCCAACGGGACCTGGAAAGACCCGACTTCCTCGTAGTAGGCGCCCTCGGCGAGCGTCGAGCCGTGAGTCCTGGTGCCCAGCACGATGTCCCCGGCGCCCAGCGTCGCGTCGAGGGAGAGCCACACCTGGTCGTTCCACAGCGAGCTCGGCGTCGCCAGCGATCCGACGTTCGAAACGCGCCAGCTCACGGTGAGGACACCGCCGGCTCCGACGGCCTCGGGAGCGTTGACCAGCGAAGCGCGCAGGTTCGCGCTCTGCGCCGACACCGTGAAGGGCAGCGTGCACGTGTTGTTGTTCTCGGCACCCAGTTCCCAGACGCTCGCTGAGTCGTCGCAGGCGAAGATCAGGAAGTAGCCGCCCGGCGCGACCAGAGGCACGGTGCCGCCGACGGCGACGGAGTAGGACGCCGGTGCCGCACCCAGCGCGCCGTTGCGCGTCGCGCTCGCGATCACCGCATCGCCGGCGTCGAGCACGGCGTTCGTCGAGAGGTAGACGCGGTCCACCCACTGCGAGACGTTCGTCGGCGCTGGGCCGTGGTTTTGGACGTCGAACGCCAGCGATACGCTCGTTCCAGCCGGGCCGGTCGTCGGGTTCGCGCCGGCGCTCGCGGTGATCCGCAGGTCCGTGGGCTGCACCACGACGGTGAATGGCGCGGAGACGACCTGGTTGTTGCCTTCGGCCGCGTAGTTGGAATCGAACTCGAAGACGTCGGTATCCGCGTCGATCCAGGCGATCAGCCGCCAGGTGCCCGCCGTCAGCGACTGGGAAAGCTGCGCACTGGCCGTCTTCGTGTAGCTCGTCCCGTTCCACGCCGAGCCCTGGACCGACGCCGTCTGGGAGGCCGACCACAGCAGCGTGTCGCCGGCATCCAGCGTCGCGTCGCTCGACACGTAGATGCGGTCGACCCACTGGATCGACGTCTCCCACGTCGTCGCGCCGGGGTGCAGGTCCGCGCACGACCACGAGAACGTGATTCCGTGCCCCGCCAGGAACGGGCCGGCACCCGACGGCGCCACGCTCGCTCCCGAGAGATCCGGCGTCAGGCTCAGGATCACGTGGGCTCGCGGATCCGCCGGCGGCTGGTTCCGCACGCCCCAGTTGTTGCCCTCGAGCGCGCCGCCGAATTCGCTGATCGCGTTCGAAGAGTCCGTGTACACCTTGACGAAGAAGTCGCCCTGCAGATCGACCGGCAGGAAGAAGCTCCCCGAGCGTGCGACCTCCTGATTCGGGGCCAGGATCCCGCCGCTGTACGTGCTCGTCCCGAGGAACAGGTCGCCCGTGCTCAGTCCCGGGTTCGAATCGTTCGAGAGGTAGACGGAATCGGTCCACGAGCCCGCGTTCGTCACGCCGACACCCTGGTTGCGCACGATCCACGTGAACTCCGTCGCATCCATGAACGTCCCCGATTGGACGAAGAGCGGCGGCTGCGTCGGGAACACGACGACGAGATCCGGCTGGGCTTCGAGCGCGACGTTGAAGCTCGCGCTGAACACGGTGTTGTTGCCCTCGTTCGACTCGACCAGCTGGCCCTGGGCGTCCGCCACGACGGCCAGGTAGCGCGTGCCCGAGAAGTCGCTCGGAAGGGTCAGTGCGACCGTGCGCTCGTAGAACTGACCCGGGGCGAGGAACGAGACGTTGTCGAACGTGCCGAGCAACGTGCCCCCGCTGACACTCCCGGATCCATTCGTGGTCAGGTAGACCCGCTCGCGCCACTGCGGCGCATTCGTGGGCGCGGCGCCCGAGTTCGTCACGCGATAGGTCAAGGAGACTTGCTGTCCGGAGTTGATGATCCCGGAGGGCACCACGGTGATCGAAGGCACCAGGTCGGGCTTGGCCGGATTCGCGTCCTGGACCGTGAATACCCCGGACAGGATCGTGTTGTTCGACGCGTCCAGCTCGACCTGCGCCGCGTCGGAGTTCGTCGTGACGAAGATGTAGTAAGTGCCCGGAGTCGAGGGATACGTGAGCGTCTGCGTGCGCTGGACGCCCTGGCCGACCGCGAGGATCTGCGAATAGGTGAACTCGCCGTACGACACGTCGTCCGCGTTGCCGAGCGTCGTGTCCGTCGAGCGGACGACCTTGTCCTTGAACGCGGTCGTGGTCGCCGTCTCGCCGAAGTTGAAGACCTCCCACGTCAGCTGGAATGTCTGACCCGTGAGCCCTGCGGGTGGCGTGCTGATGTTCGCCGTGACCAGGTCGGGCATGGGCAAGCGGACGGTGAACTCACGCGAGATCGCGTCGAACTGCTGCGCTTGCGCGTCCTGGGCCCAGATCGTGATCTCGCGCGAGATCGCATCCGTCTGCTGCGCCTGGGAATCCTGGACCCAGATCGTGAACTCGCGCGAGATCGCGTCGACCTGCTGGGCGCGGGAGGGCGTCGCGCTGGCGAGGAGCGCGAGCACCAGGAATGAGGCGCGGACCATGGAAAGGCCTTCGTGACCAGGACGACGGTCAGGGTGAACGGGAGGCATGGTCAGAGAACGACGCGGACTTGGACGGCGTGCAGTCCGATGGCGAGAGGCACGGCGACTGTCGCGGTGGACAGGGCCGTCGTGCCTGCGAGCGGAGTCGACGTCGTCCAGGCGGCGCCCGGCGTGCGCGGATTCGCCACTCGAACCTCACATGTGTGGCCTGGGGCGATGTTCCGCGCCTCCAGGGTGAGCTGAGCGGTACCGGAGGAACTGACCCGGAGGTCGGCCTGCGGGAACGAGAAACTGGCTCGCGGATCGACCGGGACGGGGAAGTTCTGGCCGCCGATGGTCAGCGATACCACGCGGACCGCAGGTGTCGAACTGTCCGGCAACAGCGGGCCGGGCGTTGCGAAGCTCGCGGGAGGATAGGTCGAAGCGAACCCGAGGAAGCTGTTGCACTCGAGTCGGACGCGCCCGCTGCCACCAGCAGACTCCCAGGCGTCGATCGTGACGTTGTTGGGGAGGGAGATGACGTCGGCCACCAGGCGAATGGCGCCGCCACTGCCACGCGGGTAGGCGCTCCCCAGTGCCGGCCACGCTTTCACCGAGGCTGTCGAGAGGCACTCGATGCTCTGACGCGCCGCGAGCAGGATCGCGCCGCCACCAGGACCGCCAGGCAGTCCGTAGACACCCGAGCTCGCGTGGTTTGAACCGCCCGATCCGCCGATCAGCGGGAAGGCACCAGGTCCGCCGTAGATCCGCCCGTAGCCGCCACCACTGGCGGGGCCGGCATAGTTGCCGAACTCGTAGCTGGAGATCGCCCCACCCCCACCGGGACCGAATCCCGGGACGGCGCTGGCGATGGGGGGACCACTCCCGCGGAACCCGCCCGGACCTGGCTCAGGCCAGCTCGTGGACGGATTCGGCACCAAGGCCGCGGAGACATCGATCGTCCCGCGGACCACGATGCTCGCCTGCGACAACCAGACCACGGGCGCGCGTGAGCCATGGTTCAGGAATCGGACCGTCTTCCCCGCCGGCACATCGACACTCGCGTACTTGAAGACGACTGCCCACGCGAACGGGTCGTAGACGCCACGGCCCGCGACCGGACTCGGCGTCTGCCACGTGATCGGCTGCCCTTGGCCATCCACGCCGCTCGCCGCGAGCGACAGGTCAATCGTCATCGTGTTCGCGGCCGCCCCTGGGCCCGTGTCCTGCACGAACGTGAACGCCCCATCGGAGCCGTCGGATCCCGTAACGATCTGGGCCGACGCCGCCCGCGGGAATGCGATCGCCAGCGACGTGACCAGAGCGATCCGGAGGAACTGCCCAGCGAGCCCGGGGACACGAACCATGCGAACTCCTGCGCGCCGGTGAACGGGGGGAACTCCCGGCCCTGGGATGAGATCCGGGAAGCGAGGGACACGAACGCGCGGCCCGAAGCTAACCGAGCCTCGCGATCCTGGGTAGGCGGCGACCACGGCCCGCCACCGGCGCGCATCAGGTGTCCAGTCGGCGCACCGGGCGGAGCCCGAGATCGTTGTCGGAATTGACGCGCGAGTACGAGCGGTAGCGCTTCGCGGAGCGCGCTTCGTAGGCCGGATTGAACCAGCTCCCGCCGCGCAGCGCGCGGGCCTGAGTCTTCACGGCCGGGATGCTGAGGCCATCCCCGGGCCGCGGGGTCCGGACCTCGGCCGGATCATCGAGGCACCACTCCCAGACGTTCCCGTGCACGTCGTGCAGCCCGAATCCGTTCGGAGAGAACGAGCCCACCGGCGCGTGCACGACGAACCCGTCCTCGATCTCGATCGAGATCTCGCTCTTCGCATCGTTGGGTTTCGCCTCCATGAAGGTCTTATCAAGCACGTTGGCGAACCCCTGGAGCGACGCGATCTCCATCCCCGTGTGGAAGGGTGTGTCGGTTCCGGCGCGACACGCATGCTCCCATTGGGCTTCCGTCGGGAGCTGGAGATCGAGCCGTGCCAGGGCCTCGACGCAATCGTCCCAACTGACTGCTTCGACCGGGTGCGAGAGGTCGGGGAACGCGTTGCCGCTGGGATTCGTGCCCTGGATCTGCAGCCACTGCCCCTGGGTCATCTCGTACTTCGACGCGAAGCACGGATCGAGCGTCACGCGCTCGACCAGCTGCTCGTCGGCATTGTGCCAAGGGTCGAAACGCGGCTGACCCCAGTCCGTCGACGCGCGGAGGTACTCGACGACGTCGGACCACGTGTCGAGTGGTCCTCCGGGTGGACCGGGCCGGCTCATCTCACGTGAGCCGATCGACGTCACGGCGCCCGGCAGGAGCACGAGGACGATGCCGGTATCCCCCGTGATGCGCCAGCGCTGCGTCGCGACATCGCGCTCGGGCCGCGACCCCGAGAGAACGTGCCAGAACTCCCAAAGCCCGCTGCTCGGATCCGCGCCGAGCGGCACGAGGCCGAGTTGCGGCACGATGCGCAGACCGCCGTAGCGTGGCGACGCCGCGATGTCGGCGATGGCCGCGTCCCACGCTGCGCGAGCCTCGGGCCCGCTGACGGTTTCGCGCTCCAGCGTGTCCGCGCGGAGCTTGCGCGACTCGAGCCCTTCCACGAGCTTCGGCAGGAGCCCGAGGCGCAGCGAGAGATCCCGCAGGGCGGCCTCCTGCGCGGGGTCCGCGAAGTCGCCGGACTCCAGGGCCCTCATGGCGTCGGACCCCCGTGCGAGCACGGCACGCCCGGCGGCGATCGCCTCGCCGAGCGCGGCCGAGTTCCGTGGGCTGGCCGGGAACAGGCTCCGGTGGGCCTCTTCCACTTCGCGCGCGATTCGCAGGTCGAGCATCCGCTGCACTCGCGCGCGACCTGCGATCTCCGCGCCGGCGCGCTGCCGCTCCTTCCACGCGAATGCGCCGGCTCCCGCGAGAGCGAGCGCCAGCGCCGCCAGCAACGAGACGGCCAGCGCACGATTGCGCTTGACCCACTTCGAGAGCTCGACCCAGGCGCCGGTACGGTGCGCACGGACGACGCGGTCCTCGAGGAAGGCGCGCAAGTCCTCGCCCATTTCGCGCACGTCGGCGTAGCGCGATCGCGGGTCGCGAGCCATGGCCTTCTCCGCGATGGCGATCAGCTCCGGCGACGCCTTCGGCGCGAGCAGCGCCAGCGCGGCGGGCGGCCCATCGCGGATCGCGAGCACGATCTCGCCGCCGTTGCGCCGGTGGCCCGCGGCCGCATAGGGCGCTCTGCCGGCGAGGAGCGTGTAGAGCATCGCGCCGATCGCGTAGACATCGGAACGCGCGTCGAGCTCCTCGCCGCGGGCCTGCTCGGGCGACATGTACGAGGGCGTGCCGACGACCGCGCCATCCATCGTCACGAGGGATTCGGACGGGGAACGCGTCGCGGCGTCCGCCCGATCCGTGCGCAGGCGGTTCCCGGCCGCGGGGGGCGCGGCGCCCGAAATCAGCGCCAGGCCCCAATCCATGACGTAGACCTCGCCGAACGAACCGACCATCACGTTGGCGGGCTTGAGGTCACGGTGGACGACTCCGCGCGAGTGCGCGTAGGCCATCGTCTCACAGACGCGTTGCATCACGCCGAGGGCGCGCGTCGCATTCCACCCTTCGGCGTTCTCGCGCGCGAGCTCGAAGACCCGCTCAAGCGTGCGCCCCTCGACCAAGGCCATCGTGAAGTACACGCGACCTTCGGCGTCGATCCCGAGTTCGTGCACCGGCACCACGCCCGGGTGGACGAGTTGCGCAGTGACCTGCGCCTCCTCCAGGAATCGGTGGAGCCGCGCGCGCTCCTGCGTGGCATCGACCGCTCGCCGATCGGCGCGCATCACCTTCATCGCGATGCGGCGGCGGAGCGCGAGGTCCTCGACCTCGAGGATCGCGCCCATGCCGCCCTTGTCGACCTCGCGGGCGACCGCGTGCCGCTGCTTCGTGGGCGCATACGAGGCCAGCCGCGCAAGCGCCGCTTCGAGCGTCGTGCGGTCGGATTGCGGAGCGGCGCTCACAGCTCGACGCGCGCCTGCATGGCGTAGATCCCGATCGGCAGCGGGATCGTCGCGATCGCGGTCGCAAGCGACAAGCTCCCGGAGAAGCCCGTCGTGACGAACTGGGTTGAGGCGGGCGAGATGGAGGTGAGTAGCAGTGCAGCGAACCACGTGAGTCGCGCAAGTCCGCGAGTCAGCGAGCCGCTTCGAGTCCAGTGGCGGAGCATGCGGGGTCCAGCGCGCCGAGGATCCGTTGGATGATCGATCTCGGGAAAGAGAGCAGAGCGGAGCTGTGGTGAAGCCGACTCGAGCGCGCGCGCGAGAGACTACGACCAACTCCGTTTCCCGGGGAGTCCCGGAGCTCCACCAGGCTGGCGACGGTCGGACCCTCGGCAGTCGGTGCGCGCCTCTGGAAGGACTCTCTCGGGGCGGAGCCTCGTCGCGGTCGGCCCTGGACCGGGGCGGAGATCGGCTCGACGCCCTCGACCGCGCGGTCAAGGATCGCCGGAAGTCAGGGCCCCGCAACGCTCCCTCCCTTCCACCCCAACCATCCCTTGAGCCCTCGCGAAAGTGGGCACGCACGTCCCTGCCAACTTGACGGGGCGGTTCCTGGAGCGGAGCCGTTCCGTCAAAAAGGCAGGCGCCGGCTGACTGTCCGGGCCTGGCATTCGCACGAAACTCCTTTATTGGCAGGTACTTGTGATGGGGCCGGCGCACTTCTGCCCCTGGGCACGCCCCTTGCTTGGTTCGAGGACCTTCCGCTCCGCCCATGGCCATCGACCACCGCATCCTGATCGCCGACGACGACCGCGACTTCCGTCTCGGCCTCGCGGACTTGATCGGTGGCTTGCCGCGGCGGTTCGAAATCCTGCAGGCGGAGACCGGGCTCGAAGCCTTGGGGTTCCTGCGGAACCAGACGTTCGACCTGGCGCTCCTCGACATGCACATGCCGGGGCACACCGGACTCGAAGTGCTGGCCTTCCTGCGCCGCGAGACGCGCGGGATCCCGTGCATCTTCATCTCCGGCGACGCCACGGACGCGGTGCGCGAGCAAGCCCTGCACGAGGGCGCTTGCGCCGTGCTCAAGAAGCCTCTGCGCCCCGAACTCCTGCGCGCGGAAGTCCGCCGCGTGCTGCGCATCGACGCGGCCTGACCCGCGCACCCCGACGACCACGCCCGTGCGGACCCCGCGCGCGGCGAGAACCCTCTCACTGACGACCTGTCCCCTAGCCTTCGAAGAGAAAGCCCCATGGCCACGAAGACCTCGACCACGACCCACAAGAAGACCGGCAACATCCGTCCCCTCGGCGACCGCGTGCTCGTCAAGCGCGCCGAAGCGGAAGAGCGCACCGCGGGCGGAATCCTCCTGCCCGAAACGGCCAAGGACAAGCCGAAGGAAGGCACCGTCGTCGCGATCGGCGAGGGCAAGCAGCTCGACGACGGCTCGCGCTCCACGTTCGCCGTCAAGCCCGGCGACCGCATCCTCTTCAGCGCCTACGCCGGCACCGAAGTGAAGTACCTCGGCGAAGAGTTCCTGATCATGCGCGAGGAAGACATCCTCGGCATCGTCGGCTGATTCACGCGCCCCCACACCCCGAACACACAGAGAAACTCCATGGCCAAGCAGATCTGCTACGACGCCGCCGCTCGCGAGAAGATTCGCGACGGCGTGCGCAAGCTGGCGCGCGCCGTCAAGGTGACCCTCGGGCCCCGCGGCCGGAACGTCATCATCGAGAAGTCCTTCGGCAGCCCGACCGTCACCAAGGACGGCGTCACGGTCTCGAAGGAGATCGACCTCGAGGACGCCTACGAGAACATGGGCGCCCAGCTCGTGAAGCAGGTCGCCCAGCGCACGAACGACCAGGCCGGTGACGGCACGACGACCGCCACCGTGCTGGCCGAGGCGATCTTCGAGGAAGGCCTCAAGAACGTCACCGCCGGCGCCAACCCGGTCGCGCTCAAGCGCGGCATGGACAAGGCCGTCGAAGCCGCGATCGAGTCGCTCAAGAAGCTCTCGACGCCGGTCAAGGGCCACAACGAGATCGCCCAGGTCGGCACGGTCGCGAGCAATGGCGACCACGAGATCGGCGAGATGATCGCCAAGGCGATGGACAAGGTCGGCAAGGACGGCGTCATCACGGTCGAAGAGGGCAAGTCCCTCACGACCGAAGTGGAATGGGTCGAGGGCATGCAGTTCGACAAGGGCTGGCTGTCCCCGCACTTCATCAGGAACCCCGTGACGATGGAGACGGTGCTCGAGAAGCCCTACATCCTCGTCCACGAGAAGAAGATCACGTCGGTCAAGGAGTTCCTGCCGCTGCTCGAGCAGGTCGTCCAGTCCGGCCGCCCGCTGCTCATCATCGCGGAAGAGGTCGAGGGCGAGGCGCTCGCGACGCTCGTCGTGAACAAGCTGCGCGGCGCGTTCCCGTGCGTCGCGGTCAAGGCTCCCGGCTTCGGCGACCGCCGCAAGTCGATGCTCGAGGACATCGCGATCCTGACGGGCGCGACGGCGATCATGGAATCGACGGGCCAGTCGCTCGAGTCGATCACGCTCAAGGACCTCGGCACCGCGAAGAAGGTCGTGATCGGCAAGGACGACACGACGATCATCGAAGGTGTCGGCTCCAAGGACGCGATCAAGGGCCGCATCGCCCAGATCAAGGCCGAGATCGACGTCACGAAGAGCGACTACGACAAGGAGAAGCTCCAGGAACGCCTGGCCAAGCTCTCCGGCGGCGTGGCGCAGATCAACGTCGGCGCGGCGACCGAGTCCGAGATGAAGGAGAAGAAGCAGCGCGTCGAAGACGCCCTGCACGCGACGCGCGCGGCCGTGGAAGAGGGCATCGTCCCCGGCGGCGGCGTGGCGCTCATCAACACGATCGCGACGCTCGAAGGTCTGAAGCTCGAAGGCGACGAACGCGTGGGCGCGATGATCATCCGCCGCGCGGTCGAAGCCCCGATGCGCCAGATCGCGACGAACGCTGGGCTCGACGGCGCCGTCGTCGTGCAGAACGTCCGCGCCGGCAAGGGCAAGGGCTGGGGCTTCAACGCCGCGACCGAGGTCTACGAAGACCTCGTGAAGTCCGGCGTCATCGACCCGACGAAGGTCGTGCGCACGGCGCTCCAGAACGCGGCCTCGGTCGCGATCCTCCTCCTGACGACGGACGCTCTCGTGAGCGATCTGCCCGAGAAGGAAAAGGAAGGCGCGGGCGCGGGGCACTCGCACTGATCGGTGGACTCCCGCCGCTGATCTCCCGCGCGGAGATCCGAACCGAGGGCCGTCCGGACGCTGTCCGGGCGGCCCTCGGTGTTCCAGCAAGGGAGGAACGAGACGGGCTTGCGCGGCGCCGAGGACTTCGAGTTCCTGACCCCGGAGGCGCTACTCGGCGGCGTCCGGGGAGTGGGTGTAGACAGCGCGGAAGTCCGTGCGGTGGGCCGATCCCGCCGCAGCCGCGCTCTGTCGCGCACGGGGAAGCGCCCGGTCGGTGGCCGCGGAGGAACGCGTGCGTCATGCCGCATGGGCTCGGAGGGTCGGAAACGAGGGCGTTGGGCCCCGGCGCGATCGCTGCGTCAGGGCATGGCAGCGACGCGAGCGGGCACCTCGACCGTGCCGCCGCGCGCACGAGGTTCTTCCAGCAGGCGGCCGACCTCCGCCAACACGGGCTCGACGCCGAGCGTCTGGACAGGCGCTGGCGCTGCGGTCGTCACGCAGCGCGCGCCCGGTCGCGGGTGGAACCACTCGGCGATGCGCACGCGCGCCCGGCCATCCCAGTTGCCGAAGATCGAGACGATCGGCGCTCCGGCGATCTGGGCGACGTGGCTCGGACCGCAGTCGTTCGCGACCACGACCCGCGCATCCAGGACGGCGCGCGCGATCTCGGGCAGACTTCCCCCGACGAGCGCGCTCGTGCGCGACCCGAGCCCTTCGCGAGCGAACAACTCGACGTAGCGCCGTTCGCCTTCGCCGATCACGAGCAGGAAGCGCGCCGACGGGTCGCGCTCGACGATCGCGCGGGCCAGGGCGATGAAGTTCGACTCGCCCCACAGCTTCGGCGGTTCGCTGCCGCAGGGCATCAGGCAGTAGGCACCGGGCGCCACGGCCGCCGCTCCGTGCGCGTTCCGTGCGAGGTGCGCCATCGACTCGACGAACATCGCCGACGGGTCCAGCTCGCCGAGCAGGTTCAGGTAGTTGACCGCGCGGTAGACGGTGGTGTCGCGCGGCACGCTGGAGGTCAGCGCGAAGCGCGAGAGCAGCGTCCGGTACCCGATCCGCTCCGCGGCCCCCGACGACGCCGTCGCGGCGATGATGTCCGCCGATTGGGGGCGGAGGCTGAGGACCCGGTGAAAACGCCGCGAGCGCAGTTCGCCGATCAGCGCGGGCAGGCCGGTGTGCGACGCGTCCTCCGAAGCCCCGATCGCGCGCTTCTTCCTCGTCCAGACTCGGGTCTCGTCCGCGAGACCGATCGACTCGAAGAGCCGTCCACGCTCGAACGGCGAATAGACGACCAGCGGGGTCCCCTCTGCCAGCCGTCGCAGCGCGAAGAGCAGCGGCACGTGCACGATCATCGCGCCGAAGAACTCGCGGTTCTGAAGGAACACAGCCGTGCCGCCGGACATGGCGTGGGAGTGTAGCCCCAAGTCCCCTAGGCACACGGACAGCCCGTGGCCCTGAAGTCGACGAGCGGAATCCTCAGCACCCGTGCCCCGGGAGGCCTTCGTGGCTGCAGGCCGTGCAGGCAGCCAGGGCGGGGCCATGCGCCGCGCATCTCCGCGGGCTCGACGACCGCTGCGCATCGGCGAGCTCCTGAGCGCGCCGACAGGGCTTCCTCGACCGTCTCCTAGACCTTGGACACCACGATCCGGCCGATGGACTCGAGCTTCCGCTGCAGCCGGTCGTAGTCCTCGTCGCGCACGCGGAACCACGTGTTGACGTGCCAACCCGCAGCGAGCGGTTGCGTCCGGGCGCCGGGCGGCGGCACTTCGCACTCGAGAATCGCGTCGCCCAGCTCGCGCTTCACGATCTCCACGCCCTCATGGCCCGTGAACATGCCGTCGCGCGGCGGGCGGATCTGGACCGAACCCGTGGCGTAGCGGCGCGTGGGCACGCCCGACTTGCGTCCGAACAGCACGGCATCGGCCCACGAACCATAGAGGTCGAATTCGTTCCCGGCGGCGTGCATGTCCCAGATGCGCTCGCCCGCCGGGCGCGCGCCGATCTCCGACACCTTCAGGCCCTTCGGACCGAAGAACCATTCCAGGTGCGTCGCGCCGTCCCGGATCCCGAGCGCCTCGATCACGCGTTGGTTCGTCGCGCGCAGTCCTTGGTAGCCGCTCGCGTCCATGCGGTTCGTACAGGCGATCTTGGGCCGGATCGCGCGATCCTGGAGCGCCTCGAGGCAGCTCGGGTAGTAATGCCCGACGAAGTCGTGCACCACCGTTCCGTCCGCGACGACGGCGTCGAGGAAGCCCTCGTGGCCCTCGACGTACTCCTCGACGATCGCGGGACGTTCCTTCGACGGCTTCAGGTGATCGAGAGCACGATCGAGCTCGGCCGAACTCGTGCAGCGGAACGTGTCGAGCGTTCCGTAGCCCTCCAGCGGCTTGATGACGACCGGGAAGCCCTCGCGCTCGGCGAAGGCGCGCGCAGCGCCCGGGTCCTCGACGCGCGCCGAGGCGGCGCAGGGCAGGTCGCGAGACCGGAGCCGCTCCTTCATCGCCGCCTTGTCGCGCGACAGGATCGCCGACTCGACGCTCGTGCCCGGGAGGCCCAGGACGGAGCGCACGTGCGCCGCCGACACGACCGCGGGCTCGTCGATCGTCTCGACGCGCGCGAAGCCGGACTTGGGCGCGATCTCGCGCGCGATGCGCGCCAGGTCCGCGCCCTCGAGGATGCTCTTCGCCGCCGCGTAGCCGTCGAGCCTGCGCTGGAGCTCGGGCGAGAGGTGTTCCCGCTTGGCGTGCCCGATGCCATGAACGCGCGCTCCGGCGCGCTTGAGCGCATCGACGAAACGCAGGGCGTAGACCGACGTATCGGGGGCCAGGAAGAGGACGTCCACGGGGCGCGGGATCTTAGCCGAGGCCGGGGCGACCGGGCACGATCAGGATGCTCGTCCGAGCGCGGCCTCGTTCCTTCTTCGCTGCCCCTCGAGCGCGACGTAGGACCAGGTGGCGAGCAGCCATTCCATGGCGAGGAAGACCAGGAACACCCACGTGAGCGGCCGGGATCGATCGAACTCGTCGAAGGCCCGCACGACAGCCACGAGGAGCAGCGAGAACCACAGGATCGCCGCCTGCGTCGAGATGCGCAGCGCGCTCCAGCGCGTCTCCTTCGCCGCGATGAACTGCGCCACCGCGGGCGCGAGGAACAGGCAGCCCAACGCCTGGGAGGAGAGTTCCTTGATCGGCCAGGGCCACGCGGCCGCCATGGGCTTCGGGAACAGGATCAGCGCCACGCCCACCAGGCCGACCACGATCCCGAGCAGGAGCGAAGTACGGCGGACCGTCGCCGGGATCTCGACGTCCCCCGGGTTCGGCGTGCGCGGATCGCGCCGGCGGTTCGCGAGGATCATCAGGAGCAGGATCGTCGGAAAGACCACGTAGGCCGTGATCCAGATCGAGAAGCGCAGCGTGCCGTGCGCGAACTTCTCCCAGTGCCGGATCGTGACGATGCCGAGCATCGCCAGGACCGGCAGCGTCGCCCACAGGACGAGCGCGACCTCGTGCCAGCGCTTCGCGAAGGCCACGCGCAGGAAGCTGTAGATCACCGCGAAGTAGAGCGACCCGAAGAACATCGCCGACATCGTCGGAACGAGCGGCCAGGCGAAGTTCTCGACCGTGTTCCCGGGGTGGAACGTGAGGCCGTAGAAGAACGGGGCCACCACGATCGCCAGGATCCCGTGGGCCAATCGGGTGACGGGCAGGACCGAATCGTCGCGGGGCGGTGCGGTCATGGGTAGGGGCGCTCGAGACGGGGGTCAGCCGGACCCCGGCAGAGCTGTCAGTGCACGGGAGTCGCCCGTCTTTCACCGAACCCCGGTATTGTCGTGTGCGGGAGCGCTCCCCGTTCCCACCGAGGATCCCGCCATGAAAGCTCTGCTCGCACTTTCGTTCCTGGCCGCCGCCGCTCAGGCCGGCCAAGTCTGTCATTCGACGGCCTATCCCGCTGCGCCCACGAATTGGGCGCAGACGTTCACGCTACCGAAGCACGATCCGGCGCTGGGCGCGCTGCAGTCGGTCACCGTCACGGCACGCTGCACGCTGACCGGCTCGATGGCCCTCGAGAACCCGTCGCCCGTCGCCGCGACCTACTCGGCCCGGCTCGCGTTCTTCGGGAGCATCCACAGGCCGGATGCGACCGTCGCGCTGGCGCTCGAGCCGGACGTCGAGTCCACGCTGAGCCTCGGCGCCTTCGACGGGGTGATCGACTTCGGCGGGAGTTCGGGCGTCCTCCTGCCGAACCTGGCGGCGACGCGGGAATCGCACGCGGTCCTCGCGAGCCCGGCGGACCTGGCCTGGTTCACGGCGGCGAGCAGCGGCGAGACGATCACTCTCGGCGTGAGCACGCAGGGAACGAGCGTCGCGAGCGGCCCCGGGCCGGTCGTCGTGATCTTCAACACGGTGGCCGCGGTCGAGGTCTCGGTCTGCTACGGGTACCGCGAGGTGTGCCGGACGGCGTCGATCCCCTCGACTTTCGCGGACTGGCAGCAGACCGTCGTCTTCGCGAAGCACGACCCGACACTGGGCGCGCTGCAGGGCGTTCGGCTGCGCGCGCGGACGTCCGCCTCGCCGGGCGCATCGTTCGAAAGGCTCGACTTCGGCGCTGGCGGGGCCAGGATCACGACGCGCCTTGCGATGCGCACGACGGTGCTACGGCCCGACGCGAGCCCCGCGCTCGCCACCGAGGTCACGAAGAGCTACGAGGATCTGCTCACGGCGTACGACGGGGTGCTCGACTTCGCGGGCTCGTCGGGCACGACACACGCTCCCCTGCTCGTGCCCGCCGCGGGGCAGGTGACGCTGAATTCCCCGTCGGATCTGGCCCTGTTCTCGGCGGGCGCGCCGGGCCAGACGATCGCGCTGAGGGTGCTGGCCGCGTCGACGAGCACGGTCAGCGGCGGCGGGAGCATCGTGGGCTCCGTTACGTCCTCCATGGGTGTGGACATCGACGTCTGCTACGACTACGCGGCGCCGCCTCTCCAGTTCTGCTTCGGCGACGGCAGCGGAACGGCCTGTCCGTGCGGCAATGCCAGCGCGCCCGGCGCCGCGGAAGGCTGCCTCAACTCGCTCGGGCTGGGCGGCCGACTGCGCGCAAGCGGAGCGCCGGTGATCGGCCTCGACACGCTCGTGCTCACGGCCTCGAACCTGCCGGCGACCGCGCCCGTCCTGTTCTTCCAGGGCACGAGCGCGATCTCCTCGGCGTTCGGCGACGGCCTGCGCTGCGCGGGCGGGACGAACCGGCGCCTCGGCACCCGAACGGCGTCGTCCGGGACCGCGACGTTCCCGCCGGCGGGCACCACCGTTTCGGGCGCCGGCCTCGCCGTGCCCGGCGCGACGCTCCACTACCAGGCCTGGTACCGCAACACGGCTCCTTTCTGCACGCCGAGCGGATTCAACCTGACGAACGGGCTCTCGATCGCCTGGTGACGCTTGACGCGCGGTGCGCGGCGGCGATCCTGTCGAGCATGCAGTACACGGCCGAGGTTCGCCCCACGATCGACGCCGGGACTCGGCGAGATCGGTCCCGAGCGCTGGGCCTGGCCGCGCGCGTGCTGTGCGCGCTCTGCGCGCTGTGCGTCTCTGCGTCGTGGGCCCTCGGTGGCGAGCGCGACGTGCGCGAGCTGCTGGACGGCGTGAAATCTCTGGGCAAGTGCGGCGTGCCGGGCCGCATCGCGGCCTGGGGTCCGGACGCGTTCCCGGTCCTGCTCGGGGACGTCGGCGGCGATCTCAAGGCCCCGGTCGTCGCGGCCGCGACGTCGGGCCCGGCGCGCCTCGTCGCCTTCGGTCACAACGGCTACTTCGGCGACATCCTGGGCGAAGGCGACGGCTGGCGCCTGATGGAGAACGCGCTGCGCTGGGCCGCGAACCGGCCGAAGGGCAAGCTGCGCGTGGGCGTGCTCGACAACGCGGGCTTCGCGGCGCTGCTCGCCAAGCGCGGATTCGAAGCCGAGAACGTGACTGCGCTCGAAAGGCTGGACAAGCCGCCCGCGTTCGAAGTCCTGTGCGGCGACATCCGGGAGTGGGGCGCCCCGGACATGGCGCGGGTCGAGAAGTTCCTCGACGCCGGCGGAGGCATCGTCAGCGGCGTGACGGGCTGGGGCTGGCAGCAATTGAACGCGGGCAAGAGCCTGGCGCGCGACAACGGCGGCAACCGCGTCGCCGCGCGCTTCGGCCTCTCGTGGACGGACGGCACCGTCGAGGCGGCCGAGGACGGCCGGTTCCACCCCGCCGCGAAGGACCTGCCCTGGTGTCACGCCCCCACGGCGCTCGATGCGCTGACCGCGAAGACACCGCCAGCGGGTTTCGGTCCGCGCGAGGCCGGCATGGCGAGTTGGACGATCGCGCAGACGACCACGGCGGTGCCCGAGGACGACAAGCAGTTCCGTCCACGACTCGCGCGCCTCTTCTCGGGTCGGACTCCGATCGTCCCCAGCGAAACCCAGCCGCTGAAGAAGGACCGATCGCTGGAGCGCCTGCAGCTTTCGATCGAGGGCGACAGCGCGCTCGCCGCGCCGCCGACGAAGGTCAAGGCCCTCCCCGCGGCGGCTGCATTTCCCGGCAGCGTGCCCGAGAAAGCTCCCCGGGTGCAGCGCATCGTGGCGATCGACCTGGCGGTGCCGCGCTGGCACTCGACCGGCCTCTACGCCGCGCCAGGAGACGTGATCGAGATTTCGATGCCGCCGGCTGCCGTCGCGAGGAACTTGCGCGTCCGCATCGGCTGCCACGCGGACGACATCGCCCACCACGACGAGTGGCGACGAGCGCCCCGGATCACGCGCGAGGAACCGCTCGACGCGGACTCGGTGAAGGTCGCAAGCCCGTTCGGCGGGCCGATCTTCGTCGTCGTGCCGGACAAGGCGCCGCCCGAGGTCGTGCAGGTCAAGTTCCGCAACGTCGTCGAGGCGCCGCGCTTCGTGCTGGGGGCAACCGATCCGGCCGCGTGGCGTGAGAAACTCCGCCAGCAGCCCGGACCGTGGACCGAGCTCGAGACCGACAAGCTGATCCTGACGATTCCGTCGAGCATCGCGCGTGCGATCGAGGATCCGACGGCGATCCTCGAACGCTGGAACGTCGCGATGGATGCCGCCGCCGACCTGGCCGGCATCCCGACGCAACGGCCGTCGCCCGAGCGCTTCGTGTGCGACGTGCAGATTAGCGCCGGCTACATGCACTCGGGCTACCCGATCATGGCGCACCTCGACGCGGCCGCGTTCACGTCCGACCCGGAAAAGCTGTGCGTGGACGGTTGGGGCCCCTTCCACGAGGTCGGTCACAACCACCAGGTCGGCGCGTGGACGTTTGATGGCACCGGCGAGGTCACGAACAACGTGTTCACGCTCTACATGTACGAGGTCGCGTGCGGCAGGAAGCCCGCCGACGACGAGCGGTTCACGGCGGATGCACGCACGAAACGCTGGAAGGAGCAGAAGGACCGGAAAGACGCCTTCGCGCGCTGGAAGAGCGATCCGTTCCTCGCGCTGATGCTGTACGTCGACGTCCAGCAGGAGTTCGGCTGGGACCTCTACAAGCGGGTCTTCCGCGAGTACGCCGCGATGAAGCAGTCCGACCTGCCCACGAGCGACCTCGGGCGCCGCGACGAGTGGCTCGTGCGCGTGTCGCGCGCGGCGGGGAGGGACCTCGGTCCCCTCTTCACGTCGTGGGGCCTCGAGACGAGCCCGGAGGCGCGGCAGAGCCTGGCCGACCTTCCGGTGTGGCTCCCCGAGGGCCGACGGTGAGCCTGGTGACGGCCGCCATCCGGCGGCACGCACCGCCTGGGTGACGTTCCAGCTCGCCGCAGCGCGACGGGCACGAACCACGATCCTGTCCGGGGAGGGGACCGCTTGGTGTGCCTCCCCCGCCCGCGAAACCGTCGGGCGAAGTCCCGGAGTCGCCGGATTTCCTGTCTCGGGAGCGCGTCGGGCGCAGGTCGGTGATCGGGGCGCCTCCAGTCGGGCGCACCCCCCTCCCTCCGACACCAGGCAACGAGACCCTCCTCATGGACCAGCCGATTCCGAAGCGCGCCGCGACCGCGCTCACGCCGTGTGCACTCCTCCTCCTCTTGGCGCAGCCTGCGCCCGGACAATCCGAGACGTTCGAGGCACCGCCGCAGAAGGCCGCCGCTGGGCTCACCAACGTGACGCCCGGCGCCGAGGGCCTCGCCGAGGGCCTCCTGCGACCCCCTCCGCCGGCTCCGCGACCCTTCCTTGGCGCGGATGCGACGAGGCCTGCGCCGACGACCGGCGCGTCCGTGCCTTCGGAGGTCCTCGCCGCTGCCCACGACGTGCCGACCGGGCTGATGTTCGACGAGAGCGCGAACGGCACCGTCTGGGCGCGCGGTCAGGGCTTCAAGGCGAGCTTCGAGGGCGACCGCGCGACGATCGTGCCGTTCTTCGGCTCGGACGCGCCGCAGAACTACCCGATCGTCTTCGGCGCGAACGTGGCCACGCTGGATGGTGCGACGCTGCCGAGCGAAGCGCCTCTGCGCGCGGTTCGGAACGGTCGCACGGTGAGCATCGATCGCGGGGCTTTCGTCGAGGAGTATGAGCTCGAAGAGGAGCGGCTCGAACAGCGCTTCGTCTTCGAGAGCCTGCCGCAACGCGGCGACCTCGCCGTGCACATCGACGTCGAGACCGAGCTCTCGGTCACGGACATGGGCGACGCGCTGCGCTTCTCGAACGAGCTCGGTCACGTCGACTACGGCCAGGCTTTCGCGATCGACGCCACGGGCGCGCGCATCGCACTCGAGCGCACCTACGACGACGGCGCGATCACGCTCACGGTCCCGAGCTCGTTCGTCGCGAACGCTTCGCTGCCGCTGACGATCGATCCGTTCGTCACGTTCTTCACGATTGCCGGGACCAATTCAGCAGAGTTCTTTCCGGACGTGTCCTACGACGTCACCAGCGACCGCTGGTGCGCGGTCTGGACCCAGATGTTCAGCACCGTCGACTTCGACGTGTACGCCAAGGTGATGACCGCGAGCGGCGCGACCCTCGGCGTCCTGACGATCGACTTCACGACCGACTACTGGGCGACGCCGAAGATCGCGAACAACAACGGCTCGGACAACTTCCTGGTCGTCGCCGCGGTCGAGGTACAACCCATCGCCTCGTTTCCGGCCTACATCGCCGGCCGACTGGTCGATCCCGCGGGTCTGTCGACGGGCCCCCAGTTCCAGATCAGCCCGGCCGACACGACCGATCGCTA
This sequence comes from Planctomycetota bacterium, assembly GCA_026692665.1. Classification (GTDB taxonomy): domain Bacteria; phylum Planctomycetota; class UBA1135; order UBA1135; genus JAEUHZ01. Next base: position 23,264 of record JAPLOF010000018.1, read on the forward strand.
CGTTCCGGACGTCGGAGGTGACCCCTACCCCGGACTCCTGTCCAGATACTGCGTCGTGTGGTCGCACATCGTGAGCTCCACCGACGTGCGCGTCGAAATGCAGATGGTGACTCCGGCCGGGACGCTGAGCGGAAGCGTCACCACCATCAGCTTGGGCTTTCAGAGGCACGATCAACCGGCGATCTCGAACTCGATCGGTCTCCAGGACGTGAGCGCTCCCGAGCTCTGGACCATCGTCTGGCGGCGCGAGTTCACGAGCACCGACCACGACATCTACGCGCGCCAGGTTCGATGGGACGGAGCGCTGCTGACATCGATGTTCCCCGTCGATGTGTCGACGAACGACGAAGCCAGACCGTCGGTTTCGACCGTGCTCGACTCGATCTCCGGTGAGCGCTACGCCCTGATCGTCTACCAGCGCTCCGCGGGCGCCGACGAGGACATCATCGGGGCTCTGATCAGCGGCACGAACGTGCGGGCGATCCGCAATCTCTCCCTCGACCATGCGCCGACGTCCGCATACCGACAGCTCAACGCCAGGGTCGACTCGGACGGACGTCACTTCCTGGTCGGCTACACCGAGGTCGTCCCGAGCAGCCTGGACACGAACGTGTGGATCTCGGACTACTTTCCTTCTGCGAGTACGCTCGTCCCGAGCAGCGTGCACGAGAACTTCGCCGGTTCGCCGGTCGCCGAAGACGACTTCGCGCTGCATTCGATGGCCGCTTCGGGTGGTCCGCGCCAGCGCTACTTCGGCGCTTGGGGCTTCACGTCGTCGGGCTCGACCGGCTATGACATCCAAGGCGGGCTCTGGGACGGGGGCAGCGGCGGGCTGGTCACGAGCTACTGCTTCGGCGACGGCACGGGAACGGCCTGCCCGTGCGGGAACAACGGCGCGACCGGCAACGGCTGCGCGAGCTCGGTGAATCCGGGCGGCGCAAACCTCGCGGGCGCCGGCAATGCCACCGTCAGTGTCGACACGTTCGGGCTACAGGCTTCTGGGATGCCATCGACCGCCACCTGCCTCTACTTCCAAGGCACCCTGGCGTCGAACGGTGACTCAGGATTCGTGTTCGGCGACGGCAAGCGCTGCGCGAGCGGTACGGTCATTCGCCTCGGAACCAAGACGAATTCGGGTGGTTCGTCGCAGTACCCGGCCGGTGGCGACCCGTCGATCAGCGTCCGCGGACTCGTGCCGGCCGCAGGCGCGACACGCTTCTACCAGGCCTGGTATCGCAACGGCGCTGCGTTCTGCACGAGCAGCACGTTCAACCTGTCGAACGGGTTGCAGGTCGTCTGGGCGCCGTGACATGGATGGACCTGTCAACCCTCGGCTGGGGGAATCACGGATCTGAGTTGCGCGTGCTGACCCATGAGGTGGGGTCGGCACGCGCCAGATCCATGGCCATTGGTCGGTCCGCTGCCTCAACCCCGCCGCCCAATCCCGACAGCGGCGAAGCCCCACCTGACCGGCGGGCGGCCTCGATCCCGAGGTCGCCCGCCTGTGCGGCCATGGTGAGCGATCCCCCGGCTTCCTGAGTTCGGACATCCTGCCTTAAGCTTGGAAGGGTGACGGACCATGTCGATCCCGAATTGGCCGCGCGCGCACGGGACGGCGATCGAGGCGCCCTGCTCGAGCTCTTCGCACGCGCGGAGCCTCGCATCGCTCGCATGATCGAGTTGAGGCTGGACCCTGCCCTGCGCCGCCGGGTCGATCCGGCCGACGTCGTCCAGGAAGCCTGGATCGACGCTGCGGCACGATTCGAGAAGTGGCGCGGGCAACCCGACTTGCCGTTCCACGTCTGGCTCCGGCTCGTCGCCGCCGAGGCGCTGACGCGCCTGCATCGACGTCATCTGGGAGTCGGCATGCGCGACGCATTGCGCGAGGTACGCGCCGACAGCCGTCCGTCGATCAGCGCCGCCGCGCTCGCAGAAGCCTTCGTCACCAGCCAGACGACACCCACGCAGGCCGTGCGGCGGGAGGAAGTGAGAACGCGTGTCCTGGATGCGCTGTCCGAGCTCGACGAGCTCGATCGCGAGATCGTCGCGCTGCGCCATTTCGAGGGCCTGACCAACGAGGAGGCGGCCGCGGAACTCGCCATCGAACCCGCAGCCGCGAGCAAGCGTTTCATGCGCGCGCTCGTGCGCCTGAAGCCGACGTTGAAGGGGCTGGATCCCGGTGCAGGACAGGGACCGTGAGCGACCTGGAACCCCAGTCGGCCGAGGATGCCCTCGAGCTGTTCCTGGCCCGCCGCCGGCGCGGCGAGCGGGTCGAGGCGGCGGACTTTGCAGCGCAGTTCGCGCATTTGGGCTCCGAAGTCCGCGATGCGTTGGACGCCCTGCTGGAGCTCGAGCGAGAGAACGGAGGAGCGGAGGTCGCCGACGAGGCACTCACGGGCGTCGGACCGTATCGCATCGTCCGCGAGATCGGCCGCGGCGGGATGGGCGTCGTGTTCGAGGCCATCGAGCAGCCCCTCGGACGCCGTGTCGCGCTCAAGGTCCTGCCATCGCATGCGCTGCAGAGTCCGGCCGCGCTCGCCCGGTTCCGGCGCGAAGCGGAGCTCGCGGCGCGACTGGATCACCCCGGCATCGCCACGATCTACGGCACGGGGGTCGCGGGCGATCGTCCGTGGATCGCGATGCGCTACGTCGACGGCGAGACGCTGGCCAGCTCGATCGCCCGCGCGCGCGAGTCCGCGGCCAGTTGTGCCCGCATCTCCGATGCGCCGACCCGCGGACGAGAGTCGGTGCTCGCCGTCGCCGCGTGCATCGCACGCATCGCGCGCGCGCTGCAGGCGGCGCACGCGCAGGGCGTGATCCACCGCGACGTCAAGCCGTCGAACGTCATCGTCGGTTCCGAAGGCGGTCCCGTGCTCGTCGATTTCGGGTTGGCGATCCCGGAGGAGGCCACGGGGGCTTCCGTGACCCGCACCGGGGACACGGCCGGAACGCCGGCGTACATCGCGCCCGAGCTCGTCAGCGGCGAGCGTGTCAGGCCGGACGCGCAGAGCGACGTCTACGCGCTGGGCGTGACACTCTACGAGTGCCTCTCGCTGCGCCGACCCTTCGATGGGCCGACGCCGGTGGCCCTGTACCGCGCGATCGCGACCAGCAGCGCGACGGATATCCGCTCGCTGAACCCGGTCGTGCCGCGCGACCTCGCGATCGTCGCGGCCACCGCGATGGAGCGCGACCGCGGCCGCCGCTACGCGACCGCCGCCGCCCTGGCCGAGGATCTGGAGGCCTGCGTCGCGCAACGCCCGATCCGAGCCCGACCTTTGCCACTCTACGGCCGCGTCCTGCGCTGGGCGCGCCGTGAACCGCGTCAGGCCGCGCTCGCCGCGGCGCTTTCGGCCTGCGTGATCGCGCTGGCTGTCTTCGGCGGCAACTGGTGGGCCACGCGCGACGAGGTCCGCGCCGCCGCGAGCTTTGCGCGCACGCGCGCCTCCGAGGTCGCGTTGGAGGACGGCTTCGCCAGCCTGGACCGCCTGCGCACGCTGGAGGCCGACGCAGCGTTCGCCCGCGCGCTGGAGTTCGATCCAGAGAACGAGGAGGCCGTCGCGGGGCACGTGCTGTCGAGCATCCTGGCCGGCGACTTCGCGCGCGCCCTCGGGCGCCTGTCCGACCTCTCGCCGTCGATGCGCGGACGGGATGCGCTGGAAGCTCTGGCCAACGGGCGCCCCCTGCCTCCGCGCAGCGCGGCGGACTTCGCGCCCGACGTGCGCGCCTTCGAGCTCTACATCCTCGGACGCTGCGTTGCGGTCGCGGGCCAGCGCCAGTCGTACTACGAACGCCGGCCGGCGAGTGTCCGCGCTTTCGAGCTGTTCTCAGAGGCCGTGGCGCGTGCGCCCGTCGCGCGTGCGATCTACCACCAGCAGCGCGCTTCGAGCGCGCAGCAGGTCGGTGACGCGCAAGCCGCGCGCTCCGCATCGGCGGCCCTCGTGAGCCTCTGGCCGGACTCGGCGCGCGCGCTCTACTACGCGGGTCAGGCGCTGGTGTTGATCGATCCGGCCGCGGCGCGCGTGCTGCTCGAGCGCTCGCTCGAGCGCGACCCGAATTCGGCGGACACCTACAACCTGATCGTGCAGACGCTGGCAGGTCCGGACGATCTCGAGCTGGCCGAAGCCTGGTGCTGGCGCGGACTGGCACGCCAACCCAGGGCCGCGGCGCTCTACGTGCTGATGGCGAACTCGCTCACGCAGCGCGGCTGCACGGACGAGTCGAACCACGCCTACGAGCGTGCCGTCGAGATCGACCCACGACTCGGCGGCGGCTGGGCTCAGCTCGGGATCGCCGCGCTCCTCCAAGACGACGTCGAGGCTGCACTCGCCCACTACGCGCGCGCATTCGCCGTCGATCCGCTGAACTACAACGCACGAGCGTTCCATGCCGCCGTGCTCGAGCGCCACGGCGACGTCGAGGCCAGCGCGCGCGAGGCGGACTTCGCGATCGCGGGCGCATACCCCGCGCAGCCCGCGTATTGGGCCCAACTGTCCAGCGTCTTCTTGCAGCTGCGCGCCCATCACACGGCCGTGGCCTACGCGGACGTCGGACTCGCGCTGGCTCCCGGCGACCCCGACCTGGCGATGGTGCGGGAGGCCGCGCTCGACGCGCTGTCGAAGTGAACGGAACGAGCGCGCCGCCACCGATCGAGGTGACGGCGCGCTCGTTGGGGCGAACCGCGCGGTTCAGAGCGCCCAGCTCACGCGGATGCCGCTGGTCAGGTTGAACGTCGCGCTCGTGCAGAACGCGGCGCTGTTGCGGTACCAGACCTGGTAGAAGCGCTGCCCGCCGTCGAGGGGCACGGCTCCGCGGGCGCTGATCGAAGGATCGCTGCTGCCGGGAGCGGGGAACTGCGCCGCGCCGAGCGGACTGGTCTTCGTGGCGAGCCGGATCGTCGTCCCACCGGTGCAGAGCAATCCGTCGCCGAATGCGCCGACCGAGGCCTGCGCGCTGCCTTGGAAGAAGAGGCACGTCGTCGACTGTGGCATGCCGCTCGCTTGCAACCGCAGCGTGTCGTCGGCGGTCGATGCGAACCCCGAGGCGGTGAGCGCGGCTCCGTTGAGGTTCGCCGAGTTCCCGCAACCTCGTCCGTTGATTCCGTTGTTGCCGCACGGGCAATTGATCGTGCTGCCGTCCCCGGCGCAGAACGCAGAGGTCGCCCCGCCCACGACTCCGTCGAAGAGCACCGCGGAGATGTCGTAGTTCTGGTCGTTCGAGCGGACCTCGTAGATCACACCGTAGCGGTGCGCGAGAGACGCAGGAGAGCGCATGGCGGCGACCTGAGAGCGGAACTGAGGCAGGCCCAGCCCAGGATGGAGTTGGACGTGCGACTGCGCGAGTCCGAGTTGGTTGCCTGCGAGATACAGGTCGGAGGCGAACGTGTTGTAGGTGCTGAACACGGGATCGAACTCGGTGTAGGCGACGAGGAAGTGCTGCCCGTCGCTGTCGACCGACGCATCGATCTGCTCTTGGCTCTGCATCCCGGAAGCCTCCAGCGCCGTCAGGTTCAAGGTCTGCAGGACCGTCGCGCCGTCGAGCGCGACGACGAAGATGTCCGCTTTCGCGCCCACGGGAGTCAGCGGCCGGCGCGCGAACGTGATCGCACAGCGTTGGCTCGAAGCGAGCGGCGACGAGGCGCACGGCGCGATGTCGATCGCGTTCTGGACCCCGCTCACGGCGAACAGCGGACTCACGACGGTGCCCGTCGCGCCGACGCGCGCGGCGAGGACGCCCTCGGTCAAGGGTGTCGTGACCCGGTTGACCCAAGCCAGGAGCCACGTGCTGCCGCCGTTCGAGCGCGAGATCGACGGCGCCATGTTGCGCTCCACGAAAGCGTCGGCGAAGTACGTCGGTCCGGCTCCGGCCGGCACTCCTGCGGACGAGACCATCCGGTAGCCGATCTCGCTGTCCCCCGCGGCGACCGTGCGCTCGAAGACCACACAGAAGCTCGTCGATCCCGAAGTCGTCGGGTCGCCGCCGACGTCGGGCGTCAGCTTGTCGCCCGGGAGGCTTCCGCCAAGGTCGAATTGCGAGCCGACCGTGATGATCGTTCCGTTCGCCGCGACCGTGCGCCCCATGACGGCCTTCGGGTTCGAGCTCGAGCGCTCGGCGACCGCGAGGAAGACGTGCGCGGAGCCGTTGTTCGCGATGCGCGGCTTCGTCCATGACGCGCTCGTGGAATCGACGTAGCTCTGGACGAGCAGCGACCCGGTCGAGTTCAGCATCTTCACCACGATGTCCGTGTCGGTGGCCGAGAAGACCTCCTCGTACACCGCCATCCAGACCTGATGGAACGGATCCCAGGCCATGTCCGGCTCGCGTCGATTCTCCGTGAACGAGTCGAGCCAGAACTGGGTGACGACCGGGTCGATGACGAGCGGCAGATCCGCACTGGCCAGGAACTCCGCGTCGACGGTGATCTGGATCATGCCGTCGACGAGCCTCGTCGGGGCGGCCGCGCGGCGTCCGCTTGCGTCGATCGCGACGGCGCGGCTGTAGGTCACCCGTCCGTGCTCGCCGCGGAACTCGAGGTGCCCGTCCGCCTCGACGCCGTCGAGCTCGCTCGCGATCGGGATGCGCACGACGATCTCACCGGCGCGCGGCAGCGTGTCGAACACGAAGAGCTGCTCGATCGATTCGACGCCCAGCTCGTACGCCTCCACGAAGGCGCCGCGGTCGATCTCGACGCGGTCACCGAGGAGCCGCGGCGACGTCGAGCGCGCGAAGTCCAGCGGCGCTCCGCCGACCGTCACGCGGTCGGGCGACAGGGTGTGCGGCAGGCTCCGCGGTTGGCGCGGGCCGAAGCCGGCGTAGTAGGTCGCGCCGCCTTCGTCGAAGCTCGCCTTCCAGCGCCGCCCGCGCGCCCACAGGGCACCGTCGCCGGGCCGATCGACGTGGACGCTGGCCTCCGCCGACTCGACCGAGATCGCTGTCGGCCGAACGACGCCGACCTGCGCCCCCTCGGGCGGCGCCAGGGGCTCTTGCGCCGCCGACCGGGCGTCGACGGCGAGGGTCACGAGGGCGAGACAAGTCGCAGCGGTAGCCGCGGGGAAACGAAGGCAGTTCGAGAGATTCATGGTCTTCGGGGGGTCGGGTGCCTGCGGGAGTCCGTCCGCGCGCGGGGGCGCGGCACTCCTCCCCGACCTGCGCGTGCTCGGGCTCCGAGACGCGAATTCCGGCCTTTTTCCCGCCCCCCTCCGGCGAGGCCGAGCCACCACCCGCTTCACTTGCCCGCGACGGGCGGCTGGCTGGCCCATGCGCGCCAGACCTCGTCGAACGCCTGCGGCGTCCACGCGAACACGTCCTTCAAGAGCTTGCGCTGCAGGCTCGGCAGGTCCTTGCCCGTCGGCAGGCCTTGCTCGTCGAGCTGACCCTTCACGCCGCCCAGCAGCTTCGCGAGGCCTTCCGCTTGCGTGTCGATCAGGAACCTCACCATCGACCAAACCGTGAAGAGGCCGTCGCGGTCGAGCGCACCGACCTCCTTCATGTACATCAGCTCCGCCATCGTCTTCGCGCGGCCGCGCGCCAGCATCTTGCGCGTCGCGTCGGACCAGTCGGACGGGTACGTCGCGTCGCGAAAGCTGCCTTCCTCGCCCTCGTTCGTGGTCGAGCGCGGGTCGATCTCCTTCTCCAGGCAGAGAGCGAGCCCCTCGTCGAGCCACAGCGGCGGGTCGTAGGAGAAGTGCTTGTACGCGCTGAAGAAGAGGTGGGAGAGGTTGTGCGCGATGTGCGGGAAAAGCCACTTGTCCTGGCGGAGGTCCGCGTCCTCGCACGGCAGCGACGCGTGCATCTTGTGCAGGCCGGGGAAGTGCCAGCGCAGCGCGTTCGTCACCTGTGCGCCGCTGAACTCCTTCGTGAACAGGTTGTGCGTCGTGCGATTGCTGTGCAGCGACACCTCGAACTTGTCCTTCTCGCCCAGGTACTGCCCGGCGCCCATGAACGGGCCGTCGGTCTTGCGCTCGGCCGGGAAGTCGGCGTCGGTGACGCGCAGCAGCGCCTGGAAACGCGCGTAGAGGTCCTCGCCCTTCATCGCGATCAGGTGGAGGCGCAGCCACGGGTCGAGCTTCTTCACCTCCTTGGGAACGGACGGGAGCTTCTCGCGCAGGCGCGCCAGCTCGGCATCGACGCGGACGCGCTCGTCGAGGTCGATCTTCTGGTCTGGCAACGACGAGGCCCAGCGCAGGTGCGCCGTCTCCAGGAAGATCCACTGAGAAGCGGGCAGGTCGGCCGCGAACTCGACGCTCGTCTTGGTGCCCATCGGCATCGGGCCGTGCGTGACGACGCCGGCCGCGGCCATCAGGACCGGGTCGTTCTTGCACCACGGACACGTCGCGACCTTCGGCTTCTGGGGTAACGCGAGGATGGCGGAACTCGCCACGAGAAGGGCACTGAGCAGCACACCGGGAAGATAGCTCCAGAGCGGCCTCTGGCGCGACGGCGCGCCCGATCGCACCTTCTGTGGCCCGTGCGCGACGAAGTCCAGACCCACAACGCGACCATCGAGGACCGCCACTGGTGGTTCGCGGCCCGCCGCCAGATCCTGCGCGCCCTCGTGGACGAGATCGCGCACGGCCGGCGGCTGCGCATCGTCGATGTCGGCTGCAGCACGGGCGGGAACGCCGGTTCCTTGTCCGAGGCGCACGACGTCACCGGCTTCGACGCGTCGGAGACGGCGATTCGGATCGCCGCCCAGCGCTTCCCGAAGGCGCGCTTCGAGGTCGCCCGCGGACTCGAGCCCGTGCGCGCGGCGGCCCGCGGCGCGGACCTCGTCCTGCTCATGGACGTGATCGAGCACGTCGAGGACGACTTCCACTTCCTGAGCTCGGTCGCCAGCGAGCTCGCGCCCGGCGCGCACATCCTGGTCACCGTGCCCGCGCATCCCGAGCTGTGGAGCGCGCACGACGTCGCGAGCCAGCACTGGCGGCGCTACACGCAGCCGCGCCTCGAGCTCGTGTGGCGCGACCTGCCGCTCGAGCCGCGGCTCGTCACGTTCTGCAATGCGCTCCTCGCCCCTCTGGTGCGCACCGCGCGGCGCATCCGCAAGCGTGAGAAACCCGTGCACGGCACCGGCGCCGACCTCGCGATCCCGAGCGCGCCCGTGAACGCCGTCCTGCGCTGGACGTTCGAGCGCGAGTCCGGCCCGCTCGTGCGCGCGCTGCGCGACCGCGGGTCCGCGCCCTACCGCGACGGGATCAGCCTGCTCGCGATCCTGCGACGCGGAGCTTCCGCGTGTCCGGTGCTGACGAAGCCGGCGGACGTTCCGCGCGACGAGCATCGGCCCGACACGGCACACTGAGCGCATGTCGAGCCCGCCCGTTCCCACGCCGCAGGGCATGCCGGTCTTCCAGAAGGCCGTGCTCTTCCTGATCGTCGTCGTCCTCGTGGCGTCGGTCGCGGCGCGCATGCTGCTCCACGATCCGGCGGTGCCCGCGCCGAACGCGATGCCCGAAGGCGCGCGCAGCTTCGCGGCGACCGCCAGCGCGGAACACCCCGAGGAAGTCGCTTGGTCGGCGCGGGTGCTGCCCATCGTCACCGAGGCCAGCCTCTTCGGATTGATCGGTTTCGCTCTGGGTTACTCGACGCGCAAGGTGTTCAAGCTGATCCTGATCCTCATCGCCCTCGCCTTCGTCGCGGTGCAGGTCCTCGTGGCGCGCGGCACGATCCAGGTCGACTGGGGCGGCGTCGCGAGCTCGGTCCAGGGCTGGGTCCTGAACCTGCACCCCGACGTGCCGATCCTCGAGTTCCTGAAGACGCGCATTCCGACCGCGATCGCGTTCGCGTCGTGCTGGCTCCTCGGTTTTCGGCGGGGTTGAGCATTCGCCACGGGCACGGCATCTCGCGCGTGACAGGCGGAGGGGGTTGGCGGCGCTTCAGCGCTCGGTGTCCAGTGTCGCGTGACCGCCGCAGGGGATGACGCGGCAGGCGGCAGGAACCGAGAGACACGCAGGTACGCCGTCAGCGATCGCCGTCCGGGCCCGGATCGTGGGTCGGCTCGCACTGGGCTTCGGGGACTTCGGGCTCGGGAACGGGCGGAGTCGCACGCTCGATGGACGACGGCATGGGTTCCCGGGCCGGCATCTCGTCGTCCTGCCCGAGCCCCGGCCCGACCCACAACGCGAACACGACGGCGATCGGCAGCGCGATCCAGAAGACGCGGGCACGCATGGTTCAGCGGAGCTTCGCGCGGAACTCGTAGGAGCCCGCGGCCAGCTCGATGCGCGCGACGCCCGCCGCGTCCCACTGGGGTTTCATGTCCTTGGCCTCGGCGAGAGGCTTGCCGTCGAACGCGATCGAGGCGACGTCCTTCGCGGGCAGCTCGAGCCGCGCGGTCGAGCCCGGCGGAACGGTGCACGCGTAGACGAGCACGTCACCCTCGAGCTGCCAACCGCTGCGGATCATCCCGGTCACGCCGCGGTGCTCGGCGCGCGCGTGCGTCAGGCCGCCGGTCACGCGCGGCGTGAACCGAATGCGCGACCAGGGCAGGCCGCCTTCGGCGTTCGAACGCGTGGACCCCGCGGGGCCGGCCACGATCGCGATCGAACCGTCGTCGGCGTGGTCGTCCACGAGCTGGAGGCCGGCGAGCTCGCGCACCATCCATTCGCCGACGGCGCCGAACGCGTAGTGATTGAACGAGTTCATGCCGGCGTCCTGGAATCCGCGTCCGGGCACGGAACCGTCCCAGCGTTCCCACATGGTCGTCCCGCCGTTCTCGACCATGAAGCCCCAGGAGGGCAGCGTCTTCCGGCGCGCGAGGTCGAGCGCGAGGTCGTGATGGCCGTGCTCCGAGAGCGCGATGAGCGCGCGGTGCGCCGTCTGGATGCCGCACGTCAGGTGGCCCTGCTCGCGGATGCGCGTTGCGAGGCGATCCGCGAAATCCTGGGCCTGGTCGGCCGAGGCGCACAGGCCGAAGTCGAGCGCCAGCGCGTACGCGGCCTGCGTGTCGCCCACGAGGCGGTCTCCCTGCACGAACGTCGCACGGAACGCGTTCGTGGCCTGCTCGGCGATCGCGTGGGCCTCGCTCTGCATGCGCGAGTCGCCGATCGCGAACGCCATCTTCGCTGCCGTGCGCGCCGAGCGCGCGAAGAAGGCCGTGGCGAACAGGTCCTTCTGCACCTCGCACCCCTCGCAGGGCTTGCCGTCCTTGACGAGCGTCGACGTGTTCAGCCAATCGCCGTAGTCGTTGCCGCGCTCGTTGCGCCACACGAAGTCGGGGTTCTTCGAGGCGACGAACTTCACCCAGGAGAGAGCCGACGCCGCGCTGGAACGCAGGAGCTTCAGATCGTGGGTCCGCAGGTAGATCTCCCACGGCACGAGGACGCCGGCGTCGCCCCAGCCGGGCGCGCCGCGGAAGTTCTTCTCGGGATCGTACGGGTGCGGGGCGAAGTCGGGGAATCGTCCGTCCTTGGTCTGCGCCGCGCGCACTTCGGCCAGCCACGAGCCGAGGAAGTTCGAGGCGTCGAGGCTGTGCAGCGCGAAAGGCGCGACGACCTGCATGTCGCCCATCCACCCCAGGCGTTCGTCGCGCTGCGGACAATCGGTCGGGACGCCGACGAAGTTCGAGCGCAACGACCAGGTCGCCGCGCGCCACACGCGGTTCAGCGTGTCGTCCGAGCACGTGAACGAGCCGACCTCCCGGAGATCGTTGCCGACGGCGAGCGCCTCGATCGAGTCGAGCTCCAGGGCGCGCGGGATGCCCGCGACCTCGACGTAGCGGAAACCGTGGACCGTGAAGCGCGGCTCGAGCGTCTCGACCCCGCCGCGCAGCGTGAATCGATCGGTCTGGGCCGCGGACCGCAAGTTCGCGGTGTAGAGCCGGCCCTTCTCGTCGAGCACTTCGCCGTGCCGCAACACGACGGTGTCGCCGCGACCGCCCGCCAGGCGGATGCGCACGACCCCGCTCAGATTCTGGCCGAAGTCGTACAGGTACGTGCTCGGTCCGACCTCGCGCACGGACAGGGCCGGCCGCACGTCCCACGCGCGGATCGGCTCCGCGCGCGCGGCGAACAGGGTCGGCTTCAAGTCGCTCGCGATCTCGACCGGGCGCCAGTCCGTCCCCTGGAAGAGCGGCGCATCCCAGCCCAGCGACTCGTTGCGCGCGTCGCGCGTCTCGCCGTCGAAGAGGTCGGCCGAGACCAGCGGGCCCGATCGATTCCAGCGCCAGTTCGCGTCCGTCTGGAACGGGACGCGCTTGCCGCTCTCCAGCACGATCTCGCCCTGCGCGAAGAACGCCGGATCCGCGCCGTAGAACGCGTTCTTCCGGCCCTGGCCGAGCTGATCGGCGAGACCCAGCCGGCCCGCGTACCAGGCCGGAGCCAGCTGCACGCCGATGACGTTGTCCCCTTGCCGCAGCAGGCTCGCGATGTCGTACGTCTGGTAGGCCACGCGCTTCTGGTAGTCGGTCCAGCCCGGAGCCAGGCGCGCGTCCCCCACCGGCGTACCGTTCACCGTCAGCTCGTAGGCGCCCAGGGCCGAGACATGGAGCAGGGCGCGCGCGGCCGGGTTCTCGATGCTCACGGAACCGCGCAGACGCGGCAGGGACTCGGGAGCGGAGGCGGACTTCGCGGTCGGCACGAGCGCACCGTCGTTCAGCGCGCTGGGCGACCATCCGGCCTCGCCCGAAGAACCGCTGACCGTGATCGCGCCGCGCGGCGCGATGTTCTGGTCGCCATCGAGCACCTCGATCTCCCCCAGCGCCATGGCGTAGCCCTTCTCGCCGTCGGGCTGGAGCTTCGTGGCGACGATGCGCAGGTAGCGCAGCGTGTAGGGCGAGAAGTCGAGGTCCAGAGGTTCCGCGCCCGCGTTCGGCAGGTCCTGGAAGTCGTTCTGGGCGATACGAATCGCCTTGTCCTCGAACTTGCCGCGAGCGTCCGTGTACACGCGCACCCGCAGCGGGAAGAGCTGACCCGGCTTGGAGAGATCGCCGTCGGGCCGCGCCGGGTGCAACCGCACGCGGTTGCAGCGCACGTCGCCTCCGAAGTCGAGCTGGACCCACGGCCAGGCGTCGTCCGTCTTCGAGTGCTCGCTCTTGTGCCCGATCGACGCGGCATCCGGGGCTCGACCGGCGCGGATCCAGGACGCGTGCCACGCGTCGGCTCCGCGCGGCGCCGCCGTGAAGCTGGCCGGGCTCGACCAGCCCGAGGGCTTCCCGATCGCGTCCCAGGTGCGCACGGACCAAGAGTAGGTGCGCCCCGCGGCGAGGGGCCGCCCGGCGTACTCGACGCCGACCGTGTCGGGCGCGAGAACTTTCTGGCTGTCCCACATGTCGCCCTTCCCGTCGCGGAGCGTGACGACGCTCGTCGCGACGAGCACCTGGTACGCCGACTGAGCAGCGCCGCGGCGGGAATCATCCACCTCCCACGAGAAGCGCGGATTCGCGTCGTCGATGTCGAGCGGCTCGGAACGCAGCTCGACGCGCGGCTCCCGCGGAGGATTCGGCCCGTCCTGGGCTGGAAGAGGGCGAGGCGCGAGGAGCGGGAGGATCGGCGCGAGCGCGAACCAGGTCGGGAACGTCATCGGGTCTCGAAACTGCGTGGGGTGGCGAATGCGTGCTGGAAAGGCGATTCGAGCGCGACCAGTATAGGCGTCCCGTCGTCGAGGACGCGGCGCGAGCGTCCCCTCTGGAACCGTTGCAACCCTCCCGCGCGATCCCCCCCCAGGCGGCCTGGATCGAGGTGGCACGCTCGCGTGACGCGCGCGCGATCCGCCACCAGGTCCTGACCCTGCAGTCGGTCGGGATCGCGAGCGGCATCCTCGAGGTCTCCGGCGAACAGGTCCTGGTGGTGCGCGACCATGACGCGCGCGGGGCCGCGGCCGAACTGGAACGGTACCGCGGCGAGAACGTGGGCTGGCCGCCCAAGGAGACGTACCCCGCGCCCGTGTCGCAGGGCATCCACGCCGCGATCGTGTACGGCGGACTGCTCGTGCTCCTGTACTCGTTCCAGGAAGCCTGGCGCTTCGGGGTCGACTGGGAGGGTCTCGGGCGCGCCGACGCGGCGGAGATCCGGTCGGGCGAGTGGTGGCGCGCGATCACAGCGTTGACGTTGCACGCCGACCTCGCGCACCTGGCGGGAAACGTCGTGTTCGGCGCGGCGCTCGGAGTGATCCTGGCGCAGAGCATCGGGGTCGGCCTCGCGTGGTGGTGCGTGCTGCTCGCGGGCACGCTCGGGAACTACGCGAACGCCTGGATCCAGGACATCTCGCACCGGTCGCTGGGAGCCTCGACGGCGGTGTTCGGCGCGCTGGGTGTCCAGGTCGCGTACGAATACGTGCGTCGTTCCGAACTGGGCTACAAGCCCTGGCGCCGTTGGGTGCCGGTCATCATGGGGTTCGGACTCCTGGCCTGGCTCGGCGCGGGAGGCGTGCACGTCGAGGACCCGAAGTCGCTCGAAGGACTCGAGCGCGTCGACATCGGGGCGCACGGGCTGGGTTTCGCGGTCGGAGGCCTGATCGGGCTGGCTGTCGCGCGCATCCCCCGCCGCGAGCTGCGGATGAGCACGGGCCGACAGGCGATCTTGTGCTGCGCGGCCGTCGCCGTGATCGTCGGCGTGTGGGCCATCGCGATCCGCTGAGCCGGGTCGCGCCGACGTTCCGCTCGCGTTGCGATCCTCCGGGAGGGCGGTGCTCCGGTTGGGCGCCCATGCGGCTCGCGGAAGCGAATTCTTGCACGACGCGCACATCGCACGGGGTCCACGAACGGCAGACTGAGTGCGATGAAGGCCCCCGCCCCCCCGCGCCCGAACTGGTTCTCACGGTTCGTCGACGTGCACGCGGGGGAAGGCGCCTCGGTCGCGTGGGCGACGGCGCTCTTCTTCCTGCTCCTGTGCGCCAACTCGATCTTGAAGCCCGTGCGCGAGGCCCTGGGCATCGACCGCGGAGCGGACGACCTCGTGTGGGTCTGGTCCGGGACGTTGGCGCTGTCCCTCGTCGTGCAGCCGTTCTTCGCCGCCCTGTTGGCACGCACGTCACGGCGCCGGTTCGTCCCGATCGTCTACGCGGCGGGCATCGCCTTCCTCCTCGCCTTCCGCACCGCGTTCCAGTTCGCGCCCGAGGGCTGGCGGACCTACGTCGGCTACGGGTTCTACATCTGGTTCAGCGTCTTCAACGTCTTCGCGTTGTCCGTCTTCTGGGGCTTCGCGGCCGACCTGTTCCGGCTGGGACAGGCGAAGCGGCTGTTCGCCCTCGTTTCCGTGGGAGGAACGGCGGGCGCCGTCGCCGGATCCGCTCTCGCGCGGTCGCTCGCGGAGCCCATCGGCACCGTGAACCTGATGTTCGTCGGGAGCGGCGTCCTGGTCGCGGCGATCGCGTGCGTCAGCGCGTTGACGCGCTTGCATCCCCAGGATGCGCCGCGGGATCTCGCGGCATCGGCCGGGAACACGGCGGAACGCGCGCCGTCACCCTGGCGCGGCCTGACCTTCATCGCGAAGAGCCCGTACTTGCGAGGGATCTGCGCGTTCACGCTGTTCCACACGCTGTTCAGCTCCATCCTCTACTTCCAGCAAGCGCACCTCGTGACCGCCGCGCTGCCGGACCGCAACGCGCGCACGGAGTACTTCGCGACGGTGGACCTCGTCGGCAATTCGCTGACGCTGTTCCTGCAGGTGTTCGTCACGGGAATGCTGATCCGTCGACTGGGCGTCGGCTTCGCGCTCGTGACACAACCGCTCGTCGCGGCGCTCGCGTGTCTGGGGTTGGGCCTCATGATCTGGCGCGGCGCGGACATGGTCAGTGGAGGAGGTTGGGGCTTCGCGTGGCCGCCCGAGCTCGTGTCCGTCGCCGCGGCGCGCGTCCTCCTGTCGGCCAGCAACTACGCGACGGCGAAACCGGCGCGCGAATCCCTGTACACCGTCGTCCCGCGCGACGCGAAGTACGCGTCCAAGAGCTTCGTGGACACGTTCGTGTACCGCGGCGGGGACTTGATCGGCGGGTGGACGTTCGCGCTCTTCCACAGGCTGCTGGGCCTGCCCCTGGCCGCGATCGCCCTGGGAGCGGCGCCGATCGCCCTGATCTGGCTCGCCGTAGGCCTCATGCTGGGGCGCCAGCAGAAGTCGCTCGCCGACGAGCGCGAGCTGGCCGGACCCAGCTGACCTGGGGGCTCAGCTTTCCGGGATCGCGCCGCTCATGTGCACGATCTCGAGGTAGGTGCGAGCGCCAGCCGCGAGGAACATCGCGGCCGTCGCGTCGTCGTCCTCGATCACGAGCTGGATCCACGCATCGCCGGGCCGGGCATGCGCGGCCAACGACTCGATCAGAGGACGAGCCAGCTCGGGGGCGGCCACGCGGAAGGGAAAACAGCCCGGAAACGAGGGGTTGAAGCGCGCGAAGGCGACCACCGCTCCGCGTTCGACTAGCTGGGCCAGCACCGTGCCCTCGAGGGCGCGCAGACGCGCGAGCTTGCCGTCGGGGAGACGGAACGCGGCTTCGACGTCGCGGTCCTGCTCCGGCTCGACCGCGCGAGCCACGAGCGGGCGGGCCGTACCCGGCAGACGGGCCAGCGCGGCCCAGTCGAGGCGGACCACCGTGGTCGCGTACAGGGGTCGCATCCCGCAGCGCCCGTACAGCGCGATCGCCGCGTGGTTGTCGCGCTTCACGTTCAGCTCCCACCGTGATGCGCCGGCCGCCCGGAACCGCGAGGAGAGCTCGCGCATCAACGCACGTCCGACTCCGCGACCGCGGGCGTCGGGCGCGACCACGACGTGGCGCACGTACGCGCGCTCGCCGTAGACCTCGGAGAACGCGTAACCGACCAGGGTTTCGCCTTCGGCCAGGAAGAACGTCCACGGCGCCATCTCCGCCGCCCAGCGCTCCACGTCGGGCACGGGATCGTCCAACTCGAGGCCGGCGAAGAAGCGCGCGAAGTCCGGATGGTGCTCGCGGGCGGCCGGAACGATGCGCAGAGCGGGAGTCGGCACAGCCCGATGCTAGCGCCCCGCCGGCGAGCGAGTAGGATCCCGCATTCCCCGTCCCGCACGCCCCCCTCCGCGAGGAACGCATGGCTTCGTCCGTACCGACCCAAGAGAGCACGACCCTGGGTCACCCGACCGGTCTGTTCGTCCTGTTCTTCGCCGAGCTGTGGGAGCGCTTCTGCTACTACGGGATGCGAGCACTGCTCGTCTTCCACCTCATCGCGGTGTTCGGCAAGTCGAACGCCGAGGCCGCCGTCATCTACGGGGCCTACACGGCGCTCGTCTACGCGCTGGGCATCTTCGGGGGGTACATCGCGGACAGGGTCCTCGGATACCGGCACTCCATCCTGCTCGGCGGCCTGATCATGGCGATCGGGTGCTTCACGCTGCTCTCCCACGACGAGACCTGGTACCTGGTCGGACTCGCGACGATCATCGTCGGCAACGGCCTCTTCAAGCCGAACATCTCGACGCTGGTCGGGAAGCTCTATCCGCAGGGCGATCCGCGCCGCGACAGCGGGTTCACGATCTTCTACATGGGGATCAACCTGGGCGCGTTCCTCGCGCCGATCTTCTGCGCCCGCATCTCCCGTTGGATGAGCGACATCGTCGACCCCGTGACGAAGGAGATCGTCCCCGACTACCGCTACGGGTTCATGCTCGCCGGCATCGGGATGGTCCTCGGGCTCGTCGTCTTCGGCGTCGGCAAGAAGCACCTGCAGGGCAAGGGCGAACGGCCTCCGGAGCGGCAGGGAGCCGGTTCGCTCTTGGCCGTGACCGCGGGCTGCGCGCTCTCGATCCCGCTGATCTACGCGCTGCTCCTGAAGAAGGACGAGGTCGGCACGGCGCTCGGCATCCTGGGCGTGGGCTTCGCCCTCTACCTGTTCGTGTTCGCACTCCGGAGCGAGCGCGTCGTGCAGCAGCGGATCTTCGCGCTCCTCATCCTGCTTCTCTGCAACGTGATGTTCTGGGCGAGCTTCGAGCAGGCCGGCAATTCGCTGAACATCTTCGCGGCGAACCACATCCACCACTTGAGCATCCAGGCGTTCAACTGGACGATGCTCCCGGAGGACTTCCAGGCGGTGAACGCGATCGGCATCGTCCTGCTCGGCCCGGTCTTCGCGGCGATGTGGGTGAAGCTGGACAAGGGCGGCGCGAACCCCTCGATCCCGGCCAAGTTCGGTCTCGGACTCATCCAGGTCGGACTCGGCTTCGGGCTCCTCATGCTGGGCATGCAGTCCGCCGACGCCGGCGGCCGGATCCCGTGGTTCTGGCTCGTGGGCCTCTACCTGATCCACACGAGCGGCGAGCTGTGCATCTCTCCCGTCGGCCTCTCGATGGTGACCAAGCTGGCGCCGGAGAAGATGACCGGCATGGTGATGGGCGCGTGGTTCGTCTCGATCGCCTGCGCGAACTACTGCGCGGGGCTGTTCTCCAAGATCGCGGGCGAGGTGGTGATCGCCGACGACGCCGTCGGGGCTTCCGCGCTCCAGGGCTACGTCACGGCGTTCACCCCGATCCTCTACATGTCGGTCGCGCTCGGCGTCGGGCTGTTCGTCGCATCCCGCGCGGTCAACAAGCTCATGCACGGAGTGAAGTGATGGTCTCCCAGCACTACCCGGCGCACGTCTCGGAACGGCAGAAGAAGCTCGAGGCCGCGCTCGCGGCGGCGGGCTTCGACGGGCTCGTCATCCAGGCCGGCGCGCCCTTCACCTACTTCTCCGACGACCAGGACGCGCCGTTCCGGCCGACGCCGCATTTCGCGCACTGGACGCCGCTCGAGGGGCCGTCGCACCTCCTGCACCTGCAGGTCGGCAAGAAGCCGCGCCTCGCGCGCGTGGCGCCCGAGGACTACTGGTACGAGCAGGCTCCGCTCGGGAATCCGTACTGGGCTTCGCAGTTCGACATGGTCGAGGTCCCGGACGTGGAGCGGGCCTGGCGCGAGCTGCCGATCCGTGGGCGCACCGCGTACGTCGGCGACCGGCCGGAGGAAGCCGGCGCTCACGGCATCCTGCGCGACGCGCAGAATCCCTCTGCGCTCACGGCGCGACTCGACTGGGACCGCGCGGTCAAGACCGCCTACGAAGTCGACTGCATGGCCGCGGCTTCGGCGCTGGGCGTGCGCGGGCACGCGGCGGCGTCCAGCGCGTTCCGCGAGGGCGCGAGCGAGCTCGCGATCCACCAGGCCTACGTGGAAGCCATCGGCTGCACGGACAAGGACCTGCCCTACGAGAGCATCGTGGGACTCGACGAGAAGGGCGCGATCCTCCACTACTGCGGCAAGCGCAAGACAGGAAGCGGGCGTGTGCTCCTCATCGACGTGGGCGCACAGGTGAACCGGTACGCGTCGGACATCACGCGCACGTGGACGACCGACAAGGCGGACGCGGCCTTCCGCGACCTCGTGGCGGGCATGGAGAAGCTGCAGCTCGAGCTGTGCGGACTCGTCAAGCCGGGGATCGCCTACCTCGACCTGCACGCGGCCGCGCACCAGAAGATCGGCGACCTCCTGCACAAGGTCGGCGTGCTGAAGATCGGCGGGAAGGACGCCATCGCGCGCGGCGTCACCTCGCCCTTCTTTCCGCACGGCCTCGGGCACTTCCTCGGAATCCAGGTGCACGACGTCGGCGGCCGCCAGAAGTCGCCCGAGGGCGGCACCGTCCCGCCGCCGCCCGAGTTCCCCTACCTGCGGACGACGCGCAAGGTCGAGGTCGGCCAGGTGTTCACGATCGAGCCCGGCCTCTACTTCATCGAGATGCTCCTGCGCCCGCACCGCACCGGCGCGACCAAGGACCTGTTCGACTGGAAGCTCGTCGACCGCCTGAGCTCCCACGGCGGCATCCGCATCGAGGACAACGTGCTCGTCACGAAGGACGGGCACCGGAACCTGACGCGCGAAGCCACCGCATCCAGTGGACTGCCGCGCGCGGTGCCTGGCTAACTTG
>JAPLOF010000019.1 GCA_026692665.1 Planctomycetota bacterium
GGCGGAGTCGAGCCTGGCTCCGTACAACCGCCCTGCCGACCGCTACTCCGGCCGCTCGCCCGCGCCTTCCATGTGGAATCGATGGAGCACGGCGTGGATCACCGGGCCGAGCATGATGCCCGCGAGCACGAGGAACACGACGCCGGCGAACAGGGCGTACGCGCCCGCGAGCCACTTGCCCGCTTCGGTCTGGATCCGGTCGACGGGGCCCATGCCGCCGAGCAGCATCGCCGCATTGAGGAACGAGTCCGCCCACGGCAGCCCCTCGACCCAATGGTAGATCGCCATCCCTAGGGCCAGCGTCGCCGCTCCCAGCGGCAGCAGCGTGAACGCCCGCCGAGCCATGTGACCCGCGACGTGCCAGGGATGGACCTGGGTGGGAATGCGCAAAGGCTTCGAGTTCATCGGGAATCCTGGAGTCGCCGCGCCGCGATCAGCGCGGTTCGGGTTCTGGAGGCCGCGGCGAGCCCGCGCTCACGAGTGCTTCCGGGCCGCGCATGTCGATCGGCACGACACCCGCCGTGATCGCCGGGTGTCGCACGCGCCGCACCTCGCCGTCGCCCGCCATGGCGACGAAGACGAGCTCGACGCCCGGCGGGACGTGCATGCGGTGCTCGCTCTTGCCCTCCAGGTCGGCGCGGAAGCCCGCGCTGCCGGCCTGGACCATCACGGTGGACCATCCCGCGCCCTCGGGTAGGCGGATGTCGACGGCGGGTGCCGGCTTGGGCGTGGACACGATCGATTGCGCGACCGAGCTCACCGCGACGTCGTAGATCTCCTCGACCCACGGGCTGAAGCTCTGGCCGACGACGACCGTCGCCGGGCCCGTAGCCAGGTCGGCGAACTCGAAGTCGTCACGATTCGTCCCTTTGGAATCGACGACGAGCACGCGCGGGCGCGAGGACGCGTCGCTGCCCGCGCCGAAGTCGAGCCGCAGCTTCCCGGTGTGCTCCGGGTTCGCGGGTGCGGCGAGCCGCACGCGCCAGACTCCGGAGTCGGGCACGTACCCGACGGGGAAGAAGCGGGTCTCGGCGCCCGACAGCCACGAGAGCGACGCATATCCCTGCGGCGGCGGGCACAGGATCACGAGGCCGCTCTGGTCCGACCATCCCGCGCAGTACGGCTCGGCGCTGTACGCGATGCGGCATCCGACCAGGGGTTGGCCGCGCTCGTCGAGCACGGTCGCGCGGATCGGCGGCCTGCGCGCGACGTGGAGGTCGAAAGAGCCGTCGCGGGCCTGCAGCCGCCGCAGGGTGTCGATCTCCAGCGATGCAAGCGGCACGTGTTCGCGCGGCAGGACCTCGAGTTCGGCCTGCTGATCGTCCGCGGGGCAATCGCCCAGCACGAAGCGGCCGTCCGCGTCGGTCCACGTCTCCGCCGCGGACACGGCGTGCGCGCAGGTCTCGCGCGAGCGCACGACGGCGCGCGCGACGGGCTTGCCGTCCAGGTCGACGACGCGGCCGGCGAGCGGCGCGGCCGGATACAGCTCGACGCCCTCCTCGAGATCGTTGAGCGTGACGCTGTGGCTCGCATAGCCCGCCTTGAAGACGCGGACGTTCGACGGTCGGATCCCATCGATGGACCACGAGAACTCGCCCGTCCCGTCCGCGCCCGAGTGCAGCACGGCGATGCGCGTCATCGCGCCCAGCGGTTTCTCGCCTTCCTCCGTCCACAGCTCGAGCGTCGCGCCCGCGATCGGCGACTTGTCGCGCGCGTCGAACACGCGGAAGCGCGGCTCCTCGCGGCTCGACGACAAGGCCAGGAAGAAGGCCAGCGCGATCACTGCTTCTCCCCGTCCTTCGGCGGCGCCTCGGGCTTGGCCGGCGCCTTGCGTCTCCCGTAAAAGTCGAGACCGCCGCCGCTCGGACCGAGGCGCTCGAACTTGAAGGTCTGCCCGTCGCTCTCGCGCGTCAGGACGAGCTTCGCGCCGTCGAACTTCACCTTGTACCCACGCTTGCGGCCCGTCGGCTCGAACACGGGGGTCGAGCCGTTCGGATCGACGGTCGCACCGATGAGCTGCGTCATCACGAGCACGCTGTCGGCGCGCAGCTCGTACTCGTGCGTGCCGGAGAAGAACGTGCTGCCCTGGCGTCGGCCGGCGTCGTCCAGCCAGCCCATGTGGCACTCGAACGACAGGAAGCTGTCGGTGACCAGCAGGTACCCGACCTCGTCGCGCTTCTCGCGGCGGATCGTGGGCGACTCGAAATCCGTGAGCCGCCAGGCGCCCAGGATCTGTTCGACCGAGGCCGGCTTCTCGGGCGCAGCCGGCGGACGGGGAGGCTTGTCCCCGCCGCTCTGGGGCAGGGTCGGGGCGGCGAGGAGGAGGGCCAGAGCGGCCAGGGCTGTCGGAAGGAAGTTCATGGGAGTGCCTGCGGGGTCGCCGTCCGGCCGTGGAACGCAAAGGTCCTGTGGGGCGTTCACGCGCGGTGCGGACCCGCGTACCAAGCTACGATCTCTCCCCGGGTCGCGTCCCGAGGCTGGCGATTCTGCCCCTGCCGCGACCCGACGCCTCCCCGCCTTCGCCCCCGCATGAAGACCCTGCTCCTCCTGGCCTTCTCCGTCCTCGCTGGGGCCGTTCCCAGCGCCCGCGCCGCGAGCGAACTCGAGAACATGGCCTCGGCCGAGCTCTATGCGCGCGTCGAGGGCCGCGACGTGCGCGTCGCCGTGCGGATCGAGATCGAGCGCAAGTGGCACCTCTTCCACGGGCCGACGAAGGCTGAGCTCGGGAAGGGGCCCGAGGACCTGCTGGCGGGCTTGCCGACGGTGATCGAGCTCTCGGGCGCCGACGTGACGTGGGGCGACTGGCGGTACCCGACGCCGAAGGTCGAGCACTACGACTTCGGCGAGCCGGTGGAGATGAACATCCACAAGGGCACGATCACGATCTGGCGGCGCGGGACGCTGGCCGAGGGTGCGACGCTCACGAAACTGACCGCGGTCCTGACGGGCCAGACGTGCGAGGACGGGGAGGGAGCCGTGTGCCTGCCGTACGGCGAGACGGTCGAGCTCGCCGGCCCGGGCGGGGACTCGGTGTTCGCGGCATTTCCCGCGGATCTCGGCGCAAAGCCGACCGCGAAGGAGGCGCCGAAGCCCGACGCGGCGCGCGCTCCGCCGACGAGCGGCTCGGGGGCCAAGCCGACCGAGAGCGCGACGAAATCCACCGCGCCGGCCGCGGCGGACGACGAGATCGGCCAGGAGGCGAGCTTGTGGGGCTTCCTCCTCTCGGCGGTGTTCTGGGGCCTCTTCACGCTGCTGATGCCCTGCACCTACCCGATGATCCCGATCACGATCAGCTACTTCACGAAGCAGGCGAGCCAGCGCAAGACGAGCACGCTGCCGCTCAGCCTCGCGTACGGAGCGGGGATCGTCGGCATCTTCGTCCTGATCGGCATCCTGGTCGGCCCGATCGTGATCGCGTTCGCGGCGCACCCGGTCACGAACATCGTGATCGGCGTCATGTTCCTCGTGTTCGCGCTGACGCTGTTCGGCGTGATGAACCTGCAGCCGCCGCAGTTCCTGATGGGGCTCGCCGGGTCCGCGTCGCAGAAGGGCGGCTTCCTGGGCGTCTTCTTCATGGGCGCGACGCTCGTCATCACGTCGTTCACGTGCACGGCGCCGTTCGTGGGCGCGCTGCTCGGACAAGGCGCTGGCCAGGGAGACCTCGGACGGATCGCGCTCGGGATGGCGGTTTTCGGCCTGACGATCGCGGTGCCGTTCGTGTTCCTGTCGATGGTGCCGGCGCGGGTCAAGGCGCTGCCGAAGAGCGGCGAGTGGATGCACACGCTGAAGGTGTGGCTCGGCTTCGTCGAAGTCGCGGCGGCGCTGAAGTTCCTCTCGAACGCGGATCTGGTGTGGGGCTGGGGCTGGCTGTCGCGCGAGCTCTTCCTGTGGCTGTGGGCCGGAATCTTCCTGTTGGCGGCGGCCTACCTGTTCGCGTGGATCCGCACCAAGGACGAGTACGGGGCCGAGGACGGTGCGACGATCTCGCCGAAGCGCATGGTGTGGGGCGTGGGCACCTTCCTGTTCGCCGTGTACTGCATGTACGGCGCGGTGGGGAACTCGGTCGATCCGATCATGACGGCCCTCGCACCGAACTACTCGACCGCGATCGCCGGGCCGGCGTCGTCGGATGGCGGGCCGGCCGTCGCGAAGGGCCACGTGATCGTGAAGGACGACTATGAGGGCGCGCTGGCGCGCGCGTCGTCCGAGGGCAAGATGCTCCTCGTGAACTTCACCGGTTTCACATGAGTGAACTGCCGCGTCATGGAAGAGAAGATCTTCCCGCGCCCGGCGGTCGCCGCGGAACTGACCAAGAACTTCATCGAAGCACGCCTGCACACGGACGGCGGTCCCGCGGTGGATCGCAACAAGCAGTTGCAGCAGGAGATGACGCGCTCCGTCGCGAACCCGATCTACGTGGTCGTGGACCCGAAGACGGGCAAGCCGCTGCGCAAGAAGGCCGGGTTGATCCCGGAGGACAAGTTCCTCGTCTTCCTGCGCGGCCCGATCAACTGAAGCCGAGCGCGCGCCCGCCCTGGTAGACGACGAAGCTTGCGACCCACGCGAGCGCGGTCATCGGGTGCGGCGCTGAGCCTCGTCCATCAAGGAACGAAGCCCCTTATGGCCTGGCTCTATACCCAGACCACTGGCCGCAGCGGCTGAAGCACCGCGAAGATCTCCATGCGCGAGAAGCAGGCGCCCTTCGTGCCAGAACCCCGCCGCGCGGCCTAGCGGTGTGGACTGCAACACTCGGGCGCATTTCTCGACTAGCGACAGATCGCCGCGGCTCCATGCGTCAACAGCCATCTGGTCCACGTTCCATGTGATCCAAGTCCAATCGGGTGCTGCTATTGCCGCTGCCGCAAGACGTTCAAGGGCCATTTCAGAATCGCCGCTGTGGATTGCAACGCGTGCATCGAAGAAGCTGCGCACGGCAGACTGACGGCTACGCAAGCGATCACGCTCGGTTGCTCCATATCGGAGAAGCAGTGGCGCGGATCCGACGTCCCCATAAAGGCTCGTAAGCTCTCGGACCATCGTGACCGAGACTAAGCTCTGTAGTGTGCCACTCTTGCGCGGCGCGTTGAATTCGATGATCGGCCGAGCCCTGGACTCGATGGCCGCGTTCGCACAGTAGGCTGACAGCTGCTTCCTGTCTGCGATCCACATGCTGACAAGGTCGTCGGGCCTCGCGAGACCGGTCCGCTCCAGCAGGTCGCGTCCCTCCGGTGCTAACATCGCCGCCTCGATCGAAGCCGGGTCGAGCACCCACGGTGTGGATCCTCCGACGAGCGCAACCGCGGCCTGCTCAGCATTCAAGTACAACCAGATGAGGTCAACTTCGGGGAATGCCTCCATGAACGTAGCCGTGATAACGCGGAAGTCAACCTCGCTGACCTGGTAGAGGGGGATCCACTGAAAGAACCGGCCTCCGGGTGACAGCGAGTCGCGGACTGCTCGAAAGTGCTCAAGAGTGTACATCGCACCTTCCCCTGCCCTCCAGGGAACGAAGAGGTCCCCGACTACCGTCGAGTAGGTGAGCGCCTTGGCACGCACGAGCGTCCTCGCGTCCACCGATAGTAGACGGATGCGTGACTGTCGGCTCGCCCGTGCTGCAAAACCTTCATTGGCCCTGGCGAAGTACGGAACCATCATAAAGAGTTCGGGTACAATCTCAGCCACGTCGATTGGTACCGAGCTCCAGGCCGCCGCGGCGCCCACAGAACTGGCCGTGCCGAGTCCCATAAAGAGAACGGGCCCGGACTGGACTGGCGCGGAAAGCATGGGAATCAGGCCCTGCCTTTGCTGCGCGAACACCGCGCGCTCGGATCCCATGCGGTAGTTGGATCCGACCCTCAGAGTGAGGTCTCCGGCCGGGTCGTTGAACACTGCAACACTACAGGCAACGCCCTCCGCGTATGCGACGAGGCGCTCTCCAGCCCTAGGGTCCCATGGGCGAAGGTCTGAAGGTAGCGCATACTGAGCAGCGGCTGTCGCGACCACACAGACACCGGTCAGAGCGAAAAGGCGACTGCGTATGAGGAGAACTGCTCCCGCGAGCACGGCACTCCATGCCAATGCGACCATCGTACCCCGCAGACCCATGAGTGGAAACAAGACGAACGTGGTCAGAATCGGTGCCAGAAGGGCACCGAGGGTGTTCGCCGCAAGGAGACTGCCGATACGCGCCCCCGGCCGATCCGTTGATCCGCAGGAGAGCCGGAGTGCCATGGGAAGAACCATGGACAATGCAAGAAGCGGCATCGCCGTGAGCTGTACAGCCAAGCCAAGCTCTCGAAACATCGCCGTCGCATGGGCGGTAGGCGATGGAGTCTGGGGACCCGCACGGAGAGCTGCCGCCGTGACAAGTACCAAGGCGCCGCCGATACCGAGGCATGAACCCAGCACGGGAGTGCTCAGGAGACCCTTCTTTTGCAGTCGCGAGAGCAACAGCGGGGGAGCGGCCAGACATAGCAAGAGCACGACGCTGATCGCCGCGAAACTGTAGACCGTACCGAGGGAGCGGCCCGAGAGGCCGCGAGTCCAAGCCACCTCCAAGCCAATCGTGATCAGACCGCTAGCGAAGGCAATGGCGATAAGCCATGGGTCATTACGCGACTGCCCCGCGACGGGATTCAGGCTAATTCTTGTAGAATAGGATGAAGTCAGAGGGCCCGTACGCCACACCAGCAGGGCAGAAGCTGCGTTCATTGCCACAGCCGTGGCGATGGAGCCGTGAACACCGAGGTGAGGGACAAGAACTACCGTCGCGACAGCGACACCGAAAGCCGCCCCGACAAGGTTGGCTGCATACAGAGTTCCGACCCAACGTGATGCTTCGGGCCACAGTTCCAGCGCGCGACGCACTAGGACCGGCATCGTTCCGCCCATGGCAAACGATGGGATGAGCAGCGGAAGTGCCCAGAGGAGCGGCGCCCGAAGCGACGATGGCCCCATCGAGGAGCGGGCGGCTGTAGACATGTCGATCGCCGGACCCACGAAGTCCCAGAACCAGGGCAGAGCAGCGCCAGAAGCCGCGATCGACACCTCGATCCAGACGTAGAGACCGCGAGACGAGCCGCAGCGATCAGCAAAACGGCCAAGAAACCATGAGCCCACTCCCATCCCGAAGAAGAAGACGGAGAGAACCGTGGCCACGGCGAGCGAGGCTGCGCCACAACGCTCTGCGAGCATGCGCACCCACAGAACCTGAGACACGAGGCAGGCTGCCCCAGAGAGGAAAGCAGAAGCACCTAGCAAAGCGGATCGCACCCCCATAGCATACCAACGTACGCGATGGCGCGACTCGGGGTAGCGGGCCAGCAGACGGGAGGTGATCGCCTGTCCGTTCCGCGCCGGCCGCCCCCCCCGAAACACGCCATATCTAGGCGGGCAAACTCACACAGTGATACGGAAGGAGAGATAGGGCCATGCGATGGATTGCGACAATCGTTCTCCTTGCTCTGGTCTTGGCCGTCACGGCCTCTGCCCAGGGAACATGGACCACCATTAGCAGTTCCGGTGCTCCAACGGCTCGCGGTTCGCACCAGTCCGTGTTCACGAGGATCGACGGTACCGATCATCTCGTTATCTGGAGCGGGCAGGACGCGACCAGTCTTCCGTTTACAAACACTGGTGGTCGATGGCGACGTGCGACAGGCACGTGGGCAAGCACTGCCGCGACCAATGCGCCGGCTGGCAGAATCTCCGGGGCATGCCTCTGGACTGGTCGTGAAGTGGTCATATGGGGCGGCGACAACGGAACGGGTTTCCTGAACAACGGAGGTCGACTGGACCCGCAATCGAACACATGGGTCGCCACTACTA
The DNA here is from genome assembly GCA_026692665.1 of Planctomycetota bacterium. Lineage (GTDB taxonomy): Bacteria > Planctomycetota > UBA1135 > UBA1135 > JAEUHZ01. Next base: position 7,828 of record JAPLOF010000019.1, read on the forward strand.
CGACTGGGGCACCCTCTGCACGCGCACTCTTCGGTGCTGTGTGGGCCGGAGACCGAATGGTTGCCTGGGGCGGAGCAACCGGTACATCTACCTACACCAATACGGGAGGCGTCTACGACGCGTTCTCTGACAGTTGGAGCTCAACAACGACGGTTGGGGCTCCATCAGCAAGAGTTAGAATGGCCTCAGTATGGAGCGGGAATCGCATGATCATCTGGGGTGGCGACACCACATCTGGGGTTTCAAACTCCGGCGGGATCTACGATCCGGTCGGCGATGTGTGGAGCTCGATGTCTACTACCGGGGCTCCGGCGGCCCGAGCACGACCTGCAGCTGCATGGGATGGTAGGAGGATGTACGTTTGGGGTGGCCTGGACGGGAATCAGGCCCCACTCGCAAGTGGTGGTATCTACGAACTCAGAACAGATACGTGGTACTCAATGGCGACTTCTGGGGCACCCGCAGCACGAGTCGGGCATACGATGGTGCTAACGAGCTCCGCTCTGATTATTTGGGGAGGAGTGGGATCCAACGGGAGCCCCCTTGGTGACGGAGCCGTCTATGATATTGCCAGCGATTCGTGGACTTCCATGTCAACATCCGGCGCTCCTGCGGCTCGATTCGACCACACTGCCGCATGGATTGGAGACCGCATGGTAATCTGGGGTGGCGCGGCATCCGGTTCTAGTTGGTATGGCGACGGATTCGCTTATAAGTTCTGATGCGCCGGGCGCTGAAGCAGCCAACCATTTGACACGGAAGAGCTGGCCGATGTCCGTTGCTTCTGTCGGCTCGCAATTGAACCCCGGGGACAACCGACCAACGTGACGAAGGGTGCTGCTTTCGAGAAGCTTGACTCGCGCGTTCGTGATGGTCCCTGGTCTGCTGATCGCGGTACTCCCCCGCAGCGCCTGACCTACAAGCCTGCCAGCCGTCCACCCTGGTAGACGACGAAGCTTGCGACCCACGCGAGCGCCGTCATGTAGGCGAACAGGAACGCGACCCACGCCCACGACTTCGTCTCGCGACGCACGGCGGCCAGCGTGCTCATGCACTGGCAGGCCAGCGCGAAGAAGACCATCAGAGAGAGCCCGACGAGCGGCGTGTACACCGGTTCGCCGTTGGCGCGCTTCTCCTTGTGGATCTGGTCGCGCAGCGTCGCCGACTCCTCGTCCGCGTCGCCGATGCCGTAGACGACACCCATCGTCGCGACGAAGACCTCGCGCGCGGCGAACGCGCCGATCAGGCCGACGCCGATCTTCCAGTCGAAGCCCAGAGGCTCGATCGTCGGCTCGATCGCGTGTCCCAGGCGGCCGGCATAGCTGGAGCGCAGCTGCTGGCCCGCGATGTCGGCCTGTTCCGCCGCGATCACGTCGAGACGGGCCTGCGCATCGGGAGTCGAGGCCTCTGCTTCGAGCGTCGCAACCTGGGCCGCGAGCACATCGCGTCGAGCTTCCAAACCGGGGTCCTTCGGGAACGACAGCAGCCCCCACAGGGCGATCGTGCACAGGAGGATGACCGAGCCCGCCTCGGACAGGAACGCACGCGACTTCTGCACCATCTGCCGCAGCACGGACGGCCAGTGCGGCATGCGGTAGGGCGGCATCTCCAGGATCAACGGCACGCTCGGCGCCTTGAGCATCGTGCGCGACAGCACGGCGGCGACGATCAGGGCCAGCACCGTGCTGAAGAGGTACATGAGGACGAGGAGCAGCGACTGCACCGGCGCGAAGCCGAGCAGCATCGTGGGCGGGAACAGCGCGCCGATCACCAGCGTGTACACCGGCAACCGCGCCGAACAGGTCATCAGCGGGATGACCATCATCGTCAGCGTGCGGTCGCGCTGGCGTTCCATCGTGCGCGTCGCGAGGATCGCCGGCACCGCGCAGGCGTAGCCCGACAGCATGGGCACGAACGCGCGGCCGTTGAGGCCCATCGACCGCATGATCCGGTCCATGAGGCACGCGACGCGCGCCATGTAGCCCGTGTCCTCGAGCACGCCGATGAAGAGGAAGAGCAGCAGGATCTGCGGCAGGAACACGACCACGCTGCCGACGCCGGCGATGAGGCCCTCCGTGACGAAGTCGCGCGCGATGCTCGGGCCCATGGCTCCGCGCACCAGGTCGGAAACCCAGCCGAACGTGCTCTCGATCGCGTGGATCGCGGGCTCGGACCACGAGAAGAGCGCCAGGAAGACGACGCTCATGGTCGCCAGGAAGATGGGGAACCCGAGCCACGGATTCAGGAGCACGGTGTCGGCGCGCTCGCTCCTTTCCCGGCCACGACGGCTCGGGCGGACGAACGTCCCCATCCGAGAGTCGATCCAGTCGTAGCGCCCGCGGATGATCTCGGCATCCACCTGGCGCCCGTCAGCGGCGGCGCGCGCTCGGCGCTCGAGCGCGAGGCGCCGCACCGCATCGGGGACGCCGTGGAGCTCGTCCGGAGCGTCCACGGAAAGCAACGCCCACGCGGCGAGCGCGCGCGCGCGGGTCGGGCTTCCCCGAATCCAATCCGGCGGCATGGAGTCGGCGATACGGTCCAAGTCCGCGCGCAACTCGGTGGACTCTGGTGTCCACCGCGGCCCGGGCAGGGCCGTCTTCGGGTTCGTCAGCGTGCGCTCGATCGACCGCTCGAGCTCCTGGATCCCCGCCCCCTTGAGCGCCGAGATCGAGACGACCGGCACGCCCAGCTCGCGCGCGAGCGCCTCGGCGTCGATCGACTCCGACCGGCTCTCGAGCACGTCCGTCATGTTCAAGGCCACGACGAGTGGCACCTCGAGCTCCAGGATCTGGAGCGCCATGTAGAGGTTGCGCGACAACTGCGTCGCGTCGACCACGAGCACCACGAGGTCGGGCGGCGCCTCGCCGCCGAGTCCGGCGATGGACTGGATCGCGATCTCCTCCTCGCGGCTGCGGGCCGAGAGGCTGTACGTGCCCGGCACGTCGAGGACGGAGATGTCGAGGCCGCCCGGGAGCCGCATGTGCCCCGCGTGGCGATCGACGGTCACGCCCGGGTAGTTCGCGACCTTCTGATCGCTCCCCGTCAGACGGTTGAAGAGCGTCGTCTTCCCGGTGTTCGGGTTGCCCGCGACCGCGACGAGCGGCGTCCGCGGTCCCGCCGCCGGCGCGGCGGGGGACTTGGCGCTCATCGGCTGCTCTCGAAGACGAGCGCGACGGCTTCCGACGCGCGCAGGCTGATGTGACCGCCGCGCACCTCGAACTCGACCAGGTCGCCGACCGCGACGCGGCGGACGAGGCGCACGCTGGTGCCGGGCAGGAACCCGAGCTCCATGAGGCGCCGGCGGAAGGAGCGTTCGCCGCCCACCTGGAGCAGGCGGGCGCTTTGGCCGGGGCGGATGTCGCTGGTGTGGAGCATGCGCGGACTGAGACCGAGTCTCAAGATCATAGGTCGGCCCACGGCGAGGCGCCAGTGGAGGCGGCCCGCGGGGAACCGGCCCGGCCGGCCCCGCGGAGGCCGCCGCCCTCCGCGGGCGGCTCCACGAACGGGCAGGCCGGCTCGGCGGTCCAGCCAGAGCCCCGGCTAGGATCCCCGCCATGGCGAACCCCGCACTCGACCCCAAGGCCGTCGCCGGGCGCGCGGCGGCGGACCTCGTCCCCGACGGCGCCGTCGTCGGGCTCGGCACGGGCTCGACCGTGCACTTCACCCTGCTGCGTCTCGCCGAGCGGATGCGCGCGGAGGGGCTGCGCATTTTGGGTGTACCGACGAGCGTCGACACGGAGCGCAAGGCGCGCGAGCTCGCGATCCCGCTGACGACGCTCGACGACGTGGAGTCGATCGACGTCACGGTCGACGGGGCGGACGAGATCGATCCGCGCTTCGACATGATCAAGGGCGGCGGAGGGGCGTTGTTGCGCGAGAAGGTCGTCGCGTCGATCACGCGGCGCCAGATCGTCGTCGTCGGGCCGAACAAGCTCGTCGCGCGCCTTGGGACGACGTTCGCGCTGCCGATCGAGGTCGTGCCCTTCGCGCGCGGCACCGTGCAGCGCGCCGTCCGGCGACTCGGCGCGGATCCCGTGCAGAGGACACGCGACGGCGTGGTCGTCCGCACGGACAACGGGAACGAAGTCCTCGATGCGCGCTTCCCGGACGGGATCGCGGATGCCGTGGCGTTGGAACGCGCGATCGACGCGATCCCCGGCGTCGTCGAGTGCGGACTGTTCCTGGGGCTGGCCCACGTGCTCGTCGTCGGTCATCCCGACGGGCGCGTCGAGGTGCGGCACAAGCCGGTGTAGCGGCGCAGGGGCAGAGCGGCGCGAGTGAAGCGAAATCGCTGCAGTGCACTGCAGCAGCGCGGTGAGCCAGTACGGTGCGGCAGTACGACCGCAAGCTCGGAGTGCTGAGGGCTAGGTCCCTCGGTGGTTCGTCCGCCGCCGCCACCGACCCGGCGCCGACGGAACAACCGCGCCCCGGTCGGCTCGAAGCCGACCGGGGCGCGGAATGGAACCGTCAGGTCCTGTCGATCCTCAGAGCGACTGGATGTAGGCCAGGATCGCTTCGATGTCCGCGTTCGCGTTGGTGCTGTGGAGGGTCACTTGGACCTTCGACGCGCCCTGCACGAACTGCTCGTGGCCGCGGATGTCGTGGACCTCGTTGAAGATCTTGTTCAGGCCCGGGAACGGCGCCTGACCCGGGTACGCGGGGCTGCCGTACACGGGGCTCGTGGCCTGGGCCGCGGGATCCAGCAACGTGCGCAGCGTGTGCGCCGCGTGGTCGTGGAAGAACGGACCCGTCGTGAACAGGCCGAGCTTCGACGGGATCGAGAACAGGTCCGGGCGACGGCCGAAGCGGCGCGTGCTCGTCAGCGGATCGCAGTTCGAGTCCACCAGCGGGTCGCACGGACACATGTAGCTGTTCACGTCGTCGCGCGTGAAGCCGTCTTCCTTGTCGCTGTTCATCGCGACATAGGTCTCGGTGTCCACGTAACCGTCGAAGTTCCGGTCCGGTTCGGGGATGCCGTCACCGTCCGCGTCGATGTCGACGCCGGTGTTCACGTTCCGGATGTTGATCGACACGACGTTCTCACGCAGGGAGAAGCAGGTCGGGTCGAAGTTGGGTCCCAGGTTCTCGCCGGAACTCAGCGTCGGGTTGAGGAAGTCCGCCGTGAAGAAGCGCGGACCCGGGAAGTTGTTCAGCCCGGTCTCGACGGTCTTGTGGCACGCGGCGCAGCCGGCGTGGCGCAGGGTCGGGTTCAGGCCCGAGTCGTTCGACGACAGGAACAGGTCGCGGCCGAGCTGGGCTTGCGTGGTGAGCGCGTAGGTGGCCGGATCGCGGTTCGGGTTCAGCGGGGTCGGGATGACTTCGTGGAACGCCGTCAGGTCCGACTGCGCGCTGTCATCGAAGATCCCGGAGCCGCCGTTCTCGCCGTGGAACATCGGTCCGGTTTCGCCGAGGTTCAGGCGCACGCCCTTCCACAGGATCAGGCCCGTACCGCGCGTTCCGCCGTACATCGGCATCGTGCTGCGCGGACCGGCCGGGCGCTGCCAGACGTTGCCGTCCTCGCCACCTTCGAAGTGGCACGAACCGCACGAGTTGTTGAAGTTCCCGGCGGTCGCGGGACGCGAGGCGTCCTCGAAGATCTCGAGACCCTTGCGCTGCTCCAGCGTCAGGGCGTCCGGGCCCGAGTGCGTCGGGATCTGGTTGCGTTCCTTCGAGATCTGCCCGGTCGTCCAGTTCACGCGCAGCACGGACAGCGTGCGCGTCACTTCGTTGACGAGGAACAGGCGCGCGTCGTCGTCGACCGTCGTCGGATCGGGCACGATCGCCATGCCCATCGGCGTGTCGCCGATCGGGGTGGTCGTGTCGAGCGCCGCGCGTTCGGCGAAGCGGAAGCGCGGCGGATAGACCGTCATGAGGTCCATGTCGCTGCCATTGACGCGGTACAGGAAGACGTCTTCCGAGCCGCGGTTCAGGATCAGCGCGCGCGTGCCGGCCGGGTTGTACAGGACGCGGCTGGGCTGGCCGGCGCGGTAGCCCATCTTGTTGGCGCCGAAACCCGCCGGGTGCACGACGATGCGCACGCCGTTGCTCAGCCCCTGCTCGCCGCCCGGTCGCGTCACGAGCGCCTGGCCCACGAGGACGAGCCCGTTGTAGGAGGGGATGTTCGGGATCGGGATCGTGACCGTGTTGCCCACGAACGTGCGGGTCTGACGGACCATCACGTAGCGGGTGCCCAGCGCGCCCGCGGGCGTGTTCAGCTCGCGCTGGCCGATCAGGAGCGTGGCGGTGTCGCCCAGGCGGATGCCGTCGAGGACGAGCGTCATCGTGCCGCCCATCGTCGGCGAGCCTTGGCCGCCCAGGGAAAGCACGTCCCCGAGGGTCGTGACCTTCGAGTTGCCGAAGGGCACGTACTCGGCGGGCGAGAGCGAGTCCGCGAGCTCGTGGTGCAGCCGGCGCGACGCATCGCCCGTGGCGCCGAACGTGTTCTGGACCGTGTCGACCATCGTGATCGCCGGGTACACGCGGTTCGCAAAGTCGCCGGCGAGCGCCGGGCCGAACGCGTGGTTCACGTCGTGGTTGACGTTGTGCAGCACGTGCGGGATCAGCGCGCGGGTGCCGTCGGGCGACAGCGCGATGTCCTCGAGGAACCGCGGCTGGCCCTGGCTCTTCAGGATCTGGACCGGCACCGGGTTCAGGATCGGATCCGGCGCGTAGTCGTCGGTCGTGATCTTGCCTGCGTACGTCATGCCGGTCGGCAACCCGTTCGCGTCGACCGCGACGTCGAGCATCGAGACGTAGGGCGAGCGGAAGTGCGTGACGTAGATGCGCGCGCCATCGGCGCGGATCGCGAAGCCGCGCGGATCGCCCGTGTCGGCGATGCCGTCACGGTCCGTGTCCGCGTCGGCCAGAGTGTACGGTGCGGGGATGTCGCTCAGGTTGCGCAGGTACTGGTGCGTGGCCTTCTGCTGGTACGTGGCTGCGTCGTACAGCGTGACCGCGCCCGTGCGCATCGCGGAGACCGCGAACCACTTGCCGTTCGGCGACAGCGCGACGCCGTAGGGCTCGACACCGACCTGCGAGAGCGTCGTCTGCACGCTCAAGGAAGCGACGTCGATCACGCTGATCGTGCCCGGCATCGCCCCGATCGGGAACCCGGTGACTTCGTTCGCGTCGAGCGGGATGTTCCCACGCTGGTTCGCGACGAAGACCTTGGTCGCGTTCGCGTTGAAGGCCAGCGAGCGCGGCCAGTTGCCGACGGGAATCTCGGCCACGAGCGTCGGCGTGGCCACGTCGACGACGGCGACCGAGTTGTTGTCCCGGTTCACGGTCCACACGCGGTTCGGATTCCCAGGTTGGGCGGCGACGGCGGAGACCTGCGAGTTCTGTGCGTGCGCGGAGAGTGCGCAGGCGGCGATGGCGCCGATCGCGAGAGCGAAGTTGGAGCGTTGCATGGAGAGTCGAAGAAATCGTGGTAGGGAGCCCGGTCCGGACGGGCTCGGGTCACGGGGTTCGAGGGCCCTCCAGCAGGGCCTCCCGATGCCACAACCCACTACCTAGGCTACCTCGGCGCCCCTCTCTTCGGGGTGTTCGCGTTCTGTCTTCGGAGCGGCCTTTCGGCCCCTGACGTGCAGGGCAGAAATGCGGACGCGGAGGCCCGGACGGGAGCGGATCTGGAAGCCCTTTCCTGGTTACTTCGGGCACCCCGCGCACGACGGACCCCGGCTGGGGTTCCACGCGCGAGCGCCTACGAAATCAGGCGTAGTTCCCGGGGAACAGCTCGCGCTCGACCGCCTCGATCGCGATGTGGAGGACCTTGATGTGGACCTCCTGGATCCGGTCGCTGGTCGTGGCCAGCGGGACCACGATCGCGACGTCGCACAGCTCGAGCGCCTGGCCGCCGCCCTTCCCGAGCAGCCCCACGGTCTTCAGTCCCTTCGAGCGCGCCTTCTGCAGCGCCTTGAGGATGTTCGGCGAGCCACCGCTCGTGGTGATCGCGACCAGCAGGTCCCCCGGCCTTCCGTAGGCCTCGACGGAACGCGCGAAGACCTCGTCGAAACCGAAGTCGTTCGCGATGCACGTGAGCTGGCTCGGATCGCTGAACGCGATCGCCGGCAGCGCTGCCCGGTCCTTTCGGAACCGCCCGGTCCATTCCTCGGCGAAGTGCATCGCGTCGCACATGCTGCCGCCGTTGCCACAGGCGAGCAGCGTGCCGCCGTTGCGGAGCGTCGTGCCCGCGAGCTTCACGAAATCGCGCACGCCCGCGAGGCAGCGCGGGTCGGCCAGGAAGGCGTCGAGCGTGGCGCGAGCGTCCTCGAAAGGTTGGCGGATGGGGTCCATGCGATTTGGGAGCTCGTTCTCTAGGATCGTCGGAATCGCGGCGCATCTGGAGCCCGCGTCCATCCCGGAGATCCTAGTGCAGTCGAAGCTCCTCGGTATCTGTGTCCTGCTCCTCGCCGCGGCCTGCCAGAGCGTCGGCCCGGACCCCGCCCACTCCTCCGGCCGGGACTGCGTCTTCCTCCAGCTGAAGAGCGGGCCGCGCTCGGCCTCGATCTCCAAGGAAGAGGCCCAGAAGGTCTTCGAAGGCCACTTCGCGAACATGCAGCGGCTGGCTCAGGAGCACAAGCTCCTGGTCGCGGGCCCCTACGGAGCCCCGAAGCGCGATCCGGACCTGCGCGGCCTCTTCATCCTGGCACCCGCCGAGATCGCGGAGGCGGAAGCCCTGGCCGCAACGGACCCGGGGGTGATCGCCGGCGTCTTCCGCACCGAGTGCGTCCGCATGCGCACGCGAGCTCCGCTCGACGCCTACATCGAGCACGAGCTCGCGATCGAGGCCCAGGCGAAGGCCGAGGGCCGCGTGCGCGCGCCGGGCGAGGGCGGACGTCCCTACGTCGTGCTGACTGCGGAGGACGGTCGGCGCGCGCGCCAGGCGCTGCTCGGCCTGGACGGTGTGCTGCTGTGGGGCGAGTTCGCGGACGGTCGTGCGCTCGCGTTCCTCGACGCGAAGGACCTCGACGCGTGCCAAACGCTGCTCGGGGACCGCGCTGGACGCATCGGTCCGTACGTGCTGGATCCGTGGTTCGGCAGCGGCGAGCTCGTGAAGCTGCCGCAGATGGCGCGCTGAACGCGCTCGCTCAGGTCACGGCCGCGAACGCCGCGTCGGCCGCGCGCGCCACGCGCTCGATCGCCGCGTCGTCGTGCGCGATCGACACGAACCAGGCCTCGAACGGCGAGGGCGGCAGCAGGACGCCGCGGTCCTTCATGGCGTGGAACCAGCGCGTCCAGAGCGCGCGATCGCTCGCCATGGCGACGTCGAGCGTCAGGACGGGTTCCTTCGAGAAGTAGGGGCACAGCATCGAGCCCTGCCGGCCGACGTGGCACGGAACGCCGTGCTTCGCCGCGGCCTTCGCGATGCCGTCCGCGATGCGCGCCGACTTGGCTTCGAGCTCTGCGTAGAAGCCCGGCTCGTCCGTCGCGCGCAACGTCGCGAGGCCCGCCGCGACGGCCAGCGGGTTCCCGCTCAGCGTGCCGGCCTGGTAGACGTCGCCCGACGGCGAGATGCGCGCCATGACGTCGCGCCGGCCGCCGTACGCGCCGATGGGCAGTCCGCCGCCAATGACCTTGCCGAGCGTGATGAGGTCCGGCCGCACGCCGCAGAGTTCGGTGTATCCGCCGCGCGCGACGCGGAAGCCGGTCATGACCTCGTCGAAGATCAGCAGCGCACCGTGCGCGTCGCACAGCTTCCGCAATCCGGCGAGGAAGCCCGGCGCGGGCAGGATCAGGCCGACGTTGCCCGCGACCGGCTCGACGATGATGCACGCAACCTCGCGGCCGCGCTGCGCCAGGATGCGCTCGACGCTCGCGAGGTCGTTGTACTCCGCGACGAGCGTGAGGTCCGCCAGCGCGCTCGCGACACCCGGCGAATCCGGCGCGCCGTGCGTCAAGGCCCCCGAGCCGGCCTTCACGAGGAACGAGTCTCCGTGCCCGTGGTAGTTGCCGTTGAACTTGACGATGCAGTCGCGACCGGTGAACGCGCGCGCCAGCCGCAGGGCGCTCATCGTGGCCTCGGTGCCGGAGTTCACGAGGCGCACCATCTCGACCCACGGCATGCGCTCGTGGAGCGTGCGCGCCATGACGAGCTCGCCCTCGGTCGGCGCGCCGAACGTGAAGCCGGTGCGGGCCGTCTTCTCGACGGCCGCAACGACGCGCGGGTCGCAGTGGCCGAGGATCAGCGGTCCGTAGCTGAGCACGAGGTCGACGTACTCGTTCCCGTCGACGTCCCAGCAGAGCGGACCGCTGCCCCGCGCGACGTGCACCGGCGTGCCGCCGACGGACTTGTAGGCGCGGACGGGGCTGTTGACGCCGCCCGGGATGAGGGTGCGGGCTTCGGCGAAGATCTGTTCGGAGCGGTCGAGTTTCACGGAGTTCCTCGGAGCTTTGGGCGCGCAAAGACTCGTCCGGGAGCGACCTCCGCGCAAGAAGCTGGCGGCGGATCTCAGCGCATCCGCACGACGACCGGGTCGCGCACGATCTCGAAGGCCGTCGTGCGCGGCTCCGGGTCCTCGCGCGAGCTCTTGAACTCGACCGTGTAGCGGCCCGGCGCGAGGCGCACGCGGATCGGGTCGGGCTGGTCGACGATGCGCGACACAACGCGCACCCCCTTCTCGTCGAGGACGGCGAAGCGCGCGCCGGGGCCGTGCTTGCCGTCCGGATCCACGGCGAACGGGACTCCCGCCGTCACGGTCAGGGATGCGTTCTCGACCGGACCGTTGCGCACGTCGAAGACGGCGACGCACTCGGCGAGCTCGCCATCAGTCATGACCTCGAGGCGGTGGAATCCCGGCGCGAGCCCGGTGACGCGAAAGCTGCCGTCGGCCTTCGTGGGATATGCGTAGACGGTCGAGAAGATGGGCGCGGTCCGTCCGTCCGCCTCGCACGGGTCGAAGCGGATGTTGAACGAGACCCCCTGGCCGGTCTCATCGAGGATGCGGCCCGAGACCCAGTAGCCCGCGTCCAGCGCGACGTCCCCTAAGTCCACCGTCTCGCCCGGCGGGACGCGCACTTCGCGGCGCAACGTCGCTCGATCCTTCGACATGAGCTGGAGCCGGTAGGTGCCCGGCATGAGGCCGGGGAACTCGCACACGCCCGCTCGACCCGATCTCATCCGCGCGCCGGGTCCGTCCAACGTGACCGACACCTTCTGGATCGGCTCGTGGGTCGCGGCGTCCACGGCGCGCAGGCGCAAGGCGCCGTCCACGACTCGCGGATCGTCGGTGCGCAGCACGAACTCGACGACCTCGGTCCCGGGCTCGATGCGCCGGGTCTCGAGGACGCGCTGATAGCGCAGCAAGCTCACGTGGAGCGGCGGATCGCGCTCGAGGAAGAGCCGGCCGAGCACTTCGGTCGGCGACTCCGCGACGAGACGTTGACCCCGGTCGAACCGGCCCAGCCCGAAGGGGTTCTGCAGCCCGCCGCGGACGTCGTCGATCCAATCTCCGGGCGCGTCGGCTGTGGCCACGGCGAGAAGGCCCAGCTCGCTCCCCGGCTTGCCGAGCTCATCGACGACGCGGACCTCGATGACGCGTGGCGCGGAGAGCTGGATGTCGTGCTCGGTGTCGCCCGAAACGTCGACGACCGTGTTCGCGTCGCCGTTCTCGGGCGAGCGCGCGCGCAGCCAATAGCGCCCGGCCGCGAGGCCCTCGAACGCGTACGAGCCGTCCGCGCCGCAGAAGCTGCGCAGCGAGTTGCCGAGCGCGTCGGTCGCGCCGACGGCCATCTCGCCCACGAACTCCGTGCGCCCTGGTGCCGGGAGGACGCGGCCGTGGAGCCGGCCCGGCGGAGCGGGTATGCCGGCCGGTGCCGGCGGGCCCTGTAACTCCGCGGAATCCCGCGCAGATTCGAGAGGTTGCGTCGACGTGCGCGCCGCGTCCGCGGGCGCCGCGAGCACGGCGCTCGGGGCGTCGGCGATCTCAGGGACGAGCGCGGCCGGCGAGGCTGCCGGGACCGGCTCCGCGCGGTCGCTGCCGAACCAGACGATCCCCGCGACGACCGCGGCGATGCACAGCACGAGGAGAACCTGGAGCGTCCGCGGTTTCGACGGCGACGAGCGCGTTCCCATGCCGCCCAGACTACTGCCGCGATCCGCGCGCCCGATCACAGCATCTGGATCACGACCGGATCGCGCACGAGTTCAACCGCCTGTGTGCGCTGGATCGGATCGTCGCGCGATGAGCGGAATTCGACCGTGTAGCGGCCGGGCGCGAGCAGGACACGGGCCGGCGTCGGATCGCTCAAGGGGCGCGCGAGGAGGCGGACGCCGCGTTCGTCGATCACCGTGAAGCTCGCCCCGGCCGCGTGCCGGCCCGCGGGATCCACGGAGAAGGACACGCCGCGCGCGACGACGATGCGGACGTTTTCGAGCGGCACTTCGCCGACCTCGACGACGACGACGGTCTCGGCCTGGCCCTTGGCGGCATCGGTGAACACCGCGAGGCGGTAGTGCCCCGGCTTCAGGCCGTCGTAGCGGAACGAGCCGGTCTCCTTCGTCTCGAAGGCGACGTTCGAGCCCGTCGTTCCGACGCGTCCGTCCGGCTGGCAGGGATCGAACTGGATCAGGAACACGCCCGCCTGCCCGCTCTCGTCGAAGACCTGGCCGGCGATCGACAGCCCCTGCACGAGCGGCACGTCGCCGAGGTCCACCACCTCGCCGGGCGGGACGCGCACGCTGAGCCGCTCGTTGCCGTAGCTCCCACCCGCGAACAAGGAGACGACGTAGAGGCCGGGCTGGAGGTCCTTTGCTTCGAAGACGCCGTCGACCGCGCTGAGGAAGGACGTCTCGAGTCCCTCGAGGAGCAAGTTGGGCTTCGCCAACGGCTCGCGCGTTCGAGCGTCGACCGCGCGCAGCCGTAGGCCCCCTCCCACGAGCCGCGGATCGTCGCTCGCGAGGACGAACGTCACGGAATCCGTGCCCGACTCGACGCGGCGCGACTCGAGCACGTGCTGGTACACGAGCAGGTTCACGTGCAGGGGCGGCGGCGTGTCGAGGACGAGCGCTCCGATCGCGTCCGGGGGCGCGTCCTCGCCCAGCCTCTGGCGCGGGAGGAAGCGCCCGACGCCGAACGGGTTCGAGCGGCTCCCTCGGATCGCGTCGAACCACGGGCCGGGGTCGTCGCTCGTCGCGACCGCCAGCAGACCGGAGCGCTGCGCGGGCTTGCCGAGTTCGTCGACGACGCGCACGAGCACCTGGAGGTGCGGCTGCAGCACGAGGTCGAGCCGCGTGTCGCACGCCACCTCGACCTCGGCGCGGGTCTCGCCGTCGACCGAGCCGAGCGCGTGCGCCCAGTAGCGCCCGGCCGGCAGGTCCTCGAAGGAGTACGCGCCGCCCTTCTCGCACCGGGCGTGGCGCGCTTCGCCGAGGCGGTCCGTGATGTGGACCGTCACCGTCTCCAGGAAATCGGAGCGGCCCGCCGCGGGCGTCACGACGCCGTGCAATCGGTTCGCGGTGACGGCTGGAGTCGCGGACATCGCCGGCTCGATATGCGGAGCGACGGGTTCCGCGGCCGGCACCGGGAGGCGCGCGAGCTCGGCGGGAGCGGCCAGTCCGGCGGCCTCGCGCGCGGCGTCGACTGCGGTGGATTCCGGCGCCGAATCCGCGGACTGCAGCGCGTTCGCCCGATCCTGTCCGCGCCCGGAGAGGAACCACGCCGCCAACAGCGCCGCCGCGACCAGGGCGACGAGGGCCAGGAGGCGGCGCGCCATCGCCGTCCCTAGGCCTTCAAGAGCCGCGCCATGTCGCGCGCGAAGTACGTCAGGATGAAATCGGCGCCCGCGCGCTTGATGCACGTCAGCGACTCGCGCATCGCGCGCTCGCGGTCGATCCAGCCGTTCTGCGCGGCGGCCTGGATCATCGCGTACTCGCCCGACACCTGGTACGCGCACACGGGCACGTCGAACTTGTCCTTCACGCGGCGCAGAACGTCGAGGTACGGCATCGCCGGCTTGACCATCAGCATGTCGGCGCCCTGGTCGACGTCGAGCGCGGCTTCCTTCAGCGCCTCGCGCACGTTCGCCGGGTCCATCTGGTACGTCGCGCGGTCGCCGAAGGCCGGCGCCGAGTCGGCCGCGTCGCGGAACGGGCCGTAGAACGCGCTCGAGTACTTGACGGCGTACGAGAGGATCGAGATCTGGTCGTGGCGGCCCTCGTCGAGCGCGGCGCGGATCGACGCGACCATGCCGTCCATCATCCCGCTGGGCGCGACGATCTGCGCGCCGGCGTCGGCCAGCGACAGGGCCTGCAGCTCGAGGTTCTCGAGCGTCGCGTCGTTGTCGACCTCGTTCTGGTCGTCGAGCACGCCGCAGTGGCCGTGGTCGGTGTACTCGCAGAAGCACAGGTCGGCGATGCGCACGAGGCCCGGCGCGGCGCGTTCGACCTTCTCGAGCGCGCGTTGGACGATCCCGTCGGTCGACCAGGCGGCGCGGCCCTCGGGGTCCTTCTTGTCGGGGACGCCGAACAGGATCACGCCGGGGATGCCCAACTGCTCCGCTTCGCGGCACGTCTCGACGAGCTTGTCGACCGACTCGCGGAAGACGCCCTTCATCGAGGACACCTCCTGGCGAACGTTCGACCCCTCGACGACGAACAGCGGCAGGATCAGGTCGTCGCGCGAGAGCTGGGTCTCGCGCACGAGCCGCCGCAGCGCGGGCGTCCGGCGCAGTCGACGCGGTCGTTCGATCAGGAAGTCGGGCGGAAGGACGGGCGGGCCCTCGTCGGGCGCGGGACCCATCCCCTTGGCGGCGGAGAAGCTCATGGGGGCGAGAGGATACGGGCTTTGGGCCCGGGGGCGACACGCGGGACGGCGAGCCCCGCACAGACGGCCTTGGACTCGGGTTTCGGGCGCATCCCCAGCAGCGGAGTCTCGCTCCGTATCGAGTGGGCACCCTGGCCGAGCGAGCCGCGCACGGGGGGAGTACAGCTCAGCGAGGCGCGTCAGGCCGTGAACGGTGGCCGGCCTGGGCACAGCCCACCTAGACTGCCGTCAGGCATCCTCGCGCGGATGCCCCACTCACCGGCGACGGTCCTCGGCGTGCGACGGGTCCGCGAGCCCGTGCCGAGGACAGTCCATGCGCAGGCGTGCGAATCGCCTGGGCTCCAGCTCACCCCGCGCCGCATCGCCGTCAAGGCACGGCCGACCGCCACGAGCCCCGCTCGCTGGCTCGAAGTCCCGACCATGCTTACCTCCGCCAATCGTCACTCCCTGGCCGCCGCGCTCGTCCTCTGCGCCACAGCCGCCATCGCGCCGATCGCCGACGCCTGCACCCGCGCCGTGTACTTCGGGAAGAACGGTCAGACCGTCACCGGACGCAGCATGGACTGGTCGGAGCAGATGCACACGAACATGTGGATCTTCCCGCGGGGTTTGGCGCGCGATGCCGGCATGGGCCGGGGCTCCCTCGAGTGGACGAGCAAGTTCGGCAGCGTCGTGGTTTCCGTCTACGAGGGCGGGTCCGCCGACGGGATGAACGAGAAGGGGCTGGTCGCCAACCTCCTCTATCTCGCGGAATCCGAGTACACACCCGCGGGTGACGGACGGCCCGCGCTGCTCATCTCCTCGTGGGCGCAGTACATGCTCGACAATTTCGCCACGGTCGCCGATGCCGTCGCCGACGCAAGCCAGCAGACATACCGCATGGTCACCGTCGTCGCACCGAACGGCGTGGCGGGCAACGTCCATCTCTCGCTCTCGGACTCCTCGGGCGACTCCGCCATCCTCGAGTACATCGGCGGAAAGCTCGTCATCCACCACGGCAGGGAGTTCCAGGTGATGACCAATTCGCCGACCTACGACCAGCAGATCGCGCTCAACGAGTACTGGAAGCAGATCGGGGGGGCCGTGATGCTCCCCGGGACCAATCGCGCCGCCGACCGCTTCGCCCGGGCCTCCTACTACATCAACGCGTGCAACCAATCCGATGACCCTCGCGAAGCCGTCGCGAGCGTATTCAGCGTGATCCGCAACTGTTCGGTTCCCCGCGGGGTCCAACACGCGACCGCGGCCAACCTGTCCGCCACCATTTGGCGAACTGTGGCCGATCAGAAGAACCTGACCTACTACTACGAAGACACCGCCAGCCCGAGTCTGGTGTGGGTGCGGCTCGCCGCGGTGGACTTCAAGGAAGGTTCCGGTACCCGCAAGCTGACCCTGGTCGGGAAGCCCGAGCTGGGCGGCGATCAGACGGCCAACTTCGATAAGGCTGCGCCGTTCCCGTTCCTCGCGCCGCAAGCCAAGTGAGCGCGCGGGAGGAGAACGAACGTCGTCGAGAAGGATCGGCGCACCCGGTGGAGCGGAGAGGATCCGTTCGCGCTCAATCGGGTTCGCCGGTGAGCACCCACGCGGCCCAGTCGCGCATCTGGTAGCGCGATTCACCACGCTCGTCCAGCGCTTCGCGGAGGCGTCGTTTGGCCTCCCACAGGGCGCGCCACTTGGGAACTCGTTCCACCCAGACCCGCCTGTAGAAGTCGAGCAGGAGCTCCTTCGTGGCCTCGTCCGGCACCTTCCAGAGGGAGGTGATGACGGAGCGTGCGCCCGCGATCTGCAATGCCTTCTGCATGCTTGCGACGCCCTGCCCGGCACGGCGCATTTCCCCACGCGCGCTGTCGCAGGCGGAGAGCACGGCCAACTCGCAGCCCGACAGGTCGAGCGCCGCGAGCTCCTCGGCGGTCAAGAGCCCTCGTGCATGACCCATGGAGTCGGGTGGCAGGTTGCTTCCCGCGAGAGCGAGGCCGCACAAGAGCATCGGGCTCATCCCGCGCAACGTCTCCGCGCCCGTGAGCGGAGCCAGAGCGAGTTCGTCTCCCCGACCTGGACGCGGGTCGTCCCAAGCGAGCGTGGATGGGGCCATCGTCCAACCGTGCGTCGCAACGTGCAGCCAACGAGCGCTCGGAGCCAGCATCGACAGGGCGGAGCGCGACGCCTTGCGCTTCTCGAGAACCACGGCTGTTCCTCCGCCCTCGAAAACCTCCGCATGCAGCGCCGCTACGCCACGCGCCTCCTCACCGGTGAACGGGAGTGGCTCGAACGAGCGCTCGAACCGTGCGGCGCGCGGCATCGGACCGGAACTCGACCCGACGGGATCCGCAGGGGTCGACTCGTCGGCGGTGGTGTCGAGGGGCTGGGGTTCGGAATTGAACGAGGGGCCACCCAGGGCGAGAAGCGTGTTCGAACTGGACGGCTTCGGCGCGGGCTCGAGCAGCTCCCGTAAGGTCGCGCGTACCTCGAATTGGTAACGATCGCCGGCCAGCACGACCTTGCCCTCCGGCCCAGGCTGTCCCAACGGCAAGGCTTCCAGCGGCAGCAGATGCAGCACGTCGTCCAGCACGACGATGACGTGTCGAGCCTCACCGATTCTCTGCAGAAGAGGATCGAGCACGATATGGCGGAGCTGATTCCCGCGCTCGACGATGGCGTCCCTCGCGACCGGGTTCGAGGCCAGGCCCCGGGACACGTCGACGCCCAACGCGATCTGCCAGGCGCGAACTGCCTTCTCCACCTCGGCGAGCGAGCCCAGGTCGACGAGTTCCAGCGCGGTGTCCTTGCGATCCGCAGCGTCCGCGCTGGAGTGCACGAGGAACACGCACAGACTCTCGACTACGGAGTTCTTCCGGGTCTTCCCGGCGTTCGAAGGTCCCAGGGGATCGGATCCAGGAGCCTGACCCCAAGTGACGTCGAAACGTGAGAAGCGTCGAAAGGCAAGCGCCACCACCCCAGGGTCGAGGTGAGCGCTCAACGTCGCGGTGTCGACTTCAGGCTCGGACCTCCGGTCCATCTCGGAACCCGCGAGCTCGAGCAGATGGCGCTCAGCTTGCTCGCGCGCGGCCTGAGCATGGAGGAACTCCTCGCGACTCGAGCCACGCTGGACGAGGCGGACCAGTTCGTCCGTCGCGGTGCGCAGGCCCGCGCGCAGCCGCTCGTATTCGGGATCATCCTCCGCGTGTCGAGTGCGCTGGCCGACCGAGACCGCGGCATTTCGCGTGGCCTCCGATTGAAGGAAGATCTCGGGCCACAGCTCCTTCATCGGGGTCAAGCCGCCGTAGCCGAGTCCCACGGACAGCGTGAAGGAGAGCGAACTGGCCAGCGTGGCACAGCGGGCCTCGGCTTCCCGCCCGCTGGCCGATCGCCGCACCTGATTCGCCACCCTGGCTCGCGACCGGCTCAGAGACTTCAGGAGCTCCACCGCACGCGCGAGTTCGAGGGACTGTGCGTTCTCCGAGCTCGGCGCGGGAAGCCCGCTGCGCGCGCACGATGCCTGGTCGATCAGGACCGCGGCGAGGTTGCTCGCCGCGACTTGGACATCGTCGTGGTCCGCGTCCAGCGTGCTGGAACGCGCGGCGTAGATGACTTCACGCAACGTTAGCGCGGCCTCGAAATCGCCCAAGGCATGTAGGACCGCGGCGAGCGCGGCTTGGGCCCGCAGGAGGTAGGGGTGCGTTTCGGGCAGCGTGCGTGCATAGGAGTCGACCACCCCAGTGAGAACGACTCGTGCGCCTTGGAGGTCGCCCAGCTCACGGAGTGTTCGTGCCATCATCTCGCTCAGGCGCAAGCGCTCGGGATCGGTCTCGGGAAGGCTCTTTGCGCTCTCGAGCAACGAGTCCAGCTCCCTTCGCGCTTCCCGCCATTCAGCCTGCTGCTGCATCGTCTGGACCAGATTGGCGCGTCCGCGCAGCACGTCCGGGTGGTCGGAAGGCAGGGTCCTCTCCAGCGCAGCGAGCGCCGATTCCCGCAGTACACGAGCGCCGAGAAGATCGCCCTGAGCCTCGAGCGTGTTCGCGAGATCGGTGCGCAGCCTGTGCAGGTCAGGATGGTCGGGGTGGAGCGTACGGGAGTACACGTCGAGCACGGCCTCCTGCAGTTCACGCGCCGAGACGATGTCACCCTGCATGTAGAGGGTTGCAGCGAGATTCGTGCGCGCCGCCGAGAGGTACGGGTGATCGGGTGGAAGGGTACTCACGCACGCTGCGAGCACCTCCTCCTGCAGGCGCCTAGCACCTTCCAGGTCCCCGAGCCGGAAAGCCGTCACAGCCAGGTTCGCCCGGGCCACGCGTAGCTCGACGCTGTCGGCAGGGAGCGTCCGCATCCGCGCCTCGAGCACAGCGGAGTAGTGTGCGCGGGCTTCGGCGACGTCGCCCTGTGAGAGAAGCGTGGCGGCGAGGTTCTGCCGCGCGGCGAGCACGTCCGGGTGATCGGGCGCGAGGACACGGGTACGGGAGGCCAGAACCGATTCCTCCAACGCCCGGGCTCCTGCGAGATCACCCTGCAGCTTCAGCGTGAGTGCCAACGCGGCGCGCGCGGCCACGGTATCCGGGTGATCCGTGCCTCGGGTACGGATGCGTGACTCGAGCACCGATTCGCGCAGGACCCGCGCTGCTTGCAGCTCGCCGATGTTCGACAGGACGGTTCCCAGTTGGGTGCGCGTCGAGAGGAGGTCCGGGTGATCGTGCGGAAGGGCTCGCTCGCGAACCTCGAGCACCGTTTCATACAGTCGGCGCGCCCCCGCGAAGTCACCGAGTTGGGACCATGCGGCCGCAAGGTTCGAGCGGGCTTGTTGCACACTCGAAGAGTCCACTGGCTCGTCACGACTGCGTACTTCGAGAACCGACTCCCAGGCGCTGGCAGCGAGGTGCACGTCGCCGGACTTCCACGCGCAGAGCCCTGCCCGGTCCATCAGTGCCGACCAGTTCGGGTCGCGGGAACTCAACGGGCAAGCGAGCAGCGACGTGACGGCGGCTGCCGTCTCGGTGCGAGCTCGAACGGTGTCACTCGACCTGAGTGCCGACTCCGCAGCGACGACGGCTGCCGCGGCGGCGTCCGAAAGAGTCCCCTCCGCCTGTCCGCCTGCGACGCTCGCGCGCGGAACGACTTGCGTGGCGGCGAAGGCGATCGTGACGGATTCGGACGCCTCGCGTGTGTGCGCGCGCGCCGTGGCCGCGAGGGACAGTGCGGCCACCAAGGACGCCAACGACGCACGAGTACCAGGGGCGAGCATGGCAGGGGCCAGTCTACGCGGTCCACCGCGGCCCGCGGCGATCGGCTCGGGCGTCTCCTCCCGGCCAGCCGACGCAACTTGCAGGCTACGGGGGGGGCGCCTACCCTGGCGAGGGTCCTTCCCATGTGGTGAACAACCGAGGTCGCCTGCCATGCGATTGCATGTCGTTCTGCTGGCCGCGCTGCTGCTCGCTTCGACCGCACGATCCCAAACGCAACTCGTCGTCGGCCAGTACAAGTCGTCCGACCCCCGACTCGAGAAGATGAATCTCGACGGTAGCGGTGTCGCGAACCTCTTCGCGCCCGGCAATCCGTTCCCGACGTCTGACTGGTTGCTCGTCGGTGTCGCGATCGACTCCGCCTCAGGCCGGGTCTACTGGAGCCATGGATCGTTCGGCTCCGGGAGAATCGGTCGAGCGAACCTCGACGGTTCTGGGCAGACGACTCTGCTGTCCAGCTTGAAGTCCGTGCGAGGTCTCGCACTCGACGTGCCGGCGGGCAAGATGTACTGGTCCAACTCGCCTGCGGCTGGCAATGCCGGCGGTCTGATCGAGCGGGCGAACCTGGACGGAACAGGACGGGAGACGGTGTACGCCGTCACACCCTACGACCCGTCGTTCTCGAAGATCGGACGTCCGACAGTCGATTCCGTGAACGGCTGGGTGTGGTTCGGCACCAACGACAGGGTCTTGCGCGTGAATACGGACGGCCCGCCTTTCGTTGCACGAACGATGGTCACGGGACTCTCCACCCCGACGCGCATTCAGGTCGACGTCGCGAACGGCTGGATCTACGGCATCGACTCCGACACGGTGAGCGACTGCGTATGGCGCGCGCGCTACGACGACAGTGGATTCCAACTCCTGGCCGATCTCTCGCCGGCCTCGGTGGAGTCGTCGGGCCTGAACGACCTGGCGCTCGACCGCCTGAACGCACGGTTCTACGTGTCCGACGACCTCAGGGACTACGTCAAGGTCGCGAACTCCGATGGGACGAATCTGCAAACGGTGTTCACCCCCGTCGTGGGTTGGTCGCCCTCCGCGATCACCCTGGACACGAGCGCGCCCCAGGCTCTCGAGGACTGCAATCACAACGGCACGCGAGACCTGACGGACATCACTCTCGCCACGAGTTCCGACTGCGATCTCGACGGCGTTCCGGACGAATGCCAAGGAGCCTACGTGTGCAGTGGTCCTTCGGACCTCCTGTATCAGCCGTCGAATCCCGCCGCGACCGCGCGCGCACTTGGAGGCGTGGCGCCGGCGACGATCTGGACGGTGTTCCAGCCGTTCGATGTCCCGGCTGGCGGCTGGCGGGTTGGCGAGATCGTCCTCGACGGACGTTGCTCGAACTACGATCCAGCTGGTTTCCAGGCCACGCTGTTCCCCGACATCGGAGGGAACTACCCCAACGAGTCCGTCCCGATCGCGAGCGGCACGGGCCGTTTCCGTTTCTCGACGCACGAGATCACGGTGGGGTTCGACGTCGCGCTCCCCGCAGGGCGACACTGGGTGCGCCTGTCAGGGAACGGCGTCTACACGGCGGGCGTGTTCACGGCGACGAGCGGTCTCCCCTCGCTCAGCCGCTCGAGTGCGGGCAACGATTTCCCCGGCCAACCGCCGATCGCGCTGCGTCTGCGCGAGCCGCGCCGGTTCACGCCGTTCTGCGCCGGCGACGGCAGCGCGAACGCCTGTCCGTGCGGGAATCTCGGAGCGACCGGGCGCGGGTGCGCGAGCTCGGTCCCCACCTTCGGAGCGCTGCTGACCGCCAGCGGATTGGCCAGTGTCAGCGCGGATGGCGTCGTGCTGACTGCCTACGGGACACCGGCGAGTTCGACGCTCTACTTCCAGGGGACTGCACAGCAGAGCGCTGGACTCGGGGCGGTTTTCGGTGACGGCCTGCGGTGCGTCAGCGGTGGCGTGATCCGGCTCGGAACGAAGTTCGCCAGTGGCGGTACATCGAGCTATCCCGGTGTCGGCGATCCATCGGTCTCCGCGCGGGGTTTGATTCCGCTTGGAGGCGGCACGCGCCACTACCAGGCGTGGTACCGGAACGCCGCGGCGTTCTGTACGCCGAGCACGTTCAACCTCTCGAACGGGCTCCAGATCGACTGGGGTGCGTGAAACGGATGGGCCTGTCCACCCCCATCGACGGGTTGCGTCGGTGAACCGTGCGGGGCGTGTCGCGACGAGCGGTGCGCCCCACGCAGGCCGAAAAGCGCGCCGCGTGTCTCAGTCCCGAGAGTGCGCCAACGCGAAGGCCAGCGCAGCGGGCGTGGGCTGCGCGAGGCGCGTGACCCGACCGAAGGCCGCGGGCTCGTGGCGGACCAGCGCCTCGAACGTGGTCTCGCCGATCGCGATCGCGAGCGGAGGCGCGTCGCCTGGCACGCCGGCCGCGACCCAGGCGCTGCAAGCCGAAGGGCTGGCGAAGAAGATGGCGTCGGCGCGCGGCGCAGCGGCCATGGCCAGCGCGCGGCTCGCGTAGACGACCGGTTCCGCGACGACGAGGCCGGCGTCCCGCAGCGCGGAACCGAGATCGATCGCTCGATCGCCGCGTGGCCACAGGACGCTCGAACCGGCGGACGCCCGCGACAGCACGAGCCGCGCGAGGTCGAGGGCGTCGCGCGCGGGTTCCAACGGGGCGTCGAAGCCCAGCGCGCGCATGTGCTCGGTGGCGTGCTCGCCGACGCACGCGGCGTGCGCAGCGATCGCGGGCGAGTACGTCGCGAGCCGCTCCACGAAGGGGAGCGCGCTGCGGCTCGTGATGCACAGCCAGTCGAAGCGCGCGCTGGCCGGGAACAGCGCCTCGGGGCGCAGGCCGAGCTCCTCGATGCCGATCAGCGGGAACTCGATCGCCTCCCACCCGACGGAGCGCACGGCCTCGGCCCACGCTTCGAGCCGCTCGACCGGCCCCGTCAGGAGGATGCGCTTCATCCCACGCGCGCCGCGTCGATCAGGCGCTTCGCCCCGGCCGCCGCCATGCGCTCGGCGAGCGCGCGCCCGAGCGCCTCGGCCTCGTCGATCGAACCCTGGATGCGGTCTTCGATGCACTCCTTGCCGTCGAGCGACAGGACGCGCGCCGTGAGCGCGATCACGTTGTCGCGCGCGCGCGCGTGCGCGCCGAGCGGGGCGTTGCAGCCACCGTGGAGCCCGTTGAGCAGCGCGCGCTCGGCCAGCGCCTCCGCGGCGGACTCGCGGTCGCAGATGCGATCGAGGTGGCGGCGCGAGCTGTCGTCGTCGATGCGGCAGATCAGGCCGACGATGCCTTGGCTCGGGGCGGGGACGGACTCCTCGCGCGTGAGGATCTGCGTGATGCGCGCGCCGAGTCCGAGCCGCTCGAGTCCGGCTCGCGCCAGCACGATGGCGTCGGCTTCGCCGCGGTCGAGCTTCGCGAGGCGCGTGTCGACGTTGCCGCGGATTGCGACGATGGTGAGGTCGGGACGAAGGCGGCGGAGCATGGCCGCGCGCCGCACGGATCCGGTCGCGACGCGCGCTCCGTGGGGCAGTTCGGCGAGCCGCACGCCGTTGCGCGAGACCAGCACGTCCTCGGCCGGACCGCGCATCAGGACGCCGCCGAGCACGAGGCCGACGGGCAGCTCCGTGGGGACGTCCTTCAGGCTGTGCACGCCGACGTGGGCGCGCCGATCGAACAGCGCGGCGTCGACTTCGGCCGTGAAGATGCCCGTGCGGCCGAACCGCGCGAGCTCCGTCGTCTGGTCGCGGTCGCCGCCGGACTTCACGGTCAGGATGTCGACGGCGAGATCCGAGCGCCCAGCGCGCAGGGCGCGCGCGGTCGTTTCGGCCTGCCAAAGCGCGAGCGCGCTCCCACGCGTCGCCAGGACGATCTTCGACGGCGCG
Organism: Planctomycetota bacterium; assembly: GCA_026692665.1. Taxonomy (GTDB): domain Bacteria; phylum Planctomycetota; class UBA1135; order UBA1135; genus JAEUHZ01. Next base: position 31,679 of record JAPLOF010000019.1, read on the forward strand.
CTGGTCATCCGAGGTTGTCCAGGAATCGTCGGTACTCCATCTGCAACGCCTCCTCGGACCGCACGCTGCGCGCGCTGGCCTTCATCTGCTCCAGCGCGGCGTCCAGGAGTCGCTTCGTCAGTTCGTGGGCGAGCTGAACCTCGCGCGGATCGCTGCGCGCACCGGCGTGCGCGTCGAGCGTCGATTCGCGGATCTCCTCGAACCGCCGACGCAGGTCGGCGATCGCCGGAGTGAACGCCGAGTACGTCCGCGAGGTGAGGAACTTGTGGATCTCGGCGACCAGGATCGCCGTCGTTCCCTCGGCCGCGTCGGCGCGACCACGCTCGTTCTCGCGGACGATGCGCTGCAGGTCGTCGAGGTCGTAGACGAGCAGGTTGGGGTCGAGGGTCGCGACCTCGGGTGCGACGGCGCGCGGCACGGAGAGGTCGAGCACGAGCAGCGGCTTGTCACGGCGGCTGACGGCGCGTCTGTCGAAGTGTCTCGTGTCGATGGGAGGCGAGCCGGCCTCGACGCAGGCGACGACCATGTCGGCTCGGGCGATCTGCTCGGCCAGGGCTTCCAGCCCGCAAGCCGCAGCTCCCAGTCCTCGTGCAGCCTCGACGGCGCGCTCCAACGTGCGGTTCGCGAGCGTCAGCCCGCCGATGTTCCGGTCGCGCAGGTGCTGCGCGACGAGCAGACCCGTCTCGCCGGCGCCGACCACGAGCGCGCGCTCGTCCTCGAACGTGCCGAAGATGCGCGCGGCGAGATCGACGCCGATCTTCGCGACGGACAGCGATCCTTGACCGATCTGGGTTTCGGCGCGCAGGCGCTTGCCGGCGTGCAGGGCCTGCTGCAGCAGCGGGCGCAGGATGGAACCGAGCGTTCCAGCGGTCGTGGCCGCGTCGATGCCGCGCTTGATCTGCGCCAGGACCTCGCTCTCGCCCAGCACCAGACTGTCCAGCCCGCCCGCGACGCGGAATGCGTGGATGACGGCGGGGACGTCGTGGAACGCATAGGTGACCGAAGCATCGACGTTGCGGAAGAGCTGCGCCCGCGCCGCGGTGGCGAGGTCGAGGCCGCGCGGTCCGACCAGCAACGCCTCCGTGCGGTTGCACGTCGAAAGCACGAAGCACTCCTCGACGCCCTCGATGTTGCGCAGGGAGCACAGCGTCGCGGCGATGTCGGTCGCGCTGACCACGTAGCGCTCGCGCAGCGCGATGGGCGCCGTGCGGTGGGAGATCCCGACGAGGACGAGGGAGCGATGCGGGTCCATGCTCACGCCGCTCCGTGGAACGAGTGGGGGAGCAGGACGAGGACGAGCGAAAGCAGCGCCACCGCCAGCCCGCCGGCGGCTGCCCACGAAGCTCGGCGCGCGCCGAGCCCGGGAATTCGCTGCGAAAACGCCACGACCCCGAAGTGGACCCACACGGCGAGGGAGAGGATGACCTCGGGGTGGACGTACGCGAACCCCGGCGAGCTCTCGGCGTGCGCGAGCCCGATGCCGACGTTCAGGCCGATCGTGAGCCCGATGAACCCGAGCAGCGCGGCGCGACGCGTCATCTTCGCGAGCGTGTCGAGGTTCGGGAGTCGCTCGAAGAACGTGCTGAAGTGCCGCGCGCGAATCGAGCGGAACAAGACGATCCACAGGATGCCGTGCAGGCCTGAGAGGAAGAGCGCGGCGAGCGCGACGCAGCTGGTCGCGACGTGCGTGACCTGGAAGGGGCCCATGCCACCGACGCGCGGAAGCGGCGCGAGTGGAACGCTCGCGGACGCCACGAACTGCAGCGCCGCGACGAGGCCCAGGACGAGCCCGCCGGATCCGGTGTGCGCCGCATCGCGAGCGACGAGTGCCCAGAGTGCGGCGGTGGCGAACGCCGTGGCCGAGACCGTGGTCCACACGTCGATGACCGGGAAGTGGCCCAGATGCACTGCGCGCAGCGCGAAGTCGAGCGTGTGCAGTGCCAAGGCTGCGCGGAGCGTCCAGCGCGCCGGCACGTCGCGCCCCAGCGCGAACAACGCAGCGGCCGCCGCATAGACGGACGGCAGCACGACGACCAGCGCCTGCAGCACGTTCAAGTCCTCTCCTCCCCGCCCCGGAGGACGTCATCGGCCGCCGCACGGCCCGAAGTGAGGACCTGCTCCACGGAAACGCCGCCGACCCAGGCCCCGGCGAGGTGCAGGCCGGGCGCGCGCTGACGTAGCGCGGCGCGGACGTGCCGCACGCGATCCGCGTGCCCGGGGGAATGACGAGGGATCACTTCGGTCCAACGCTCGACGTGGACTGCGACCGCGGGCGGCACGGACGAGCCGATCGCGAGCTCGAGATCCTGCCGCGCCAGCGAAGCCAACGCAGAGTCGTCGAGCCCGTCGACGTCCGATCCGCGGTAGAAGCTCGCGACGGAGCGTGCCCCGCCGGGGGCGCGATTCGGGAAGAGGTTCGTGACGAAGATGGTACCCAGCGCGCGCGGGGCGGGCGCTGTGCGGCCGTCCTCGGCGGGCGGGACCAGGTAGCCGAAGCCCCGCGGCAGCGCCTCGAGCGCGCCGGGCGCGAAGCCCAGACCGATGGTCGTGACGCTGGCGTGGCGGACTGCGCGCAACGCGGCGAGATCCTCGGGCGAAAGCTCGTGCGCGAGGATCCGCGCCGCGGCCGGGGCCGGGAGCGTGAGTACGACGTCGTCGGCGACATGGCCGAGACCATCCCGCGTGCGGACGAGCCAGCGAGCGTCGATGCGCTCGAGCCCCTCGACCCCCGCTCCATTCCGGATGCGACCGCCGAGCTGCCTCGCGAACGCATCCACCAGCTCCTGCAGGCCGTTCGGGAACGACACGAGCGCGCTGCGCGGAAGCTCTGGGCCCGGCAGGGACTCCTTCTCCGCGAAGACGCGCGACAGGGCACCGCGCACGAGGCTCCCATGCGATGCAGCGAGGTCCCAGAGGCGCGGGAAGGCGCTCCGCGCTCCGAGCTCGTCGAGTTCCGCCGCGTGGATGCCGCGCACGAACGCGCCGGCGAAGAGACGCGACGTTTCTCGGCCGAGGCGCTCGTCGAGGAACGCGCCGAACGTGGGCTCCGGCTCGCCGTCCTGCGGCGGCACGAAGCCGCGGAACGGCTCGCTCAGGAGCTCGCGCTTCGCCTTCCACGAGAGGAGGTCGGTGGAGAGGAGTTGCGGCGGACTCATCGGCAGCGCGCGCAGCTTGCCGCGGTGCCACAGGTAGCGCGCTTTCGCCGTCGGATCCGCGCGTTCGAGCCGAGTCGAGAGTCCCAGCTCGTCGACGACGCGCCGGAACGCGGCCGATCCGGCGAGGATCGTGTTCGGTCCGCGCTCGAACCGGAAGCCCGACTTCGCGACGGTGCCCGCGACGCCGCCGACGGCGTCCGCGCGCTCGAACAGCGCGACGTCGGCCCCGGCGTCCGCGAGCCGCGCGGCCGCGGCGAGGCCCGCGAGCCCGCCCCCCACGACGATCGTGCGTCTGCCCATGGACCCTGCAGACTATGTCGCGGAGCGCGCCGCGCCAACCGTGCATGTGCGTACGGGCTCCGAGGTCGCCGTCCCTTCCGAGGACAGCCCTCCAGGCGCAGGGTCAACGGACGGACGAGTTCCCCGGCCTGGAGCCGGAACCGGCGACCGGGACGGAGCTCCCGACGCGCCGACGCGATTCACCAGACGCCGGGTACGAGCCGCTTCGTCGTGCGGACGTACGCGTCGTACCGCGCTCCGAACGTCCCTCGCATCAGGCCTTCTTCGGGGCCGAGGCGCAACGCCACCAGCAGCACCATCACGACGAGGTACGAGGGTCCCGCGATCCAGTTCGGGACCGTGACGGCCTGGCCCAGCGAGAAGAGCAGGAGACCCGAGTACATCGGATGGCGGATCCGACGGTAGACGCCCTCGGTGACGAGCCGGTGGTTTTCTCGGACCTGCAGAGTGACGGACCAGTTGGTGCCCAGGTCGGCGTGCGAGCGGTGGAAGAGCCACAAGCCGATGGCGTAGAGAAGGCTCCCGGCGACGAGAGCGGCCGGCCGCAGCTCGAACTCGGCCGACTCGAACGCACTCGACCAGATCCAGACGAGCGGCACGAAGAAGCCGATCCACGCGAGCAGCAGGAGCACGTTCTCCAGAACGCCTTTGGCGGACCGCACGACCTTCACTGTCCGGCTCCGGTGTCCGTGCGGCGCGCGGATGGCGATCATCGCGGCGGTTGCGGCCAGGACGACGCCCTTTGCGTACCAGGGGTTCATGACAGGAAGATAACCAAGGCGGGCTTTCCGAGGCGCATGGACGCCGCCCGCCATTCGGTGCGCGCGGGAGCAGGCCGGCCGAGCGCCATCGAGGCACACGGATGTCGGGCCATGGCGATGCCGACGGGCTCGCGACGAACGTGATCCTCCCGCGAGGTGTACCGTGACGCGGGGCGCGGCTCTCCGCACACGCGCCACGCACACTAGGAGGACAGAACCATGAGCATGTCACCACAAGACCCTTCGTACTCCCGCCGCACCCTGCTCGTCGCTGGCTCGGCCGCCGCCCTTGCGGGCAGCGCTCTGGCGGCATCGCGTTCGCGCGCCACCGAGGCTGCGGGGAGTGTGCCTGCCGAGGGCGCGCCGTTCGCGCTGCCGCCGCTGCCCTGGAAGGAGGACGCGCTCGCCCCCGTGATCAGCGCCAACACGCTGTCCTTCCACTACGGCAAGCACCACAAGTCCTACGTCGACAACCTGAACAAGCTCGTCGACGAGAAGAAGCAGTACGCCGGCAAGTCGCTCGAGGACATCGTGAAGGCCAGCGCGAAGGAAGCCGCCGATGCCGCCGTGTTCAACAACGCGGCGCAGACGTGGAACCACACCTTCTACTGGAACAGCCTGAAGCCCGGCGCGGCCGCGCCGACGGGCAAGTTGCTCGAGCGCATCAACGCCGACTTCGGCAACCTCGACGACTGCAAGAAGCAGCTCGCCGAAGCCGCCAAAGGCCAGTTCGGCAGCGGCTGGGCCTGGCTCGTCCAGGACGGCGCGAAGCTCGCGGTCGTGAAGACCTCGAACGCCGGCAACCCGATCACCGACAGCAATAAGCCGCTGCTCGTGATCGACGTGTGGGAGCACGCCTACTACCTCGATCACCAGAACAAGCGCGCCGACTACGTCGCCGGCGTGATCGACAAACTCCTGAACTGGGAGTTCGCCGCCAGCAACCTCGGCTGACCGAACCGAACTTCGCTGCGCGGTGCCTGGCTCACTTCCCGCGAGTTCGCCCATTTCCGGCACAACCGCTGGCCTGCGCGGCCGCGGTGGTCCCAGAAGTGGGCGAACTCGCGGGAAGTGAGCCAGGCACCGGAGCGAGGAGTTCGCGGTAGGCGCGGCTTGGGTCCGAGCGCGGGCTTTGGGCTCAGATCTGCCAGGTGATCGCGACGCCGTTCGAGAGGTTGAACGTGCTCGCGGTGCAGAACGCCGCGGCGTTGCGGTACCACACCTGGTACGTGCGCTGCGACCCGGAGCTGGGTACGAGGCCGCGCACGGAGATCGTGGGGTCGCCGGGGGCCGGGTACTGCGATGCGCCCGCGGCGTTCGGCTTGGTGGCGAGGCGCACCACGCTGCCGCCGGCGCAGCGCAGGCCGTCTCCGAAAGCGGAGGACACTTGCGTGGTTCCCTGGAAGTAGAGCGCGGAGGAATTCGGCATGCCGGTTCCGGCCAAGAGCAGCGTGTCGTTCGAGAGGCTCGCCGCTCCGCTCGCCGCGAGGCGGGCACCCGCCGCGTTCACCGAGTTCGCGCAGCCGTTGCCGACCGCGCCGTTGTTGCCGCACGGGCACGCGGTCCCGGATCCGTCGCCGAAGCAGAACGAGCTCTGGAACGCGGGCGTCGTGCGGTAGGCCGTCACGTTCGCGCCGATCCCCGCGACGATGAGCGTTCCGCTGCGTCCGATGGCCGGCGCTCCGATGTTCACGTTGGCGACGGGGACGGTCCAACGCAGCGAGAGGTCCGCGTTGAAGCTCCAGAAACGGCCGTTCGTGAAGCCGCCATTCGAGAGGAAAACGCGGCCGAGTCCATCGACGCCGATGCGCGGCGCCCACGTGTCGGCGACGAGCGCCCCGGTGGTGTTCAGAGTCGCCCCTGTGGCGGGATCGAGGCGGTCGATCGCGCTGCTCGGGTTCAGGTGGTAGACGCTGCCGTCGGGGCCGACTCCGAACTCACCGGCGTAGGAGTAGCCGGCGGGCCGGTTCCACAGGTTCACGATGGCAGTGCCCGTGTCCTGGAACGCGTAGAAGAAGTCGACGGACACGTTGTTCTGCACGCGCGACAGGTAGATGTTCCCGTTCGGCGCGACCATCGGCGTCGTCTGGATGGTGAAGCCCGCCATCGTCGGACCCTGGTACTGGAACGCGCCCGTCGCGAGATCGAAGCGCTTGATCGTGTGGCCACCGGCCACGACGTCGGCGACGTAGATCGCGCCGCCGTGGATCGCGCCGCCGCAATCTCCGCTGACCGATCCGACGCGCGGCGTGCTCCACACGGTGGCGCCGGTCAGGTGGTCGAAGCGCCAGATGCGCGTGAAGGCCGCGATGACGGGGTCGCCGTTCGGCGCGAAGACGACGCCGTCGTAGGCGCCGCCGTTCTGGTTCTCGACGCTCTGCCACAACACCGCGCCAGTCGCGGCGTCGAGACAGAAGAGCTTCGCCGACACGCTCGCGCCGTTGCCGCTGCGCGACGCGTACACGCGCCCGTCCTTCACGCCCGCGACCCACGTCGTCCAATCGCCCGCGTTGGCGGGGATGCTCGTCGCCCACAGCTCGGCGCCGGTGTCGAGATCCTGGCACACGACGGGCGAGGCCGTCTGCTCGGGCGGAAAGCCCGTCTGGCGGACCATGAAGACGCGCGAGCCCTCGATGACCGGCTGCCACGCGATGATCGAGCTGCGCGAGCCGGACCAGATCTGCGTCGCGGCCTCGGGGCCGACCTCGGGGGTGAGGCCGTTGCGGCCGGGGTTGCCGCCCGAATTGCTCCAGTCGGAGGCGTACGCGAAGGAAGGGAGGAGCAGCAGGAGGGGGAGTGTGGTGCGCATGAGAGGAAGAGCAGGGTGACGGACCTTCAAGAGCAGTCTCTTCGGAGTCCCGATCCTCGGGGGGCCCCCCCCTGGCGCCGAACAGCGGGTCGCGGAGATCCCGGACCCGAAGGTTCGCGTAGTCGGCTCGGGGGTGGTTCCCTGACTCGACCGGCAGGACCGTGGGCCGCAGTTGCGCGCGAATCGCGGTCGGTCACCGCGGCGGCCCCAGGACCTCCCGGATCACGTGGGCGTGGCTCGAGCGCGTGGCGAGGCGCAGCGCCTCCTCGGGTGCATACCACCCGGCCGTGCTCTCGCCGACCAGCTCGGCTCGGAAGAACGAGCCCTGGACCTCGATGCGCGTGCCGCGGCGTGTCTCGATGTACTCGATCGAGTCGCCGAGCGCGTCGAGGATGCGCGACTCGCACGAGCACTCCTCACGGATCTCGCGCACGAGCGCTTCCAGCACGCTCTCCCCAGCCTCGATCCCGCCGCCAGGCAGGTAGAAGCCGTTGTCTTCGGCGACGAGCGCCACGCGGCCATGCGCGTCGAGCGCGACCGCGTACACGCTCGGTCGCGGTCGGTACTCGCCGCCCGGGCGTTTCTCTCCGAAGCGCAACATGGCGAGGGAGTCTACGGCACGCGCGATTTCGTGCACGGGCCGCCGATCTCGACGCGGCGGGCGGTCGAGCCGCTAGGATCCGGGCGAGGTCCCGCCCGTGACACCCGAAGAGTTCCGCAAGTACGGCCACCGCATCGTCGATCGCGTCGCGGACTACCGCGCCGGCATCGCAGTCCATCCCGTCGCATCGCGCGCCGAGCCGGGCTCGATCAAGGTGCACATGCCGGGCGCTCCGCCCGAGGACCCGGAGCCCTTCGAGGACGTCCTCGCCGACGTCGAGCGGCTCGTGATGCCCAACCTGGCGCATTGGCAGCATCCGCGCTTCTTCGGCTACTTCCCATCCAATGGCGAGCTCTCGGCCGTGCTCGGCGACTACCTCAGCACGGGCCTCGGCGTTCTCGGTCTCGCCTGGCAGTCGAGCCCGCCACTGACCGAGATCGAGGAGGTGGCGACCGACTGGCTGCGACAGATGAGCGGCCTGTCCGCGGCGTGGAACGGCGTCATCCAGGACACGGCGTCGACCAGCTCGCTCGTGGCGCTCTTGTGCGCGCGAGAGAGGACCACGAACTTCTCGCTGGCGCGCGGCGGACTGCAGGGCGAGCAGCGTCCGCTGGTCGTCTACACGTCGGAGCACGCGCACAGCTCGATCGACAAAGCCGCGCTGATGGCCGGGTTCGGCCGCGAGAACCTGCGCAAGATCCCGGTGGACGCCGCGTTCGCGCTGCGTGCCGACGCGCTCGAGGCCGCGATCCGCGCCGACCGAGCGGCTGGGCGCATCCCGTGCGCGATCGTCGCGACGACGGGCACGACCACGACGACCGCGATGGACCCGATCGAGGCCTGCGCGCGGATCGCGCGCGAGCACGGCCTGTGGCTGCACGTCGACGGCGCGATGGGGGGCTCGGCGATGATCCTGCCCGAGTGCCGCGACCTGTGGCGCGGGATCGAGGGCGCCGACTCGATCGTCGTGAACCCGCACAAGTGGCTGGGCGTGTCGTTCGACTGCTCGGTGTACTACGTGCGCGATCCGGAGCACCTCGTGCGCGTGATGAGCACGAGCCCGAGCTACCTGCAGACGTCCGCGGACGGCCGCGTGAAGAACTACCGCGACTGGGGCATCCCACTCGGTCGGCGATTCCGCGCGCTGAAGCTGTGGTTCCTGATCCGCGAGCAGGGGGTGTCCGGCCTGCAGAAGCGTCTGCGCCGCGACCTCGAGAACGCGAGGTGGCTCGAGCGCGAAGTACGCGGCACTGCCGGCTGGCGCGTGCTTGCGCCGGTCGCGCTGCAGACCGTGTGCGCGCGCCATGAACCGGCGGGGATGACCGGCGAAGCGCTCGATCGGCACACGTTGAGCTGGGTCGCGGCCTTGAACGCGTCGGGCACCGCCTACATCACGCCCGCACTACTCGAAGGCCGCTGGATGGCCCGCGTGTCGGTCGGCGCTTTGCTGACCGAGCGCGAGCACGTCATGCAGGTCTGGTCGGCGATGTGCGAGGCCGCCGCGAGCGCGTCAGCGTAGCGCGGGCGAGCAACCGCTCATCGACTCCTCGCGAGCCCGCATCACGGCTGTAGCGTGATCTCCGCCGCGTTGGACCAAGCCTGCCCCAGCGGCGCTGCGCTCGAGGGCAGGAGCGCCTGTAGGGAGAGGGTCTGCCCCGGCATTCCCGCTCCCGGCGGCACGGGTCGCGTCGTGACGAACGGAACGTCGGCGAGCAGTTGCCGTGTGAACACGAGGGAGCTCGCGGGTCCGAGGTCCCACTCGCCGTACGGCGTCACCGTCGGGGGGACGGCAGCCATCCGAGAGAAGTACACGAAGGCAGTGCCAGCGCTCGGAGCCGAGATCTCGGTGCGCGCCGATGTTCCCACCACGCCGAGCGTCTGGATGTCGAGTGGGGCGAACTCGAAGGCACCGATGTCCGGCCTTTCCTGGATGTCGAGATCCCCGTCGATCGGGCGAGGGCGTTTCAACAGGTCGAGAGATCCGGGCGGGCTCGCCGGATCCCCGGTGTCGACGCACGGGCTCGTGAGACGCAGGCGGTAGTCGCCGCCGGCTGCATCGACGAACTGCGGGTCGGCCCCGCCGATCCAATTGGCCACGGATTCGACGACGGTTCCCTGGATGGCATCCGTCCCGTTGCCGTGCACGAGCGTGCCGCGCAGGCGAAAGCTCGAGGCACCGACTCCGGTCGCCGAATTCGTGGCATTCCCGGCGATCGTGCAGTCCTGGAAACGCGCTTCGCGCACGCCCCCTCCACCGGTCGTGTCGAAACCGGCGAAGCCGACCTGGTTCCCCGTGATCGCACAGCCCTGGAACGTCGCGAGCACGCTGCCTCCCAGTGAGGAGGTCACGAAGACGCCGCGTTGCACACTGCCTTGGATGCGGCAGCGCTGGAACGCGGCGTTCAGGGTGCCTCCAGGCCAGCAGTCGAGGACAACGCCGTGCGTCGATGCCCCCTGAAACGTCGAGTCGCTGATCTCGGCGTACACGCTGCTCACCTGCCGGTCCCACAGCCAGACGGCCTGGTTGCAATCGGAGATTCGCGCGTTCCTGACCGTCAGGAAGAGGTCGGAAGACTGGCTGGTCCCCGTCTGTGCCAACGCACCGCCGAAGATGCCGTAGATCACATGGTCGATCACGACGTCTTCGATCAGGGTCGTGATGTCGCCCAACTCGGTGCTGATCGAGATGCCGGTCGACGCATTGCGCAGGGTGACTCCGCGGATCGAGGCGAACGTGGACGGCGTGGTTCCCACCGTGTTCTTGAAGCTCTTGAGGATGCTGTCGCTGGCCCCGCCGCCGTCGATGACCGTGGAGTCCGACCCGGTGTCGCCCAAGAGTCGCTGGCCGCGGAACAGGATGCCCGACTCGAAGTAGAGAGCGCGCGCGAGGTGAATGGTCTCGCTCGCGCCCGGCGGAGCTGTGAGCCCAGCGTGCGCGATCGTGCGCCACGCGCTGGAGGGGGATGAGCCGTCGTTCGAGTCGTTTCCCGACGCGGGGTTCACGTACCAATCGCCGGCTTGCACGCCTCTGGCCGAAGCGAGAACGACCACGCCTATCGAGACCGATCGAACGAATGAAATCGAGAGCACGTCGCCACCTCCCCACTGAGGTTAGCTCGATCCGGCCGATATTGGGCGTGCGCAAGAGGATCGCTCTGACGAGCCCGTGAGCCTTGCGGGCTCGAGCGATCGCCCCTGACGGTGCGGGGGGCGGCACACAGACCCACTCAGAGCGTCCGCGAGAACGTTCTCTGTCCGTCGCCGCCCTTCGCCTGCCGTGCGCGGTAGTACGCGTCGAACGGCAGCGCGACGTTGCGCAGGAAGAGCTGGCCCAGCGGCGTGACGCGGATCGATCCCGGGTTCAGCTCGACGAGGCCGTCGGCCTGGAGCGGCTTCAGTTCCTCGAGCTCGAGCGCGAAGTGCTGGTCGAAATCGATGCCGTGCAGCGCGCCGACCGCGCGTGTGTCGAGCACCAGGTTGCACATCAAGCCCAGGATCACGTCGCGGCGCAGACGGTCCTCGGCGGACTGCTGGTGGCCGCGGAAGGTTGCGTAGCCGCGCTCCTTCACGAGGCGCAGGTACTCGGCCTCGGTGTGCGCGTTCTGCGCGAACGCGCCGGCGACCTCACCGATCGACGACATGCCCAAGGAGATCATGTCGCCGCCGCGGCGCGTCGTGTAGCCCATGAAGTTGCGCTGCAGGATGCCGTCGTCCTTCGCGCGCGCGAGCTCGTCGTCCGGCAGCGCGAAGTGGTCGAGGCCGATGTACGCGTACCCCGCCGCCTGGAACATCTCGAGCGCGCGCAGGAAGATCGTCAGCTTCGCGTCGCTCGACGGCACCGCCTCGAGGTCCAGCGCGGTCTGGTGCTTCTTCATCCAGGGCACGTGTGCGTAGTGGAACAGCGCCACGCGCTCCGGCCGGATGTCGAGCACGCGCTGCACGGTGCGCTCGAAGCCCGCGAGCGTCTGGAACGGGAGGCCGTAGATCAGGTCGATGTTGACCGAGCCGATGCCGAACTGACGCGCGGCGTCGATGACGGCGCGCGTCTGCGCCTCGCTCTGCACGCGCTTGATCGCCTTCTGGACGTCGGGCTCGAAGTCCTGGACGCCCATCGACACGCGGTTGAAGCCCGTCTCGGCCAGCCACTGGATCTGGTCCTTCGTCGTGACGCGCGGGTCGACCTCGATCGCGATCTCGGCGTCGGGCGCGAAGTGGAACGCCTTGGCGATCGCGGCGTGCACGCGCTTCATCTGGTCGAGCTTGATCTGCGTCGGAGTGCCGCCGCCCCAGTGGTACTGGCTGACGGTGCGCTGGCCGATGCCGCTCGCGGCGACGAACTCGACCTCGCGCTCGAGCGCGTCGAGGTAGCGGTCGGCGCGGTCGCGGCTGCGCGAGACGACGACGTTGCAGCCGCAGAAGAGGCACAGCTCGGCGCAGTAGGGCAGGTGGACGTAGAGGGACAGCAGCTCGGCGGATGTGGCGGCGGTGCGCAGGAGATCGCCGTAACACGTCGGGTCGAAGTCCTTGGACCAGTCCACGGCCGTCGGATAGCTCGTGTAGCGCGGTGCGGACGTCGCATAGCGCTGGAGGAGCGCTCGGGCGGGGGACGGGGCGGTGGTCATGGGCGAAATCCGGGTCGAGGCCCCGAAGATAGCCCCGGAAACGGCCCTGGCATCGGATTCCTCGGGGTTCCGCGGGGTCCAACTTCGACCGGAAGTACGTTCTGGGCGATGAAGGACCTCTGGACGATACTGAAGAGCCCGCTTCGGCCCCCCGGACCCCGAGTTTGAGCTTCTACAACCTCCACACCCACGACTTCGTCCGCGTCGCCGTCGGCGTGCCGCGCGTCCACCTCGCGGACCCGAACGCCAACGCGGACGCGTCGATCCGGCTCGCGCGCGCGGCCGCGCGACGGGGCGCGAGCGTGTGCGTCCTCCCCGAGCTCGGGCTCACCGGGTACTCGTGCGAGGACCTGTTCCAGCAGGCGGCCTTGCAGCGTGCCGCGATCGAGGCGCTGGAGCGCGTCGTGCGCGCCACCGCGGAGCTGTCGCTCGTCCTCGCCGTCGGGCTGCCGTTCGCGGTGGACGGCGAACTGTTCAACGTCGCGGCCATCGTGTGCCGCGGTCGCGTGCTCGGTCTCGTGCCGAAGACCTACTTGCCGAACTACCGCGAGTTCTACGAGCTGCGCCACTTCGCTCCGGCTGCGCACGCGCGGCGCAGCGAGGTCACGTTGTTCGGCGCGTCCGTGCCCTTCGGCGCGGACCAGGTGTTCGTGGTCGAAGGCCAGCCGAAGCTCGTGATCGGCGTCGAGCTGTGCGAGGACCTGTGGACGCCGTTGCCGCCGTCGTCCCTGGCGGCGCTGGCCGGCGCGACGCTGATCCTGAACCTGTCGGCCTCGAACGCGACCGTCGGCAAGTCGGACTACCGACGCGCGCTCGTGCTGGGTCAGTCGGCGCGCTGCCTCGTGGCCTACGCCTACGCTGGCACGGGCTATGGCGAGTCCACGACGGACCTCGCCTGGGACGGGCACGCGTTGATCGCGGAGAACGGCACGGCGCTCGCGGAAGGCGAGCGTTTCCGCCGCGAGGAACAGCTCGTGTGCGCCGATGTCGACCTGGGCCGGCTGGCGGCCGACCGCGAGCGCATGACGACCTTCGGCGCGACCGCGCGGCGCCACTTCGACGAGGTCGCGCGCTACCGACGCGTGTCCGTGCCGCTCGAGCTGGGCACCGAGGGCGAGCTGGCGCTGGAGCGCGTGTACGAGCGTTTCCCTTTCGTGCCCAGCGACCCGGCGACGCGCGCCGAGCGTTGCCGCGAGGTCTACCGCATCCAGGTGCAGGGCCTCGCGCGGCGGCTCGAGGCCGCGAAGTCCACGAAGGCGGTGATCGGAGTTTCAGGCGGTCTCGACTCGACGCAGGCGCTCCTGATCGCGTGCCGCGCGATGGACTCGCTGTCCTTGCCGCGCAAGAACGTGATCGCCGTCACGATGCCGGGCTTCGCGACGAGCGACCGCACGCTCGACCAGGCGCACCGCCTGATGGCCGCGTTCGGAGTCACTGCTTCGACGATCGACATCCGTCCGAGCTGCAAGCAGATGCTCGCGGACATCGGCCATCCGTACGCGAGAGGCGAGCAGGTCTACGACACCACGTTCGAGAACGTGCAGGCCGGCGAGCGCACGAGCCACCTGTTCCGTCTCGCGAACCTGCACAATGCGCCAGTCGTGGGCACGGGCGACCTGTCCGAGCTCGCGCTGGGCTGGTGCACGTACGGCGTGGGCGACCAGATGGCGCACTACAACGTGAACGCCAGCGTGCCGAAGACGCTGATCCAGCACCTGATCCGCTTCGAAGCCGCGAGCGGCGAGCTGTCGGCCGAAGCTTCCCGCGCGCTGCTCGACGTGCTGGCGACGGAGATCAGCCCCGAGCTCGTGCCCGGCTCGAAGGACGGGCAACCGGCGCAGCGCACCGAAGAAGTCGTCGGTCCCTACGAGCTGCAGGACTTCCACCTCTACTACGTGAACCGTTTCGGCTACGCGCCCAGCAAGGTCGCGTTCCTGTGCTGGAACGCCTGGCGCGACGCATCGCGCGGCTCGTGGCCCGACGTGCCGGCCGCCGATCGGCGCGCGTACGATCTGGCGCAAGTACGCCGCTGGCTGCGCGTCTTCCTGGTGCGCTTCTTCGCGCAATCGCAGTTCAAGCGCAGCGCGATGCCCAACGGCCCCAAGGTCGGTTCCGGCGGCTCGCTCTCCCCGCGCGGCGACTGGCGCGCGCCGAGCGATTCCGACGCGACGACCTGGCTGGCCGAGCTGGACACCCACGTGCCCGGCTGACCCGGCGAGTCCCCGCCCCCGGTGCCTGGCTAGACTGTCCTCGACTCGAAGGCGGGGAATGGGCCCCATTCGAGCCCGCCGCCCGCCATGCCGTTCGTCGCCATGCTCCTCGCGCTCGTCCCCTCGTTCTCGGCAGGAGGACCCATCGAAGATCCGCGCCCCGAGATCACACACCTCGTGACGGATCTCGACGCAGCCGTGGAGAAGAACGGCAAGGGGGACACGCAGGCCATCGAGATCGTCGGCCGGCTCGCCGGCATGTACGAGAAGTGCACCCCCGCGGAGCGGGAGCTCGTCGTGAAGCAGGTCGGTCGCGCCCTGCGCGACCCGCGCCCGCGTCCCGACAAGAAGAGCTTCGAGGATCGACTGGCGATGGCCTCCGCCCAAGCCCTGGGTTCGATGGGCGACGCGGGCGCGAAGGAGCTCGCTCCAGCGCTCGCGCTGAAGCACTTCCGGATCGACGGGCCGCTGACCGAGGAGACGATCGCGCAGCTCGGACGCACGCGCGCCAAGCAGGCGATCGATCCCCTCCTCGAGATGGCCGGGACGCGCAGCCTCTACTGCGTGCGCGGTGCGGCCCGTGGAGCGGCGTACTGGGGCGAAGCAGACGGCGCCACGCGCAAGAAGCTCTTCGAGGGCCTGCTCAAGCCGATGCAGTCGATGGCGGACGAAGTGCGCAGCAGCAGTGTCGCTGTTGGAGGGCCCGTCATCGTGGCCAAGGAGATCTTCGAAGGCGCGCGCGAAGCTGCCTACGCGGCCTACAGCGAGCTCTCGGGTGTGTCGGAGGCGCGAGACATCGACGCCTGGCTGGCCTGGTGGAACAACAACAAGACCAAGAGCTGGGACAAGAAGAAGACCTGACCCCCGCGGTTGCGCTCAGGCGCCCCGTCCGACGTCTCAGCGACTCTTCTTCGGCGGGAACTCGGCCAGGAGCACACCCACGGCTTCGCGCACTTCGGCGTCCCGCTCTTCGGGGGTCCACGTGCGGTCGACCGCCTTCGACGCCGACGCGCGCCACACGAGCGAGTTCTGGCGCGGATCGATGATGTCGAGGACCAGGGTGCCTTCCACGTACTGCCTCACCTCGATGTCGTGGCCGTGGCTCCAGTAGCCCGTCGGGCTGGGCGAGTAGCCCCAGTCCACGACGCTCAGGCGGTCCTTGCTGCTGACGTAGGCCGCGACCTGGAAGTCGGGGTTCGCGGTGACTTGTTCGTAGCCGCGCTGGTGCAGCTCCGCGTCGACCGCGTCGCGAACGCGTTTGGTCGAGATCGAGTTGTCCTGCTTGTCGACCCAGCTGTACTTGCGCAACCCGACGAAGTCGTAGGTGGTGTCGTAGTCGAAGTTCGTCGCGAGGCTCGAGCAGGCGGGCAGGCTGACGAGTGCCAGCGTGGCCCAGACCAAAGGGTTCTTCATGGCGCGAGGAGCATACTCCTCAACGCGCCCCGCCGAGCGGAACGGATCCGAGCACCCGCGCGAGCGCTTCCATCGAGGCGACCGGAGTGCCGGGCAGGATCCCGCTGCCGAGGTTGAAGACGTGGCCCGTGGATCCGGCGAAGCCCTCGAGCATGCGCCGTGCCTCGCGTTCCACGACTTCGGGGCTCGCGAAGAGGATCGTGGGGTCCAGGTTGCCCTGGATCGCGCAGCGCGAGCCGATGCGGGCACGCGCCTCGACGGGATCCACGCGCCAATCCAGGCCGATCGCGTCCGCGCCGCTGTCCGCGAGGACTTCGAGCAGCTGCGAGGCTCCGTTCACGTACAGGATGATCGGCACCCGCGTGCGGGCTTTCGTCTCGCGCACGAGCCGGGTGACGTGCGGCAGGAGGTGCTCGCGCCAGGTGCGCGCGTCGAGCGCGCCACCCCACGAATCGAAGATCTGCACGGCGTCGGCTCCGGCATCGACCTGCATCGCGAGGTAGGGGACGAGGTTGTCGACGAGGCGCTCGCACAGACGCGCGAACGTCGCTGGCTCGCCGTGCATGAGCGCCTTCGCGTGCTCGAAATTGCGGCTCGTCCCGCCTTCGACGAAGTAGCTGGCCGTCGTCCAGGGCGCCCCGCAGAAGCCCAGGATCGCGCGGTCCGGCCCCAGCTCGCTGCGCACGCGCCGGATGGCATCGCCCAGGAAGGCCGTGTCGCGCGCCGCGTCGAAGTCGCGCAGCCGATCGACGTCCGCGCGGGTGCGGATGGCGGGCGCGAGCTTCGGCCCCTCGCCTTCCTCGAACCTCACGTCCACGCCCATCGCCGCGCAGGGCACGAGGATGTCCGAGAAGATCACCGCGACGTCCATGCCGAAGCGACGGATCGGTTGCAGGGTGACTTCGGCGGCGAGCGCGGGATCGCGCACCATGTCGAGGAACTGGTGGTTCCCGCGCACGGCTCGGTACTCGGGCAGGTAGCGCCCGGCCTGGCGCATGACCCACCACGGGGTGCGGGGCACGGGTTGGCGGCGCAGCGCGGACAGGAAGACTTCGCGGGGTGTGGGCATCGGCACTTCCATCCTATCCGGCCAAGGGCGTGCTTTCGCGCGGCTTCCACTCGCGCAAGGTGAACAAGGCGAACGTGACGGCCCACGCGCCCACGACGTCGATCGAGTAGTGGATGTGCGCGAGCATGACGGCCGCGATCATGGCCAGGTGTCCAGCCAGCGCGAGCCAGCGCAGGACCGGCCGATGCCACACGTAGAGGAGCAGCAGGAAAGTCGTCGCCGCGTGACCGGAGAAGAACAGGTCCTGGGACAAGTGCACGTGGATCGCGTCGCGCGTGAACACCTCGGCCGGCGAGAGCAGGGCCGCGTACGCCGGCCAGAAGCCGGCCTCGGTCGTGTGGATGGCGGAGCTGCCCGTACCGGGAGCGCCCAGGGTCGTGAGCGCGATGCAGGCGCCACGCGCCAGGGAAACGAGTCCGCCCGTCACCATGTACCGGGCCCAGCGCCGCGGCTCGAGCGCCAGGAACACGCACGCGATGGGCAGGTACGCGCCGAGCCAGGCCCAGTAGTTCAGGCGGTCGACCCACGAAACGTACGGGAGGTGCTCGAGCAGCACGTCGTGGGCGGCCGGCGCGGCGCGGCCCTCGGCCCACAAGGCGCAGAACATCATCACCGCGTAGCACGCGTAGCGGAACGCGAGCGCGCCGCCGAGCAGGGGCCAGAGCCCGACCAGCGTGCGCCACCATGCCCGCTCGCCCAGGTTCGCCGTGCCGTCGGTCGCTTTCACCCGTGGACGGTATCGGGGCCGCTCGTCGCGGCGCAATGCGGCAGCCCTCCGGTTCGCGGAGCCAGCGGCCCTGCTAGGCTCGTGTCGTGCGCGCCCACCTTCTCGTCCGGATCAGCCTTCCGATCCTCTTGATCCTCGGCGCCTGCCACGACGGGAAGCCGCGCGGCCCGAACGTGATCCTGATCTCGATCGACACGCTGCGCGCCGATCATCTCGGTTGCTACGGCTACGGACGCGCGACGAGCCCGAACCTGGATCGGCTGGCGCGCGAAGGCACGTTGTTCGAGCAGCAGGTCAGCTCGAGCTCGTGGACGCTGCCGGCTCACGCGGCGATCTTCACCGGGCTTTCCGACTCCGGTCACGGCTGCACCGACGTGGACAAGGCGCTCGAGCCGCGCTTCGAGACGATCGCCGAGCGATTTCAGTCGGGCGGGTACGCGACGGCCGGCTTCTTCTCGGGCCCGTTCCTGCACCCCGCGTTCGGTTTCGGGCAGGGGTTCGACCTGTACGCCGACTGCACTTCCTACGGCAAGGCGCTCGACGCTGCGAAGCCGGTCGATTGGGCCAAGGACGACGCGACGCGCAAGGCTTCGCACGAGGACATCGCGAACCCGCGCACCTTCGAAGCGTTCCAGCGCTGGTTCGGCGCGCGCGACGACAAGCCCTTCTTCGCGTTCGTGCACTTCTGGGACGTGCACTACGACTTCACGCCGCCGGCGCCGTTCGACACGCGCTTCGATCCGGACTACACGGGGTGGGTCGACGGGAAGAACTTCTTCTTCGACGAGCGCATCGGCCCCTCGATGGCGAAGCGCGACTTGGAGCACCTGATCGCCCTGTACGACGGGGAAATCGCCTGGACGGACACCTACCTGGCGAAGATCCGCGACGAGCTCGAGCGCGCGGGCGTCCTCGACGACACGGTGATCATGATCACGTCCGACCACGGCACCGAGTTCTTCGAGCATGGCTGGAAGGGCCATCGCACGACGCTCTACGACGAGGTGATCCACGTGCCGTTGGTCATCCGCTATCCGCCGTCCATCCCGGCTGGACTGCGCGTGACGGCCCAGACACGGTCGGTCGACCTCGCACCGACTCTGCTCGATCTCTGCGGGCTGGGCGAGCTGCGCGACGTGTCGGGCACCAGCCTGCTTCCGATGCTGCGCGATCCCGTCCTCCGCACCGGGAGCGGAATGCGGGCGATCTCCGAGCTCGACAGCGTGGGGCGTTCGTTGCTGTCCGTGCGCGAGCAGCGCTGGAAGATCATCGGCGACCGCCTGCGCGCGACCGCGCGCTCGTTCGACCTGCGCTCGGATCCGGGCGAGCACCGGCCGATCGAGGACCCCGCGTCGCCGATCGTCACCGCTGGCGGGCAGGCGCTCGAAGCGGCCGGGGCCGAGCTGTCGCGATTCGCCGAGCTGCACGCCGGTGCTTCCGCCGGTTCAGCGCCGCCGGCCGACGTGAAGCGCCACCTCGACGACCTCGGCTACACGGGCCAGGACGCACCGCCGCGCGACGGAAAGCGCTGAACGATGCAGCCGAGAGTTCCCGAACCCGAACCGCGTCAGTAGGAGACGGTGCGAGTCCGGTGCGGTTGCTGCCCCGCACTCCGGGCTTCGCGAGCGCGGGCACGCAGCCAACGGTCCACGTCCAGGGCCGTCACGTCCGGAGAACGGACCTGGATCGTCGACGTGATGCGCTCGACCGCGTGGATCGTGGCGGCGCGGATCTCGACCTCGCGCTCCGTGTGCGCGGGGACGATCTCGCCGTGGTCGACGCGTTCGGCGAGTTGGGAGTCGTAGGACAGGATCCCAGCGCCACGCAGCGCGAGGGCGCATTCCGCGTCCGAGCTCGGCGCGAGCTCGCCCAGGTCGTCGAATCGAACGAATCCGTCGCCGAACGCCTCGTTCGAGAGCTCGTGCACGAGCCGTTGCGCACGATGGAAGAAGTGCACGTCGATCCCGCGGTAGCGCTGCACGTCGTGGAAGAAGGGGATCGTCGAGAGCGTTTCGCACATCCGGGCCGCCGACCCCTGCGCGGATTCGACCAGGTGGACGTACGAACCCTCGTGGCGGTCGATCAGGTACCGACCGAGGTCGCGCAGCGCGCGCGTCTGCAGCTCGATGAACTCGGCCTGCGGCGGCTCGTCGAGGCCCTGGCCCCGCAGCCGGGCTACCGTGGCCGGAGTCGCATGGACCATGTCGCGCGGGGCGATCGGGCCGGACCGTGCGAACTGGTCCACGAGTGCCGCGTCGAGGTTCTCGGCCGCGGACTCCCCCGGGCGCAGGCGCAGCTTGGGCTCGTAACCGCTGCCGAAGCGCAGGGCGGCGCGAAGGACCAGGAACGGCAGGACGTGATCGAGCTCCAGGCCGTGGGGCAAGGGACTCCGCGGGAGGGGGGCGAAGCTCGCGGCCAGCTCGTCGGCCTTGGCGGTGAGGATGCCGACGTGCGCGGCGCGCTCGGCGACGACGCGGGATCCCCGGCGGATCTGCGGGAACGACACGGCGGCCAAGGACGCGGACGACATCCTCGGCTTCTAGCACACGCGGGCGGACGAATCGACGACGCGTCTTGGCGCGGATCGTTCAGCGAAGGCTCCGGGCCAGCCGGACTCCGCTGAACTGCCAGCGCGCGTCCGGGTGGAAGAAGTTGCGATAGCTCGCACGCACGTGACCACGCGCCGTCGCGCACGATCCGCCCCGCAGCACGAGCTGATTCACCATGAACTTGCCGTTGTATTCGCCGATCTCGCCTTCCCACGGCCGATAGCCGGGATAGGGCGAGTAAGCGCTCGACGTCCACTCCCAGACGTCGCCGAACATCTGTCGCGGACCCTTGCCGGCCGTCGCTGCGCGCGGGTGCGGGACGCCGCCGTCGGCGAGATTGCCCAAAGGTGCAATGTCCGCCGCCGCGTGCTCCCACTCGGCCTCCGTGGGCAGGCGCGCCCCGCTCCAGCGCGCGAATGCGTCGGCCTCGTACCAGCTGACGTGGCAGACGGGCTGCGCCGGATCGAACGCGCGTTCCCCGGCCAGCGTGAACTCGGTGCGGACGGCCCCACGCTGCCGCCAGTACAGAGGCGCGGCCAGGGACTGCGCGCGCACGGCGTCCCACCCTTCCGACATCCACAGCTCGGCCCGCGCGTAGCCGCCGTCCTCGACGAACGCGAGCCACTCGGCGTTCGTGGCTGGGCGCGAGGCGAGCTGGAACGGCTCCAGGAACACCCGGTGCCGCGGCGTCTCGTTGTCGAACGCGAAGTCCGTGCCCGCGTGCCCGATGTCGGCCATCCCGCCCGCGAACTCGAGCCACTCGAGATCCGGCGCGGCAGACCTCGGAGCTGGCGGAGCTTCGCGGTAGACGGGCGACAAGGGGTTGGAGCCGAGCAGGTACTTCACGTCGGTGACGATCAGCTCCTGGTGCTGCTCCTCGTGGTTCAGGCCCAGCTCGACGCGCTCGAGCACGGGCACATCGACGTCCCCGCGAGACAGCAGCGCGCTGAGCGCCGCGTCGACGTGCGCGCGGTACGCCAGGACGTCCGCGAGGCTCGGCCGCGTGAGCACGCCGCGCTGCGGCCGCTGCCACACGGGTCCGACGCCCACGTAGTACGAGTTGAAGAGCTCGCGAAACGCCGGATGGAACGCGCGGTACCCCGGGACGGCGCGCTCGAGCACGAACGTCTCGAAGAACCACGTGGTGTGCGCGAGGTGCCACTTGACCGGGCTCGCGAACGGCGCGGACTGGACCTGGCAGTCCTCGGGCGAGAGCGGCGCGGCGAGCGCGAGCGTGGAGGCGCGTGTCGCGGCGAACCGACTGGCGGGCGAGCGGGAACTGCTGGTCATCGCCTGGATCGTACGGCGCGGCCCGCGATTCGCGCAGAGCGAGCTCCCCAGGCTCGATCAGCGCTTCGAGGCTCGACTCTTGATCAGCGCGTCGAGCTCCTGCTGCAGTCGCGGCAGGATCGCGTCGTAGGGGAACGCGCCCAGCTCCTCCTCGCCGCGCTTCAGGTTCACGAGCGTCGGCCCGCACCAGAGCCCCAGATCCGCATCGTCCGTCTCGCCCGGCCCGTTCACGCGGCAGCCCATCACCGCGATCGTCAGCTTGTGCGCCTGCGCGTACGCGGTCATGCGCTTCACGTCGGCCGCCAGCTCGATGAACTTCTCGTTCTCGACGCGGCTGCACGACGGGCACGCGATGATGTTCAGGCCGTCGAAGAAGTTCGGCGGGACCGAGCGGAAGCGGCCCTGCTCGATGTCGCGGATCAGCTCGCGCCCGACCGCGATCTCGCGCCCCTTGTCGTCGAACGGCAGCGTCAGGGAGACGCGCAGCGTGTCGCCGATGCCGCGCGCGAGGAGCTGCTCGAACGCGATGCGCGTCTTGATGATGCCCTCGGGCGGCATGCCGGCTTCGGTCACCCCGAGGTGGATCGGGACGTCCGGGCGCTCGGCGGCGAAGCGCGTGTTCGCCTCGACCACGAGGCGCGGGTCGCTGTCCTTGATCGAAACGACGTAGTCGGTGAAGCCCTGATTGTCGACGAGCGCGCAGTGATCGATCGCGCAGGCGACGATCGCCGACACGTGGTCGTCGGGGAAGCGCGCGTCGTACTCGGGCGCGATCGAGCCGGCGTTGATGCCGATGCGCAGCGCGCAGCCGTGCTTCGCTGCCTGGTCCACGATCCACGCGACCTTGTCGCGCGTCGACTTCTCCTTCTCGTGGTGGTGGAGGTGGCCGGGGTTGTAGCGGATCTTGTCGACGAAGGGCGCGACGTGCTCGGCGAGCCGGTAGCTCTCCTGCAGGTCGACCGAGAGCCGCGCGTCGGTCTGCGCGCGCAGCTCCGCCAGCGCGTCGACGTCGGCGCGACTGTCGACGGCGATGCGGATGAGGTCCGCGCCGGCTTCTTCCAGGATCCGGATCTGCCGCAGGGTCGCCGCGAGGTCGCGCGTGCGCGTGGCGGCCATGCTCTGGACGGCGATGGGTGCCGAGCCTCCGACGGGGAGGCCGCGGATGTGGATCGTGCGGGTCTTGCGGGGCGGGATCATGGAGTTGCGCAGTCTAAGGCGGGACCTGGGCGATCTCATGCGGCCAGCGCCCGCGATGTCGGCTGGGACCCGTGCGGCCTGGCGAGCGTGCCGAATGTCGGGCATTGGTCTTGCCGGATCCCGGCACCTGTGCAGACTCGAAGGTCATGAACCCTCTCGCCCGGCGCGGCTCGCTCCTCGTCCTGCTCCCCGTACTGGCTGGAACGGCCCATGCGCAGTGGCCATCCAACCCGGCGACGAACCTGCCCGTCTGCGACGCGACGGGCGACCAAGGCGTGCCCAAGGTCGCAGCCGGCGGTGACGGATCCACCTGGGCCGCGTGGTTCGACAACCGCGGCGGCAGCTACGCCGTCTACGCGCAGAAGCTCGACGCGGCGGGCAACGAGGTCTTCGCGCACAACGGGCTCCTCGTCAGCGCGAACCCCCAGAACACCTCGACCGTCGACTGGGGCATCGAGTCCGACGGCGCGGGCGGGTGCGTCATCGCGTTCACGGACATCCGCGTCGGGCCCGACCTCGACACCTACGTGTACCGCATCGACGGCGCGGGCACGTTCCTGTGGGGCGCGAACGGCGTCGCGCTCTCGAACAACGCGGATTTCGAGTCCAACCCGAAAGTCGCACGTCTCACGGATGGATCGTTCGCGGTGACCTGGTCCCGCGGGCCGAATACGGGCCCCGGTGCGATCCACGTCCAGAAGCTCGACGCGAACGGTGTCCCGCAGTTCGCTGGCGAGGGACTGCAGATCGTCGGCAGCGGCACCGAGAAGCCGGCTTTCAGCAACATCGTCGCGTCCGATGCCGGAGGCTGGATCGTGGGCTATGTGCGCGACATCTCGTCGTTCGCCAGCCCGCGGCACTTCCGCGCGCAGAAGTTCGATTCCGCCGGCAACGCGCTGTGGAACGGCGGGGCGCCCCTCGCGGTCTACGACGCGGCGGCGGTGCCGATCGGGTACCAGCCCATCGTCCAGTCCGACGGCGCGGGCGGCGGCGTGTTCGCCTGGCACAGCGCGATCGGCAGCACGTTCGACTGCTGGATCCAGCGCGTGACGTCCGCGGGCGCGGAGGTTCACGCGCACAACGGCGTCCAGGTCTCGACCGAGGCCAGCCGCAACAAGTACGACCCGTCCATCGCGATCGTCGCGGGCGGGGACGTCGTCGTGGCGTTCAACAAGCGCAACGGGGCGCAGAGCCAGTGGGCGACGTGCGTCCAGAGGATCGACGGCGCGGGCGCGCGCCTGTGGAGCAACGATGGCGTCGAGCTCCTGCCCCTGAACGGGATCCCGAAGCAGTTCGAGCGCTGCGTTCCGCTCGGGAACGACGCGGTCGTGCTGACGTGCGAGCAGACGAACTACCCGGCGCAGGGGCTGCGCGTCCTCGGCTTCCGCGTGAACGGCGCGGGGGCGAACGTGTGGGCCGGTTCGCCCGTGGTCGTCAGTTCCGTGCTCTCGGCCAAGGACAAGATCCCGGTCACCACGGACGTTTCGGGCATCGTGCGCGCCGTGTGGGACGACGCGCGCAACGATTCGGGCGACATCTATGCGCAGAACGTGAATACGGACGGGACGCTCGGTCCCGCCCCGAGCGTGGCGACGGGGTTCTGTTTCGGCGATGGCACCGGGGCTGCGTGTCCGTGCGCGAACACCGGGCTCACCGGACGCGGTTGCGCGAACTCGGTGGATCCCGGCGGCGCACTGCTCGTGGCGGCGGGTGTGCCTTTGCTCTCCGCCGACAGCGTCCTCTTGTCCGGATCCGGGATGCCGAACAGCACCGTCCTCTACTTCCAGGGCACGACTCAGCAATCGGGCGGCGCCGGCGTGGCGTTCGGCGACGGCAAGCGCTGCGCGGGCGGCAGCGTGGTCCGGCTCGGCACCAAGGTGAATTCCGCAGGTGCGAGCTCGTATCCGGCGGCTGGCGATCCGTCGGTGTCCGTGCGGGGACTCGTCACGGTGCCAGGAACGCGGACCTACCAGGCCTGGTACCGGAACGCAGCCGCGTTCTGCACGGCCTCCACGTTCAACCTCTCGAACGGCGTCGAGTTCCCCTGGGGAGCCTGACGCGTTCAGGCCGCGAGCTTGCGCGGTGAGAGCCGGAACGCGGCGAGGATCGCGGCCAGCGCCGCCAGCGCCGCGATGCCGATCAGGCCCGTGGTGACGCGCGTCTTCCAGCGCGACGTGTCCTCCTCGACGTACTCGAAGCGGGGGAAGCTCGAGACGTCCGCCTTCGTGAGCGGCTGCCGCTTGTGGAACTTCGGGCTGTAGTAGTCGTGCACCACGCCCTTGAACGCGGTCACCTGCTCCTGGAACGCGCGGTGGCGCCAGTAGCCGGTGCCGGCCAGGTCCGTCAGCGCCTCGTGCGCCGCGATCGCCGGTGAAGCGAATCGCCACAGGTCCACGAGCCGTTGTTGCTGCAGGATCGACTCGGCGAAACGCTCGCGCACGGGGTCCATCGCGCGGCCGACCTCGTCCTGGACGGCGAGCATGCGGCTCGTCATGTCGGCCTGCATGCCGGCCGGCGCGAGTTCGGGGTGGTCCTTGTAGAAGGACGAGACCAGTTCGTTGCCGCGCTTCTCGGCCTCGGCGGCCGCCGCGCGCGATTCCGCCACGAGCTCGGCGCGCGAGGGGCTCGGATGCAGGCTCTCGACGACGACGTTGAGCAGTGTGGGGAGGACCAGCACGAATAGGACCCAGATCGAGCCGGCCGCAGTCGCCGCGGCGGCTGCCGAGCGCGCGAACCCGTTCACGAGGGCTGCGACCGCGAGCCAGAAGAGGCCGTACACGACGACGACCAGTGCGGCGAGCAGGATCCGCGTGCCGACTCCGCGCTCCTCGGTCATCGTGCCGGCGGCCAGCACGGCACCGACGGCGAGGATCAGGACGGGCGTGCCGCGCGCCAGGGCGCGCAGGGAGATCCAGCGCCACGGCGTCACACCCTGAGCGAGCACCATGCGCAGCGTTCCCGACTCGCGGTCGCCCGCGCACAGGTCGTACGCGGCGGCCAGCAGGAACAGCGGGAGGAGCCACACGAGGACGAACGCCAGGTCGAAGCGCCCGGCCAGGAGCCGCGATGGGTTCTCGAGCTCCGCGCGGCCTTCCGACGGCTTCTCCAGCCGCCACAGGCTGATCGCTTCCTGCGCCGGCAGGAGGTCGGACTGGCCGACGGCCAGCGCGGGCAGCGGCGCTGGGGGCAACAACGCGATCGTGGGCCGGCCCGCGACCTGGCGCGGGTCGAGCGCCTGGCGCTCGAGCGCCTCGCGCACCTGCCTGTTCCACTCGAAGGTCTCCTTCTCGGCCGCATCCGCGCTCGCGCGGGCCGCGAGCCCGACGCTCGCGCCGTTCGCGATGCCGTACGCCAGCGTGCCGGCGAAGAGCGCCAGGATGACCCACATCGCCCGTTCGACGAGGAAGAGGCGCAGTTCGAGACCGAGCGTTCTCACGCGTTCACCACGCGCAGGCGGCCCGCGCTGAAGAAGAGGGTTCCGAGCGCGGCCAGGAGCCAGCCCGCGAGGACCAGCACGCCGGCGCGCGCCGCGCCCCATGCGTCGTGGACTGGGAGGGGTTCGAGCCGGAAGACCGGCAACTGCTCCCACAGCGCCCGCCCCGCCGCGTACCGGTGGTCGCCGGGCCGCGCGTTGTTCATCAGGTCCTCGTTCAGGACGCGCACGAATTCGCGCCGGTGCTGCTCGGCCGAGACCGCGAAGTGGCGATGGTGCGCGAAGTCGGTGCCCGCGAACGCCATCGAGGCCGAGCGCAGCGCGAGCATGGGCGCGCCGACGCCGGCGAGCGCGACCGCGCGGTCCTGGGCCTGGATGCGGTCCCACAACTTGCCGAAGTGGAAGTCGAAGACCTCGCCGGCGATGCGCTCGCTCTCCAGCATCACGAGGCCCTGGAAGTTGAAGGGCAGGTCCTCGACGCGCGTCTTGCCGTGCTTCGCGAGGGTGTCGCGCTGGAAGTCCGCGAGGCGCTTGTTGCGCGGATCGTGCCCGTCCAACCCCTCCATCACGCCCTTCTGCATCTCCGCTTCGAACTCGGCGAGCTTGGGAGTCGGAAGGGACTGGTGGATCACGTCGCTCGCGAGTCGCGGCGCGACGATGCAGTTCAGCGCCCAGATCGAGAGCAAGATCGTCAACGCCGTGCGTGAGGTGCGTGTGGAGGCCGAGACGGCCACGCTGAGCGCCACGAAGATCGCCAGGTAGGCCGAATAGGACAGCGCGAGCCCTCCCGCACGAGCCCAGAGCCCGGTCGCCTCGGGGCCCGCGGCTCGGGCCAGCAGGAACGCCATCACGCCCGCGGCCGGGAGGAGGAGTACGGCGACGGTTGCGCCGAGTCCGAGCGCCTTGCCGAGGACCAGCTGACGCGGCCGCACGCCGAGGCTCAGGATCTGCCGCAGCGTCCCGCTCTCGCGCTCGCCCGCAAGGGCGCCGAACGCGAGCAGGACGATCAGCAAGGGGACCAGCATCTGCAGCGCGACCGCCGCGGAGAGCTCGCCGAAGCGGCGCATCGCCGTCGCGTCCTGCGCTGGCAGGAACGCGGCCTGGTTCTGGCGGTGCGCCTCGAGGAAAACGGACGTCCCGACGAACGGCTCGATGCCGCGGTCGAACACGGCGAGCGGCGAGGTGGGCTTGAACACGTTCACGCCGTAGTGGCCGGCGGAGTGCGAGTTCTTGTCGCCCTGCTCGAGCCAGTTCTTGCGCTCGAGCGCGGTCGCGGCATCGCGTTCTCCTTGCGCGCGCGCGACCTGCTGGCGCGCGAGCAGGCCCGAGACGAGCAGCAACACGAGGACCAGCGCGGCCCCGAGCCGGAACCGTCCGTCGCGCCACGCGTCGACGAACTCCTTGCGCGCGATGCCCAGGATCATGCCGAGAGCCGCTCCAGGTAGATCTTCTCGAGATCCTGGTCCTTGATCTCGTCGCGCGAGTACTGCGCCACGAGGCGCCCGTTCAGGATGATCCCGATGCGCGAAGCGTCCTCGCGCGCGCGGAACAGGTCGTGCGTCGCCATGAGGATCGCGACCCCGTCCTTCGCGAGCTTGCGCAGCATGCGCGAGAACTCGTGGCTCGCCGCCGGGTCGAGGCCCGAAGTCGGCTCGTCGAGCAGCAGGGCCTTCGCTCCCGTCGCGAGGGCCAGCGCGATGCCAACCTTCTGCCGCATGCCTTTCGAGTACGTTCCGACGCGGCGGTCGGCGGCCTCACGCGTCAAGCCGGAGCGCGCGAGCAGCTCGTACAGCTCCGTGTGCTGCCGTGCGTGACCGCCGAGGCGGCTGAAGTAGTCGAGGTTCTCGACGCCGCTGAAGCGCGGGTAGAGCGAGACCATCTCGGGGATGTACGCGAGCTTGCGCCGCGCGGCGACCGGATCCTCGGCGACGCTCGTCCCGGCGACGCGCGCGGCTCCTGAGTCCGGCGTCAGGAACCCGAGGAACAGGTTGATCGTCGTCGTCTTGCCGGCCCCGTTGGGGCCGAGCAGCGCGTAGATCTCGCCGGGTTCGATGCGCAGGTCCAGCGAGTCGACGGCCACGCGATCCTGGAACCGCTTGGTGAGCTTTTGGGCTTCGAGCATGGCGGGGAGGGGGCGCCGGAGAGAAGACGAGGCGCCCGTCGTGCTTCGCACGGCGATTCGCCGCGGTTTCGACCGAGAGGCTCCGGAAACACCGGGATCGATCTCCATCGGAGGCGGGGATCCAGAATCCGCCTTCCGCGACCCTGCCCTGGCCCCCAGGGGCCCCTCGCGACGAGGAGCCAGCGCAGGGGGGGCTGCGCCCGAACCCGATTCCAAAGCCTGCGGCTCCGCCTCCCACCGAGCTCATCGGCTGCAGGCAGTTTCCCCGCGTGACTGCCGAGGGCGCGCTCGCCGTCGGGTCAGGATCTGTTTTCCGCGCCTTTTCCACCCACGCGCGGCGCGACCTCCCGGAAGTGTGCGTGGGAGCTCATCGATCACCAACGCCTGCGCAGGTCGCGCGTGTCCCCCCTCATCACGTGCTCTGCATCTGGTGCGGTGACTCCCCCTGATCGACCGCCTCGCGGGCCCGCACGGGCTCGCGAGGCGGTTCCATCGCTACGGTAGCGGCCATGGAAGGGCGCACCATCGTCGTGGGCGGAGGCGTCATGGGCACCGCGATCGCGTGGGCTGCCGCGCGGCGCTCCGACCCGATCGAGGCGCCCGTCGTGCTGTTCGAGAAGGGCCAGCTCGCGGCCGGTTCGTCGGGCCGATCGGGCGCGATCCTGCGCCAGTTCTACTCGGACCGCGCGCTCGTCGACATGGCACGCGACAGCCTGCGCGTCTACGCCAGCCTGCAGGCCGCGACGGGTCGCCACATCGGGTACCAGCGGATGGGCGTGCTCACGATCGGCGGTCCGGCCGCGCCGGACACGATCGGGCTCGTGCGCCGCAACGCCGAGCTCCTGCGCACGAGCGGCATCGACGCGCGAGTCCTCGATGCGAGCGCCATGCGCGCGCTCGTGCCCGGGCTCGTCGTCGACGACGCCGCGATCGGATGTCACGAACCCGACGGCGCCGGGGTCGATCCCGTGCGCACGGTCGAAGCGTTCGCCTCCCTGGCGCGCGAAGCGGGAGCGATCACGCGCATCGGCGAGCGCGTGCTCGGGATCGAAATCTCGGGCGGTCGGGTCCGCGGCGTGCGGACCGATACCGCGACCGTCGAATGCGAGCGGCTCGTGGTCGCCACGGGGCCGTGGAGCGGGCCTTTGCTCGCGTCGATCGGCGTCCAGATCCCGCTGCAGGTCGTGCGTCCCGAGCAGCACTTCGTGGAGCTGCCCAGCGGCAGCATTCCGCGCGGCTCCGACCGCGACGATCTGCTGGCGGATTCCGTGCTCGACCGGTTCGGCATCGCGGCGAAGCGCATGCCTTCACCCGCGCACCCGGTGATCCTCGACATCGAGAAGGGCTTCTACACGCGCTGCGAGAGCCACGCGCTGCGGACGCGAGTCGGGCGCATGGACCATTCGCAGGACGCACCGGTGCACGACCCCGACACGATCGAGGAGAGCGTGTCGACGGCGTTCCAACGCTGGGCGCGCACGGTGCTCGAGTCGCGCCTGCCGGCCTACCGCGAGGAGCGCGACGCCGGCTCGCTCGTGGGCCTCTACACCCTGACACCCGACGCGCAGGCCGCGATCGGGCCGTGGCCCGCGATCCCGAACCTCTACGTCGTCACCGGCTTCAGCGGGCACGGCTTCAAGCTCGCACCGAGCGTGGCCGAGGGGATCGCGCAGATGCTCGACGACGAACCCGTGACCGCCTTCGACCCCACCTTCTTCGCGCCGGAACGCTTCCGCGCACCCACGCAGCCACACGGCCGCCCCTTCGGGCTCTGAACGCCAACTCCTCCGCACTGTGCCTGGCTCACTTCCCGCGAGTTCGCGCGAACTCGCGGGAAGTGAGCCAGGCACAGTGCGGAGGGCTTGCAGGGTGGCGAGGATCGACACGCGTTCGATCTCTTCCAGCTTGCGGTTGGCGAGCTGCGGGGCGAGCGACTCCGTCGGGCTGGAAGCGGTCGTCGCTCCGGGCATGGGGGAGCCGCTCGCGGGGACGAGGGCGAGGTCGGCCACGTCGATGCGCGTGTGACGCAGGGCGACGACGGCGCGTTGCAGGGCGTTCTCGAGTTCGCGGACGTTGCCGGGCCAGGTCCAGTTCTGGAGGGCTTCGACGGCTTCGGGCGTGAACGTCGGGGTTTCGAGACCGGCGAGCTTGGCGAAAGCGCTCGCGAAGTGCTGCGCGAGCGGCATCACGTCCTCGCGGCGTTCGCGCAGCGGCGCGATGCGCACGGGCAGCACGTTCAGGCGGTAGTAGAGCTCCTCGCGGAAGCGCCCAGCGCGCATTTCGGACGACAGGTCGCGGCTGGTCGTCGCCAGGATGCGCACGTCGACACGTTGGGAGCCGGAGCCGCCCAGCCGCTCGAATTCCTCGTCCTCGACGAGCCGCAGGAGGCGCGCCTGGACCGAAGCGGGGATCTCGCCGATCTCGTCGAGCAGCAGGGTGCCGCCGTCCGCGAGCTCGACGCGCCCTTCGCGGCCGCGCGAAGCGCCGTTGGAGCGGTCGTGTCCGAACAGCTCGACCAGCAGGAGCTGCTCCGGCATCGACGCGCAGTTCACGCGGATGAACGACCCGTTCTTGCGCGGGCTCGACTCGTGGATGTAGTGCGCGAGACGTTCCTTCCCGGAGCCGCTCTCGCCGGTGATGAGGACGGTGCCCTTGCTGCGTGCATAGCGCGCGGCGGTGCGCAGCGTCTCCAGCATCGGGGCGCTCTTCGCGACCATGCCGGAGGTGGACGAGTTCATCTCGTGACGCAGGTACTCGTTCTCGCGGATCAGGCGAGCCGTGCGCTCGATGCGTTCGATGACGACCTCGAGCGCCTCCGACGTGCACGGCTTGAGCAGCACGTCCGAAGCGCCCGCGCGCATCGCTTGCACGGCGGTCTCGACCGTGCCCTGCGCCGTGATCATCACGGACGGGACGCCGGGAGCCTGTTCGCGGATCTTCTTGATCAGTTCGACGCCGTCCATGCCCGGCATGCGCAGGTCGGCGAGGACCAGGTCGGGCGCGCCCGTCGCGGCGCGCTCGAGCGCTTCCGCGCCGTTCTTGGCCTCGAGGGGCTTGTAGCCGAGCGCCGTGATGGCGTCGACCAGGAACTCGCGACTGAGCTGGTCGTCGTCGACCACGAGGATGCGTTGGATGGACATGGCTTTACCGGGGTTCGAAGGGAAGTCGCAGGAGGGTCACGGCCCCACCGAGGGGTCCTGGGGATGGGGAGACCTCGAAGCGGCCTCCGTGCAGTTCAGCGATCGCGCGCACGAGCACGAGGCCGAGCCCCGAGCCCTCGCTCTTCGTCGTGAAGAACGGTTCCTCGAGTCGCCGCCGCAGGTGGGCGGGTACGCCGAGGCCGGAATCGTGGACGGCGATCTCGATCTCGCCGCCGTCGAGCCGAGTCCGCACCTCGACGCGACCACCGTCGGGCAGCGCCTGGAGCGCGTTCGCGACGAGGTTGCGCAGTGCGGACCGCAGCTTGATCCGATCGCCCGCGAATCGCGGGGAATCCACGTGTTTCGTGATGATCCAGCGCTCGGAGCCGCCGCGTCCGTCGAGGACGCGTCGGGCTGCGGCGATGGCGCTCGCGACGAGCTCGTCGGTGTCGACGGCGTCGCGAGACATGGGCTGACGCGAGGCGAGCGACAGGAGGCTCGTCGCGATCTCCTCGACCTCGTCGATGGCCTCGACGATGCGGGCGGCCCAGCGGCGTTCGTGTCCGTCGCGCGCGGTGTGGCGTTCGAGGAGCTCGGCGAAACCGCGCGCGGCGTGCAGCGGGTTCCTGATCTCGTGCCCGATCCCGCCCGCCATCGCGCCCAGGCGTGAGAGGCGTTCCTCGGCGGCGAGCCGTCGCTCGAGGTCCGCGATGCGAGTGTGCAGCGAGGCCTGGTCGTCGACCGGACCGCTCGTCGTCGCGGCGGCGGAGGACGCGGCGCGCAACTGCTCGAGCTCGCGTTCCGCGATCTCGCAGCGCTCGACCAGGCGGGCCATGCTCTGCAGCACGGTGTCCGAGAGGCCGTTCAGCGCGCGCGCCACCTCCTCCGGTCCGATGGCGGAGGGCGTCTGAACCACGTGGATCGCTCCTCCGGTCATCGCGCGCCCCGGTTGCCGGCCTCAGGGCCGGGGAAGGAGACGGTCGTGCGGCGGGTCTTGGTGTCCGCCTCGAGGCGTGCGCCGAGCCGTGCGAGATCGCGCCGTGCGAGGGGCTCGGCGAGTCCGGCGGAGACGCAGGGCTCGAGCTCACCCATGCACTCGTCGTGCTGCAAGACGACGCCGTCGAAGGATGTGATCGCGGCGAACCCCGTCTCCTGCGGTTCCAGCTGCAATCCAGCGCGTTCGGCGCCGCCTGCGAACCCGTGCTCCAGGAGGCGCGCGAGGCTCCGCGACGCCAAGGGACCGTCGACGTACACGCGCGTCGTCGGTCGCTCGACCGCGACGAGCGTTCGCCCGCGCCGGTCGGCGTGGAGCGCGTCGACGGCCGCGAGACCGATCTCCTCGAGCGAACACTCGAGGGGACGCACGGGGCTCGGAAGCGACCAGTCGACCAGCGCACGCACGTCCCGCGCGAGCCGTTCCAGTTCGAATTCCGCTCCGGAGAGCGGAGCGTGCAGCGCGTCCTCCGCGGACAGAGCGCCGCGCACCGCGTCGATCGCAGCGCGCAACGAGGCCACACGCTGGCACAACGCGCGAGCCGCGCGCTCGCCACAGGGCGGCGCCGCGTCGGTCGCGGGATCCAGCGTTGTCGTCAGCATGGGGAGGAAGTCGTTGCGCACGGTTCCTCCCGCACCCGGAAGGACCGCGGCTTGTTTCGGCACTTCCTGCCGGGTCCTTGACGAAACTTCCGGGTCGGGGCGGATGTCCTTTCCGAACCGCCCGCCGAGGCTCCAGGAGCCTCCTCGGAAACGCCTTCGATCGGCTCAGCGCTTGGAAGTCGCTTTCGCCGCCCAGCGCCGCCACACGTCCTCGAGCTCCGTCGTCGGCACGCCCGCGACCTCCTCCAGGGCGCGCAGTTGCCGGTCGCGCAGGAAAGCCGCGCGATCCAGCTCGTCCTGGCGCGGAAGCGGGTCCGTGACCGCCATCAGGTACTGCCGCATGCGCTCCGGGCCGAACGTCTGGAGCATCCACGTCACCTTCGACCACGCCACGAGGTGGTCGGGCCCCGAGAGATCCTCGAAGCGCTTCTCGTTCGCGAGGTCCTTCCACGACGGCGCGAAGTCGTTCGCGATGAGGCCTGCGACGCGCGGTTCCCACTTCCAGGAGTCCCCGTCCTCGCGCAACGTGCCCTTCGCGTACAGCGTGTAGCGCTCGTCGACGCGGCGCGAAATGACATGCGAGTAGCCGTACTCGAACCAGACGGGCAGTGTGGAGCTCATCCCGCGGAACCCGGACAGCAGGTTGAGGGCTACGTTGGCCGCGACCTGGGAGTGGAAGGCCGATTCGGACTCCTGGCTCCACGAGCGCACCGTCTCGGCGCTGATGCCGAAGAACAGCGAGCCTCCGGGGAGTCGTTCTCGGATCGGGTCGCTCGCGTCGCGCTTCAGCGCATAGCGCACGAACCGCGCGACTGTCGAGCGCCGCTCCGCGAGCAGGACCGTGAACTTCATCTGCATGCCGAGGTGCGGCCCGGCGGCGATCGTCGGCGGAGAGCCCGGTTTCACCTCGCCGAAGTCCTGGTCCTGGACGCCGAACCCGCGCAGGAACTCGGCGTGCACGGCCTCGATCCGCCGCGCGTACATGTGCAGGCGCAGCCACGGATCGAGCTTCGCCGTCGGCACCTTGGCGTCGGGGAAGATGTCGCGGATCCGCGCGAGCTCCTCGTCGACGCGCTTCCTCTCGATGCGATCGCCGCTCAGCTTGTAGCTCTGCAGGGTGGAGCCGATGCGGAAGTGCTCGGTCTCGACCCACAGGATCGGCAGACCGCCGAGCTCGCGCGTGATCGCGTCGGTCGTGATCCCTTCGCACCACGGGAACGGCCCGAGCGACACGTAGCCGGCCGCATCCAGCCCCTTGCGCTCGCCCCGCGTGTAGGGGTCGATCGTCTCGACCTTCTCGGGCTTGGAGTCTTCCTGGGCTCGCGCTGGAGAGAGTAGGAGCGCGAGCCCGAGGAAGACGCGGAGGAGGGGCCGTGGGCGCCTCTCCTCCGCAACACGAGTCATCGCGGCAAGAATCCCGATCCGGTCAGCGCGCCGCGCCGGCCGCAGGGGTCTTCGGCACGACCTGGAAGATCTTCGCCACGCCCGCGCGGGCGGCTTCGGCGTCCTTCTTCGCGACCTCCAGCTCGGCGTCGACCTTCTTCACCTTCGCGACCTCGACGTTCGGAGACTCCATGAGCTGACCCTTGCGGGTCTCGAGGTCGGTCACCTTGCGCTCGAACTCGTCGACCTTGTCGAGGCCCTGGAGGACCTGCTTGGTCACCTTGCCCGCGTCGAGGCCGTAGGTCGCCGCCAGCGTCGTCTCCATCGCGGTCCACAGCTCGACGCGCGACGTGTCCGACTCGAGAGGCTTCTTCGCCGAGCCATCCGGCCCGGCCACGAAGAGGTGTTCCGCTTCGTTCGTCGGGAACAATGCGTTGAACGGATGGTCCGGCTGGACGACGTCGACGGGCAGCTTGACGCAGTGGAAGAAGCGCGCGAGGACGAGCGTGCGCTCGTTGGACTCGGTGCGCGACAGCAGAGCATCGTCCGTCTTGTTGCAGTAGGTGCACTCGCGCAGGACGAGCAGCGGCCGCGGGTCGTTGCCGGCCAGGATCTCGAGCGCCTTCTCGCGCGGCAGGGCCTCGCGACGCTTCTCGACCGACGTGCCGTGTTCGCTGGCGGGCTCGGCCGCGACTTCGTACACGGGATAGTTCCAGCGCAGTTCGAGCAGCTCGCGCGACGCGATTCCGCGCGGAGCGGCGGTCGTGATGCCGCGCACCATCTTCGGCGGCTTCATGCCGCCGGTCGGAGTGGGCGCGCCCCCCGTCGGGCCGTCACCGCCGCCGCCACCGCGGCCGCCGACGGCGGGACCTGCTGCTCCACCCGGGGTGGACGGCGAACTCGCCGCCCCGCGCCGCGGGCCTCAACAGCCGGGAGAAGCCGTTGCCGGCATCCACGTCGCGCCCAGAGTCAGGGCGGCGAGGCCAGCAGCCAACGCGTACTTCGCTTGCATGGGTGAACTCCTCGAACGAGGGGGGATCCGTGGGGATCTCCCGGGGCCATGTCCTTCCTGGTTATACAGCGCCGGCCGCAGGGTTGCGTGGCAGGGGCATTTCCTGGCCGCTTGCCGGTGCCGGCCGGTCCTCCGAGAATCGGACGGATGGCCCCCGCCCCCCGAGTGCCGCCCGAGGACGCCGACGAAGCGGCGCGCGCGCTGCTCTCCCGCTGGCAGGAGGCGGGGGACGTGGACGCCCTGGACGAGCTCCTGCGGGGCGAGGTCGAGGTCCTGGCCCGCCGGCTGCGCGCGCGGGCCGGGGGGCCGTTCAGCGCCTCGATGAGCGCCTCGGACCTGGCTCAGGAGGCCGTATTCCGCTACTTGCGGCTGGAGGACGCCCCCGAGTTCGAGGACCCGCGCGCGTTGCGCGCGTACCTGTGGACGTCGGCCTGGCGCCTGCTCGTGAACCGGCTGCAGCGCCCGGGCCGAGATGTCGTGCGGCTTTCCGATTCCGAGACCACGTCGCTGTCGGGCGTCTTCGGGACGACGGGCGGGTTCCGCGGGCTCGAGCAGGCCGAGCAGCGCACGGCGCTCGAAGTCGTGGTGAACCTCCTGAAGCCCGAGGACCGCGAGGCGCTGGGCCTCGTCTACTTCCAGGGGCTGTCGATCGACGAGGCGGCGAAGAGGGCCGGGATCTCGCGCGGAGCTCTCGACATGCGGCTGATGCGCGCGCGGACACGGCTAGCCGAGCGGCTGGTGGGCTGGGCCGACGTCGTGGGTTGATCGGTCCTCGCGGACGTCCTGCGCGACCTGCGTGCCGGCCGCGGCGGGGGCCTGGTGACGGCGCGCGAGGACGCGATCCGCACAGCGGGTCCCCGTATCGATCCCGAGTCGGAAGGTCAGGGATTGCAACCCAGGCAACTCGCCGGATCGCCCAGGCGCTCGCCGACCCCGCGCAGGACGCGGTGGGCACAGGCGACGCATCCATGCAGCTCCGCGCGAACCTCCTGCGTGGCCTCTCCACAGTCCCGACAGGGCAGGCCGGGAACCTTGGACATCAGACCGAATCCAGGAGCGCCGCACTCCGGGCACGCGCGCTGCATGCGCTGAACGAGATCCGCGGTGGCCAGGGCGATGTTGTTCATCCGCGTCGGATTCATGTGCGCGCGCAGGTCGTTCTCGACGGAGAGCACGGCCTCGGGAAACGACGACTTCAGGTCGGCGAACGCGCCATGGAGCGCAGACCAGGACTGGAGACCCTTGCGTAGACGAGTGTCCGTGCCGTCCTCGGCCCTCAGCACGAGCCCATGTCCGGGGAATCCAGCCCGACGCGCGGCTTCGTCGAGTCCGTCGCGGGTCGCGACCGCCACGCGAGCGTCCTGCGCCGGAGCCTGGGCGCGCCCGAGGATCTCGATCCCGTGTCGGGCGTCGATCAGGATCACCAACTCGACGTTCCACGAGAAGAAGGCGAGGGGGCCAGGGCCGAACGAGCCTTCGCTCGCCAGCCCCAGTTCGAGCCCCGACAGCTCCATCCCGATGCGCGCCTTGGCACGGACCGCGTCGAGCTGGGTTCCGGCGCGCGGGACCTCGTGGGTGAACGTCCCGAGCGCGTCCGTGTCGAACCCCGACACGAGTCGAACCCGCGCGGCGAATGCGGAGTCGAACGCTGGGCCGATCACGCGCTCCTTGCCGTGCTGCGTGAGCAGAGCGAAGGTCGCTTTCTGGTACACGCTCGTCGCGTCGTCGTTCGAGTCCCTCGAGCGCGGCGGCACGTGCTCAGCTCCGGGGTCCCTGCACCGGAACCCAGGCTCCGCCACGCCGGGCGTTCACGGTGCCTTCGGCCGGATCGATCTGGAAGAGGTAGAGCCACTCGTTGTCCACGAGCTCCCGGACCTTCTGGTGCTTCGTCAGCACGGCATCGATCGCGTGGCGCGGGGCCTCGATGAACACGCTGAGCCGCACCGGCGTGTGCATCCACTTCGATCCGTCGTGCAGCGATTGCATCGGCAACCCGATGCGCAGATCGCCGCCGTTGCCTTCGAAGACGCCCAGATGCGCACCGACGACGTTGTGGAGCACCTTGTTGCCGCTCCCATAACGCGCGTTGTCCACCGTGGACGCGTAGTACTGCATGTTGATCCAGTGCGTGACGACCATCGGCGCGGTCATGATGAGCTCGAGCACCGCGAACCCCTCGTCGTCCTGCCAACGGTACTCGTGCAGGAACGAGCGACCCGCCAGGTCGATGTGCTGCGATCGCGAGCGGGGAGCGACGATGAAGCCGGCGTTGTCCGCGAGCGCCCATTCCGGGCGCACCTGCGCCCAGTCGCGCGATCGACGGTCGACGGCGTCGCGCAGCTCCGCGTCCGACAGATCGGCGAGGCCCAGCCTGGAGGCCCGTTCGCGCCGCGCGCGGACGCCAGCGGCCTTCAAGACGAGCCGCAACTCGCCCACGTCGTCCTGGTGCGTCGTCGGCACCTCGTCGAGGTCGAACAGGGTCACCTCGTCCGTGGTCGTGTTGTGGAGGCCGGCGAGGAACTGCGTGCTCGCGGGCACGTCGATGCCGAGCTGAACCAGGCCAGCCCGCACCGCGGGCTCGTTCAGGAGCGCCGCCGCAGCGCGCGCGTTCACCTCGCCCGTCTGGCCACAGCACGCCCCGCAATCGAGCCCCGCGGCGTGCGGGTTGTTGCGCGACTCGCTGCCGTGACCCACGAGCACGACGAGGCGCGCGAAGTCACGGGTCAGGCTCATCGCGCGCAGCATGCCCGCGGCGAGCTTGCAGCGATCCTCGACGCTGACCGTACCGCCGTCCGAGCGCCCGGTGAGCCGGGGCTTGCGATCGAAGTGCTCGCGGGCGGACAGTCCGGCGCGCTCGGGATCCTGCCCGCGGCCACCGAGTCCGAGGCTGTCGCGCACGAGACCGCCCGCGGAGGCGATGCCCATCGACTCGATGAACGAGAAGCTGGAGAAAGCCCCGGACTTGAAGCGCTTCCACGTCGCCTGGAGCCCCAGTCGCTCCGTGCGGCGCTCGCCGACATCGGCAGTCGTTCCCGTGTCGGTCACGCGCAGGCTCGCGGCCAGCAACCCGGGCAGCTGCGGACGCGGCGTCGAGCTGGCCACTGGCAGGTACTCCACGGGCATCCCGAAGAACCCGGCGAATCCCAGTGTTTCTGCGCGCGGGCCCACTTGCTCGAGCGCGCGGCGGAAGACCTCGGAGCGGACGTCGATGCAGAACACGGCCTGCACCGAGGCGGGCTCGGTTCGCGAGGAGTCCGCGAATCCCGCCGGCAGCTGGCGGCACACCTCCTGTTGCCAGGCGATCTCCACCGCTCGCTGCAGGACCCAGTCGTTCCCCTGCGAGGCACGCGCACGAGCGTCGATCGCGGGCCATTCGGCCTTGGCCTGCTGCCACAGCGTCGAGACACCACGCCCAGCCGAACGAAGGAGCAGCCACTCCCAGGCCAGCCGGATCGCGAGCAGGTCGACGATCTGGTCGTCGTCCGTGTTCGCGAGGCGAGCGGTCCAACGCTCGTAGGCGCACCAGGCCGCCCACCCGTTCACGTCGAGGAGCAGGCTCGTGAAGTACGACTCCAGCTCGCTCTCGGGGATTTCCAGGTCGGACACGGCCAGGACAGCCATCTCGCGTGCGGTGCCAGGCACTCGTGAGGCCCACTCCCCGTGCTCGCGCTGTCCCATGAGGAGCGCCGGAGACCGGTCCTGCACGACGACGCGGCGCCAGCTCGCGTAGAGCCCGCCCGCGCGGTCCGGGCCGAGCTGCGCCTGTCCACCGTCGAAGTACGAAGCGCAGAACTGGCTGATGCTGTGCGTCACGAAGTCGCGCCAGGACATCGCGTGCCCGAGATCCCGCTGCATGTCGACGACGTCCATCACACGCGCTCGCCGGTGCGTCGTCGGCGCGTCTTTCTCGAGCAGCGCGGTCAAGAACGCTTCGGTCGCGGAGGATCGGCACTGGGCGATGGCCTCGCGCAAGTGCTCTTCGCGCAGCAGCCCGCGCTGCCACTGTTCGCGATACCAGGCACGCGGCATCAGGAGCCAGGAGCCCGAGAGCGCCAGGAGATCCGCGGACGCCGAGGGCAGCGGCTTGTCGACGAAGTTCCAGAACGGGTTGACCGCGATGAACCGATCGAGGGGCCAAGTCGGAGCGATGCGCGAGCACGCGGCCTCCATGGCGTTCGCGACGATCGCGCCGCTGCTCGTCGATGTGGGTTCGGAACTGGCGAGGGTCATCGTGTGGCTCGTGCGCGTCATGGTCAGGCCTCCAGAGGTTCCGAGAGTCGCAGGTCTTGGGTGGACGCCTTCTGGGACGACCGGCCCGGAGGCCACAGCCGGAAGGTCATCCGCGTGAACACCTCGTCGAGGTAGAGGCCGGCGAAGAGCCAGGGCTGGATCGTCCGCGCGAGCGGGCTCGCGGGCCACACGTGCAGGACGAGCTGGGCGACGAACAGCATCGAGAAGCCGACGGCCGCGATCCCCAATCCAATGAGTGGGGCGTGCACGCCGGCGGGAAGCACGACGAGGTGTCCGAACAGCGCATGCCAGGCGAGGTAGAGCGCGCTGACTCCGATGCTGAAGGCGGAGGCGCCCAGCAAGGCCAGGCGGCCGCCGAGACCAGCTCCGATCGCCATCGGTGACAAGGACATCGCGAGCAGGAGCCCCACCGCGAGCAGGGTCGGGTCGAATCGATCGGACGTCCTGGTCAGGACCATCGCCAGGCCGACGACGGTGGCCACGCTCGCGAGCACGATCACGGCGCCGGCCAGGACGCGGGCCGGCGACATGGGACCTCGACTGGAGCGGATCGCCTGGGCTCGCCAACCTTCGACCACGGTTCCCGAGCTCAGGAAGGCATGAGCCTTGTACAGCGAGTGCGCGACGAGGTGCAGCAGCGCGAGATGCCACAGGCCAAGACCGCATTGGAGCAGCATCATCCCCATCTGCGCGCAGGTGGACCAGGCCAGCGACACCTTGACGCTGACGCGAGTTGTCATGATCAGCGCGGCCAGCACCGCCGTGGTCGTACCGACGACGATGAGCAGGTACTGCGCGACGTTCGCCTGCGCCATGAAGGGAGCGAGGCGGATCATCAGGAAGCCCCCGATGTTCACGACTCCGGCGTGGAGCAGCGCGGACACCGGAGTCGGAGCCTCCATGACCTGGATCAACCAGCCGTGGAAAGGGAGCTGCGCCGACTTCAGCGCGACACCGCACACGAGCAGCACGGCCGCGACCTGCGCGGAGAGAGTCAGCTCGGGGTTGGCGCGTGCCCAGCTCAGCAGGACGTCGATGTTCGCGCTGCCGCAGCTGGACCACAGGAGCGCCACGGCGCCGAGCACACAGGCGTCGGCGAGGCGGCTGAGCAGGAACTTCTTGTGCGCGGCCACGAGGGCCTGGGGCCGATCTCCATAGGTCGTCAGCAACTGATGGAGGGCAAGGCTCGTCCCGATCCAGGCCAGCGCGATCACGAGCAGGTTGTTCGCCACGACGAGCAGCGTCACCGTGCCGAGCACCGCCAGGAGCGCGCGTGCGTACCGTTCCTGGCACTCGTCTCCGTGGATGTAGGTGCGCGAGTACCGCACGATCACGATCGCGATCGCGGAGACGAGCAGCAGCATGACCGACGTGACGGCGTCGAGCCGGATGGCTTGCTCCAGGGCGACGACGAACGCGGCGGCGTCCTGCGCCGGAAGCCCCTCGCGCGGCCCGACCAGGAGGGCCACCGCGATGACGACGGCCAAGAGACCGTTCCATCCCGCCACACGGCCCGCCCAACGGAAGGGAGCGGCTCGGGAGACGCTCAGGGCCGCCACCCCGAAGCTCAGGGGGATGAACAGCGCGAGGAAGGGGAGGACTTCGGGCCACGGGATCGGGGGGCTCATGGCCAGGAACCGTAGCCGCCACCATCATTCTTGAAAATTACTGAATAGAGATAGAATCGTTCTGCGAACAGGAACGATTGCCATGACCACGCACCCCCTCAACTTCCACCACCTCCGCTACTTCTGGGCCGTCGCCAAGGACGGCAATCTGACGCGGACGGCCAAGGGGCTGTACGTGTCGCAGTCGGCGCTCTCCGCCCAGATCCGGCAGCTCGAGGTCGCCCTCGACGTGGACCTCTTCGATCGCGTCGGCCGTCGCCTCGTGCTCACCGAAGCCGGACGCCTCACCCTGGACTACGCCGAGGAGATC
This sequence comes from Planctomycetota bacterium, assembly GCA_026692665.1. Lineage (GTDB taxonomy): Bacteria > Planctomycetota > UBA1135 > UBA1135 > JAEUHZ01. Next base: position 73,257 of record JAPLOF010000019.1, read on the forward strand.
TTCGGCACGGGGGACGAACTGCTCGCGACCGTCAAGGCTGGGCGGCGTGCCGAGCAGGTCCTGCGCATCGGCGCGGTGGCCACGCTCTCGCGCAACTTCCAGGAGTCCTTCGTGACGCCGCTCTTGGACCAGCCGAACGCGCGACTCCTGTTGCAGTCCGGACGTCTCGACGACCTGCTCGACCGGCTCGCCCAGCACGAGCTCGATCTCGTGCTCTCGAACCGGCCTGCCCGGCGCGAAGCGGGGAGTGCCTGGCGCTGCCGACGCATCGCCCGTCAGGGCGTCAGCATCGTGGGGCGGCCGCGCAAGAAACCCTTTCGATTCGACAACGACCTGGCCGGCGCGCTCATGATCCTGCCCGGCCCCGACAGCGAGATCCGCACCGAGTTCGACGCGCTCTGCGAGCAACGCGGAGTGAAGGTCCGCGTCCTGGCCGAAGTCGACGACATGGCCACCCTGCGACTGCTCGCCCGCGACACGGGCGGCCTGGCGCTGCTCCCGACCGTCGTCGTCCGCGACGAGCTGCGGAACGGCCAACTGCGCGAACACTGCGTCGTCCCAGACCTGTTCGAGAACTTCTACGCGATCACAGTCGACCGCCACTACCAGCACCCGCATCTGCGATCCCTGCTTGCGCGCAGTGAGGGGGAGATTCTTGGCATGGGGAAGAACTGACGGAAACTGACCCAGTTGCGTGGCTGTCACCTTCCGACGCCCCTCCCCATCCGCCCCCCCCCGCCGCGCTCACGAATCCCTGGGCAGTCGATCCACCCACTCGAACAACTCCCGCGGCCTCAGCCTCCGCGTCGTCACCCCCGTCGCCGACGCCGCCGAAACCCGCCGACTCCGGCACGTGATCTCCCGCGCGTAGTTCCGCCACAGGATCCACGCCCACAGGTGCCACCCCAGGTTCCGCTCCAGCTTCGAGTGCCCCCAGTTCCTGCGCACCAGCCGGCTCAACCCATCCCGCGCCTGA